>DATIQN010000068.1:0-5173 GCA_035470785.1 Croceibacterium sp. | reverse complement strand
ATATTTAAGCGCGAACCAAACCCCATGAGGGGGATTAGGAAATACTAGTTTTGCGCGCGAATAAAAACCTACATGGTGCCTACACGAACGCAAAAAAGATAAACGGCCTACTGGATAAATCCTATAGGCCGTTGATTTTATTGGTGGGTATGCACGGACTTGAACCGTGGACCAAGGGATTATGAGTCCCCTGCTCTAACCAGCTGAGCTACAGACCCGAAACACCGTGAAGCTCCGCCAATGGCGGGGCAGGGGCGCTTATTGTTCGCCGCTACCGACGAAGCTTTTCAGCTTTTCGGAACGGGTCGGGTGGCGCAGCTTGCGCAGGGCCTTGGCCTCGATCTGGCGGATCCGTTCGCGCGTTACATCGAACTGCTTGCCGACCTCTTCCAGCGTGTGGTCGGTGTTCATTTCGATGCCGAAGCGCATGCGCAATACCTTGGCCTCGCGCGAGGTGAGGCTGTCGAGCACTTCGCGGGTGGCGTCGCGCAGGTTGGCGTAGATCGCGGAATCGTCGGGCGACAGCGTGCTGGAATCCTCGATGAAGTCGCCCAGGTGCGAATCCTCGTCGTCGCCGATCGGCGTCTCCATCGAAATCGGCTCCTTGGAGATTTTGAGGATCTTGCGGATCTTCTCCTCGGGCATCTCCATCTTGACGGCGAGCGTCGCCGGATCGGGTTCCTGGCCAGTCTCCTGCAGAATCTGGCGGCTGATCCGGTTCATCTTGTTGATCGTCTCGATCATGTGCACGGGGATGCGGATCGTGCGCGCCTGGTCGGCGATCGAGCGCGTTATCGCCTGGCGGATCCACCACGTCGCGTAGGTCGAGAATTTGTAGCCGCGCCGGTACTCGAACTTGTCGACGGCCTTCATCAGGCCGATGTTGCCTTCCTGGATCAGGTCGAGGAACTGCAGGCCGCGGTTCGTGTACTTCTTCGCGATCGAGATGACGAGCCGCAGGTTCGCCTCGGTCATCTCGCGCTTGGCCTTGCGCGCCTTGGCCTCGCCGGTCGACATCTGCTTGTTGATCTCCTTCAGGTCCTTCAAGGGGATCATCACGCGCGTCTGGAGATCGAGAAGCTTCTGCTGCTGCTCGACGATCGCCTGGCGGTACTTGGCGAGCTGCTCGCTGAACGGGTGATGCGCGCCCACCTCGCGGTCGATCCAGCGCAGCGAGGTTTCGTTGGTCGGGAACGCCTTGATGAAGTCCGGTCGCGGCATCCCGCCCTTGTTGACGACGAGGTCCTGGATCTTGCGCTCGATCTGGCGGATGTTGTCGACTTCGGTGCGCACCGAGTCGCACAGCCTCTCCACCATCCGCGCCGAGAAGCGGATCTGCATCAGCTCGCCGGAGATCTTCTTCTGCAGGTCCAGGTACTTGGGCGCCTTGTGGCCGTCCTTCTGCAGCACGGCGTGCATGCGCACGAAGTGCTTGCGGATCGTCGCGAAGTGCTCGAGGGCGGCAACCTTCAGCCGTTCGAGGTTCTCGCTCTCGACGACGCCGGGATCGGCCTCGTCCTCTTCCTCTTCTTCCGCGCCTTCCGCCTCCGCCTCTTCGATCGCCGTCAGCTCCTCGCTGAAGTCGAGCAGGCCGTCGACGACGTCGTCGATCTTGAGCTCGTCCTTGGCGATCTTGTCGGCGAGGTCGAGGATCTGCGTCACCGTCATCGGGCATGCGGAGATCGCGAGGATCATGTGCTTCAGACCCTCCTCGATCCGCTTCGCGATCTCGATCTCGCCCTCGCGGGTCAGCAGCTCGACCGAGCCCATTTCGCGCATGTACATGCGCACCGGATCGGTGGTCCGGCCGAACTCGGAATCGAGCGTCGACGCGGCGGCTTCGGCTTCCTCCTCGACGTCCTCGGCCGGCACCGTCGGCGTCGTTTCCGACATCAGCAGCGTTTCGGCGTCGGGGGCCTCGTCGTAGACCTGGATGCCCATGTCGCCGATCATCGAGATGATGCCCTCGATCTGTTCGGCGTCGAGGATGTCGTCGGGCAGATGGTCGTTGACCTCGGCGTAGGTCAGGTAACCCCGCTCCTTGCCGAGCACGATCAGGGTCTTCAGCCTGCGCTTGCGGGCTTCGACATCGGCAGGCGTCAGCTCGCGCGGCGCCGCCTCGGCGTGCTTGCCGTTCTTGCCCTTCTTGTGCGCGGCATCCTCGGCGCGCTTGCCTGCGATCCGGGCCGCGATCTCGCCGGCGGACGGCTTGTGGTTTCCGTTGGTGCCGGCCCTGGCGGCGCCGTTGTTGCCGCCCTTGGCGGCGGGTGCCGCCGTCGCCGCGACGGCAGCGGCCAGCTTGGCAGCGTTCTTGTCGGGCTTGCCTACGTTCTTGTCAGGCTTGGCCGCGCTGACCTTGTCCGGCCTGGCGGTGGTCGCCTTGTCGGGCTTGGCCACGACCGCCTTGACGGCGCCTCGCGTGCCCGCCGGCGCCTTGGTCGACGCTACGACGGACTTGGGTGCGGTGGCTTTGGGCTTGGGCGCAGGCTTCCTGGACGGACTGGCTTTGGCCGCCGGTTTCCTGGCGGCCGGCTTGGCGGCGGATTTGCCTTTCTTGCCGGCGGCCGCGGTCGCCGGGCGCTTGGCCGCCGGTCGCTTGGCCGACGCGGCCGGCTTCCTGGCCGCTGACTTGCCGGATTTGCCGGACTTGCCTGATTTGGCCGAGGCGGCGCCCTTGCGCGGGCCGGACTTCGACTTGGCGGTGGCGGGGGATTTGCGGGCAGGCTTCGCGTGCTTCTTGACCATGATCGTCCTTGTCTCGACGGCGCCGCTCTCGGGGGAGAGTCGCGAACCGACGCGGGGCCAGCGCCGTCCTCGGTCCTACATGGGGGCGCCGCGAAAAACCGCAAATTATAGCTCGCTCACGGTCACCTGTTCAAATCCGCTCGTCGCAAGCCGAGCCTTCATGCCGAGCCCGGCTTGGCATGGGCTTTCAGGCCCTGCGTCAGCGATTCCCGCTCCTCGGCAGTCAACCCGTCGAACGGCCGTGCGAGCAGGGCCTTCAATCCGCGCCGATCCTCCTGCTGACGCCAGCGTCCGGCGGCCGCCAGCACCTGGGTCTCGGCCTGCTCGGCCGACAGCCCCTGATAGGCGGCCGACGCGAGCGCGGTCGCAAATGCCTCGGCATGGGGGCTTCCGGCGAAGTGCTGGATCACGCCAGCCGTGGTCAGGTCCCCCTGCGCATCGCGGCAATGCGCGATCAGTGCGGCGAGCGCCCCGGCCTCCGCGCCGTCCGCCTCCGGCTGCGGCAACGCATGGCGGCGGGCGAGGTCGGGTTCGAGCAGCACGCCCTGGATCAGGGCGCGCAGCAGCGACGGCGGCCTGCGCGCCGGCCCGCGGGGCGGGGTCTGCCGCGGCGGCAGGTTGCGCTGGGCCTGATCCGGATGCGGGGGGCCGTCACCGAGCAGTCTGGTCAATTGGTCACCGGGCAGCTCCGTGAGTTCGGCCAGCCGGCGTCGCAGCAGCGCCCCCATGATCGGGGCGGCGATCTGGCCGATCAGCGGGCGTGCCGCCGAGAGCAGCGCCGCGCGTCCCTCCGCCGTGCCGGGCGGATGCAGCGCAGCGAGCTCGGACACCAGGTATTCCGAGAGCGGCTGCGCCGCGGCGATCGCCTGTTCGAACGCCGCCTTGCCGCGGCGGCGGATGAAATCGTCGGGATCCTCGCCGTCGGGCAGGAACAGGAAGCGCGCCTCCTTGCCGTCGGCGAGGACCGGCAGGGTGTTCTCGAGCGCCCGCCATGCGGCCTTGCGACCCGCCGCGTCGCCGTCGAAGCAGAACACGACCGAATCGGCGAGGCGGAACAGCTTCTGCGCGTGGACCGGCGTCGTCGACGTGCCGAGCGTCGCCACCGCGTACTCGACGCCGTGCTGGGCGAGCGCCACGACGTCCATGTAGCCCTCGACGACGACGACACGGCCCGCGTCGCGGATGGCGTCGCGCGCGAGAAAGAGGCCGTAGAGCTCGCGGCCTTTCGTGAACACCGCGGTCTCGGGTGAGTTCAGGTACTTGGGCTCGCCGCCGTCGAGGACGCGTCCGCCGAAGCCGATCACGCGCCCGCGCGCATCGTGGATCGGGAACATGACGCGTCCCCGGAAGCGGTCGTAGCGTTTGCCGCTGTCGCCGCTGATCACCAGGCCCGCAGCCTCGAGCGCCGGGTCGTCGTAACGGGGGAAGGCGCCCGCCAGGGGTTGCCAGGCGTCGGGGGCGTAGCCGATGCCGAATCGCGCGGCGATCGCACCGGTCAGGCCGCGGCGCTTCAGGTATTCGATCGCGGGCGTCGCGTCCTTGAGCTGGGCACGGTAGAACTTCGCTGCGATGAGCAGGGTGTCGCAGAGGTCGGTCGCCTCCTCGCGGCGCTCGCGCTCACCGGGACGCTCGACCCGTGGCACCTCGAGTCCCGCATCCCGGGCGAGTGTCTCGACGGCTTCGGGAAAGGACTTGCCCGCATATTCCATCAGGAAGCCGATGGCGGTGCCGTGGGCGCCGCAACCGAAGCAATGGTAGAACTGCTTGGTCGGGCTGACGGTGAACGACGGGGTCTTCTCGCTGTGGAACGGACAGCAGGCCTGGTAGTTGGCGCCGGCTTTCCGGAGGGGCACCAGGCGATCGATGACGTCGACGATGTCGACGCGCGCAAGCAGGGTCTGCACGAAGTCGCTGGGGATCATGGCTTCGAACCTGCTCGCTTTCGAACCACGCCGCGCACCGAGGGCACCGCGCGGCCGACTGCTTCAGCCGGCCGCGGGCGCTCCCACACGGCAGGGCAACGGGGCATTATAGGCCTGCGCCCGCACGATCGTGTCACCGGCCGGCGGCACTTTCCGCGGGCGAAGATCCCGGCCGCCCGGCGTGCCCCGGCGCAACCCGGCAGCTGCGTGGGCCCGTCAGATCCGGGCCTTGACCCGGGCCGAGACCTCGGCCATGTCCGCGCGGCCGGCAAGCGCGGGCTTGAGCGCCGCCATGACCTTGCCCATCAGGGCCGGGCCCGATGCGCCGACGCCCCGCGCCGCGGCGAGCGCGGCATCGATGGCCGCGTCGACGTCGGCTTCCGACATGCGCTGCGGCATGTAGTCCTCGAGGATCGCGACTTCGGCCCGCTCGGCGTCGGCCAGGTCAAGGCGGTTGCCGGCCGTGAATTGCGCGATCGAATCCTTGCGCTGCTTGACCATCCGCT
>DATIQN010000067.1:0-9564 GCA_035470785.1 Croceibacterium sp. | reverse complement strand
GCCAGCGGATTGTGCTCGGCTTCGCGGATTGCCGCATCGAGGCTGCCCGTTCGGGTGGCCGAGGCGACCGTGTCCCACAGCCCGATCCGCGCTGCGAGCAGCGTCTCCAAACGCGCTTCGTAATCGAGAGCATCGAGTTCGCGCCCGATATCCGGGCGCTCGTGCTGGGCAGCTTGCCGGGCGAGCGCTCGCTGGAGGCGGCGCGCTACTACGCGCATCCGCAGAACCAGTTTTGGCGGCTAGTCGGCTCCGCGATCGGACTCGAACTGGAAGCGCTCGATTACGAAGCGCGTCTGGAGGCGCTGCTCGCGGCCCGGATAGGACTGTGGGACACGGTCGCCTCGGCCACGCGAAAGGGCAGCCTCGATACGGCAATCCGCGAAGCGGAGCACAATCCGCTGGCCGAACTGGTCGCAACGCTGCCCGATCTGCGCGCAGTGGCTTTCAACGGCGCGACCTCGGCGCGGATCGGGATGGCCGCGCTGGCGGGGAGGGGGTTGGCGCTTCTGCCCCTGCCCTCGTCAAGTCCCGCCTATGCCGCGATGCCGTTCGCCGAGAAACGCCGGCTGTGGGCGGCGATAGGCGAATTCCTCCGCTGAGACCCCATCAAGGGTTGCCTCTCGGGCCAAGCCACCCCAATGAAATGGGCATGACCAAACGCACGTCCAATACCGGCAAGGCGGTGATCGCCGGCGCCGCGATCGGTTCTGCCGCGGTGGCCGCCGCGCTGCTCTACGCCAATCGTCGCAAGAAGAAGAACAAGCCGCGGCAGCACGGCCCGATCCCTTCGGATGAAAAGCCGGAGACCGATTGATGGAACCGGTCCGCCACGTCGAAGGCCGCGCCTATCCGTTCGGCCGCCAGAACGTCGACACCGACGTGATCATCCCGGCGAGGTGGCTCAAGACGGTCACTCGCGAAGGGCTGGGACGCGGCGCGTTCGAGATCGTTCGCACCGAGGAAGGCAACGTGTTCGACGACCCGCGCTGGGCCGGCGCGCCGATCATCATTGCCGGTGACAACTTCGGCTGCGGCTCCTCGCGCGAACACGCCGCCTGGGCACTGCTCGACATGGGCGTAAAGGCGGTGATCGCGCCGAGCTTCTCCGATATCTTCGCCGGCAACGCGTTCAAAAACGGAATTCTCACGGTCGCGCTGCCGCAAGCCGCGATCGACCGGCTGATGGAAGTCGCCGAGACGGACCCGATCTCGATCGACCTCGAACACCAGGTGGTCACCACGCCGTTCCAGGACCGCTTCACGTTCGAGATCGATCCGTTCCGCAAGCATTGCCTGCTGAACGGCCTCGATGAAGTCGCGATGACCTTGTCTCGCGAGAAGCAGATCAGGGCCTTCGAGGCGCGCCAGCGCGCCGAACAGCCGTGGGTCGCTCGCGGAACCGGGCTTGCCGCCTGACGCCCCTTGGCGCTAACGGCGATACACACCACTCAAGGGACCTGAGATGACCGATTTCAACGATCGCGAGCGCGGCGAGGAAGCGAAATTCGCCCACGATGAGGACATGGCTTTTCGCGTCGCCGCGCGGCGCAACCGGCTGCTTGGCCAGTGGGCCGCCGAGAAGATGGGCCTGACCGCGGAGGAAACCGCCGCTTACGCCAGCGAAGTGGTCCAGGCCGAGTTCGAGGAAGCCGGTGACGAGGACGTGATCCGCAAAGTGCTCGGCGACCTCACCAGCGCGGGTTACGAGATCGACGAAGCTGGCGTGCGCGCCGCGCTCGAGGACAAGAACGTCGAGGCCCGCCGGCAACTGATGGGCGGCGTCTGATGGCGATGAGCGCGGCCGAGATCGAGGCATTGATCAAGGCTGAGCTGCCCGATGCCAAGGTCGAGATCGAGGCGCTGGTCGACGATGGCGACCACTACCGCGCCCACGTGATCAGTGGCGCGTTCGCGGGCAAGAACCGGGTTCAGCAGCACAAGCTCGTCTACGAGGCGCTCGGCGGGCGCATGGGCGGCGAGCTGCACGCCTTGCAACTGACCACCGCCGTTCCCAATTGAGGGCCTGACAGCTTCTCCGAATGTAGGGTCTCAACATGTCCGACGCCAACGAGCGCATTTCCCAGATCGTCAACGAGCACGACGTCGTGTTGTTCATGAAGGGCACGCCGCTGTTTCCGCAGTGCGGTTTTTCCAGTCGGGCGGTCGCGATCCTCGAGCATTGCGGGGTCGATTTCGACAGCGTCGACGTGCTGCAGGACGCCGAAGTGCGCCAGGGCATCAAGGCCTTCTCCGACTGGCCGACGATTCCCCAGCTCTACGTGAAGGGCGAGTTCGTCGGCGGCAGAGACATCATGATGGAGATGTACGAAGCCGGCGAACTGCAGCAGTTGCTGACCGAGAAAGTCGGAAGTTCCAGCTAAGCTGCCTGCGCGCGGCAAACGAAAGGCCTCGCTTCGGCGGGGCTTTTTTGTTTCTGGGGAGGTCTTCGGGGAGGCGGGGCCGAGGAGACTCGGGGGACCAGGGGGCGGCCCCGCCTCTGTTCGAAGACACGAACATAAATGCATGGGCCGTGCCAGTTCCGCGCAATCGCGGTTTTCCGCGCGACACGATGGTTCGCGAAACGTTAACGCTGTCCGTTCATGTAAAGAATCCCGACACGCGGGTTCCACCTCCAACACTGGCGCGCAAGCGGCTGCAGGAATAGGCAGAGGCAGACCCTTCCCGGAGAGGCGCCGTGGCCCAGAACAACACCGTCACGCTTTATGACCTGCAGCTCGCCAGCGGCTGCACGATCAGCCCGTTCGTGTGGGCGACAAAGTACGCCGTCAAGCACAAGGGCTTCGAGCTCGACGTGGTTCCGGGCGGCTTCACCGGGATTATGGAGCGCACCGGCGGCAAGACCGAGCGCTTGCCCGCGATCGTCGACGACGGCCATTGGGTGCTCGATTCCTGGCTGATCGCCGAATACCTCGACAAGACCTACCCCGACCGTCCGACGCTGATCGCCAGCGAAAGCGAAAAGGTCATGACCGAGACGCTGGAGCGCTGGCTGTGGCAAACGGCGATCGGTCCGTGGATGACCTGCTACATCAAGTCGTACCGCGACCGCTCGCTGCCGCAGGATCACGAATACGTCACCACCAGCCGCGAGCGGATGTTCGGCGCCAAGATGGAGGACGTGATCCTCGGCCGCGAGGCGCGCCTGCCGCAAGTCCTGCCCAACCTCGAGCTGCTGCGCCAGACCTTCGCCGAGCATCCCTGGATCGGCGGCGAAAGCCCGAACTACGCCGACTACCGTCTGCTTTCGGTGTTCCTGTTCTGCGCCTCGGTCGCCGACATCCCGCCGATGACCGAGGACGAGCCGCTGCGCGGCTGGATCGACCGCGGCTTCGACCTCTACGGCGGCCTCGGCCGCTGCGAGGGCATGTCGCCACTGTTCGGGCTTCAGCTGCGCGAGGGCGATCCGGAGCCGTTCCATAAGGGCCCTGGCTTCGGCGGCGGTCTGGCCGGGCGCAACACCGGCCCCGAAAGCACGCGCGAAGAAACGACGCGGCTGAAGGGCGAAGCCGGTTCCCCCCGATCCGCTAACCGGACCGCCGCGAAAGGGCGAACCTAACTTTCGCTATATTGCCGGGCTCGGGCGCTTGCGGAAAAGACGGGTAACAGCAACCCACGAGGCGGCCGTGCGGTTCAAGTTCGAAACAGTTTTGCTGGTTCTGGTGTGGATCGCGGTGGTCCTGCTGGTGGTCCTCTATCCGCACTTCGAGAGCCACTGATATCTGGCGCGCCCGGCAGGACTCGAACCTGCAACTCCAAGCTTAGAAGGCTCGTGCTCTATCCAGTTGAACTACGGGCGCGTGGGCACGCGCAATAGCGTGCTTTGCCTGTGCGGCAAATCGCGATAGTCAGTCGGGCATGACGGGGGACATTTCCAGGATCGACGGACAGGCAGGCGCGCGGCGCTCGCTCCGCTATTTCGATTTCATGATGGTGGCGTTCGTCACCATCCTGCTGCTTTCGAACGTGATCGGCGCTGGCAAGGTGGCGGTCGTCAACTTGCCGGGAATCGGCCCGTGGCCGTTCGGCGCGGGGGTGCTGTTCTTCCCGGTCAGCTATGTGCTCGGCGACGTGCTGACCGAGGTTTACGGATACGCGCACGCCCGCCGCAGCATCTGGGCCGGCTTTTCCGCGATGCTGTTCATGGCGTTCATGGCGTGGGTGGTGGTGGCGCTGCCGCCCGCGAAGGACTGGGGCAACCAGGCGGCTTACGAGGCCGTGTTCGGCCAGGTGCCGCGGATCGTGTTCGCTTCGATCGCCGCCTTCTGGGCCGGCGAATTCGTCAACAGCTACGTGCTGGCGAAGATGAAGATCTGGACCAAGGGCCGGATGCTATGGACCCGCACGATCGGCTCGACGATCTTCGGTGAGGGGGTCGACAGCGCGTTGTTCTATCCGCTGGCGTTCCTGGGAGCGGCGGGCTGGACCACTAATCTGGTGATCACCGTGGCGCTGACCCAGTGGGGCATCAAGACGCTGTGGGAAGCGGTGCTGACGCCGGTGACTTACGCGATCGTCGGGTTCCTCAAGCGGCGCGAGGGGGTCGACGTGTTCGACACCGGTACCGATTTCTCGCCGTTCCGCATCGGCGGGGCCGGGGCGACCGGCCGCTGACGGATCAATCCGCCAGCAGGCCGATCGCGAGGTAGACAACGACCAGGCTGCCGAAGCCGAACACCGTGCCGAGCACGAAGGCCAGGCGCCAGACGAGCGGGTCGCCGCCGAAGCGGTTGGCCAGGCCGGCGCACACGCCCATCACCTTGCCGTTGGCCTTGTCGAGGTGGAACTCGGTGGCCGGGCCATCCACGCTCCGGTTCTGCAACGCGCTCATGCGAACATCGCCTGGACAGCGTGAGCCGAGGGAGGCGCGAAGCTCGCGGCGATGATGAAGCTGCTCATGGCGAACGCGGCAACGAGCCCGAACAAGCGCTGCGAAAGAGTCGAAGTGAAAGTCATTTCAAATCCCCTAATTCTCCTATCCAGCGGCCCTTCCGCCGGATGAACACAGGAGTGCAGGGACCATGCCAGTTTCGAATAATGGCGGAGTTCTGCGGTTTCTGAGCCCCACCCCAATTACCATGGCAATTTCCATCGCGCACATTTGGGATTTTTCACCACAAATCGGGATTGCGGATTTCCGATAGAATCGCGGTCCCAGCTGTCCTAACCCATGGCGCTTCTCATGGCGCTCGATCGCATCACCCTCGGCCACTTTCGCAACCACGACGCCAGCCGCCTCGACGGCACGGCGCACCTCAACCTGCTCGTCGGCGAGAACGGTGCCGGCAAGACCAACGTGCTTGAGGCGCTGTCCCTCTTCGCGCCCGGTCGCGGGCTACGACGAGCGAGCTTGCCCGAGATCGCCAGCAGCGGCGGCCCCGGAGGGTTTGCCGTCAGCGCCGCGCTCGATTGCGGCGACGGGCGCGAGCCTGTCATGCTCGGCACCGGCACGCAGCCGGGCCGGCCCAAGCGGCGGATCGTCCAGGTCAACGGCGCCGAAACAAGCGCGATGAGCCTGGGCGAATGGCTCGCCGTCGGTTGGCTGACTCCGGCGATGGACGGCCTGTTCACCGACAGCGCCGGCGCCCGGCGGCGCTACATCGACCGGCTCGCGCTGGCGCTCGATCCCGCCCATGCGCGTCACGCCGCACGCTACGAGGCCGCCCTGCGCGAGCGCAATCGCCTGCTCGCCGACGCCGCCGACCCCGATCCGCAATGGTTCGATTCGCTCGAAGCCCAGCTGGCCGAAGCGGGCGCCGCTCTCGCCGCGGGGCGCGCGATGCTGGTCGAACGGCTGGCCGAGGAACTGGCGGCATTGCCGGATGCCCCGTTCGCCCGCCCTGCCCTGACGCTGATTGCTTCGGGACCGCGGGAGGCCGAAGCGCTCGCCGACGACCTCGCCCGCCATCGCCAGCGCGATCGCACGGCGCAGCGCACGCTCACCGGGCCGCATCGCGACGACATCGATGTGACAATGGCCGGCAAGGGTGTGCCCGCGACCAGTTGCTCGACCGGCGAGCAGAAGGCGCTGCTGATCGCGATCACTCTCGCCCACGCCGCGCTGGCTGCCGCCGGGCGCCCGGGCGTGCTGCTGCTTGACGAAGTCGCCGCGCATCTCGATCCGCTGCGCCGCGAGGCGCTGTTCGAGCGCCTTAGCGCCGGCAGGGCGCAAGTCTGGCTGACCGGCACCGAACGCGCGCCGTTTGCAGGGATCCTCGGCGAGGCCGCCACCTGGCGCGTCAGCGACGGCCAGGTGGAGCGGCTAGGCTAGCTTACCACTTGAAGCGCGCGGTTACGCCATAGGTCCGCGGGTCATTCGGATAGCCCGAAATCCCCTTTGGCTGGGCCACAGAGTCGAAGATCGTCTCGATGTTGCGGTCGTCGAGCAGGTTGCGGCCCCAGACCTCGATCGAAAGGCCGTTGTTCATCTCCCAGCCGAGCGACGCGGTGAGGTCGTTGAGCTCGCGCCGGAAGGGCTTGGCCGCCGCGGTGGCCGCGCTCGCATCCGCGATTGAGCCGTCGGGGTTGCGAACGAGGAAGGCGGACAGGCCTTCGACGAGCTGGGTATCCGACTGGAACAGGTACGAGACCCGCGGGACGATCATCCCGTTGCCCACGGGATAATCGTACTCCGCGCCGAGCAGGACGGTCCACGCCGGAATCCCCGCGGGCTTTGTGCCCGTCAGGTCGCCGACCGAGGAGGCCTTGAAGCTGTCGTACTTCGGATCGAGGTAAGTTACGCCCACGTTTAGGACCAGGTTCGTCACAGGCTTGATCACGCTTTCGAACTCGACGCCGAAAGTGCTTTCCTTGCCGGCGTTGAGCAGTTCGAAACCGACCCCGTTGAAGATGTTCGACTGGAAGCCCTTGATCGCTTCGTCGAACACCGCGAGGTTGGCCGAGGCCCAGCCGAGGTTGGCCTTGATGCCGCCTTCGATCACGGTGGCGTTCTCGGGTCCGGCGAAGCGGCTGCCGACGGTCAGGTTGTTGACGGCCATTCCCTGCTGGATCAGCGCGAGCCGGTCGGCGTCTGTAGGCCGGCTGTCGCGCGAAAGGTTGATCGAGCTCGCCTTGAAGCCGGTCGCGTAGGTCGCATAGATGTTGAACTGTTCGTTCAAGTTGTATGCCAACCGTACCGTGTAGGTGAACTTGCTGTCGTGGGTCCGGTCGGGCTCGACCGAGTTGGGCACGTTCTGGAACGGCGGCAGGAATTGCAGCGGGCGCAAGGCGGCGAGCGGATTTGCCGCCGGGTTGTTGGCGTTGGCGTTGGCAAAGGCCAGCGACCCGGCCTGGATCGCCCCGAAGGCCACGGGATTGGCCCCTGCGAACGCGCCGATTTCCCCGGCGGTCGCCGGACGGCCGAGCCCGAGCGCAGCCCCAACCGTCTTCGCCAAGGCGCCTTGATACAACAAGGCGCCGCGGAACGGCGCATATTGCGGCGCATCGAAGTTGATGTTCGAGAACACGTCCGTCGAATGGACGTTGGTGAAGAACTGCTTGTGGTCGTCGGTGTAGTTGCCGCCGAGCGTCAGCGTCAGGTCCTTGGTGACGTCGATATCGAACTGGCCGAACGCCGAGGCCGCCTGGCTATGCAGGCTGTAATCCTCGTGGAAGCCCTGCCCGGTGGCGAAGAATTGGTTGATGTACTTGGCCGGGTTGCCTTCGAACGCACCGAAGGTCGCCTCGAGCGTCGGCACGTTGAGCGCCCCGCCGGTGGCGCCCTGGATCAGCAGGTTGGCGTAAGGACGGAACTGCGTGCCGTAGGTCAACAGTCCCGTCTGGTGGATTTCCTCGTTGATGTAGAACCCGCCGAACAGCGCGTGGACCCGGTCGGCGATGTCCGCCGTCAGGCGCAGTTCCTGCGTGAACGTGCCGATTTTGGTGTTCTGGTAGAACGGATAGACTAGGTCCGCGCTGGTGAAATCGGGGTCCTGGTTGGTGATCGAGCGGGTTCCGCGATAGGCGGTGATCGAGGTCAGCTTGGCGCCGCCCAGGTCCCAGTCGACTTGCGCCGATCCGCCGTAGTCCTCGACCTTATTCTTGGAATCGAAGTTGTTGTAGACCACGTCCTTGAACTTGTCGGCCGGGGCGTTGACCATTCCGCCCAGCGCCAGGACGGCGCCGGTCGCGGCGCTGCTCTGCAGGTTGACGACCGCGCAGCAATTCTCGTCGATATGGCTGTAGTCGCCGATGAGCCGGATCGTGATATCGGTGCCCGGATCGTAAAGCAGCTGGCCGCGGACGAACCAGCGGTTGCGATCGTTGGTGCGGTGCCCGGTGTTTGCATCCTTGAAGAAACCGTCGCGCGAGTTGAACCCGCCCGCCACGCTGGCGGCGATGTCCTTGCTGAGCGGACCGGTGATGTAGGCCTTGCCGACGATGGCGTTGTAGTTGCCGTAACTCAGTTCGCCTTCGCCGCCGAAGTCGAACGACGGCGACTTGGTGGTGATCGAGATCACCCCGGCCGAAGCGTTCTTGCCGAACAGCGTCGACTGCGGACCGCGCAGGACTTCGATCCGCTGCACGTCGGGCAAGTCGAGGATCTGCGATGCGGTGCGCGAACGGTAGACGTTATCGACGAACACGCCGACCGACGGCTCGATGCCCGGATTGTTGGCGCCGTTGCCGAACCCGCGGATGAAGAAGTTGGTCTGGGCGCTGCTCTGGCGCTGGCCGACGCTCAATGACGGCACGACGGTCTGCAAGTCCTTGAGATCGCGAATCTGGGCCCGTTCGATGGTGTCAGCGGTGGTCACGGTGACCGCGACAGGAACGTCCTGTAGGGTCTTCTCGCGCTTGGTCGCAGTGACGAGGATTTCGTTGCCGCTGCCGCTGTCCTGGTCCGCCGCGGAGGCCGCCTGGGCGGGAGCAGCTGGCTTGGCCTCTTCGCGGGCCGGCGGATTGGTGTCCTGCGCCGCCGCAACCGATGGCAGCGCCAGGGCCACTCCGGCCACGCTGCAGAAAAGCAGGCCGCGCACATAAGCGGCGCGGCCGACATCACCGTACATCATCCCGTCTCCCTCTTTACCCCTCGCAACCGAAATCGGTCGCCGCGACACCCTGATGCCCGAGGATGGTCAATATTTGGTGATAATGCGCTGAAGGAGCCGACTCAATCTCGCTTTCCATAGGCGTCGAAGCCCGCGATTGCCTGTGACTCGTTTGTCACAGGCAATCGCGGGCCGAGCGCGCTGTCAGGTGTATTGAATTCCGCGCCAGCTACCCCGCCCGCCTCACGTGGTCGGTGGCTGGCCCGCCGGCTTCCCACCCTTCATCTTCTGGTGCCACAGCCACCAACTGTAGGCGAGCGGCGGAATCACCATGATGGCGATCGAAACGCCCATCGTCAGGATCCGCAAGTCGCGCGGAAGCGGCAGCAGCGAGGACAGGGCGATGGCCGCGCCAGCGAGCATCATCAGCTTGCCGCCCAGCCGATGAGTGGCGATCCAGTTGTCGGTGTCGAGGATCGCCCAGGGCGTGCGAATGCCGACGAAGAAGCCCGGGCGGCTTTTCGGCAGGACATTGCCGATGACGATGAAGAACAGG
>DATIQN010000066.1:0-1794 GCA_035470785.1 Croceibacterium sp. | reverse complement strand
ATTGTCGTGTCGATCAAGGAAGCGATTCCGCGCGGCAAGGTGAAGAAGGGCGACGTCATGAAGGCGGTCGTGGTGCGGGTCCGCAAGGACATCCGCCGCGCCGACGGTTCGGTCATCCGCTTCGACCGCAACGCCGCCGTTCTGATCAACAACCAGTCGGAGCCGGTCGGCACCCGCATCTTCGGGCCCGTCCCGCGCGAGCTGCGCGCCAAGAACCACATGAAGATCATCTCGCTCGCGCCGGAGGTGCTGTGATGGCTGCCAAGATCCGGAAGGGTGACAAGGTCGTCGTGCTGTCCGGCCGCGACAAGGGTCGCACCGGCGAGGTGTTCGAGGTGCGTCCGACCGAGAGCAAGGCGCTGGTCCGCGGCGTCAACCTCGTCAAGCGCCACCAGAAACAGACCCAGGCCCAGGAGGGCGGCATCATCTCGAAAGAGGCGCCGATCCACCTGTCCAACATCGCGATCGTCGGCAAGGACGGCAAGCCGACCCGCGTGGGTTTCAAGATTCAGGCGGATGGCAAGAAAGTACGCATCGCCAAACGCTCGGGAGCAGAGATCGATGGCTGAGACCGCATACGTTCCGCGTTTACGCGAACAGTTCGACAAGGAAATCCGCGGCAAACTGACCGAACAGTTCGGCTATGCCAACATCATGCAGGTGCCGCGGCTGGACAAGGTCGTGCTCAACATGGGCGTCGGCGAAGCCGTCAACGACCGCAAGAAGGCCGAACTGGCCGCGGCCGATCTGTCGCTGATCGCCGGCCAGAAGGCAGTCGTGACTTACTCGCGCGTCGCGATCGCGACCTTCAAGCTGCGTGAAAACCAGCCGATCGGCTGCAAGGTTACGCTGCGCAAGGCCAAGATGTACGAGTTCATCGACCGCCTGGTGAACGTGGCACTGCCCCGCGTGCGCGACTTCCGCGGCCTCAATCCGAAGAGCTTCGACGGCCGCGGCAACTATTCGCTCGGCATCAAGGAGCACATCATTTTCCCCGAAATCGACTTCGACAAGATGGGGGAGACGTGGGGCATGGACATCACGGTGTGCACCACCGCGGCCACCGACGACGAAGCAAGGGCATTGTTGACCGCATTCAATTTCCCGTTCCGGCAGTGAGACGCTGAACTAAAGCCTCTCAAACGCGGAAACCCAGGAGCCAAGCATGGCAAAGAAGAGTTCGATCGAGAAGAACAACCGGCGCAAGCGGATGACCAAGAACGCAGCGCCCCGGCGCGCGAAGCTGAAGGCCATCATCGCCGACAAGACCAAGCCGATGGAAGAGCGGTTTGCGGCGACGCTGAAGCTCGCCGAGATGCCGCGCAATTCGTCGGCGACCCGGATCCGCAATCGCTGCGAGATCACCGGCCGTTCGCGCTCGGTCTATCGCAAGAACAAGCTAAGCCGCATCGCGCTGCGTGAACTCGGCTCCAAGGGCCTGGTTCCCGGGCTCGTGAAGTCGAGCTGGTAAGGGGGGTCGGACATGTCGACACACGATCCGATCAGCGATCTCATCACCCGCATCCGCAACGCACAGATGCGCGCCAAGCCCAAGGTTTCGACCCCGGGCTCGAAGATGCGCGCCAATGTGCTCGAAGTGCTGAAGGCGGAAGGCTACATCCGCGGCTACGCCAGCGTCGAGCATGCCTCGGGGCGCAGCGAGCTTGAGATCGAACTGAAATATTTCGACGGCGAGCCTGTGATCCGCGAGATCGAGCGGGTGTCGAAGCCGGGGCGGCGGGTTTATGCCTCGGTGAAGAACCTGCCGCGCGTGAACAACGGTCTCGGCATTTC
>DATIQN010000065.1:0-76251 GCA_035470785.1 Croceibacterium sp. | reverse complement strand
CTCTGCTCGGAACGGCAGCCGATCGTGCTCGAACGGATGGAATTCCCCGAGCCGGTGATCGAACTGTCGGTTGAACCCAAGACCAAGGCCGACCAGGAGAAGATGGGCATCGCGCTCAACCGTCTCTCGGCCGAGTATCCTTCCTTCCGCGTGTCGACCGATCACGAATCGGGCCAGACGATTATCAAAGGCATGGGCGAACTGCACCTCGACATTATCGTCGATCGCATGCGCCGCGAATTCAAGGTCGAGGCCAACGTCGGCGCGCCGCAGGTGGCCTACCGCGAAAGCCTCGCCCGCCCGGTCGAACTGACCTACACCCACAAGAAGCAGTCGGGTGGTTCGGGCCAGTTCGGCGAAGTGAAGGTCAAGCTGAGCCCCGGCGAACGCGGCCAGGGCATCAACTTCATCGATTCGATCAAGGGCGGCAATATCCCACGCGAGTACATTCCTTCGGTCGAGAAGGGCATGCGCGAGACCGCGGCGACGGGTTCGTTGATCGGCTTCCCGATCATCGACTTCGACATCGAGCTGCTCGACGGCAAGTACCACGACGTCGACTCCTCGGCGCTGGCGTTCGAGATCGCCGGCCGCGGCGCGATGCGCGAAGCGGCGCAGAAGGCCGGCATCAAGCTGCTCGAGCCGATCATGAAGGTCGAGGTGGTGACGCCGGAAGACTTCATGGGCGACGTTATCGGCGACCTGAACTCCCGTCGCGGGCAGATCCAGGGCACCGACACGCGCGGCAACGCGCAGGTTGTCGAGGCCTTCGTGCCGCTCGCCAACATGTTCGGTTACGTCAACGAACTGCGCTCGTTCAGCCAGGGCCGCGCCCAGTACACGATGCAGTTCAGCCACTACGACGAAGTCCCGGCGAACGTCGCGGCGGAGGTCAAGGAGAAGCTTGCCTAAGGCAGGCTGAGCGTCTAGGGGCGGCGCCTGATTCAGCGGGTGCCCCTCCCAACACCGCAAAAGATCAAATCACAGATAGAGGTTACGGATAACATGGCCAAGGCAAAATTCGAGCGGAACAAGCCGCACTGCAACATCGGCACCATCTGTCACGTCGATCACGGCAAGACCACGCTGACGGCCGCGATCACCAAGGTGATGGCTGCCGAGAACGGCGGCACCGCGGTCGATTTCGCCAACATCGACAAGGCGCCGGAAGAGCGCGAACGTGGGATCACCATCTCGACCGCTCACGTCGAGTACGAGACCAAGGCGCGCCACTATGCGCACGTCGATTGCCCGGGCCACGCCGACTATGTGAAGAACATGATCACCGGTGCGGCGCAGATGGACGGCGCCATCTTGGTGGTGAACGCCGCCGACGGCCCGATGCCGCAGACCCGCGAGCACATCTTGCTCGCCCGTCAGGTCGGCGTGCCGGCGCTGGTCGTGTACATGAACAAGGTCGACCAGGTCGACGACGAGGAAATCCTCGAGCTCGTCGAGCTCGAGGTGCGCGAGCTGCTCAGCTCGTACGACTTTGACGGCGACAACATTCCGATCATCAAGGGCTCGGCGCTGGCCGCTCTCGAAGGCCGCAATCCCGAGATCGGCGAGAACTCGATCAAGGAACTGATGGACGCGGTCGACGCGCACATCCCGCAGCCGGAGCGTCCGGTCGACAAGCCGTTCCTGATGCCGATCGAAGACGTGTTCTCGATCTCGGGCCGTGGCACCGTCGTCACCGGCCGTGTCGAATCCGGCATCGTCAACGTTGGCGATGAAGTCGAGATCGTCGGCATCAAGGACACGCAGAAGACCGTGGTCACCGGCGTCGAGATGTTCCGCAAGCTGCTCGATCGCGGCGAGGCGGGCGACAACATCGGCGCGCTGATCCGTGGCGTGGCGCGTGAAGCCGTCGAACGTGGCCAGGTCCTGGCCAAGCCCGGCTCGGTCAACCCGCACACCGAATTCAACGCCGAAGTCTACGTCCTGTCGAAGGACGAAGGTGGCCGTCACACGCCGTTCTTCGCCAACTACCGCCCGCAGTTCTACTTTCGCACCACCGACGTGACCGGCGAAGTTGTGCTCCCTGAGGGCACTGAGATGGTCATGCCGGGCGACAACGTTACGATCGGGGTCAAGCTGATCGCGCCGATCGCGATGGACGAGGGCCTGCGCTTCGCGATCCGCGAAGGCGGCCGCACCGTCGGTTCGGGGGTTGTCAGCAAGATCACCAAGTAATATAGGCCCGCTCGCAGGCGGGGATTCGTTTCCGCCGGCCGGGATTTATCGAGGGGCCGCCTCAGTGCCGGGAACACCGGCGGGCAGGGCGGTCTCTTGTTTTTTTGGATGGTCCTTCGCCGGATTGTCCGTGGCTCTTTCGCATCGGTAGTAGGACATGGAAGCTCAGAATATCCGTATTCGCCTGAAGGCCTTCGATCACCGCGTGCTCGACCAGGCGACTGGTGAGATCGCGGACACAGCGCGGCGCACGGGCGCGCTGATCCGGGGCCCCATTCCTCTGCCGACGCGCATCGAGAAGTTCACCGTGAACCGCGGCCCGCACATCGACAAGAAGTCGCGCGAGCAGTTCGAGGTGCGCACCTACAAGCGGCTGCTCGACATCGTGCAGCCGAACGCACAGACGGTCGACGCCCTGATGAAGCTCGACCTGGCCGCTGGTGTTAACGTCGAGATCAAGCTCGCTTGATCCGGTCGGGCCGATAGGCCCGTAGACATAGGGATACCGCCGGACATCAGTCCGGGCCGCGTCCCCCGTCTCGCTCCTTGCGAAAGGAGCATTTCAGCCCGGACGGGGCGTCGCACGACAATTTGGGCTGACAAGCACGCGGGAATGGTCCCGTGTGCCTCTGTTTAAGGAGCTTGATCATGCGCACTGGCGTGATCGCGAAAAAAGTCGGGATGACCCGCCTGTTCCAGGAGGACGGCCGCCATGTGCCGGTCACAGTCCTGGCGTTGGAAAATTGCCAGGTGGTTTCGCACCGCACCGCCGACCGTGACGGATACGTCGCGGTCCAGGTCGGCTCGGGCGAGGCCAAGCAGAAGAACGTTGCCAAGCCGCAGCGCGAGCATTTTGCCAAGGCGCAAGTGCCGCTCAAGCAGAAGGTCGCCGAATTCCGCCTCGACAGCGAGGACGCGCTCCTCCCGGTCGGGTCGACGATCAGCGCCGAACACTTCGTCGCCGGCCAGATGGTCGACGTCTCGGGGCACACCCAAGGCAAAGGCTTCCAGGGCGGCATGAAGCGCTGGGGTTTCGGAGGCATGCGCGCCACCCACGGTGTTTCGGTCAGCCACCGCGCGCTCGGCTCCACCGGTCAGCGCCAGGATCCGGGCAAGGTCTTCAAGAACAAGAAGATGGCCGGCCACATGGGTGACAAGCAGCGCACCCAGCAGAACCTCGAGATCGTGCGCACCGACGCCGACCGCGGCCTGCTGTTCGTCAAGGGCTCGGTCCCGGGCGCGAAGAACGGCTGGCTGCTGGTCCGCGACGCGGTCAAACTTCCGATGCCGGAAGGCGCGCCGTTCCCCGGTGCGGTCCTCGACAAGAAGCGCGCGCATATACCCGAGCACGACGAAGCGCCGGCCGGCATGGTTGAAGCGGCCGCCGAGCACGAAGTCCACGAGGAGGTTTCGCTCGAGCGGCAGGCCGAGTTGCTCCGTGAGCAGCACGCCGGCGCTGGCGACGAGACCACTCCCGCCGTGGGCCAGGAAAACACCGAAGCCGAGGGCAACGCGCCCAACGCCGACGAAAACAAGGAGGGCTGATCCGTGAAGGTGAAGGTCCAGAAACTCGACGGCAAGGCGTCGGGCGATATTGAGCTCAACGATGCCGTGTTCGGCGTGGAGCCTCGCGCCGACATCCTGCACCGCGTCGTGACGTGGCAGCTCGAGAACCGGCGCGGCACCGCCCGCCCGACCCGCGAGCGCTCCGACGTCGCCCGCACAGGCAAGAAGTACGGCAACCAGAAGGGTGGCGGCACCGCCCGTCACGGTGACCGCAGCGCGCCGATCTTCATCGGCGGCGGCAAGGCCCACGGCGCGCGCAAGCGTGACTTCGAGCCTTCGCTCAACAAGAAGATCCGCGCCCTCGGCCTGCGGATGGCGCTGTCGAGCAAGGCCAAGGACGGTCTCGTGATCGTCGATAGCCTCGAGCTCAAGGACGCCAAGACCAAGGCCCTGTCCGAGACGTTCGGCAAGAACGGCTGGAACGGCAAGGTGCTGGTGATCGACGGTGACACGGTGGCCGACGGCTTCCGGCTCGCCGCGGGCAACTTGCCCGGCGTCAATGTGATGCCGGCCGCCGGCGCCAACGTTTACGACATCCTGAAGCACGACACGCTGGTCCTGACCAAGGCCGCAATCGAAAAGCTGGAGGCGCGCTTCAATGGCTAAGAAGCAGGAAATCGATACGCGTCACTACGACGTGATCCTGGCTCCGCACATCACGGAGAAGTCGACCCTGCTCAGCGAGCACAACGGGGTTGTCTTCAAGGTCGCGAACGACGCTACCAAGCCGCAGATAAAGGACGCGGTCGAGGCGCTGTTCGACCGCAAGGTGAAGAGCGTCAACACGATCGTGTCGAAGGGCAAGACCAAGCGCTGGAAGGGCAAGCCCTACAGCCGCTCGGACTCGAAGAAGGCGATTGTTACGTTGGTCGAGGGCCAGGAGCCCATCGACGTGACCAGCGGCATCTGAGGCTAGAGAGACCATGGCACTCAAGAACTATAACCCGACCAGCCCCGCCCGGCGCGGCCTGATCCTCGTCGACAAGTCCGGTCTGTACAAGGGCAAGCCGGTCAAGTCGCTGACCGAGGGCAAGCGCAAGACCGGCGGCCGCAACAACAAGGGCCACGTCACCTCGCGCGGCATGGCCGGCGGCCACAAGCAGAAGTACCGCTTCGTGGACTTCAAGCGCCGCAAGTGGGACGTCGAGGGCACGGTCGAGCGGATCGAGTATGATCCCAACCGCACCGCGTTCATCGCGCTGATCAAGTACGCCGACGACGAACTGGCCTACATCCTCGCGCCGCAGCGCGTCGCCGTGGGCGACAAGGTCATTGCCGGCGAGCGTACCGACGTGAAGCCGGGCAACGCGATGCTGCTCGGCCAGATGCCGGTCGGCACGATCTGCCACAACGTCGAGATGAAGCCGGGCAAGGGCGGTCAGATCGCCCGTTCGGCGGGCACCTATGTGCAGCTGGTCGGTCGTGACCGCGGTCTGGTGATCGCTCGCCTCAACTCGGGCGAGCAGCGTTACCTGCGGGCCGATTGCATGGGCACGGTCGGCGCAGTGTCGAACCCGGACAACTCGAACCAGAACTTCGCCAAGGCTGGCCGCAAGCGCTGGATGGGCGTTAAGCCGCTGACCCGCGGCGTCGCCAAGAACCCGGTCGACCACCCGCACGGCGGCGGCGAAGGCCGCACCTCGGGCGGCCGTCACCCGGTCACTCCGTGGGGCAAGCCGACCAAGGGCGCCCGCACCCGCCATAACAAGCAGACGGACAAGATGATCATCCGTTCGCGCCACGCGAAGAAGAAGAAGGGTTAAGCGAGATGGCACGCTCCGTCTGGAAAGGTCCGTTCGTCGACCTCCACCTGCTCAAGAAGGCGCAGACCGCGCAGGACGCCAATGGGCGCACGCCGATCAAGACCTGGTCGCGCCGTTCGACGATCCTGCCGGACTTCGTCGGCCTGACGTTCAGCGTCTACAACGGCCACAAGTTCGTCCCCGTCTCCGTCAACGAAGACATGGTCGGCCACAAGCTCGGCGAGTTCGCGCCCACGCGGACTTTCCACGGGCACGCGGCCGACAAGAAGGGTAAGCGCTAATGGGCAAGCAGAAAGCTCCCCGTCGCGTCGGCGACAACGAGGCGCTCGCCGTCGGCACCACGATCCGTGGGTCGGCTCAGAAGCTCAACCTCGTCGCCGGCCTGATCCGCGGCAAGAAGGCCGAGGATGCGTTGAACATCCTCGCGTTCAGCAAGCGCGGCATGGCGCGCGACGCAGCCAAGGTGCTCGCCTCGGCGATCGCCAACGCCGAGAACAACCATAACCTGGACGTCGACGCGCTCGTCGTGGCGGAAGCCTCGGTCGGCAAGTCGATTACCATGAAGCGTTTCGCGACGCGCGGGCGGGGCAAGAGCACCCGCATCCTCAAGCCGTTCAGCCGGCTGCGCATCGTCGTCCGCGAGCAGGAAGAAGAGGCTTAAGATGGGTCATAAATCCAACCCGATCGGCCTGCGTCTGCAGATCAACCGCACCTGGGACAGCCGCTGGTACGCCGAAGGGCGCAGCTATGCGCAGCTGCTCAAGGAAGACATCGAGATCCGCAAGTTCATCATCAGCACGCTGCCGCAGGCGGCGATCTCGAAGGTGGTGATCGAGCGTCCGGCCAAGCTGTGCCGCATCTCGATCTATGCCGCACGCCCGGGCGTGATCATCGGCAAGAAGGGCGCGGATATCGAGAAGCTGCGCACCAGCCTCGCCAAGATCACCGCCAGCGAAGTGAAGCTCAACATCGTCGAGATCCGCAAGCCCGAGATCGACGCCAAGCTCGTCGCCCAGGGCATTGCCGACCAGTTGGTTCGCCGCGTGGCGTTTCGCCGGGCGATGAAGCGCGCGATGCAGTCGGCGATGCGGCTCGGTGCTGAGGGGATTAAGATCATGTGCGGCGGCCGTCTCGGCGGCGCCGAGATCGCTCGCGTCGAGCAGTATCGCGAAGGCCGCGTTCCGCTGCACACGCTGCGCGCCAACGTCGATTATGCCGAGGCCGAAGCGCTGACCGCCTATGGCGTGATCGGCATCAAGGTGTGGGTCTTCAAGGGCGAGATCCTCGGCCATGACCCGATGGCGCAGGACCGGCTGATGATGGAAGCGCAGACTTCCGGCGTCCGTCCGGCTCGCTGAGGTTAGGTAAGTAAGATGCTGCAACCGAAGAAAACCAAATTTCGCAAGGCCTTCAAGGGCCGGATCAGCGGCAACGCCAAAGGCGGCACCGCGCTGAACTTCGGCTCGTATGGCCTCAAGTGCCTCGAACCGGAGCGGATCACCGCGCGCCAGATCGAAGCGGCCCGCCGTGCGATCACGCGCCACATTAAGCGCCAGGGGCGTTTGTGGATCCGCGTGTTCCCCGACGTTCCGGTGTCGAAGAAGCCTGCCGAAGTCCGCCAGGGCAAGGGTAAGGGTGCGATCGAATACTGGGCTGCTCGGGTGAAGCCCGGCCGCATCCTGTTCGAACTCGACGGCGTTCCTGGTCCGCTGGCCGCGGAAGCGTTCAGCCGCGCAGCGATGAAGCTGCCGGTGAAGACAAAGGTCGTCGCCCGCCTCGGCGACACCAGCCACCTCGGAGGCGAATGATGGCCAAGGCTGCAACCAAATCCGCTGGCAAGACCTCTGCCAAGACGTCCGGCAAGGTAGACGATCTGCGCGCCAAGACCGACGACCAGCTGGAAACGCAGCTGGGCGAGCTCAAGCGCGAGCAGTTCAACTTGCGCTTCCAGTCGGCGACCAACCAGCTCGAGCGTCCCGCGCGGATTCGTGAAGTCCGCCGCGACATCGCTCGCATCCAGACGCTGCAGGGCGAGCGCGCCCGCGCCGGCGCGAAGTAAGGAACCAGACGATGCCCAAGCGTATCCTGACCGGGACGGTCGTCTCGGACAAGACCGACAAGACCGTGACCGTGCTGGTCGAGCGCAAGGTGAAGCACCCGCTTTACGGGAAGATCATCCGCCGCTCGAAGAAGTACCACGCCCACGACGAAGCCAACGAATACAAGCCCGGCGACGTCGTGCGGATCGAGGAAACCCGGCCGATTTCGAAGACCAAGACCTGGGCCGTTCTGGACCGGGTCCGGGCCGGAGGGACCCAGGCGGTCGAAGCCGAGCTCGAAGTCGAAGCCGCAGGCAACTGAAGATTTTTGGAACTGCCGGACTCGTTCCGGCAAGCCAGTAAGAAGGAACCGGATCGATGATCCAGATGCAGTCCAATCTTGACGTCGCGGACAACAGCGGCGCGAAGCGTGTCCAGTGCATCAAGGTGCTGGGCGGGTCGAAGCGCCGCACCGCGAGCGTCGGCGACGTGATCGTCGTCTCCGTCAAGGAGGCGCAGCCGCGCGCCCGCGTCAAGAAGGGCGACGTGCACCGCGCGGTCATCGTCCGCACCCGGAAAGACGTGCGCCGCGCCGACGGCAGCGTGATCCGCTTCGACACCAACGCCGCGGTGCTCGTGAACAAGAACGAGGAGCCGATCGGCACCCGTATCTTCGGACCTGTCGTGCGCGAGCTGCGCTCGAAGGGCTTCATGAAGATCATCTCGCTCGCTCCGGAGGTGCTGTGATGGCCGCCGCGAAGATCAGGAAGGGCGACAACGTCGTCGTCTTGTCTGGCAAGGACAAGGGCCGCACGGGCACCGTCGTGCGCGTGATGCCGAAGGACGGCAAGGTCGTGGTCGATGGCATCAACGTCGCCGCGCGCCACCGCAAGCCGAGCCAGGCAAATCCGCAGGGCGGCATCGACCGTTCGCCCGCTCCGATGGCGATCTGCAAGGTTGCGATCGCCGATCCCAAGGGCGGCAAGCCCACCCGCGTCCGCTTCGAGACGAAGAAGGACGGCGCCAAGGTGCGCGTTGCCGTGAAGTCCGGGGAGACGATTGATGGCTGAGAATAACAACCCGCGCCTCAAGCAGCAGTACGAGGACCGCATCGTCGCGGCGATGACCGAGAAGTTCGGTTACAAGAATCGCCTCGAAGTGCCGCGGCTCGAGAAGATCACGCTCAACATGGGCGTGGGCGAAGCGAGCCAGGACAAGAAGAAGGTCCAGACCGCCGCCGAGGAAATGGCGCTGATCGCCGGCCAGAAGCCGGTCATCACCATCGCCAAGAAGTCGATCGCACAGTTCAAGCTGCGCGAGGGCATGCCGATCGGCTGCAAAGTTACCTTGCGCCGTGAGCGGATGTACGAGTTCCTCGACCGCCTGGTGACGATCGCAATGCCCCGTATCCGCGACTTCCGGGGACTCAACCCCAAGTCGTTCGACGGCCGCGGCAACTATGCGATGGGTCTCAAGGAACAGATCGTGTTCCCCGAGATCAGCTACGACAAGATTGAGAAGGTGCGTGGGATGGACATCATCGTCACCACCACCGCCAAGACCGACGACGAAGCGCGCGAGTTGCTCCGCCTGTTCGGTTTCCCGTTCCCTGCCGACCAGCAGACTGAAGAGAAGCAGGCCGCGTAAGCGGCCGCCAAGACACCGCAAGGAAGTGAGCTTAAGTCCATGGCGAAACTGAGTTCCATCAACAAGAACGAGCGGCGCAAGAAGCTCGTGAAGAAGTATGCGGGCAAGTACGCCCGGCTGAAGGCGATTGCCGACGACGAGTCTCGCGACGAGACCGAGCGTCTGATGGCGCGCCTCAAGCTGGCGGAAATTCCGCGCAACGGGAATCCCACCCGCGTGCGCAACCGCTGCAGCACCACCGGCCGCCCGCGCGGCGTTTATCGCAAGTTCGGCCTCAACCGGATCGAGATCAGGAACCTGGGCAACAAGGGCCTGATTCCCGGTCTGACCAAGTCGAGCTGGTGAGGATCTAGAACATGGCTTTGACCGATCCCCTGGGTGATATGCTCACCCGCATCCGCAACGGCCAGCAGGCGAAGAAGGACTCCGTTCTTTCGCCGGCTTCCAAGCTGCGCGCGAACGTGCTCGAGGTCCTCCAGCGTGAGGGCTACATCCGCGGTTATACCGAGGATTCGAGCGGCAAGCACCCGGCGTTGCGGATCGAGCTGAAGTATTTCGAGGGCGAGCCTGCGATCAAGCACGTCGCCCGAATCTCCAAGCCTGGCCGCCGCGTCTATTCGGGTTCGAAAGAGCTGCCGACCATCCGCAACGGCCTTGGCATCACCATCGTCTCGACGCCTCGCGGCGTGCTCTCGGATAACGAGGCGCGCGCGCAGAACGTCGGCGGCGAAGTGCTGGCGGAGGTGTTCTGATGAGCCGCATCGGCAAGAAGCCGGTGACGATCCCAAGCGGCGTCACCGCCCAGATCGACAACGGCACGCTGACCGTCAAGGGCCCCAAGGGCAGCCTGGCGATCGGCACCGACGACCTGGTGAAATACAACCTCGACGACGGCAACATCTCGATCCTGCCGGCCAATGACAGCCAGACGGCGCGCAGCCACTGGGGCCTGCAGCGCACGCTTGTGTCGAACCTAGTCGAAGGCGTCACTCAGGGTTTCTCGAAGGTGCTGCAGATCACCGGCGTCGGCTATCGTGCGCAGGCTCAGGGCCGCAAGCTCAAGCTGCAGCTCGGCTACAGCCACGACGTCGATCTCGACGTGCCCGAGGGTGTCGAAGTGAAGACCCCCGACCAGGTTACGATCGAGGTCAGCGGAATCGACAAGCAGGCGGTCGGTCAGTTCGCCGCCGAGATCCGTCGTTGGCGCAAGCCAGAGCCCTACAAGGGCAAGGGCATCAAGTACCGCGGCGAGTACATCTTCCGCAAGGAAGGGAAGAAGAAGTAAGATGGCCAAGCTCTCCCTGTTCGATCGCCGCCGCCGTAGGGTGCGGACCGCGCTCAAGAGCCGCGCCGGCGGCAAGCCGCGCCTGTCGGTGCATCGCACCGGCAAGCACATCTACGCGCAGATCATCGACGATGGCGCCGGCAAGACCGTTGCCGCCGCTTCCACCCTCGGCGTCAAGCCGTCGGGCGCGAACATCGATGCCGCTGCGCAGGTGGGCAAGTCCATCGCCGCCGCTGCCAAGAAGGCCGGCGTCACAGCCGTCGTGTTCGATCGCGGCGGTTACCTGTTCCATGGCCGCGTCAAAGCGTTGGCCGAAGCCGCCCGCGAAGGCGGGCTGGAGTTCTGAGCATGGCTGACAAGAAAAAGACCGATGAGACTCCCGAAGTGGTCGAGACGCCTGAAGCTGCGGCCGAACAGCCCGTGGTAGAGGCAGCTCCAGCCGAGGAGGCTCCTGTCGTGGACGCCGAGACAGCCGAAGCTGCTCCGGCCGAGCAGCCGGCTGCCGAGGAAGCTCCCGCTGTGGAAGCCGAACCGATTGTTGCAGCCGACGCCGTCGAGACGACGCAGCAGCCGCGCGAAGCGCGCGGCGGTGCGCGTGGCGGCCGTGGCGGTGGTGGCGATCGCGGTGGCCGCGGTGGTGGCGATCGCGGTGGCCGTGGCGGCCGTGGCGGACGCGACGATCGTCGTGGTCGTGACGATGACGGCGGCGAGGAGATGATCGAGAAGCTCGTTCATATCAACCGCGTCTCGAAGACGGTGAAGGGCGGCAAGCGCTTCGGTTTCGCCGCGCTGGTCGTGGTGGGTGACGGCAAGGGCCGCGTCGGCTTCGGCCACGGCAAGGCCCGTGAAGTTCCCGAGGCTATCAACAAGGCGACCGCTGCCGCCAAGAAGAAGATGATCCGCGTGCCGCTCAAGGAAGGCCGCACGCTGCATCACGACGGCAAGGGCCGCTTCGGTGCCGGCAAGGTCAACGTGCGCACCGCGCCTGCGGGTACCGGCATCATCGCCGGCGGCCCGATGCGCGCCGTGTTCGAGAGCCTGGGCGTCCACGACGTGGTGACCAAGTCGATCGGCACGTCCAACCCCTACAACATGATCCGCGCCACATTCGACGCGCTGACCGACCAGACTTCGCCGAAGTCGGTCGCCCAGCGCCGCGGCAAGAAGGTCGCCGACCTGCTCGGTCGCGGCGGCGCGAATGCCGCGGAGGCCGAGGCCGACGCCGCGGCGATCACGGAGTAACGTAAATGGCCAAGATCAAGCTCAAGCAGATCGGTTCGCCGATCCGCCGCCCGGAACGCCAGCTTAAGACGCTGATCGGCTTGGGCCTCGGCAAGATGCATCGCGTGGTCGAGGTGGAAGACACCCCGGAAGTGCGCGGCGCGATCGCCAAGCTTCCGCACATGGTGGAAGTGGTCGAGTAAGCCTTAATCCTCCAGCGCGACTTAAAGCGAAAGCGAGTGCACGACATGAAATTGAATGACATCCGCGACAATGAAGGCGCCCGCCACCGCAAGATGCGAGTCGGCCGGGGCATCGGCTCTGGCAAGGGCAAGACTGCCGGGCGCGGCCAGAAGGGCCAGAAGAGCCGTTCGGGCGTAGCCGTGAAGGGCTTCGAGGGCGGCCAGATGCCGCTGCACATGCGGCTGCCTAAGCGCGGCTTCAACAACATATTCGCCAAGGACTTCGCCGAGGTGAACCTGGGCATGGTGCAGAAGTTCATCGACGCCAAGAAGCTCGATGCCAAGGGCGTGATCGACCACGACGCGCTCAAGGCCGCGGGCCTCGCGCGCGGCGGCAAGGACGGCGTGCGCCTGCTTGCCAAGGGTGAGCTAACCGCCAAGGTTTCCTTCAAGGTCGCCGGCGCCAGCAAGGGCGCGGTTGCTGCGGTCGAGAAGGCCGGCGGCAAGGTCGAAGTGATCGCCGCCGCGGTCCCCGAGGCCGAAAAGAAGTTTGCGCGGCGTGAAGCCAACACGGCTGCACGGACCGCCAAGACCGCCAAGACCGCCAAGTAAACGGGACAAGTGAGCAGGGCGGGGTTTCACAACCCCGCCCGCTTCCTATATGGGCCCGACGCAAGGCCCGAGCCGGAGGGGAGCCGGCGCCTAGACTAAGGCAATCGAAGACAATGGCATCTCGCGCCGACAACATCGCCAGCAATCTCAGCCTCGCAAACTTCTCGAAGGCGACCGAGCTCAAGAACCGCATCTGGTTCACGGTGGGCGCTCTGGTGGTGTTCCGCTTCCTCAGCTTCGTGCCCCTGCCGGGCGTCAACCCGCTGATCCTGGAATCGCTCTACGACCAGACCAAGGGCGGCATCCTCGACCTGTTCAACACCTTCTCGGGCGGCTCGCTGCAGCGCATGAGCTTGATCGCGCTCGGCGTGATGCCGTACATCACCGCCTCGATCGTCATCCAGCTTGCCGCCTCGCTCCATCCTTCTCTGATCGCGCTCAAGAAGGAAGGCGAAGCGGGCCGCAAGAAGCTGAATCAGTACACACGCTACGGAACCGTATTGCTCTGCGCCATCCAAGGCTGGTTCCTGGCTGTCGGGCTCGAAGCCTACGGCGCTTCGAGCGGACTGCAGGCGGTCGTCAGCCCGGGGTTCCTGTTCCGTATAACCGCGGTGGTGAACCTGATCGGCGGAACGATGTTCCTGTTGTGGCTCGGTGAACAGATCACCAGCCGGGGCATCGGCAACGGCGTGTCGCTGATCATCATGGCGGGCATCATCTCGCGCTTCCCGACCTTTGCCGCCAACCTCTTCGAAGGCGGCCGCACCGGATCGGTCAGCCCGTTCACGATCGTCGCGGTGATCGGCATGATCGTCGTGCTGATCCTCGGCATCTGCTTCATGGAGCGCGCCCAGCGAAGGCTGCTGATCCAGTATCCGAAGCGAGCGAGCGCGCATGGAATGATGCAGGCCGACCGCAGCCACCTGCCGCTCAAGCTCAACACTTCGGGCGTGATACCGCCGATTTTCGCCAGCTCGCTGTTGCTGCTGCCGCTGACCATCAGCCAGTTCGCCGGCAATTCGGTCGGCACAAACAGCATGCTCTATTCGGTGGTGCAGACGCTCAACACGCTGCTCCAGCGCGGCCATCCCTTGTACCTCGGGCTCTACGCCGCGGGCATCATCTTCTTCACGTTCTTCTACACCGCAGTGGTTTTCAACCCCGAGGAAACGGCCGAAAACCTGAAGAAGAACGGCGGCTTCATTCCAGGTATTCGCCCGGGCAAGAACACCGCAACCTATCTCGACTACGTGCTCACCCGCATCACGGTAGTTGGCGCGATCTACCTGACCGTGGTCTGCGTGCTGCCCGAATACATGGTCGCGCAGACGGGCATTCAGTTGTTCCTCGGCGGCACCAGCCTGCTGATCGTGGTCAACGTGACTGTGGATACGATCAGCCAGATCCAGTCGCATCTGCTGGCGCATCAGTATGGTGACCTGATCAAGAAGGCGAAGCTCAAGGGCCGCTTGCGCTAAGCCCTCTCAGCCAGGGAAGGAGAGTCCCGGGTGAACATCATTCTCCTCGGGCCCCCAGGGGCCGGCAAGGGAACCCAAGCCGCGCGCCTCGTGGAGCGGCATGGCATGCGCCAGCTGTCGACGGGCGACATGCTGCGCAACGCGGTGAAGGCGGAAACGCCGACCGGCATCAAGGTCAAGTCGATCATGGAGGCCGGCGAGCTGGTCTCCGACGACATCGTCTCGGCACTGATCTCCGACGAGCTTGTCGCGCTGCCGCAGACAGTCGGCCTGATCTTCGACGGCTATCCGCGCACCGAGGCGCAGGCCCGACAGCTCGACGAGATCCTCGCGCGCCATCATCGCAAGATCGATCGCGTGATCGAGCTGGCGGTCGACGAGGATGCGCTGGTCGAGCGGATCACCGGCCGCTTCACCTGCGCTCACTGCGGCGCGGGCTACCACGACAAGTTCAAGCTGCCGCATAATGCGCACCGCGAGGAAGAGCCGCTCAAGTGCGATCACTGCGGCAGCACCGATTTCAAGCGCCGCCCCGACGACAACGAGGAAACGGTCCGCACGAGGATGACCGAGTACCGCGCCAAGACCGCGCCGATACTTCCGGTCTACGAAGCGCGCGGGATCGTCGTCCGGGTCGACGGAATGGCCGAGATCGACGAGGTCACCGAACAGATCGAAGAGGCTCTCGGCCTCTGACCCGCATTCGCTGGATCCTGCCCTCGCTGGCCCTTGCCGGCGCCGCCCCGGCCGCCGCGGAGGTGACCGGCCAGAGCGCCAGCGGGTTTGCTACTTCAGGAACGGTCACCATCGCCGCCGCCCCCGATCGGGTCTGGGCCGCGCTCGTCCAGCCGGGCCGCTGGTGGGATTCCGAACACAGCTGGTCGGGCAACGCCGCCAATCTCACGCTCGACTCTCACGCGGGCGGATGTTTCTGCGAGGCGCTGGCCGATGGCGGCTCGGTCGAGCACATGCGGGTGATTTACGCCGATCCGGCCCGCCAGCTGCGGCTGTCGGGCGGGCTTGGCCCGTTGCAGGGCGAAGCGCTTGCCGCGACGCTGTCGATAAAGCTCGAGAAGGCGGGCGAGGGGACCAGACTGTCGTGGAGCTACAAGGCCGGTGGCTATACCGATTTGCCGATCGCGCAGATCGCGCCGGCTGTCGACGGCGTCGTTTCCGCTCAGTTCGTCCGCCTTGGCCACCTCGTGGAGACGGGCGCTCCCCAAGCAAAGTAAGCCGGAAATTTTGACCTCGCGCGGGAGACCGGCTATAAGCGCCGATATCGGTTGCCGGGATCGCAACCACCGCGTGGTGCGAGGGGTTTCTTTCGCGCCCTTATCGGCTGTTGACGTCCCGGGCGAATCGCCCTAAGCGGCGCTCATTCGAGAAATAGGGACAAGTCCGGCAGGCGGCAGCCAAGTGCGCGCCCCAACCGGACTTTTTGCCGTTCGGCGGCCCGCCTCTCGGATGACGCGATGAGATAGGGGTGTCGGCCGCTGGCCAAGTCCCTGTGGAGCATGGAGAATTAAGTGGCTCGTATTGCCGGGGTAAACATCCCCACCAACAAGCGCGTTATCGTCGCGCTCACCTACATTCATGGTATCGGTCCAACCACGGCCCGCAAGATCGCCGACAAGCTGGGCATCGACCCGGCGCGCCGCGTGCAGGACCTGACCGACCAGGAAGTGCTGCAGATCCGCGAAACGATCGACAGCGATTTCCAGGTCGAAGGCGACCTGCGTCGCGAGACGGCCATGAACATCAAGCGGTTGATGGACCTCGCCTGCTACCGCGGCCTGCGCCATCGCAAGGGCCTTCCGGTTCGTGGCCAGCGCACGCACACCAACGCGCGCACCCGCAAGGGCAAGGCCAAGCCGATCGCCGGCAAGAAGAAGTAAGGGAGCCGACGAGACATGGCACGTGAACCCCAGCGCATTCGCCGTCGCGAGCGCAAGAACATCAGCAGCGGCGTCGCGCACGTGAACGCCAGCTTTAACAACACGATGATCACCATCACCGACGCGCAAGGCAACGCGATCAGCTGGTCGAGTGCCGGCACGATGGGCTTCAAGGGCAGCCGCAAGAGCACGCCTTACGCAGCCCAGGTAGCCGCCGACGACGCCGGCAAGAAAGCCGCCGAGCACGGCGTGCGCACGCTGGAAGTTGAGATCAAGGGTCCGGGTTCGGGCAGAGAATCTGCCCTCAGGGCCTTGCAAGCCGTTGGGTTCACCATCACATCTATCCGCGATGTGACGCCGATCCCGCATAACGGGGTGCGACCGTCCAAGCGCCGCCGCGTCTGATCGAACCTGCCGCGGCCTAGCGTCGCAACAGAAATTCGCATCGGCCGCGGCGCTCCCAGCGCTCCGCGGCCGTTGCCGCCAGTGAAACACCTTTAGGGGAAGTCCATGTCCGTCAACACCAAGAACTGGCAGGAACTCAAGAAACCCAATAGCCTCGAGATCAAGGAAGGCAGCGACAAGCGGCGCAAGACGACGTTCGTCGCTGAGCCGCTCGAGCGCGGTTACGGCCTCACGCTCGGCAACGCGCTTCGCCGCGTTCTGCTCTCGAGCCTGCAGGGTGCGGCGATCACCTCGATCAAGATCGAGAATGTGCTGCACGAGTTCTCCAGCCTCGCTGGCGTGCGCGAGGATGTCACCGACATCGTGCTCAACGTCAAGCAGATCGCGCTGCGCATGGAAGGCGAAGGCCCCAAGCGCCTGCAGCTCTCGGCCACCGGCCCGGGCGAAGTCACTGCCGGCGACATCGCTGTCTCGGGCGACATCGAGGTCCTCAACAAGGACCTCGTGATCTGTCACCTCGACGAGGGCGCGACGCTCAACATGGAACTCACCGCCGACAGCGGGAAGGGCTACGTTCCGGCGGTGTCGAACCGTCCGGTCGACGCGCCGATCGGACTGATCCCGGTCGACAGCCTGTATTCGCCGGTGCGCCAGGTCAGCTACAAGGTCGAGCACGCCCGCGTCGGGCAGGAACTCGACTACGACAAGCTCAGCCTGACGGTCGAAACCGACGGCACGGTGACCCCGGAAGATGCGATTGCCTATGCCGCGCGCATCCTGCAGGACCAGCTGAGCCTGTTCGTCCACTTCGAGGATGGCATTCCGCAGCCTTCGAGCCCGATGATCGGCATGGCCATCAAGACCGAGGAATCGGACGCCAACCAGCTCAACCGCTATCTGCTCAAGAAGGTCGACGAGCTCGAGCTGTCTGTGCGTTCGGCCAACTGCCTCAAGAACGACAACATCATCTATATCGGCGACCTGGTCCAGAAGACCGAAGCCGAGATGCTGCGCACGCCGAACTTCGGCCGCAAGTCGCTCAACGAGATCAAGGAAGTGCTTTCGAGCATGGGCCTGCGCCTGGGCATGGACATCCCCGGCTGGCCGCCTGAGAACATCGAGGAAATGGCCAAGAAGCTCGAGCAGGAACTGCTCGGCTAATTGCCGACAGGGTGTTGGCGGCGACCCTGACTGCCGCCTGGACCGAGGTACCTGGCACGGCCTCCTTACGAACGGAGTACTGAAAAATGCGTCACGGACACGGCGGCCGCAAGCTGCAGCGCAAATCCGGTCACCGCGCGGCCCTGCTGCGCAACATGGCCGCAGCCCTGATCAAGCACGAGCAGATCCAGACCACCACGCCCAAGGCGAAGGAACTGCGTCCCTACGTCGAAAAGCTGATCACGCTGGCCAAGCGTGGCGGTCTTTCGAACCGCCGCCTGGCGCACGCCCGGATCATGGACGAGACGCAGGAGAAGAAGCTGTTCGAGGTCCTCGCCGAGCGTTACGCCGGTCGTGAGGGCGGCTACACCCGCGTGATCAAGGCCGGCATCCGCATGAGCGACGCCGCACCGATTGCGATCATCGAACTCGTCGACCGCGATGTCGACGCTAAGGGCCAGGACAGCGGCCCGGTGATGAACGCGGACGAATACGAAGAGGCCTGAGCGGCAAGCCCCGTCCGGATCGCAATCCGCCTTCCAACAGTTTCGCTAGCCCCGCAGGCGGGTACCAAGTGTGTCGAAAGGCAAAGGGGCTGCCGAAAGGCGACCCCTTTTCGTTTGCGTGCCCGCGCCTGCACTGCGTGGAACGTAGACATTGGAGTTCATCGCGCGACGGCACCCGGCCGCAGCAGGTACACGGTGTGCATATTGCGTATGGATATGGCGCGCGACGCGACCGATGCTTGTCAAGACGCAGGCCGAGTTGGTTTGCGTCCTGCTTCCGTTCCATCCAAGCGCAAGGAGTGGGTATCATGTCGAACAGTCAAAGTGACCGCAGCCGCGTCGCCGCCAGCGACCCGAGTGAAGTGCGCTATTTCGCCAAGAAGCACGGGATCACCGACCAGCAAGTGCTCGACCTGACCAAAGAGGTCGGCAATGACCGCAAGACGCTCGAGGCGGCTGTCGCGAAGAACCACCTCTCCTAAGCACCCCCGTCGAAGGTCTCGCCCGCCTTCCAGCCGATTAAGGAATGGGGTTAAGGCTGTTGCAAGCCTGAATCGCATAGCCATGCCCGAAGGAGGATGCGACCTCGCGCCGCATCGGGATCGACGAGGATGACTGCCATGGCCCACCGAAACCGTTTCGCCGCCGCGAGTGCGCTCGCCGCGGCCTTTTCTTTGGCCGCGATGCCGGTGCAGGCGCACGACCATTATCGCCACTGGCACCATCACGACGGGATCGATGGCGGCGATGTGCTTGCTGGTGCCTTGATCCTCGGGGGGATCGCCGCGATCGCCAGCGCCGCGAGTCACCAGGACCGCGAGGATCGCGAACCGGCCGCACCTCCCGCGGTCCTTCAGGATCGTCAGGGCTACAGCTATCGGGGCGCGGAGCGCGATACCGGTCTCGACCGTGCGGCGGACATCTGCGCCGACGCTGTCGAGCGTGGGCCCGACCGGGTCGACAGCGTCGACAACGTCGCGCGCGATCGCGACGGTTGGGCCGTCACCGGCACGCTCGAAAGCGGTGCCGGGTTCACGTGCCGGATCGGCAACGATGGGCAGGTGCGAGGCGTGAATCTTGGCCCGGTCCGGACAGAAGCGCCCGGTCCGCAAGTCGGTGATGAGGCCGTACAACACCAACCGGACCATGAAAGTCCGCCGCCGGTGGTCGATAACCGGCCGGTTTGGCGCGGCGACACAGCTCAACCGCAGCCGCAAGACGACGGACGCTACGACACGTCCAGCGCGCCCGACTTCGGTCAGAGCGCCTAGGCTTCGCGCGAGTAGGCCGGCAGCTCGATCTTCCACGCCAGCGCAGCTCCGCGCAGAGCGAATGCCGCCAGCGCGGCGACGGCCCATACCGCTTCCTGCGGCAAGGCGAGCAGGCTGCCGAGCGCGCACAGCGTCGCGCCGAGCGCCGCGGCGGTGACGTAGAGCTCCGGCCGCATGAGGATCGATGGCTGGCCGGCGAGCACGTCGCGGATCACGCCGCCGACGCAGCCGGTGATTACCCCCATCAGGATCGCAGGGACGGGTTCGACCCCGTAAGACAGTGCCTTGGCGGTGCCGAGCACCGAGTAGGCGGCCAGGCCTACTGCGTCGGCCCAGTCGAGCACTTTGCCTTCCCACCAATGCCTAGGCGTGAACCACGCGATCAGCGCCGTGAGCACGATGACCGGCGCGACCCAGGGATCGCGCACCCAGAACACCGGGGCGCCGATCAGCAGGTCGCGCACCGAACCGCCGCCGACGCCCGTGACCAGCGCGAAGAAGATCACCGTGACGATTGTTTGCTTCAACCGCGTGGCGAGCAGCGCGCCGCTGAGTGCGAACACCGCGATCCCGGCGAGGTCGAGCAGCGGGGGGAGGGCGGGGGCGAGTGCCATGAACCCCCGTATCGCAGCTAGCCGGTCGCGAAAAGCTGTCCGAGGTCAGCGAAGGCCTTCATCTCGATGGCGTTGCCGCTGGGATCGCGAAAGAACATCGTCGCCTGCTCACCGGGCTGGCCCGGGAAGCGGATGTGCGGTTCGATCACGAACTCGGTGCCGGCGGCGACGAGGCGGTCGGCGAGCGCCTGCCAGTCGGCTATTTCGAGTACGATGCCGAAGTGCGGCACCGGCACGTCATGGCCGTCGACCAGGTTCGATGCCTCGGCGGCCCGCGCGGGCGCAAGGTGCGCGACGATCTGGTGCCCATAGAAGTCGAAATCGACCCAATCCGCGGCGCTACGCCCCTCGGGACAACCGATCACCCCGCCCCAGAACGCCCGCGCCTCGGCGATGTCGCGCACCGGGAAGGCGAGGCGGAAGGGGCGCAAGGCCATCAGATGTGGATCGGCTTGCCCTGCACGCCCATCGCCGCTTCCTTCAGCGCTTCCGAGTGCGTCGGGTGGGCGTGGCAGGTGTAGGCGATGTCCTCGCTGGTGGCGCCGAATTCCATCGCTAGCCCCGCCTCGGCGATCATCGTTCCGGCGACCGAGGCGATGATCCACACGCCGAGCACGCGATCGGTCTCGGCGTCGGCGATCACCTTCACGAAACCGTCGGGCTCGTGATTGGTCTTGGCGCGGCTGTTGGCGAGCATCGGGAACTTGCTGACTTTGACAGTGTGACCGGCCTCGGTCGCCTGCTCCTCGGTCAAGCCGACTCCGGCGATCTCGGGCGAGGTGTAGACCACGCTAGGGATCACCTCGTGATTGACGATGCCGGTCTGTCCGGCGATCCATTCGGCGACCGCGATGCCCTCGTCCTCGGCCTTGTGCGCCAGCATCGGGCCCGGCACCACGTCGCCAATCGCGCGCACGCCGTCGACACTGGTGCGGAACTCGCCGTCGACCTCGATCTGTCCGCGCTTGTTGGTTTCGAGCCCGATCTTGTCGAGGCCGAGGCCCTCGGTGTTCGGCCGCCGGCCGATCGACACGAGCACGCAATCGGCTTCGAGCGTTTCGCTGGCGCCTCCGGCGGCGGGCTCGAGCGTGAGTGTCGCCTTCTTGCCCTTTACGGTGACGCCGGTGACCTTGGTCGAGAGGCGGAATTCGATGCCCTGTTTCTTGAAGATCTTGTTGGCTTCCTTGCGCACGTCGGCGTCCATGCCGGGGAGGATCTGGTCGACGAATTCGACGCAGATCACCTGGGCCCCAAGCCGCCGCCAGACCGAGCCCAGCTCGAGCCCGATCACGCCGCCGCCGATGACCACCATGGTCTTCGGCACGCTGGCCAGTTCGAGCGCGCCGGTAGAATCGACGACCACGCCCTTGGCGTTGTCGACTTCGACGCCGGGGAGGGGCGTGACCGACGAGCCGGTGGCGATGACCACGGTCTTCGCCGTCACGGTCTCGTCACCCACCTTCACGGTGTGCGCATCCTGGAAGGTGGCGAACCCCATCTTCCAATCGACCTTGTTCTTCTTGAACAGGAACGCGATCCCGCCGGTGAGCTGCTTGACCGCGTCGAGCCGCTGGGCGTGCATCGCGGGAAGGTTGAGCTTGGGCGTTACCTCGACGCCCAGCTTGGCCATCGCGCCGCTCGCCGCCGCATCGAAGTATTCCGACGCGTGCAGCATAGCCTTCGACGGGATGCAGCCGACGTTGAGGCAAGTGCCGCCGAGCGTGTCGCGGCTCTCGGCGCAAGCGGTCTTCAGCCCGAGCTGCGCCGCGCGGATAGCCGCGACATAGCCGCCCGGGCCGGAGCCGATGATCAGGACGTCGTAGTCGTAAGTATCAGCCATTACGTCCTCACAAGTCGACCAGCATCCGCATCGGATCCTCGATCGCTTCCTTGATGATCTTGAGCGCGGTGACCGCCTCGCGGCCGTCGATGATGCGGTGGTCGTAGGACAGCGCGATATACATCATCGGGCGGATCACCACCTGGCCGTCGCGGGCGACGGGGCGGTCCTCGATGCGGTGGAGGCCGAGCACCGCGCTTTGCGGCGGGTTGATGATCGGCGTCGATAAAAGGCTGCCGAACACGCCGCCGTTGGAGATCGTGAAGGTGCCGCCCTTCATGTCGTCCATCGTCAGTGTGCCGTCCTTGGCGCGGGCGCCGAAATCGGCGATGTCGAGCTCGATCTGGGCGAAGCTCTTCTTGTCGGCGTCGCGCACCACTGGGACCACAAGCCCGTTCGGCGCGCTGACCGCGACCGAGATGTCGACGAAATCGTGGTAGAGGATTTCGTCGCCCTCGATGTAGGCGTTGACCGAGGGAACGTCCTTGAGCGCCAGGCAGCTCGCCTTGGCGAAGAAGCTCATGAAGCCGAGCTTGATGCCGTGCTTCTTGGCGAACAGGTCCTTGTAGGCCTCGCGCGCCTCGATCACCGCGGTCATGTCTACATCGTTGAACGTGGTCAGCAGCGCGGCGTCGTTCTGCGCGGCCTTGAGCCGGCGGGCGATCGTCTGGCGCAGGCGGGTCATCTTGACCCTTTCGGTGTTGCGCTCGCCGGTCGCAGCAGGCGCGGGCGAGGGTGCCGGGGCCGGAGCCGAGATCGACGGCGCGGGGGCCGCCTTCTTGGCCGCGGCGGCCGCAAGCACGTCTTCCTTGGTCAGCCGCCCGTCTTTGCCACTGCCCTTGATCTGCGTAGGGTCGATTCCGTGCTCGATCACCGCGCGACGCACCGAGGGTGACAGCGTGGTGGCGAGGTCGTCGGGCCCGGCTTTGGGCAGCTCGCCGAGCTCCTTGTCGATATCGGCGGCCTGCTCGGGTTCCTTGGTAGGTGCGGGACCCGAAGCCGGCGCGGGGGCTGGCGCAGGGGTCTCTTCGCGCGGCTTGACCTGCGTATTCTCACCGGCGGCGACCGCATCTTCGATCGTCGCGATTACCGCGCCGACGTCGACCGTGTCGCCGACCTTGAACTTTTGCTCGCCGAGAATGCCGGCGACGGGCGAGGGCACCTCGACCGCGACCTTGTCGGTCTCGAGGCTGGCGATCGGCTCGTCCACCTTCACCGGATCGCCGGGTTGCTTGAGCCATTCGCCGATCGTCGCCTCGGTGACCGATTCGCCGAGCGTGGGGACTTTGACTTCGGTGGCCATTCGTCAGCCCTTCTTTTCAGTATTGAGGGTGCGCCGCGTGGTGGTCTTGTCGCCGAGGCCCAGCGCGAGCGCGACGAGCGCCTCCTGCTGTTCCTTGTGCTTGCGGGCGAGGCCGGTTGCGGGCGAGGCGGCGACGTCGCGGCCGGCGTAGCACGGGCGCATGCCCTTGTGCCCGGCCTGGGTCAGCGCTTCCTCGATGCGGCTTTCGACAAAGAACCACGCGCCGTTGTTCTTCGGCTCTTCCTGGCACCAGACGATGGATTCGAGGTTCTTCATCCGCTTGAGGCGCACCGCCAGCGGCTCGCCGGGGAACGGGTAAAGCTGTTCGAGGCGGACGATGGAAACACCCTCCAGCGAGGCATTCGCGCGCGCTTCCATCAGGTCGTAGGCGACCTTGCCCGAGCACAGCACCAGCCGCCGGACCTTGTCGTCGGCGATCTCCACCCGGTCGGACAGGATGCGCTTGAAGTGGCTTTCCTCGATGAATTCGGCCGAGGTCGATTTCGCCATCGGGTGCCGCAGCAGGCTCTTGGGCGTCATAATGACGAGCGGCTTGCGGAACGGCCGCAGCATCTGCCGGCGTAGCACGTGGAAGTAGTTCGCCGGACTGGTAATGTTGCACACCTGGATGTTGTCGTTGGCGCATAGCTGCAGGAAGCGTTCGAGCCGCGCCGAGGAGTGCTCCGGCCCCTGGCCCTCGAAGCCGTGCGGCAGCAACAGCACGAGGCCGTTAGCGCGCAGCCACTTGACCTCGCCAGCGGCGATGAACTGGTCGATGATGATCTGTGCGCCATTGGCGAAATCGCCGAATTGGGCTTCCCAGCACACCAGCGTCTTGGGATCGGCGCCGGCGAAGCCGTATTCGAAGCCGAGCACGCCGTATTCGCTCAAGGGGCTGTCGTAGACCTCGAACTTGCCGTGCGGCAGCTCGCACAGCGGGATGTACTTGTGCTCGTCGAGCTGGTCGATCCACGCGGCGTGGCGCTGGCTGAAAGTGCCGCGCGCCGAATCCTGCCCCGACAGGCGCACGCCGAAGCCTTCGGTTACCAGGCTGCCGAAGCCGAGCGCCTCGGCGGTCGCCCAGTCGAAGCCCTCGCCGCTCTCGAACATCTGCCGCTTGGCCTCGATCACGCGGGCGAGCGTCTTGTGGATGTTGAAGCCCTCGGGGATCGTCGTCAGCGTGCGGCCGAGGCTGTCGAATAGCTTGCGGTCGATCGCCGTGGCAACGTTGCGCCGCGCGGTTTCGGGGTCGGCGGGCTTGTGCAGCCCGGTCCAGCGCCCGCCGAACCAGTCGGCCTCGTTCGGCTTGTAGCTCGCCCCGCCGGCGAATTCCTGCTCGAGCAGCGCGTTGAACTCGTAGCGCATGTGATCGGCCGCCTGCGCGTCGATCACGCCCTCGTCGATCAGCCGCCCCGAATAGATCTCGCTGACCCGCGCATGCTGGCGGATGCGGTCGTACATCAGCGGCTGGGTGAAGCTCGGCTCGTCGCCCTCGTTATGGCCGAAGCGGCGATAGCACCACATGTCGATGACGATGTCGCGCTTGAACTTCTGGCGGAACTCGATGGCGAGCTTGCAGGCGAAGGTCACCGCTTCAGGGTCGTCGCCGTTGACGTGGACGATCGGCGCCTGGACGCCCTTCGCGACGTCGGAAGGATAGGGTGAAGAACGGGCAAACTGCGGGCTGGTGGTAAACCCGATTTGGTTGTTGATCACGAAGTGCAGGCAGCCGCCGGTGTTGTAGCCGCGCACGCCCGAGAAGCCGAAGCATTCCCAGACGATGCCCTGGCCCGCGAACGCCGCGTCGCCGTGGATCAGCACCGGCAGCACCTCGGTATGCGCGGCGAGGTCCTCGCGGATTGCCTGCTGCGCGCGGACCTTGCCGAGCACCACCGGGTCGACCGCTTCGAGGTGACTTGGGTTGGGCACCAGGCTCATGTGCACCTTGATCCCGTCGAACTCGCGGTCGGTGCTGGTGCCGAGGTGATACTTCACGTCGCCCGAGCCACCGACATCGTCGGGGTTGGCGCTGCCGCCGGAGAATTCGTGGAAGATGACGCGGTAGGGCTTGGCCATCACGTTGGCGAGCACGTTGAGGCGGCCGCGATGCGACATGCCGTAGACGATCTCGCGCACGCCGAAGGCGCCGCCGTACTTGATCACCGCCTCGAGCGCGGGGATCATCGCCTCGCCGCCGTCGAGCCCGAAGCGCTTGGTGCCGACGTACTTCTTGCCGAGGAACTTCTCGTACTCCTCGCCGCGGATGACCGCCGAAAGGATCGCCTTTTTGCCTTCGTTGGTGAAGGTGATGACCTTGTCGGGCCCCTCGATCCGGTCCTGCAGGAAGCGGCGCTCCTCCACATCCGAAATGTGCATGTATTCGAGGCCGACGTGGCCGCAGTAGTTCTTGCGCAGCACCGCGACGAGTTCGTTGATGCTCGTCCATTGCAGCCCGAGTACGCCGCCGAGGTACACCTGTCGGTCGAGCGCGGCGCCGGTGAAGCCGTAGAATTCGGGCGTGAGATCGGCCGGAAGCTCCCGCTTCGTCAGGCCGAGCGGGTCGAGATCGGCGGCGAGATGGCCGCGCACGCGATAGGTGCGGATCAGCAGCATGGCGCGGATCGAATCCCCCGCCGCCTGCTCGACAGCGGTCGCGTCGAGCGCCTTGCCGGCCTTCGCCGCGGCCGCCTGGACCGCGAGCTTCATCGCCGTCGGGTCGAGCGCCTGCGTGAAATCGTCCTCGGCCTCGCCGCCGAGGATCGGCCAGCGCGCGTTCTGCCAACTCGGCCCGGGTTGCGGGCCGTCCTGGCCGGTCAACTCGGGTACGAAAGTCTGTGCCTGGTCACCCATGGGACGTGCTCACGCCAGCTCTTTGAGCAAGCCGGCGAGCGTCGTGCCGAGCTCGCTGGGGCTTTGTGCGACGCGGATGCCGGCGGCTTCCATCGCCGCAATCTTGTCGTCGGCGCCGCCCTGGCCGCCACTGACGATCGCCCCGGCGTGGCCCATGCGGCGGCCCGGAGGGGCAGTGCGCCCGGCGATGAAGCCGACCATCGGCTTCCTCCAGCCGCGCTTGGCCTCGTCCTTGATGAACTGCGCCGCCTCTTCCTCGGCGCTGCCGCCGATCTCGCCGATCATCACCATCGACTGGGTTTCGTCGTCCTTGAGGAACAGCTCGAGCACGTCGATGAAATTGGTGCCGTTGACTGGGTCGCCGCCGATGCCGACCGCGGTCGTCTGGCCCAGGCCAACTTGCGTCGTCTGGTGGACCGCTTCGTAAGTCAGCGTGCCCGAGCGGCTGACCACGCCGACGCTGCCCTTCTGGAAGATGTTGCCCGGCATGATGCCGATCTTGCACTCTCCGGGGGTAAGCACGCCGGGGCAGTTGGGCCCGATCAGCCGCGACTTCGAGCCCGTCAGCGCGCGCTTGACGCGCACCATGTCGAGCACCGGGATGCCTTCGGTGATGGCGACGATCAGCTCAATCTCGGCGTCGATCGCCTCGAGGATCGAATCCGCGGCAAACGGCGGCGGGACGTAGATCACGCTCGCGGTCGCGCCGGTCTCGTGCCTGGCCTCGGCAACGGTGTCGTAGACCGGCAGCCCGATATGCGTCTGCCCGCCTTTGCCCGGCGTGACCCCGGCGACCATCTGCGTCCCGTAGGCGAGCGCCTGCTGGGTATGAAACGTGCCGGTATCGCCGGTCATCCCCTGGGTGATGACCTTGGTATTCTTGTCGACGAGGATAGACATGATTGGAAACCGATTCCTTATTACGGCAGCGAGCAGTTGGCTTTCTGGCACTTGTCCCAGGCCCGTTTGGCGTCCCGCGCATCTTTTTCGCTCAAGTTGAAAACTGACATGGCGTACAACCCGCTCGAAGCCACGGGTCTGCCGAAGATTTCAAATTTCGGATCAGCGGTTTGCAACGTGACCGCTTCGATCCGTTGGTGCCTGCCAATCATGTCTTGAACGATCGGGTTTTGATAAGCTCGCTCGTGCCCGTTTGCATTTACGTCGCCTACGATGAAGCGTTCTGCCGTAACATCCTCGATCCCTTTGCTGCTCAACTTCTGCAGAAGGGCTCGCTTGCCGGATGTTGCATCGAACTTTGCGGTCACCAGAGTACATTTCGACTGGACCACCGAGCCGCGGTGGAGCTGCTCAAAGCCCACCACCACTTCATCCCAGCCCTGTCCGACGCTGAAATACTGCAGACTTGACGAGCCTCTGTCACCTGGACTGCCGAACCACCCCAAGAGGACCTTTGGCACGTCTTTGCGATCAAGAACCTTGCCCTCTTGATCGAGCAAATTCTTGCCGCCGGCGACGCAGATGGAGATAAACCGATCTACGTCATCCGGAGGCGGAGAGCTCGCAGCCGCCCCAAGCGCCGCAAGGAGGACTGAAAGGATCACGCGAGGCTGCTATCGATGCCCTTGCAGGCGACCAGCAGCTCTTTCACCGCGTCGACTGAGGTCTGGAAGTTGGCTTTCGCCTCGTCGTCGAGAGCGATCTCGATCACTTCCTCGACGCCGCCGGCGCCGATCAGCGCGGGGACGCCGACGTAGAGGTCGTTCACGCCGTACTGGCCCGTGAGGTTGGCCGCGACCGGGAGGATGCGCTTCTGGTCGCCGAGGTAGGCTTCCGCCATCGCGATCGCGCTGGTGGCAGGGGCGTAATAGGCGCTGCCGGTCTTGAGCAGGCCGACGATCTCGCCGCCGCCGCTGCGGGTGCGCTGGACGATGGCGTCGATCGCTTCCTTGCTCGACTTGCCCATCTTGACGAGGTCGTCGACCGGGATGCCGCTGATCGTGGTGTAGCTGGTCACCGGGACCATCGTGTCGCCATGGCCGCCGAGCACGAAGGCGTTCACGTCGCGCACCGAAACGCCGAACTCCCAGGCGAGGAAGGTCGCAAAGCGCGCAGAGTCGAGCACGCCGGCCATGCCGACGACCATGTTGTGCGGAAGGCCGGAGAATTCGCGCAACGCCCAGACCATCGCGTCGAGCGGGTTGGTGATGCAGATCACGAACGCGCCGGGACAGTTATTCTTGATGCCTTCGCCGACCGCCTTCATCACCCCGAGGTTGATGCCGAGCAGGTCGTCGCGGCTCATCCCCGGCTTGCGGGGAATACCCGCAGTGACGATGACCACGTCGGCCCCGGCGATGTCGGCATAATCGTTGGTGCCGGTGATCTTCACGTCGAAGCCCTCGATCGGGCCGCACTGGGAAAGGTCGAGCGCCTTGCCCTGGGGGATCCCCTCCATGATGTCGAACAGGACGACGTCGCCCAGTTCCTTCTTCGCCGCGAGGTGAGCCAAGGTGCCGCCGATCATGCCGGCGCCGACGAGCGCGATTTTCCTGCGAGCCATTGGAGAGTGACATTCCTTCACGCTGCGCGGGCGCTGGCCAAGGCCGGTCCGGAGCACCGCCGCCGCGCCCACGCGGAAGGAAGCAATGCCCGAGTGCGGGGGCAGCCCTAGGCCCGCCGCCCGCGCAAGGCAACCGGCAAAATCCCCGAGATTGCAAGTATCTTTGCAATCAGTTCGCAATAGCAGTTATGAGCTATTCCGATGGCGAGGCGCGGTTTTTGGCTATGCCGTGAGCTTCAGCCCGCGAGGCGCGCAGTGGTGTCGCGGCCGTCACGCTCTTGCGCGAGCAGCATCGCGGCGAGGAAATCGGGCACCGCGCGGCTGAAGTAGTAACCCTGGCCGAGCGTGCAGCCGGCGGCGCGCACCGCCTCGACCTGCTCGATCGTCTCGAGCCCTTCGGCGACGATCTCCATCTCCAGCGTCGAGCCCATCTCGGCCACGGCGCGGATGATCGCGTCGCTCTTCTTGCCGATGTTGGGCCCGGAGACGAAGCTGCGGTCGACCTTGATCTTCTTGAACGGGAACTGGTTGATGTAGCCGAGCGAGGAATATCCGGTGCCGAAGTCGTCGAGCGCGAAGCGCACGCCCTTGCTGGCCAGCTCTTCCATGAAGCGGGCGGTGTGCTCGCTGTCCTCGATGAACAGACTTTCGGTGACTTCGAGTTCGAGCCGGTTCGGCGGCAGGCCCGCGTCGCGGATCGCGTTGAGAATGCCGAGCGCTGCGCCCGGCGCGCGGATCTGGATCGGCGACAGGTTTACCGCCACCGTGACGTCAGCGGGCCACTGCGCCGCGGCCTTGGCGGCTTGCGCGGTGATCCAGTTGCCGAGCGTGATGATGACGCCGGTTTCCTCGGCGACGGGAATGAACTCGTCGGGGCGAAGCTCGCCCTTTTCCGGGTGGAACCAGCGCACCAGCGCCTCGAACGTCCGGATCTTGCCGGTCTTGAGGTCGACGATCGGCTGAAAGAAGATCGACAGCTCGTCCTTGCGGATGGCGGCGCGCAGCTCGGTCTCGATTTCCTTCTTGCGCACGAGGTCGCGAGTCATCGCGGGATCGAAGAAGCGCAGCTGGTTCCGGCCGCCGACTTTGGCGTGGTAAAGTGCAAGGTCGGCGCTCTGCATGACCGTCTCGATGTCGGGCCCGTCGTCGGGCAGCAGCGCGACGCCCATCGACGCGCCGCAGCCGATGCGGTTGCCGTCGATCCGATACGGTCGCGACAAGTCGCCGATCACCGCACTGGCGAGCTGTTCGCATTCGCCGCGATCCTCGACGATGCACGCGGCAATGAACTCGTCACCGCCGAAACGCGCGATCGTCGCCCCTTTCGGCGCGACGTCCACGAGGCGGCGCGCGACCTCGGCAAGTACGCCGTCGCCAATGGCATGGCCGAGCGTGTCGTTGACTTCCTTGAAGCGGTCGAGGTCGAGCCAGAACAGCGCCAGCTTGCAGCCGGCCGGCAAGCGCATCAGCTGTTCGACCAGTTCGTGGTTCAGCCCGGCGCGATTGAGCAGCCCGGTGACCACGTCGGTGCGTGCCTGTTCGCGCATCTGATCGGCCATCTTGGCGCTGGTGTCGGCGGCGAGGATCTGTTCGCGCAACACATGGAACACGTTTATCGTGATCGAGACCATGCCGAAGATCAGGAACATCACGATGCCGGCGAGGACGTAGAGCACTGGGCCGCCGAGCGCGAGGCAGATGACCATGATCGGCACGCTCGACAGCAGCAACTGGCCGATCGCCATCGCCGGACGGCCGGCGTTGCGAGCGGCGATGCCGACGCCGTAAACGAGCGCGTAACTGATCGTTAGCGTGGCCAGATGAGCGCGCTCACCGGCGGCGAGGGTGATTGCGCCGATCAAACCGGCGAGCAGCGAATATGTCAGCGCGCCGATTTCGAAGGCGATTTCAAGGACCCGCTCGTCGCGGCCGGCCTGGGCGTCACGCGACAGCCACATCGCCGCGAGGACGCGCGCGACGGCGACGAACACCAGCAAGGTGGCGCAAATTTCGAGCGAGCGATTGTGCGAGACGAGGGCGGCGGTGACCGCCGTTGCGATACCGGCGAGAGCACCGAGCGCGAGACTGGTGGGCTGGGCATAAAGCGAGACCACCAGCTTGCGCCTGACAAGCTGGTCCCGGCTGTCGCCTGCAAGGTAATCCTTGAAGATGTTGTTCAGGCGCTTGATCGATCTGCTCCTCGCCAGCGCGGGAGTAGCGCCATAACCTCACTCAATGGTTAATCAGCGCCTTACTCTGGCTTGTGGACAAAGCGCGCGGAACGCGGGCGATCAGCCCGCGTCCTTAGTGTCGGACGCCAGCTCGCGCGCGAGCCGCCGGTCGAGGGTGCGGCAGATCCCCAGCCACCAGCGGTACGCGTTGCGATCGCCGGCGAAGAACGCAGCCTCGGCCCGGCGACGAGCGTGCGCCGCCGCGGCCAGCCCGTGCTCGGCAAAATGGCGCATCGCGGCGCGCAACAGGGCGTCGTCCGAGTGCGCTGCATTGTTGTCGTTGACGGCGCGCGCGATGGCGGCGCGCGCCTGGGGCCCGGAAAGCCGGACGTTGCCGGCCTGGAGCGGTGTGGCGAAGCGGATGCTCATCGGGACGGCCGTTCCGTTCGAGGGGCAAGTAGTGGGCACGAAGCCCGCAAGCCCCCCAATAGCGCGGCGCGGCTAAGCGAATGTTGGGCAGAATGGTTTCCGAAACGGCGTCGAGAGTTAACCATGGTCGCGCCAGTTACGGCCGGTGCAGCCATTGTCCGCTGCGTTGGAGCTCGGGTGAGAGGGCGCCGCCCGCCGGCAGGTTGTCGGCGCGATACAGCGCGTCGCCGCCGCGTGCCGCGACTTCGGCCGCATAGACTGGCGCCGGAGCCGCTGCCGCGGCTTGCAGCGGTACTGTCCGCGGCAACCTCGCCTCATAGGCGTGCGCCAGCGTTATCGGGTCGGGATCGCTGTCAGGGGTAGGCGTGAACACCTTCGGGCGGGGCGCCGCGGCGGGCTCGCCGCCAAGATAGGCGACCTGGAAAGCGGCCTTCTGGCCCGCCTCGCCCGGCCAGCGGTAGAAGCGGTGCGCTCCAATGGCGATCACCGGCACGAGGCTGTCGGACCAGTAAGGATGGACCGCCAGCGTGTGGTAATGCGTCGCGAGGCCGACAGGGGCATAGACATAGCCCGCGAGCGCGGCATCGGCCACGCGGCGGGCCCGGTTCCACCAGAAGGCCATCGGCCGGCGCGCAAGTGAGCCGTCGCAGGCGAAGGTGAACTGGCAGCCGTTGTTTCGTTCGGAACCCTGGAAGACCACTCCGCAGACGGTGTTGGGGAAGCTTGGGTGGGCGACGCGATTGAGCACGACCTGAGCCACCGCACGCTGCCCGTCGTCGGGCTGGGTGGCGGCTTCGTAGTAGATCGCCATCGTCAGGCACTGCTCGGCCCGAACGCGATCTAGGCCGCTTCCGGCGGCGAAGAACGGCCGTGCGGCGGGCCCGCCGATCGCGTCTTGGGCCGTGGTCGAGGCGTCGGTGTCCGAATGAATCTGCGGGTCGTAGGCCGCGCGTTCGTAGGCGGCGGTATCGAGCGCGGCCTGGTCGAAGTGAAGACCCGAATGAACGCTTCCTCGCTCCGCCTGCGCGGTGGTGGGCCACGCGGTGGCGCTGGCGATCGCCGGGATCAGCACGGAGGCCGCGAGGACCGCGTAGCGCTTGCGCAGGCGATGACGATGTCTCGAGAGTACTGGCCGGGAACGCGCCTCACGGCTCAACCGCGCGTGGAAATCGCGTGGCGATGGTTCGTGGTGGCAAGGGAATGGAGCGGAAATGCTGTCTTCCTTGGTGAGAAAATCGCTTCCGTCCGGTACCCAGGCGGGGACGACGGCGCACCCGCTGCGGCGGCGGCGTCCCGTGGTGGGACGGGGAGGTGCAGGAGGTTAACGCGGGCCGAGATTGCGCCGATTGCGCGGTGCGCCTATGCCTTGGCGCGTGTCACGGATCGCCCGGGAGGCCGGGCCGGTAAGCGCAAGCTCGCTGAGGGAATCGGGCTCAAGCCCGAGCTGCCCCCGCAACTGTGGCCGGGGAGCCGCGCGTCGAACAAGCCACTGGGCAACCGGGAAGGCAGGCGCAACGGCGACGATCCGGCGAGCCAGGAGACCTGCCCGTACACGTCGTTCAGCCGCGGGCGGGGTGCACCGACGGCAAGCGAAGGACGGTCGCGTGCCGGTGGCACGCGATCCCCTCCCGCTGCGGACGGCATCTTGATGTCGTGCGGGAGGTTCGGTGTACAAATATCTGAAATATATTGTATTTGCTTGCAATGTGATTGCGTCTGTCGGGGCCGCCGCACAAGACAAGGAGTCCAGTCCGGCGAGCCAGATTACGGTCACCGCAAACGGAACCCCGGAACCACTCGACGACACCGGGCAACCTGTAACGCTGATCGGCCGCGACGAACTCGATGCGGTGCAAGGCCCCGACCTGACGCGGGTGCTGGCGCAAGCACCGGGCGTCAGCTTCAGCCGCAACGGCGCGCAGGGCAGCTTTACCGGCCTGCACGTGCGCGGCGCCGAGGCAGAGCAGCTCCTTGTGTTGGTCGATGGCGTGCGCGTAGCCGACCCGGCGGCACCCGGTGGCGGGTTCGATTTCGGCAACCTGCTGGCCGGAAACGTCGGCAAGATCGACCTGCAGCGCAGCTCGAACAGCACGATCTGGGGATCGGACGCCATTGGCGGCGTGCTCGCGATAAGCACGCTCGCCGACGCCGGCCTCCAGGCGAGCGCCGAATACGGCGCGCGCGATACTGCCTTCGGCACATTGGCGGGCGGGATCGGCGATGAACGGGCTTTCCTCGGTGGGTCGACGAGCTGGTATCGCAGCGACGGTTTCTCGAGCGCCGCAAGCGGCAGCGAGCCCGACGGCTTCGAGCAATGGGAGGTCAATGTCCAAGGGCGCGTGGTCCTAACGCCGGGATTTTCGGCCTTTGCTCACGGCCATTACGCCAAAGGGCAAGCCGACCTCGACGGTTTCCCTGCGCCGGACTTCCTGCTGGCAGACACCGCGGAGACCCAGTCCACGCGCCAGGCGTCTGCGGCCGCCGGCGCGACTTACGATCGCTCCGACTTGCGGTTATCGGCCGTCTATTCGTTCGCCACCACGGATCGCCGTACCTTCGACCCCGCACAAGGCGCCGATCCGACGTTCACCAGCAACGGCCGCAACCAACGTGTCGACGTGACGGGCACATGGCGGCTGGGGTCCATCAGGGTCAACTTCGGCGGCGATTACGAGCAGACGCGGTTCGTCACCCTGCTCGATGCCGCAGAGCATACCCATGCGGACGGCGCCTATCTCCAACTTGGTATCGAGAGCGACACGTTCTCGGCGCACGCCGGCGCGCGGCGCGACGAGCACGCGGGCTTCGGCGGCGCGACGAGCCTGGGGGCCGACCTGAGCTACGGCCTGGCGCGCGATCTGCGTTTGCGCGCCTCGTTCGGTGAGGGCTTCAAGGCGCCGACGCTGTTCCAGCTCCTGTCCGACTACGGCAACACGGCGCTGCGGCCCGAGCGAAGCACAAGTGCCGACTTGTCGCTCGCTTGGCACGATCGCAGCGCCATGCCTTACGCATCGGCGACGCTGTTCCGGCGCGACAGCCATGACCTGATCGACTTCGTCTCGTGCTTCGGCCCGGCGAACGGGATTTGCGCCGGGCGACCTTTCGGGACGTACGCCAATGTCGGCCGCGTGCGGGCGCAGGGCGTCGAGATCGAAGCCGGAGCCGAGGTTCTGCGGCGCCTCGCCGCACGCCTAACCTACAGTCTGGTCCAGACCGAGAACCGCACACCGGGTTCGCCCGCTCGCGGCAACGCTTTGGCGCGCCGGCCGCGCCACACCTTGTCGGTCGGCGCGGACTGGCAGGTCGTCGGAGGCGGCCCCTCGCTTGGCGCCGGCTTGCGGTGGGTCTCCAGGAGCTTCGACGATAGCGCCAATCTTGTGCCGCTGCGCTCCTACGCTGTGCTCGACGTGATGGCGTCGTGGCCCGTGAGCCGCACGATTGAGGTCTACGGCCGGGTCGAGAACGTGACCAACGAACGATACCAGACTGCTGCCGGCTACGCTTCGCCGTCGCGCGGGGCGTTCGTCGGCGCGAGGGTGCGCGTATGAGAGCGATCCTCGCCGCTCTCGTGCCTTTCGCGCTGGCGTCGTGCGCTGCGCAGCCCCCGGCCAAGGACCGATCGGCCCATCCGACGATCGTCAGCCTAAATCCTTGCACCGACGCGATCCTCGCCGAAGTGACCGCGCCGGGACAGCTCCTGGCGGTTTCGCGTTACAGTCACGATCCGCGCGCCAGCTCGATGCCTATCGCCGAAGCGCGGCGCTACCCGGCAACCGGCGGCACGGTCGAGGAAGTGCTCGCGCTCAAGCCTGACGTGGTCGTGACCGGGACTTATCTTGACCCATCGACAGCACAGGCCTTCAGCCGGCTCGGTGTGCGTGTGGAAACCGTTGGAATCGCCGCCACCGCCGCGACCAGCGAGGCGCAAGTGCGCCGCCTGGCGGGGCTGTCAGGCGAAACCGCGAAAGGCGAAGCGCTCATCGATCGTATCGATCACGCCGTCGCGGCCGCGCGCCGCTCGGGACAGTCCGTGACGGCGCTCGTCTGGCAGGAAGGCGGCCTCGTTCCCGGGCTGGACACGCTCGTCGCCCAGCTGCTGGCGAACAGCGGCTTTGCCAGCCAGTCAGCCGCGCGCGGGCTCGGGCAAGGCGCGTACCTGCCGCTCGAACAGGTCCTCGCCGACCCGCCGCAACTGGTGATCGCCGCCGGCGGCGAGCGGATGGAGCAGCACCCGGCGCTCCGTCACTTGCGCGGCGTGCGTTACGCCTCGATCGAGCCGAACTTGCTGTTCTGCGGCGGCCCGACGATCCCGCGGCTGGCGGCAAGGCTCGCGGAACTGAGGGACACGCAATCATGACGCGGGCCATCGCCATACTCCTCGTCGCCCTTGTCATCGCGATTCCGCTTTCGCTGCTCGCCGGGCGCGTGTGGCTCGATCCGTGGGCGACACCCAACGCGGCCGTGATCCTCGGCGAGCTGAGGCTGCCGCGCTCAGTGCTGGCGGTGACCATCGGCGGCGGGCTCGGCGCGGCCGGGGCGGCGATGCAGGGTTACCTGCGCAACCCGCTCGCCGATCCCGGGCTGTTCGGCATCGCTCCCGGCGCGGCGCTGGGAGCGGTGCTGAGCCTACTGCTCGGCTACGCGGCTAGTCCGTGGCTGCTTCCGCTGTTCGCGCTGGCCGGTGCGGGCGGGGCGATGCTCCTCCTCACGCTCATTGCCGGGCGGGCGGGCGGCATCGCTCTGTTCACCCTCGCCGGGATGATGATTGCGAGCCTTGCCGGCGCGCTCACCAGCCTGGCTATCAGCCTCGCGCCGAACGCCTTTGCGACGAGCGAGATCGTCGTCTGGCTGATGGGCGCGCTGACCGACCGCGGCTGGCCCGACGTCTGGCTGGCTGCGCCGTTGACGCTCGTCGGAATCATACTTCTGCAGCTCGCCGGCCGTGGGCTCGACGCGCTGACTCTCGGCGAGGCGGCGGCGCGCTCGCTCGGCGTGTCGCCCGGGCGGCTTCAGGCACTCCTCGTCGCGGGCGCCGGCTTGGCAGTGGGCAGCGGCGTCGCGGTCGCCGGGGTGATCGGCTTCGTCGGGCTGATGGTGCCGCACCTCGTGCGCCCGCTGACCGACCGGCGGCCCAGCTCGCTGATCGTGCCGAGCGCGCTAGCAGGGGCGCTACTGGTGCTGGTGGCGGACTGCATCTGCCGCATCCTGCCGCTGGTGACCGAGTTGCGGCTGGGGATTGCTCTGAGCCTGATCGGCGCGCCGTTCTTTCTTCACTTGCTGCTCAAGATGCGGCGGGAGGCGGTGTGATGCTCGAAGCGCGCAACCTCGCACTGGCAGGACGCCTCGATGACGTCAGCGCTTCACTCCGTCCCGGCGCGATCACGGCGATCTGCGGGCCCAACGGGGCCGGCAAGTCGACTCTATTGCAGTGCCTCGCGGGCCTGCTGGCGCCGGACAGCGGAGCGGTCCTGCTCGACGATACACCCTTGGCGTCGCTGCCGCCGCGCCAGCGGGCCGAGGCGATCGGCTACCTGCCGCAGTCGGGCGAGATCGCCTGGGACCTGTCGGTGCGCAACCTCGTCGCACTTGGGCGATTGCCTCACGGCGGCGTGGGTGACGCGCAAGTCAACGCGGCACTGGCCGCGCTAGACCTCGAGACCTTCTCAAATCGATCGGTTATGTCATTGTCTGGTGGACAAAAAGCGAGCGCGTTGTTGGCCCGCGTGCTCGCCGGGGAGCCGCGCTGGATCCTTGCCGACGAGCCTCTCGCCGCGCTTGATCTCGGCCACCAGCTCGCGCTGCTCGGCCATCTGCGCGGCGCGGCGCACGCGGGCGCGGGCGTGGTTCTGGTGCTGCACGACCTCGCGCTGGCGATGAACCACGCCGACCGCGTGCTGGTGCTCGATCGCGGACACTTGACCGCCGATGGACCGGCCGAAACGGCGCTCGACCCGACGGTGATCGGACCCGTCTGGGGCGTGCGGGCGCGCTGGCTTGGCGTGCGTGGAGCGCGGGCGCTGGTGGCCGGTTAGTTCGTCAGAACTCGTAATCGACCAGCGGCACGTAAGACGCGCCCTCAGGCCGCAAGTGACTTTCGAACAGCGTGAAGCCAGCCACGTCCCACGGTGCGGCGCGAAGCGTTCCATGCTCGGCCAGCCAATCGCCGATCGGGCCGGCGGCGCGCGGCAGCCGCGCCAGGGTTACGTGCGGGCGATAGACCCGTTTTTCGGGGGCGAGCCCAACGCGGCGGCAGGCACGCTCGACGCGGCGCTGGAGCTGCGCCAGCGGCTCGGTGAGCGGAACCCGGGCCCAAACCGCGGCCGGAGTCCCCTTGCGTTCGAAATGACCGACGCCGGCGATTTCGGCCGGAAATCCGGCGCTTTCAACCTCAGCCAGCGCCTCTACGAGATCGTCTGTCTGGGGGATCGCGACGTCTCCGGCAAAGGCCAGCGTCAGGTGAAGCTGTTCGTCGTCTTGCCAACGCGCCCCTTCGATCCCGCCCATCGCGCTCAGCAGCGCGTCGCGCGTACTCTGTGGCGGCCGGATGGCGAGGAACAGCCGCGCCAACGTTATCCCTGTCCCGCCGCCCTGCGGCGCATACGCATGCCGAGCACGATCAGCGCCACGCCCGCGACGACGGCGTAGATCGCAATCAGCCATGCGACCGAAAGCAGGGTTGCGGCGGGCCTTGCGAACAGCAGCCAGACCAGCGCAATCCCGAGCAAAACCGAGAGTGTACCCGAGAGCGCGAGCAGCCATTCGCCCTTGATCTCCTGCCTCAAGCGGATCGCGGCGGACACCTCGAGAAGGCCGGTGATCACGGCCCAGGCCGCGACGAGCCACACGACCAGCAGTGCGTAAGTGAGCGTCGAAGCGAGCGGAAACAGCACGAACAGCACGCCGATCGCGATCCCGGCGAGCCCGCTGAGTACCATTCCGCCCCAATGGCGGCCGTCATGCCGCGCTGCGCGGATGCCGCCGATCAGCGCGAGCACCCCGTCGGCGAAGCTGAACGCGGCGAAAACCAGCGCGAAGACGTACAGTGCGAACCCGGGCGCCAGCGTGGCGAAGACCCCCAGCAGCACGAGCAATATCCCGCGCGCGAGAATCCACACCCACGTGTGATGTGCCAGTCCCTTGGGCATACGAACCTCCGCGGCCTGCGCGATCCCTGGCCACGTTGTCTATCATCCGCCGCGCTCAGGCAAGCGCGGTTCGGCCAGCGTCGCTGCTGGCCGAATCGAACGCGTTCCTACCAGATGTGCACCCGGTCCTCGGGCGCGATGTACAGCTTGCTGCCCGGCTTGATGTCGAACGCCTTGTACCAAGCATCGAGATCGCGCAGCGGCACGATCGTGCGATAGCGCGGCGGGCTGTGTGGATCGGTCGTGACCTGCTGGCGGAGCGAATCCTCGCGCGCCTTGGACTTCCACACCTGCGCGTAGGCGAGGAAGAAGCGCTGGTCGCCGGTCAGCCCGTCGATCACCGGCGCTTCCTTGCCGTTCAGCGAACGGTGATAGGCATCGAGCGCCACGTTGAGCCCGGCGAAGTCGGCGATGTTCTCGCCCATCGTCAGGTCGGGGTTGATATGCGCGCCCGGAGCGACTTCGAACGCGGCATACTGCGCACCGAACTTCTTGGCCTCGGCCTGGAAGCGCTGGGCATCCCCGGGGGTCCACCAGTCGCGCACGGCGCCGGTGGCGTCGATCTTGCGGCCCTGGTCGTCGAACCCGTGGCTGATCTCGTGGCCGATGACGACGCCGATGGCGCCGTAATTGACCGCCGGATCGGCGTAGGCATCGAAGAACGGGGGCTGCAGGATGCCGGCCGGGAACACGATCTTGTTCTCGAGCCCGCCGTTATACGCATTCACCGTCTGCGGGTTCATGCCCCACAGTTTGCGGTCGACCGGCTTGCCGAGATGGCTCATCTGGTAATCGGCTTCGAACTGGCCGGCCCGCTCGGCATCGCCGAACAGGTCGTTGGCGCTGATCTGCAGCGGACCGTAGTCGCGCCACTTGTCGGGATAACCGACCATCACGTCCATCTTGGACAGCTTCTCGAGCGCGGCCTGCTTGGTCGGCTCGCTCATCCAGCTGTTGCCCATGATGCGGTCGGCCATCGCCAGCTTGAGGTTCTTAACCAGCTCTTCCATCCGCATCTTGGCGATGGGCGGGAAGTATTTCTCGACATAGGCCTGGCCGACGAGCTCGCCGAGCGAGCCGTTGACCAGGGTGATCGCCCGCTTCCAGCGCGGCTGGTTCTCGGTCACGCCGGAAAGCTTGCTGGTGTAGGCAAACCGGCTGTCGACCATCGCCTTGTTGAGATAGGGCGAGGCTTGATCGGCCACGTGAAATTCCTGCCACAGCTTTAGCGTCTCGAGCGGCGTCGCCGCGTAGAGCGCCGCCAGGCGCTTGATCGCGGTGTTTTCGCCGGCGATCATGCGCTTCTGCGGACCGACGTTGGCGCCGGCGAAATAGGCGTCCCAATCGATCCCGGGGGCATAGGCCTTGAGCTCGTCGGTCGAATAGGGGTTGTTCTCGAGCTCGATCTGGCGGCGCTGGGCGATATCCCAGCTGAGCGAGGCCACCTCGGTCTCGAAGGCCATGATCCTCGAGGCAGCGCCGGCGGCGTCGGGCGCGCCGATCGCCTTCATCGTGCGCTGGATGTAGGCCAGATAGGCGGCACGCTGCGGCGCGAACTGCCTGTTAAAGTAATAATCCTTGTCGGGCAGGCCGATGCCGCCCTGGCCCAGCCACAGCACATTCATCGTCGGATCGGCGGTGTCCGCATCAACTCCGTAGTCGATCAAGTTGATGCCGAACTTACCGTTGGTGGAGGCCATGAAGCGCGCGAACTGGCTCTTGTCGGAGATCGCCCGTACCGGCGCGAGATCGGTCATCAGCGGCTTCAGTCCGGCGCGTTCGGCGGCCTTTTCATCCATGAAGGCGCTGTACAAGGCGCCGTACTTGGTACCCGCGGGGGCTTCGGTGATCAGCTTCTGCAGTTCTGTCCGCACGTCCTCGCTGAGGTTGACGAACGAGCCGGTCGACGGCCGGTCCGACGGGATCACGGTCGCGTCGATCCACTTCCCCGAGGCGTAGCGCTCGAAATCGTCGCCGGGCTTGGCGCTGGTGTCGCGCGCGGAAAGGTCGACGCCGAAACTGCCGATCGCGGCGTGGCCGTTGACGACGATCTCGTTGGTCGGCGCGGCGTCTTGCGCGAGGACCGGCGCGGAAGCACCGGCGAGCAGCGCAAGCGCGGTGGCCGAGCAAAGCAAGGTCTTGAAATTGGTCATGGAAGAGAGTCCCCGTCAGACAAATCGAGCGTGCGCCCGCCCCGGACGCAACTGGTTAGCAGCGAAACTATCCTTTGCCATGAGCGCGAGAGCTTGTCGATGAACGGCGGCCTGGCGTCGATGAAATACATGAAGCGGGCAAACCGCCGGGGGGCATGTTGCGCGCGCCCAGGAATCCGTGCATTTTCCTCATGCTTGCGGTGGCACCATGATCCGTCCTTGGCTAATTTTATGAGGGCTGGCTGCAAACAGACGCGGGGGACCGGCCCTACCGCAGCTGGCGATGGGCCTGACAGCGTTGAAAACGGAATGAATCCCCCCACATGGCCGGTGAGCCTGTGGGGCGGCCGTTCGGTGCCCCTTGACGCCTGCGAACATTTGCGGAACATCCATTCTCGATGAGTCTCACCACCATCTCCGTCCGCGGCGCGCGGGAGCACAATCTCAAGGGGTTCGACATCGAACTTCCGCGCGAGAAGCTGATCGTGATCACCGGGCTTTCGGGCTCGGGCAAGAGCAGCCTCGCGTTCGATACGATCTATGCCGAAGGGCAGCGGCGCTACGTGGAATCGCTCAGCGCCTACGCGCGGCAGTTCCTCGAGATGATGCAGAAGCCCGATGTCGAGCATATCGACGGGCTGAGCCCAGCGATCTCGATCGAGCAAAAGACCACCAGCCGCAATCCGCGCTCAACCGTCGCCACGGTGACCGAGATCTACGATTACATGCGCCTGCTGTGGGCGCGCGTGGGAGTGCCGTACTCGCCCGCCACCGGCCTGCCTATCGAGGCGCAGACCGTCTCCAACATGGTCGACCGGGTCATGGCGCTGCCCGAGGGGACGCGGCTATACCTGCTCGCCCCGGTCGTGCGCGGGCGCAAGGGCGAATACCGGCGTGAGTTGGCCGAGTGGCAGAAGGCCGGCTTCACCCGCGTGCGGATCGATGGCGAGATGGTCGAGATCGAGAACGCGCCGGCGCTCGACAAGAAGTACAAGCACGACATCGAGGTGGTCGTCGACCGGCTGGCGGTGCGCGCCGGGATCGAGACGCGCCTCGCCGACAGCTTCGAAACCGCGCTCAAGCTGGCCGAGGGGCTGGCCTATGTCGACCTGGCCGAGGGCACCGTTCCGGGACGCGAGGTCGAGGACGCTGGCGGCGCGATGAAGGGCGCCGGCCTGCCGCCCAACCGCATCGTCTTCTCCGAAAAGTTCGCCTGCCCCGTCTCGGGCTTCACGATCGAGGAAGTCGAGCCCCGCCTGTTCAGCTTCAACGCCCCGCAGGGCGCTTGCCCTGCGTGCGACGGGCTTGGCGAGAAGCTGCTGTTCGACCCGCAGCTGGTCGTGCCCAACGAGAACCTTACGCTCAAGCAGGGCGCGGTGGTGCCGTGGGCCAAGTCCAACCCGCCGAGCCCGTATTACATGCAGGTTCTCGCCAGCCTGGCGAAGGAATACGGCTTCGACCTGACCACACCGTGGAGCGACCTGACCGAAGAGCAGCGCGACGTCATCCTGTTCGGCACGCGGGGTCGCGCGGTGCCGCTCACCTTCAAGGACGGGCGCAAGGAATACACCGTGCGCAAGGCGTTCGAGGGGGTGATCGGCAACCTCAACCGGCGCATGCTGCAGACCGACAGCGCGTGGATGCGCGAGGAACTGAGCAAGTTCCAGACTGCGCAGCCGTGCGAGGTGTGCCACGGCAAGCGGCTCAACGAGAAGGCGCTGGCGGTGAAGATCGCCGGCACCGACATCGCCACTCCGACGAAGATGAGCGTCACCGACGCCAAGGTCTGGTTCCTCGCGCTGCCCGCCCAGCTCGGCGACACGCAGAACCAGATCGCCCGCGCGATCCTCAAGGAGATCAACGAGCGGCTGGGCTTCCTCGACAACGTCGGGCTCGATTACCTCAACCTCGACCGCACCAGCGGCACGCTGAGCGGCGGCGAGAGTCAGCGCATCCGCCTCGCCAGCCAGATCGGCAGCGGCCTCTCGGGCGTGCTCTACGTCCTCGACGAACCGAGCATCGGCCTCCACCAGCGCGACAACGACCGGCTCCTCGAAACCCTCAAGCGCCTTCGCGACCTCGGCAACACGGTGATCGTCGTCGAGCACGACGAGGACGCGATCCGCCACGCCGACCACATCGTCGACCTCGGCCCCGGCGCCGGGGTCCACGGCGGCGAGATCGTCGCGCAGGGTACGCTCGACGACATCCTCAACGCCGAACATTCGCTCACCGGCCAGTACCTCTCGGGCCGCCGCGCGATCGAGGTCCCGCACAAGCGCCGCAAGGGCAACGGCCACGCGATCACCGTCCACGGCGCGCGGGCGAACAACCTGAAGAACGTCACCGCGCGCGTGCCGCTCGGCACCTTCACCTGCATCACCGGCGTCAGTGGCAGCGGCAAGTCGTCGCTGGTGGTCGACACGCTCTACCCCTCGGCCGCGCGCACGCTCAACGGCGCGCGGGTGATCGCCGGGCCGCACGACAAGGTCACCGGGCTCGAGCAGTGCGACAAGGTGATCGAGATCGACCAGAGCCCGATCGGCCGCACCCCGCGCTCCAACCCGGCGACCTACACTGGCGCCTTCACCCAGATCCGCGACTGGTTTGCCGGCCTGCCGGAAAGCCAGGCGCGCGGCTACAAGGCCGGGCGCTTCAGCTTCAACGTCAAGGGCGGCCGGTGCGAGGCGTGCCAGGGCGACGGGCTGATCAAGATCGAGATGCACTTCCTGCCCGACGTCTACGTCACCTGCCAGGAATGCCACGGCAAGCGCTACAACCGCGAAACGCTCGAGGTGAAGTTCAAGGGCCTCAGCATCGCCGACGTGCTCGACATGACGATCGAGGACGCGGAAGGCTTCTTCAAGGCCGTGCCGCCGATCCGCGACAAGATGCACATGCTCAACGAGGTCGGCCTCGGCTACGTCAAGGTCGGCCAGCAGGCGACCACGCTCTCGGGCGGCGAGGCGCAGCGGGTCAAGCTGGCCAAGGAGCTGAGCCGCCGCTCCACCGGGCAGACGCTCTACATCCTCGACGAACCGACCACCGGCCTCCACTTCGAGGACGTGCGCAAACTGCTCGAAGTGCTCCAGCGCCTCGTCGACCAGGGCAACAGCGTGGTGGTGATCGAGCACAACCTCGACGTGATCAAGACCGCCGACTGGATCCTCGACCTCGGCCCCGAAGGCGGCGTGCGCGGCGGCGAGATCGTCGCCGAAGGCACCCCGGAAGCGGTCGCGGCGAGTGCGCGGAGCTTCACCGGCGCCTATCTCAAGCCGATGCTGGAACGCGCGCGCGAAGCGGCGGAATAGCCGGACTACGGGCCGCTCGGGCCCGTCCTCTCGTACACGTCACCGCCGGCGAAGGATGCCACTCGCCGATAGTTCCGCGCGACCATGTCGGCGAGATACGGGTACCTGCGCAGCGGGTACTGGGCGGAGGCCGCCGCCTCGGTGTCGATGATGAATCGCGGCGGGTGCGCGGCGAAGTCGGCGGCGAGGTTCGCCCACGCGCCCGGCACGATCCGGTCGTCGGTCGGAATCCCCAGCGGCTCGCCGAAGATGTACCCGGTCAGCGCAAAGGTCGCGACGTGGCGCGTTGCGCTCGGCCGCCGGGCGTCGAGGTACAGCCAGGGCGCCTGTCCCCACACGAACAGGGGGTCGCTCGCGGCCGAATGCGCGCTCACATATCGCGCCATCTCCGAATGGCGCGGCACGCCGGCCAGCTGCACCGCCTGCACGCCCAGCGAGACCAGCGCGGCTAGGCCCAGCCAGGCGGCGGCGAAGCGCGGCGACAGCCAGCGCGCGCCGCTCCGCGTGGCCGCTCCGGCGTAGACCGGCGCCGCCAGCACCGCGAGCGGCGGAATGAGCTGGATGTAGTAATGCGGATAGAACCGCGCGCCCGCCGCGGCCCCCACCGCCGAGACCGCCAGCCAGCCGAGCGCGAGCGCGAACGCCGCCCGCTGCCCCTGCCACGCCCGCGCCAGCGTACGCCACGCGGCGAGCGGAGCCAGCAGCGGCAGCGCGAACAGCGCGAACAGCGCGGTATGCTCGGCGGCGTGCCTCCAGAACACGTGCGGAATGCTGTGATCGGTGATCGTCCAGTAGAACGCCTCGGCCAGGATCCCTTCGCGCCACAGCGCCAGCGCCACCGCGCCGAGCGTCGCGGCAAAGGCCACCGACAGCAGCGCCGCGTCGCCCACCCGGCCGCGCCACGATCCGGGCAGGAACAGCAGGTAGAGGCCGACCGGCACCGCGGCGATCGCGGCCGGCTGCTTGAGCAGGAAGGCGCTCGCCAGCAGCACGCCGGCGGCGGCGATCGCCGGCCTCCCGGGCCGGGCGCCGCCGGGGCGCAGCGCCAGCGCATAGGCCCATGCCAGCGGCAGGTTCATCAGCACTTCGCCGTTGAAGGCCAGGTTCTTATACGTCGCCCACGGCTGCAGGATCGAATAGGCCAGCGCGGCGAGCAGGCCGGCCCGCCGGTCGAACAGCCGGCGCCCGATGGCGTAGAGCCCGGCCATCGTCAGCAGCACCCACAGCAGCGCCACCAGGTGCAGCGCCAGCCAGTTGTATTCGCCGAAAGCCCCGAACACGCCCGCGTAGACGTCGAACAGGAACGGCGGCTTGCGCTCGATGGCGTCGCGATAGGGCATGCCGCCCGAAAGCATCGCGTTCGCCACCACCGAATAGACCCCCTCGTCGTCGATCGGGCCGGGGAACAGCAGCGCGGGCAGGCGGATGAACGCGGTCAGCGCGATGAGGGCCAGCCACGCGGCGGCGAGCGAACGCCCGCCCGGCCACGGCCTGGCCAGCGGCGCGCCCTTGACCGCATCCGGGTCGGGCCCGCGAAAGGCGATCGTGTGCTCGGTGGTCGGAATGACGGAACCCCTGACTGCCACACGCGACCCACGGCCGCTCACGCGCCGCGCGAACGCCGCGGTCAAGAGACGCCGTGCACCCGCCGCGCACGCATGTCGCCGGCAAAATTTTCCGGGCCTTACCCACCTTGCCCCCACGCCGCATCGCGCGCATTCTCGTGCCGGGGCGCGCGGCAAGGGCAGGGGGACAATCGATGAAGGCAGGGATCGCGCTCGCCGTGCTGGCGGCACTCGCCGGGTGCGCGCCGGCGGCGGACGGCGGCGGCAGCAGCAAGGCCGCCGTGGCCGAGATACGCGCGACCGAGGCGCGGCTCATCGCGCATCTCGCGGGCCCCGATCCGCTCGCGTGGGTCGGCGACTATACCACCGACGCGGTGTTCCAGGAGGGCGAGGACGCGCCCGTCTCCGGCCGCGCCGCGCTGACCGAGGTCGCCCGCTCGCTGGGCGGGCTGTCGGGCGTGGCGATCGTGCCCGTGCGCACAATGGTGCAGGGCAACCTCGCCTACGTCCAGGTCAACGGCGCTTACGCCGTCGGCAAGGGCGCCAAGGCCGGCCCGCTCGGCCACTTCCGCGGCGTGATGATCTGGCGGAAGGATAGCGACGGGGTGTGGCGGATGCTGCACGAGATGCTGGCGCGGAAGAGTTGATCGTTATGGTAGCGATCGAGCTTCTTCTTACGATCCCCGCCCGAGTTCTTTTGAACGAATAGATTGAGGCCCCCCTGCGGCAACCCCTTCTCCAACCACTCCGCCACCATCCGTCCCTCGGCCTCGTCGTGGCCGGGCAGCAGGCGCACGGTGCAGGCGCCGTAGTCGAACTGGACGCTGCCGGCGTTGCCGAACCACGGCGCGGTCCGACGGACCATCCCCGCTTCGTCATCGCGAGCCCGCGCAGCGGGCGTGGCGATCCAGGGTGGTTCGGCGCGGCCCCTGGATTGCCGCGGGGCGTTGCCCCTCGCAATGACGATCGGAGCGGGGCCCCCTCTTCACTCGCCATTCACCACACCCTGCGTAGGCACCGCCCTATCGCCGGCCGGGTTTGGCTGCCGGCGACTGAGAGACCTGGTTGAGCTCCCGCCGGTAACCGGGAGGGTTCCCTTGTTCGATTGGCTCATGATCCTTGTCGCGACGATCGTCGTGCTGCTCGCGACCTACTGGGCCGGCGAGTGGGTCAGCCGGCGGATAGCGGCGAAGTACGCCCGGCGGCGCGGGCAGGTGAGCGGGTTCGAGGGCAAGGATTCCCGCGACCGGGACACCGCCGAAGGCTGACGCGCGCCGCGCGCACTTTTCGCTTTCCTACACCTCCGCCTCGCGCATAAGGAAATCGGTTCTTCCTTTGTTCCGATGGGCGGAGCCGTTGTCCGAAACCTTTTCTTCCGATCCGTCCCCTTCCTTCGTCACTCCCGCGCAGGCGAGGGCCCAGGAGCGGTCGAGCGCTGCGCACGAGAATTCTTCTGCGCTGGATCCCCGCCTGCGCGGGGATGACGAAATCGGAGAAGGGACGACGAGATCGAGCAAGCCTACCCCGGCGATGTTCCCACTCCCAGCCCCTCCCGCATGCGGGAGGGGAGCGAGACTTGCCTTGCGGAAGGCGAGGCTAGTCGCAGCGGGGTGGGCAAATACCCCACGCCGCCCGCGCGGCGGCGAGGCAGAACTCTCAATGAAACTCAACACGCGACACGCGAGAAAATAGAGAAAATAGGCGCGATCCCGCCCGGGCCGGCGCACGGGTGTCCGCCATCAGTCGGAAAATGTGCCTTCATGAATGGTGATAAAGCAATAAGTTACTTGCACCTTCCGAACGATAGGTTATGCCGGAGCGGCGTGTCACGGTGGCGACCAACCACGAATCCCCGGGGCACGCACCTTCCCTCTTTCTCGTCATTCCCGCGCAGGCGGGAACCCAGCGCAACGATACGCGTGCGCAGCGCTCGCGCGCTCCTGGAACCCCGCCAGTGCGAGGATGACGATACCCAGCACGGCTTCCTTCACCCCGCCGGAAACCCGCAACGTTTCGGCGCGTTGTCTGGCCGGGTGGGGCAACGAGCAGGGAGAATTTGGACCATGCACATGATCCCCAAGGCCGTCTTGGTCGCGATCGGCGCGGGCGCCTTTGCCGGCGCGGCCTTTGCCCAGCCGGCTCCGGCGCCGTGGAACCCGTCGCCGTCGATCACCGCCAGCCTCGATGTGGGGGGCAGCGGCAACTTCACCGGCGTGTTCGACAAAGGCCAGCTTTGCTACATGATCAACGCCGCCGGCGTCGCCAATCCGACCGCCGCGGTGATCCGCTCGGGCACGAAGTCCGACAACGGCGCGGTGGTAATGAACCTGCGGCCGCCGGTCGGCGGCAGTGTCGGCGATTGCACGCCGGTCGCGCCCGACCTAGCCCGCAAGCTGGTCAGGAACGCCCACGATTACTGGTTCGAGATCGACAGCGCGCAATACCCGCGAGGCGCTGCCGGCGCCTGGCTAACAGGGCAGAACGGATAGGGCGGCGTCTTTGCCGTGAAATCAGAAAAGAAGGAGAGCTTGCCATGAAGACTTTCTCTACCGCGCTCGCACTGGCGCTGCTGGCCCCGGCGCTGGGCGCCTACGCCACCGCTGCCACCGCCAAGCACACCACGCATACCGGCACCGCGCTGGTCGCCACGCTCGATGGCAAGGCCGAGGTGCCCGGGCCGGGCGATCCCAACGGCAACGGCGAGTTCTCGGGCTGGTTCGACCCCGCGATTGGGCGGATCTGCTACACGCTCGGCGTCGGCAGCTTGGCCAACCCGACGATGGCGCACATCCACCGCGGCGCGGCGCAAGTCGCCGGGCCGCCGGTGGTCATGCTGGCCAACCCGGTGCACAACATCTCCGATACCTGCCAGCCGGCCGATGCGGCGCTGGTGCGCGAGATCGTCGCCAACCCGAGCGGGTTCTACGTCAACGTCCATAGCACCGAGCATCCGAGCGGCGCGATCAGGGCGCAGCTGCGGAAGCCGTAATTCGGGGAGTTATTGAACTGAGGAACCGCCGTCGTCGAGGACGGCGAGGGTGACGCGGCCGCTGCCGGCGCGGCGCAGGCCGATCTTCTCGGCGGCGGCCTTCGACAGGTCGATCACCCGGTGGCCGGAGAACGGGCCGCGGTCGTTAATGCGAACGACAACCGATTCGCCCTGGTAAGTCACCCGCACCCGGCTGCCGAGCGGCAGCGTGCGGTGCGCGGCGGTGAGTTCGGAAGGATTGAAGCGTTCCCCGCTGGCGGTGCGGTGGCCGGCGAGTTCGGCGCCGTACCAGCTGGCCATGCCGCTGCCGACCGGCTCCCACGCTTCGTGGCTGTCGGTATCGGTCTCGGGGGCGGCGAGGGCGCTGCTGTCTTGGGCCTGCGGCTCGAAGCGCGGCAGCGCCGGATCGGCGATCGGCGTGGCGGCGGCGATAGCTGCGGCGGGTGCGGTGTCTTCGGCATATGTAGGCGCTAGCGCCCCGCCGAGGCCCAGCACTGCGACTGCGGCCAAGGCTATCCGCAGCCCGACGGTGGTGTTCCCATCCATAACGAGGGGGTGGGTAGCCGCTAAAGTGTGAGCAATGGAACCCCGTTGCCTTCGTTCGGCCCCAATTCGGGCTCGCCTCATCGTGAGTCGGTGGGCAATTGGGACGGATAGAGGAACCGGATTTGGTTAATAAAACGAGGTTTGGCGCTTAACGGCGGGGTCGGTTGGAGGTGTCTGAGGCGATTCGGCGCGCCATTTTGAGGAGCTGGCGTGCCCCGGAAACGGAAATGGGGCCGGCCTTGCGGCCGACCCCACTCTCACCGGCGTGTGGGCCCCGAAGGACACTTAACGCCAGGCGTCTTTCGCGTGGCCGGCCCCGAAAGGCAGCCTCGCTATGTCGCCCGGCGCTCGCGCCGGTGCCGGTTCCGTCGGGGGACGGATGAAATCCGAGGATCTCGTCCAAACCACCCGGCGTTTCCGCGACCGGTCTTTTAGCCAGGCCCGTCAACTGGTTTGGCAATGCGGGGCATCACCTCTCCATCAGGGCCGGCCGGCAAGCCCGGCCTGCCGACTGCGCACCTTCGCGGCTTCAACGGTCTGGAAGTTGCAGCATCCGAGGATGCCTTGGCTTTCATCCCTCCACCTCGCGGTATCTCGCCGTCGCATCGAATGCGGTTCCAAAATCTCTTCTTCTTTCAGGGTGTTACCCCGTCCATCCGAAGAGCCAATCCCCGCTCTCGATGTCTGGAGAATGCCCCTCGACCCCGAGTCGGGCAATGGCGGGCGGGGGCGACTTATCCACTTTCGGCAAGAATGCCAGTGGACAAGGGTGGATAACTCAACCGGTCGCCGCGCCGATCGGCGGTTATCCCCGGTCGCGCTTGGCGAGCAGCCGCAAGCGCAGCGCGTTGAGCTTGATGAAGCCCTCTGCGTCCTGCTGATTATAGGCGCCGGCGTCGTCCTCGAACGTCACGTGGCGCTCGGAATACAGTGAGTCGGGGCTCTTGCGGCCGACCACCGAGGCCAGGCCCTTGTAGAGCTTGAGCCGCACGGTGCCGTTGACCTTCGCCTGGCACAAGTCGATCGCCGCCTGCAGCATTTCGCGCTCGGGGGCGAACCAGAAGCCGTTGTAGATCAGCTCGGCATAGCGCGGCATCAACTCGTCCTTGAGGTGCGCGGCGCCGCGGTCGAGGGTGATCTGCTCGATTCCGCGGTGCGCCCGAGCGTAGATCTCGCCGCCCGGCGTCTCGTACATGCCGCGGCTCTTCATGCCGACGAAGCGGTTCTCGACCAGGTCGAGCCGGCCGATGCCGTGCTTCTTGCCGAGCGCGTTGAGCGCCGCGAGCAGCGTCGCCGGGCTCATCGCCTTGCCGTTGAGCGCCACGCCGTCGCCGCGTTCGAAGTCGATTGTAATATACTCGGGCTGGTCCGGCGCATCCTCTGGATTGTCGGTGCGCGAGTAGACGTAGTCCGGTACTTCCTCCCATGGGTCCTCGAGCACCTTCCCTTCGCTGCTGGTGTGCAGCAGGTTGGCATCGGTCGAGAACGGGCTTTCGCCACGCTTGTCCTTGGGCACCGGGATCTGGTGCTTCTCAGCCCAGGCGATCAGCGCGGTGCGGCTGGTCAGGTCCCATTCGCGCCACGGGGCTATGACCTTGATGTCGGGATCGAGCGCGTAGGCGGAGAGCTCGAAGCGCACCTGGTCGTTGCCCTTGCCGGTGGCACCGTGAGCGATCGCGTCGGCGCCGGTCTCGCGAGCGATCTCGATCAGCCGCTTCGAGATCAGCGGCCGCGCGATGGAGGTGCCGAGCAGGTAGTCGCCTTCGTAGCGGGCGTTGGCGCGCATCATCGGGAAGACGAAGTCGCGGACGAACTCCTCGCGCAGGTCATCGATGTAGATGTGCTCGGGCTTGATGCCCATCATCTCGGCCTTCGCGCGCGCCGGAGCGAGCTCCTCGCCCTGGCCCAGGTCGGCGGTAAAAGTGACGACTTCACAGTTATAGGTCACCTGCAGCCACTTGAGGATCACGCTGGTGTCGAGGCCGCCCGAATAGGCGAGCACGACGCGCTTGATGTCCGACATGGTCGTTTTTCCTCGGCGCAAGTTAGAGCAGGATGCGGGCGCAGCCCCTAAGCAAGAGCGGCGCGCGGGGCAAGGGGAGGGGAGCGGTGGCTAAGGCCGAACCCGGGACCAAGCCGACCGAAGTTGCGGTGGAACAGTACATCGCGGGTCTGCCCGACGAGCGCCGCCGCGAGGAGGCCCGCACGCTCGATGCGATCTACCGCCGCGTCACGGGGCTCAAGCCGAAGATGTGGGGGCCGAGCATCATCGGCTACGGCAGTTACGACTATCGTTACGACAGCGGCCGTTCGGGGACGATCTGCAAGGCCGGCTTCAGCCCCCGCAAGGCAGCGCTGACACTTTACCTGGTCGGTGATTTCGGCTCACGACAAGCCAAGGCCGACGCGCTGTTCGCCCAGCTGGGCAAGCATTCGACCGGCAAGGCCTGCCTCTACGTCAAGGCGCTCGGCAAAGTTGACCTCGCTGCGCTCGAGGGTCTTGTGGCGCTCAGTTGGCAACTGATGAACGAGCGATACCCGGCATGATGGCCGCCGAGCGAAACTAGGGCGCCGCCGGCTCGATCCGCAGCACCGCGTTCTCGGGACCGTCAGTCAGCACGTAGATGAATCCGTCGGGCCCCTGGGCCACGTCGCGTACGCGCTGGTGCAGCTCGGTCAGCAGGGCTTCGCGGCGGATTTCGCCGTAGGTGTCGTTCATCACCACACGCTGGAGGCTGCCGGTGCCAGGCACCTCGCCCCAGCGGGCGCTGCCGACGAACAGGTTGCCCTTCCACGCGGGGAACTTGTCGCCTTCGTAAATCAGGAGCCCGGATGGCCCGATCGACGGAAGCCAGACCAGCAGCGGCCTCTCGATGCCGGGGCCGACCGGCGTGTCCGACAGCGGGGCGCCGTCGTAATTGCGGCCGTAGCTGTAGTCCGGCCAACCGTAATTGCGACCGGGCTTGATCAGGTTCACCTCGTCGCCGCCGTTTGGACCGTGTTCGGCGTTAAGCAAGTCACCGGTGACGGGATGCACCGTCAAGCCATGCTGATCACGGTGGCCGTAAGAATAGACCGCCGGGTTGGCCCCTGCCTTTCCGACGAATGGGTTGTCGGGCGGGATCGTCCCAACGGCGTTGAGGTGCAGCACCTTGCCGTAAATAGTGCTCAAGTCCTGGGACGTCTTGCCGAACGCGCCACCGGTCGTGACGAACAGCGATCCGTCTTTCGCGAAGGCGAGGCGCGAGCCGAGCGCGGCGGAAACGCCGCCCTGCAGCAGCTTTTCGATGCCGGTGATTCGCCCGTTCTCGAGCTTGCCGCGCATGACCGTAAACTTGCCGAAGGTGTAGAGCGCAGGTGTGGTCTTGTCGGCGTCGGCGGGCCGGGGGGCGGGCTCGTTGTAAGTGAAATAGAGCCAGTGGCTCTTGGCGAAGTCCGGGGCGAGAGCCATGTCCTGGAAGCCCACGCTGAACGACGAGTCCGCTGGCGGCTTGGGCATGCCTTCGATGGGCTGCGGATCGAGCGTTGGGTTCGGCGAGGTCGCATCGTGAATGACGCGCAATCCGCCGCCGCGCTCGCTCACCAGCAGGTCGCCGCCGGGGACGAATTCGATCGCGAAAGGTCGCGCCAGACCCTTGGCCAGAACGGTGACCTTGATCCTGTGCTGCTCGGCAGTGTCGAACACGTACGGCGTGCTCGACAGCACGACCGGCGCGGCGCCGATCTGGGGCGGCTGCTGGGCCAGTACCGTCGTCGCCGTGAGAAGCGTGAGCGCGACCAGGCTCTTGGTGGCTATCCGCATGTCGTATCCCCCCTCGGGACGGTTATTAGCGAAACGGCTGCCCCTTGTCCCCGGTCATTCGTTGGACTCGGGAATCGTCAGCCGTTGATCGGTTTGGCGTGCAATTGTGGGTTGAGCGCCGAGATGTGGTTTAGCCAGGCACGCGGCTTGCGCATCAGGTATTTGGGGTAATCCACCTTGAGGCCCGCCAGTTCGGCGATTCTGCCGACGAAGCTGACACAGTTGTTGTGGTCGAGCTCGTAGAACTTGCCCGCGTGGTGACCCCAGAAATCGACCTCGGCGCGCATCTTGCGATAGGTTTCGTCGTCGACTGCGACGGTGAAGTGGCGGTTGGTCGTGGTGATCCACTTCGGCTTCTCGACGTAGATCTCGCCTTCGACGGGACCCGACAGGATGGCCGGGCTGACGTGCTTGGCGGTGAAGCCGAAGTTCTCGTCGACCTTCTCATCGGTCGCGTCGAGCGTACCGTGAAATACAACGAACGTGTGCGGGTAGCGCCCGAAAAACACCGAGCCGTTGAAGCTCTGGAACGAGACCTCGACCTTGGCCGACACCGGTTGGACGAGGGCGAACACCGCGAAGAGCGAAATCAGTAGGCGAAGCGAAACGGTCCGAACCGAGCGCAAAATCATCGACATGCGTTAGGCAATCGTCTCGTTATCCGCAACCGCGGTGCCACCTTCGAGCGAGTGCAGCAGTGAAGGGTCGTATAGTCCGGGCGATCCGGCGGTCGGCATGGGCGCGCAACTTACCTGCCGAGCAGCTTCCGCTCTTCGTTTTCGATATAACCGCGCGTGAGAGGCAGTGCGTGGCGGTCGCGAGCGAACTGGATCTGGTAGTTGCACAGCCCGCCGCTCTCGAAGGCTGCGGTCGATCCTGAGAGATAGAAGGTCCACAGTCGAAAGAAGCGTTCGTCGAACAGAGCGACGATCTCGTCGCGGTGTTCGAAGCAGCGCTGGTACCATTCGCGCAAGGTCTTCGCGTAGTGGAGGCGCAGCGTCTCGACGTCAGTCGCGATCAACTTCATTTTCTCGCTCGCCTGGACCGTTTCGCTCAGCGCCGGGATGTAGCCGCCCGGGAAGATGTACTTGTCGGTAAATGCGTCGGTGAACCCCGGCGTGCCCATCCGCCCGATCGTGTGCAGCAGCATCACGCCGTCGTCGCGCAACAGGTTGGCGCACGAGCGGAAGAAGGTTTCGAACTGCGGCGTGCCGACATGCTCGAACATGCCGACCGAGACGATCCGGTCATAATTCAGCCCGCGCCCATCCAGATGCCGGTAGTCGACCAGCTCGAAACGCACCTTGTCGGGGACTCCGGCCACCTCGGCGCGCTGCTTGGCGAGCGCGATCTGCTCCTCGCTAAGGGTGATGCCGTGGACCTGGACGTCAAACTTGCGCGCCAGGTAAATCGCCATGCCACCCCAGCCGCAACCGATGTCGAGAACGGTTTGTCCCGGCTTGAGCACCAGCTTGGCGGCGATGTGAGCCAGCTTGGCCTCCTGCGCCTGCTCGAGCGTCATCCCCTCGCGCGGCCAGTACGCGCAGCTGTATTGCATGTGCTCGGCATCGAGCATCAATTTGTAGAGGTCGTTGCCGATGTCATAGTGATGTGCGACGTTGCGCTTCGAGCTGCCGGGCTTGTTGAATGAGCGCGCGAGGAACGCGATCTGGCCGGTGATCTTCCGCCGCAAGCTCGGCGCCATCAGCTTGCCGCGCTTTTCCCAGCGGTTGTTCATCTGGACGAGCTCGACGAGCTCCATCGGTCCGCCGCGTTCCATGACGATGCGCCCGTCGATATAGGCTTCGCCCGCCCCGAGCCGGGGATCGAGCACGATGTCGCGGCCAACCTTGCTGTCGGTAAAGCGCACCGCGACGTCGGGATAGCCGGCGGCCGGCTCGCCGTAGGTCTTCGTCTCGCCCGACGAATAGGTGATCTGGAGGGTGCCGCGCGTGACCAGGCGGGATATCAACCGGTCGAACATTCCGCTCATGCGATCAGGCTGCTTTGTCGCTCATGGTAGGTGTGCCCAAGCGGCTTGGACGCGGCATTGTCAATCGGGTGGATCAAATACCGGCATACCACTGGTATCCGGCGCGATCTTCCCAAAAGCCCCCCTTGCCGCCGCCGACGCTGTCGAGGCTGGCCACCGCTTCGATCGCGTTGACGTACTTGGCGTGCTTGTAGCCGAGCTGGCGTTCGATCCGCATGCGCAGCGGCGCGCCGTTCTTGACCGGCAGCGGCGCGCCGTTGAGCTGGTGGGCGACGATGGTCTGCGGGTGGAATGCGTCGACCAGGTCGACGCTCTCATAATAGGACGCGCCGTCGAGCAAATCGGCGCAGCGGAAGACGATGTAGCGCGCTTCCGGCTTGAGCTTGGCCATGTCGAGGATCGTCTTGAGTTGTGGGCCGGTCCACTGGCCTATCGCGCTCCACCCTTCGACGCAGTCATGCCGGGTGATCTGAGTGCGTTGGGGCAGGGCGCGCACCTGCTCGAGCGTAAGCTCCAGGGGATGCTCTACCAACCCCCCTACGGCGAGCTTCCAGTCGGCAAAACCGGCGGCGGAATGCGCAGCATAAGTCGCATCATCCGGGTCGGTGGTGCCGTTGCCGCGGAAGTTGGGCGAGATGTCCGCCGGAGCGAATTCACGCGCCAGCGCATTGCGCCCAGCCAGGGTCCGCTGCGCGCCGCGGTGCCAGCCCTCGGCCAGTCCGAACAACTTTTGCATCGGCTGAGTGTCGCCGATCTTCGAGCAACCGGCGACGAGGCCGGCGCCGAGGCCGCCGAGGACGTTACGCCGCTTCATCGCTGCGCGCTCCGGTGATCATGTCGCGCAGCTGACCAAAAGGCCCTGACAGCAGCACCAGCACGACATGGAGGATAAAGAATCCGAACAAAGTCCAGGCGACGATGAAATGAATCGAACGAGCGCTTTGCCTTCCGCCGAACACATCGAGCAGCCACGGGAAAGCGGCATCGGTGCCCGGGCTGATCGCCATCCCGCTGGCGATCATCAGCGGCAGCAGGATGAACAGCACCACTCCGTAGGCGAGCTTCTGCAGGAAGTTGTACTTGCCCGCGCCGTGATGAAAATCGAACCGCAGGTGGGCGGCGATGTCCGCCCTGATTGCCGACCAGCGCCATTCCTTGCGGTCCGTGACGATATCGCGCCGGAGGTGGCCGTTGGCGAGGGCGATCAGCAGGTAGACCAACAGCCCCACCGCGAAGACCCAGGCGAAAAGGATGTGCCATTGGCGCGCGGCGGCGAGGTTGTAATAGCCGGGGATCGTCGCCCAGCCGGGAAATTCGATGACGTTCAACCACGCCCGCCTCGGCTCAAAGCCCCACTGGCCCCAGTAAAGGTGCGGGTGGGCGTTCGAGATGTTGAGGCCCGACATGAACAGGATCACCAGCGCGAGCAGGTTTACCCAGTGCCAGGCCCGCGTCGACAGGCGGTGCTTCTTCATCCCCTCTCCTCGCGCGCGAGAAACATGACGTCGCGCGGCTGGCTTAGCAGATGCTGGCCCGAATCGACAAAGAGCGTCTGCCCACTCGCGAGCGGGCCGGTGGCGAGGAACCACGCTGCGTTGGCAACCTCGTCGGCGCCGGTGCGGCGGGCGAGGAGGTTCATCCGGTGCGATACTTCGGTTTCGGCCGGGGACTGGTCGTGGCTGGCGAGTATCGCGCCCGGGGCGAGAGCGTAGACCCGGTCCGCCGGACCGGCGGCCATCGCCATCATCGGCACCGTCGCCGCCAGCGCGTGCTTGCTCGCGGTGTAGCTGAAGAAATCGGGATTGGGATTGGCGACCTTCTGGTCGGTCAGGTTGACGACCCGCCGCCCGGTCTTCGAGCGGGCGAGGCGCAGGAAAGTCTGCGCAATCGCCGCGGGGGCGGCGGCATTGACCTGCATCGCTTCGGCGAATGTCGCCGGATCCAGCGCGGTCGCCGCGTCGGGGCGAAACACCGAGGCGGAGTTGATCAGCACGCGCCAGTCGTCGAGCCGAGCCGCGAGGTGTTCGATCATAGCGACGGCAGCTGCGGTGTCGGCCAGGTCGCAACTGACGACCTCGGCGCTCGGCAGGTTGGACGCCAGTTCACCGGCCCCTGCGGTCGCGGTGCGGCAGTGGATCACCACATGCCAGCCTTCGGCGGCAAAGCGGCGGACGATGGCCTCACCGATGCGCCGGACGCCGCCGGTGACGAGCGCGGCCGGGCGGGTCATCAGCTGCGTTTGGCGTCGAACGCGAAGGTCAGGGCAACCGAGTTGGCGAGGTCGTTGCCGTGCGAGCCGGTGCCGATGCCGAACCCAAGCCGATCGATCGAGGCGTTGCCCTCGACATGGCGCTGCGCACCGCTGCCGCTAAGCCGGAACTCGACATCCTGCGCCATCGACATCCCGTGAAGGTTCAGTGTGCCGTGGGCCACGAAGCGCCCGTCGGGCAGGGCCTCGACCGAGCTGCTCTGGTAAGTCGCCGTCGGGGCGCTCGCGGTGCCGAAAAATTCATCGCCCTGCAGCAGCTCATCCTTGAAGCTGTCACCGATCGAGGCGCTGGCCAGGTCGACGTCGATATGAATCGCCGCGGCGCCAGGGTTGTCGGGATCGAAATTGATCGTCCCGCCCCACTTGGCGAATTTGACGGCAATCGTGTCGGACCCGTTGCGCGCCGCGGCGTCGAGTGCGCCGCCGGGTTGGATGGACCACGCCGGGGCGGTCGACGTTGCGGCGACTGCCTGGCCGGATTGGGCGGCCATCAGGGAAAAGGATCCGGCGACGGCGATCGCGGCCAGCGCGGCGGCGACCTTCTTGTTGCGAAGCTGCATGCGATCCTCTCTCGACTAGTCAGGCGAATACAGGCCGTTCGGTCGCCGAAGGCAACCCCCATTGTCCGTATTCTCCTGCGAGAGCTGGCGCTTCGCCGCTGAACCTTCTCTGTCCGGCGCGGATCAGTCAGACTTGGTAGTGGTTGTCGTCGTCGTGGTCGTGGCCCCGTCGCTCGAACTCGTTGAGCTCGTCGTCGCGGCGTCGTTGTCGCCGGTGTGGATACGGCTCGCCGCGTTGCCGAGCGCGGTCGAGGCCTTGCCGAGAACTTGCTGGGTGTTGCTCGCCGCGTCGGTCGCAGCGTCGCTTGCCGCGGCGGCGGCATCCTTCTGCGTTTCCTGCGAGCATCCGGCGAGAGCCAGTCCTGCCACGAGCGCGGCGGCCAAAACGATGCGCATGCGAAATCTCCCCACAAATGTTGGTTTCCGCGGGTCAACGGCTGCCGAGGCTGCGGGTTCCTAGCCGGGTACGTTCGTCCGCAGTTCGGCGAGCCATACGTCCGCAGCGGCGTCGCTCGGCGCGCGCCAGTCGCCGCGTGGGCTAAGCGCGCCGCCGCTCGAAACCTTCGGGCCGTTGGGAATCGCGCTGCGCTTGAACTGGCTGAGCTCGAAGAAGCGGAACAGGAAGCTTTCGAGCCATTTGCGGATGGTGGCTAGGTCGTATTCGTTCTTCGCCGCCTCGGGAAACTCGGCCGGCCAGGCACCGTGCGTTCGGTCGCGCCAGGCGTGCCAGGTTAGGAAGGCGACCTTGGACGGCAGCTGACCGAAGCGCATGGTGTGGTGGAGGAAGAAGTCGTTGAGCTCGTAGGGTCCGATCTTCTGCTGCGTGCTCTGGATTTCGCCGTCTTCCCCGATCGGCACCAGTTCGGGGCTGATCTCCTGACCAAGAATCGCCTCAAGGACCGCGTCGGTCGCCGGTTCGAACTGGTTCGTGCGCGTGACCCAGCGGATAAGATACTGGATCAGCGTCTTGGGCACGCCGGCGTTGACCGCATAATGGCTCATCTGGTCGCCGACCCCATAGGTACACCAGCCGAGCGCCAGTTCGCTAAGGTCGCCGGTGCCGACGACGAAGCCGTTGTGCTGTCCGGCGAGGCGGAAAAGGTAATCGGTACGCAAACCCGCCTGCACGTTCTCGAAAGTCACATCGTAGACGGGTTGGCCCCCGGCGAAAGGATGGCCGATGTCCTCAAGCATTCGCGTCGCCGCCGGGCGAATGTCGATTTCCTCGGCGGTGATGCCCATCGCTTGCATCAGCTTCCAGGCGTTCGACTTCGTGCCTTCGGAGGTGCCGAAACCGGGCATCGTGTAGCCGCGGATCAAGGTGCGCGGCAGGCCGAGCCGTTCGAGCGCCTTGGCGGTCACGATCAGCGCGTGCGTGGAGTCCAGGCCGCCGGAAATGCCGATGATCAAGCTGTCGCCGCGGGTCTGCTCGTAGCGGCGCATCAGGCCGTCGACTTGGATGTTGAACGCCTCGTAGCAATCGGCGTCGAGCTTGTCGGGGCGGTTGGGGACGAACGGGAAGCGGCGGATCGGGCGTTGCAGGCCGATGTCGCCGGCGGCCGGGCGGTGGTCGAAGTTGACAACTCTGACAGGGTGGGCCGTTCGCTCGGCGGCGTCGTTGAACGTCGGCAGGCGCATGCGATCGCCGAGGATGCGCGCGGTGTCGACGTCGGCGATGCACAACTCGGGACGCAGGCTGAAGCGCTCGCTCTCGGCGAGGAGGTCGCCGAGCTCGTAGACGATCCCCTGGCCGTCCCAGGCGAGGTCGGTCGTGCTCTCGCCATGGCCCGCTGCGGAATAGATGTAAGCCGAGGCGGTCCGTGCCGATTGCGAACGGCAGAGCATGTGCCGCTCGTCGGCCTTGCCGATGACGATGTTCGAAGCGGACAGGTTGGCAAGAATCGTGGCGCCGGCGAGCGCACCCAGGGTCGAGGGTGGGATGGCGGCCCAGAAATCTTCGCAGATTTCTATGTGGAGCTTGAAGCCGGGCAATTGGTTCGAGGCAAATATCAGGTCGGCGCCGAAGGGTATCTCGGCATCGCGAACGCGGATCGTTTGTCCCTTGATGTCCCACCCCGAGGCGAACCAGCGCTTCTCGTAGAACTCGCGATAGTTGGGGAGGTAGCTCTTGGGCGCCGCGCCGAGCAATTTGCCGTCGGCGATGACAAGCGCGCAGTTGTACAACCGTCCTTCGTGCCGCAACGGCGCGCCGATCAGCAGTACGGGGGTGAGGCCGGCGCTGGCGGCGACGATCGCGGCCACCGCATCTTCAACCGCGTCGAGCAGCGCCGACTGCATCACAAGGTCGTCGAGCGCGTAGGACGACACGCCCAGCTCGGGGTAGACGAGCAAATCGACGTGCGCGGCGTGGGCGCGCTGGGCTTCGTCGATGATGCCGTCGCGATTGAAGGCGACGTCGGCGGTGCGCACGCGCGGGGTGCTGGTCGCCACGCGGACGAAGCCGTGGCGGTGCATGTCGTAGAACGGGTGCGCCTTGGGATCGGCGGGGCGCGACGCCATGTCGGAGGGCGCTTCGAGCCAGTCGCCGGGGTCGCAAATACCAAGCTCGTTCAAGCGCTTCTGGATACTCGGGCGCGGTATCTTGCCGCGAGTCTCCCAGCCATAGATCGTACGGCTCGGCCACGGTTCGGGTTCGCCGTATTTCTGACCAAATTCCGCTGCTGTGAGGGGCGGACGTTGGCGCTCGCGCCAGGCGCGAATCTTTTCACCAGCTCTATGCATCTGGAGGTAGTATCCTAAAAGGATACAAATGGCAACTCATGTCTCCAGCGCCTGCGCGATCATTTCGAGCGCGGTTTCAAGCGCAGCAATACGCACGCCGTCGCGGCCTATCGTGCCGAAATGCTCCTCGCGATGTTTGATGTCGCCGTCGTGCCGGCGCAGGCGAAATGGACAAGGCCTTCGTCGTCGTCGGGGCCGGCTGGCCCAGCAAAACCGGTAATCGAAACCGCGATGTCGACCGGCGCAGTGCGCCGAGCGCCATTTCCCGCGCGATCGGCTCGCTCACCGCGCCGCAATTGTCGACTTTCTCGCGGGCTATGCCGAGCAAGTCGCACTTGGCCTGCTTCGAATACACCACGAAGCCGCGGTCGAACATGTGGCCGCGCCCGCGCACGTCGGTCAACAGAGCGGCGAGCAGCCCGCCGGTACAGCCTTCTGCGGTGGCGAGCTTGAGTTCCTTGTCATGTGCCGCGTCGAGCGCACGCTCGGCCCTTTCTTGGACTCGTTTCGGGAGGACCGGATCGAGCGTTTCGGCGGCCATCGCCTTTAAGAAGTCGGCGGGTCGGCAAGCGGTTCCTACGCGGCAACTTTTTCGCCTCCGATCAGCAGCCGCGCGGTGACGGTCGCCTTCGACAGATCGAGCCCGTAAAGCCGCGCCGCGTTGCCGCCGACGAGCTTGCGAACGTCGTTCGGATCCATGTGACCCATCGTTTCGCCGATGGTGCGCACCGAGTTGGGCCAGATCGAATCCGGGTGCGGGTAGTCGCTCGCCCACAGCAGGTTTTCGGGTCCCCAGAACTCGAGCAGCCGCATGGCCGTCGGACTTTGCTGGAAAGTGCCGTAGACTTGCCGCTGGAACACTTCGCTGGGCTTCATCTTGTGCGGTATCCCGCCCTTGTCGTCCCAGAACTCCTTGCATTCCCATAGGCGCCAGTAGCGGTAGTCGAGTTCCTCGACGACCCACGGCACCCAGCCGACGCCGCTTTCGGCGATGACGATCTTGAGTTTCGGGTGCCGCTCGAGGATGCCCCAGGCGAACAGGTCGACGAACGGGTCGAGGAACTGCTCGATGAACATCTTGGCGTGTAGGAAGGTCGCGCCAGGGCTGCCCTTGTACTTGTCGAACGCCGTTGTCACGCCTGGGAACACGGTCACATGGAAGCTGAGCACGATGCCCGACTGCTCGAGCAAGTCGAACAACGGCTCCCAGCGCGGATCCTCCAGACGCGGCTCGGCGACAGCGATCTGCAGATTTGCCTGGCGCACCCCGCCGCGCTTGGCGAGGCGCTGCAGTTCGGATTGCGCGGCCTCGGGCGTCGGCGGCAGCATCGCAACGCCGATCAGGCGGTCGGGCGCGGCGGAGCAGAAGTCCTCGTAGAGCCAGTCATTGTAGGCGGCATAGCAGGCCTGCATGAACTCGGGATCGGCGGTCTTGATACTAGTGACGGGTCCGAACACGAGGTGCGCCCAGACATGGTCGCGATCCATGTCTTCGAGACGCAGCTTGGCGTGGCCGGCTCGCAGCTCGGTCAGGTCCTCGACTCCGCCGCGATCGTAGGCGGTGTGGATCGGCTTGGGCCCGTTCCCGAAGAAGCTGCTCTTGGTGCCCGACCAGAAGCCCCAGGATTCGCCGTCGGCCATCCACATGCCGCCCTTGTCCGAAATCTGGACCTGCGGCGACCGTTCGCCCCATTTCGCCGCCATGCGCTTTTGCCACACGTCGGCGGGCAGCATGTTGAGGTCGAGGTGGTCGTCGCAAGAGACGAGGGCGGCTTCGATCATGGCACTCTCCGCAAGGTCAATTGCGTAGCATCATACGCAAAAGGGCCGCACGACGATACCCGCCGCGCGGCCCCCGGGGGACTTTCTTCGAATCCATCTTAGCGGCAGCGCACCTCACCGCGGGTGATCTGGCGTCCGAGCAGCCCGCCGATCGCCGCGCCGAGGACCGTGCCTGTCGTCCGCTCACCGTGCGTGTCGATCGCGCGGCCGAGAAGCGCGCCGCCGGCGGCGCCGACGATCAGGCCAGTCGTGCCGTTGGAGCGGTGGCAGTAGTACCGGCCGTCATTGCCGCGCCAATAGCGGATGCCGTTGCCAGTGGTGTAGTAGTGCTCGGCGTAAGCGTGACGGTGAGCACGCCACCCGTGCGCCGGCGCCCACGACGGCGGATCGGCCGCGGCGGGCACCGCGGGAAGCGCCAGCGACGCGGCGGCCAAGGCAAGGAATGTCTTCTTCATCGTGCGGACCTTTCCGTTCTTGTCGCCCCTCAGAACGCCAAACGTCCGTCAGCGATCCACAACCCCACATGAACGCTCGCGGCCTCGCCTAATTGCGCGAGGAATCGTGAACGGGCTGCGGTGAAAGGTTCAGGCGTCAGCCCGCATGATCATCCAAGCGCGGCCTGCTTTTCGGCCGCCAGCCGGTCGAGTTCGGCACGGCTCTTCTTCTCGGCCGCCGTCTTGAGCTGGCCGCAGGCGGCGTCGATGTCGCGGCCGCGCGGGGTGCGCACCGGCGCCGAGACGCCAGCTTCGAAGACGATCTCGGCGAAGCGGCGGATTCGCTCCGGCGTCGAGCATTCATACGGCGCGCCGGGCCAGGGGTTGAACGGGATCAGGTTGACCTTGGCCGGCAGCTTGTATTGCTTGAGCAGCCGGACGAGCTCGCGCGCGTCGGCGTCGCTGTCGTTCTTGTCCTTGAGCATCACGTATTCGAAGGTGATCCGCCGCGAGTTCGAGGCGCCGGGATAGGCGGCGCAAGCCTCGAGCAATTCCTCGATGCCGTACTTCCTGTTCAGCGGCACGATCTCGTCGCGGACTTCCTTGTTGGTGGCGTGCAGGCTGACTGCGAGGTTGGTGCCGATCTCTTCCCCGCAGCGGGCCATCATCGGCACCACGCCGCTGGTCGAGAGCGTGATCCGGCGCTTCGATAGTGCTAGGCCTTCACCGTCCATGACGATCTTCAGCGCGTCGCGCACGTTGTCGAAATTGTACAGCGGCTCGCCCATGCCCATCATCACGATGTTGGTCAGCAGGCGACCGTCGGCAGTGTATTCGGCGGTGCCCTCATCGTCGAGAATGTCCATCCGGCCCTTTGGCCATTCACCGAGCGCATCGCGCGCAAGCATGACCTGGCCGACGATCTCGCCCGGCGTCAGGTTGCGCACCAGGCGCATCGTGCCGGTGTGGCAGAACCGGCAATTGAGCGTGCAGCCGACTTGGCTCGAAACGCACAATGTGCCGCGATCCGCGTCGGGGATGAAAACCATCTCGAAATCGTGCGCGTCGGCGGTCCGGAGCAGCCACTTGCGGGTGCCGTCGCTCGAATGCTGCGCCTCGATCACTTCGGGTCGGCCGATCACGAAGCGCTCGGCAAGCCAAGGTCGCATGGTCTTGGCGATGTCAGTCATCGCCTCGAACTGGGTGACACCGCGGTGGTAGAGCCAGTGAAACATCTGCTTGGCACGCAGCTTTGCCTGCTTCGCGTCCAGCCCCGCTTGCTCGAACAGCTCGGCGATGCGCTTGCGCGGGAGGCCGATCAGTTCAACGCGGCCGTCGGCGCGCGGAGTGACGTCGCGCGCGACGGTGATCGGGTCGACGTGCCCGGGGATCGGCATAAGTGCGGTATGGGACATTTCGAGGCGCATATAGGGTGGCCGATGCCGCAGCGCAAAACATGTCGGCGAAGATTACCGCGTCCGCGCGCACCCCACGGTGGCCGCGTCCATCGCGGTGGCCGCGCCCTTGAGGCTGTAGCGATCGGTGAAACGGCGCCCTGCGCGATCCACCGCGGTGACGCTCATCGAATCGTTCGAGCGCATCGCTGCGATGATCGCGGCGTCCATGCGCTTGTCCTGCGCCCAGACGTCGGCGCCGCCCCCGGTAAGCGGATATCGTGCGCCGCCGAGCAGGAGCGAGGGATGGGCGCCGGGAGCCAACTTTCGCGACACGCGAAAGTGGACTTGCCCGCGAATCCCCAGCCGGGGCCATGTGCCGACGTCGGCATAGGCCTGGTAACTGCCGGCGGCGCTGTCGGCCGCGGCGATCGCATAACAGCGCGGCGCCGCGGGATCGCCGAACGCTCCCCAGTCATCGAACACGCCGAGGCTGTCTTTCGCCGCGAGCGGGGCAGCGAGGGCGACAGCCACGACGAAAACAGAGACATTCCTCATCGCCAATCGAGTCAGGCGGCCCCCGTAGCTCGCGCCACCACCAGCGTGTCGACCAGCTGCTGGAACTTCACCGCCTTACCGTCGGCGATGGTCCAGATGTGCGCGACCTGCGGCTGCATCGTCTTTCCGGTCGCCTTGTAAGTGCCCGCGTAGCGGCCGATCATGATCACCGTGTCGCCGGCATCGTGAAAGGCCTCGGGCTCGACGTTGAAGCCATCCCACTCGGCGCCGATCCACGCGAACACGCCGCCGAGTACGGCATCGGGCCCACGGTAAGGGTTGCCGTCGGCGTAGGGAAAATTCTCCGCCTCGTTCCAAACGATGTCGGGGCTCATCGCCGCGACCACGGCCGGCACGTCGCCGGTGCCGAACGCCTGGTAGGTGCCCTTCACCACACTCACATTGACAGCCGACATAAAGTTCTCCCCGTTGCTTCGGCGGAAACCCTAAGCGGGGGAATAGGCAATCGCCAGCACTTCCCATTCCTTTTCGCCAGCCGGCAACCGAACAGTCCGCAGATCGCCGACCGCCGCGCCGCGCAGCGCGCGGGCGATGGGCGCGCCCCAGCCGATGCGTTGCTGGGCCAAATCCTGCTCGTCGTCGCCGACCAGCGTCACCGTGCGCCGGTTGTCCTCGTCGTCGGCAATGGTGACTGTCGCCCCAAACCAGACGCGCGACGGATCGGGCTGCTGCGCGGGATCGACGACCTTGGCTGCTTTCATCCGCCGGGCGAGATGGGCCAGCTCGCGATCGATCTCGCGCATGCGCTTTCGGCCGTAGAGGTAGTCGCCGTTCTCGCTTCGATCGCCGTTGCCGGCCGCCCAGCTGACGATCGCGACGATCTCGGGCCGTTCGGTGCCGAGAAGGTGATCGTAGCGCGCCCTGAGCGCGACGAGCCCTTTTGGGGTGATATAGTTGGCGCGCAGTTCCATGCCGCGGGAGCCTACCCGATACCCGGCTCCCGCGCCAAGGATCGAAGGTCAGCCAGGGCGTTCGTTGTGATCGTCGTCGTGGCCGTGGCCTTCGCCGATGTCGTGCCCGCGGCCGTTATTGTGACCGTCGTCGTGACCGTATCAGTGACGAGGCCTAGCTTGTGACCGTCCGCGTTGGGTTCACCGTTCAGCGCGAAGGCGCGGAGCGGCCGTTCCTCATTTAGTGGATCCTGCATTTCTGAGCGGCGCAGATCGCGCGCCCCAGTCCGGATCTCCGTTCGGCGGCGCGGGTCTCACGCCCGAACCCGCGGGCGGAACCGTCCGTCAGAAATCTAACCTGACTTGGGGAGCTTGCGGCCTCAGCGAAGGAACTGGCTGAGGCTGCGCGCGCGGCCGCCGGGGGCCTTGTCGGGATGCAGCGTTTCGTAGACGACGGCGTTCTCGAGCACCCGCTGGACGTAGTCCTTGGTCTGGTAGATCGGGATTCGCTCTATCCAGTCGACCCAGCGAATCGACCCGGTGCGCGGATCGCCGTTCGCGACCAGCCACTTGTTTACGTTGCCGGGGCCCGCGTTGTACGCCGCCACCGCCAACGGATAACTCCCGCCATAATAGTTGAGCATGCGCCGGAAATAGGAATCGCCGAGGCGGACGTTGTAGCTGGGATCGTTGACCAGCGACGCCGAGAGGTACTCGACGCCAAGCTTGTTGGCCTGGTCGCGCGCCGTTCCCGGCATCAGCTGCATCATCCCGCGTGCGCCGGCATAGCTGACCGCGTTGTTGGCGAACTGGCTTTCCTGGCGGCTGATCGCGTGGACCATCGTCCAGTCGGTCCCAGGCGGGGCAACCAACGTGGGGTAGCCGATTGTCGTGAAGCCGGAGAAGCCGTTCGCATCGGCGGCGTTCGAGAGGATCACCGCAAGGTCGCGCAGGCCGATGTCGCGCGCCAGCTGGGCGACGAGGATGTTGTCGTCGAGCGTGTCGGCGCGTTCGGCGATCTCGCGGTAGAACTTGATGCCGACGCTCCACGGCGCGTCGCGGGCAACTTCGGTGACCGCCTGCGTCAGCGGCTGGCTCAGGAATGCTGCGCGCTCGGCCGGGGTGGGCGTGCCGCTCGGCGGCGACGGGAAAGTGAGCGGCTGGCCGAGCCGCTCCCGCGCGAGCTGACCATAGAACCTGTCGGGATACTGCGCGGCCATCTGCAGGTACTTCTGGCCGTTGGCCTGATCGCCAGACTGCTGGGCGGCGAGCGCGGCCCAGTACAGGCCCTTGGTCTTGGTCGGCGAAGTCTTGGCCGCCGCGGCATAGCGATAGAAGAGCGCCTTGGCCCCAGCGTAGTCGCCGAGCTCCCACGCCTTCGCGCCGCCGAGCCACATCAGTGAGGTGTAGTCGTCGCGCAATTTGTAGGGCTTCGCCGAAATGTCCTCGCCCGGCGCGAAGGCATCATCGACCGAGGCGGCGATCTGCACGGCTTCGCGCGCGCCGCCGAGGCGGGCGACAGTGAGCAGTTCAGAAACCCACGCGGTTTGGTCGAAGGGCCGGAAGGAAAGGTGCGGGTGGTTGGCGAGCAAGCCGACCGCGTCGCGCAAGCGGCCCTCGGTGCGTAGCTCACGGCTGCGAATGTAGAGGTAGCCGGGGTCGGCGCTGGCCAGGGGATCGGTGATCGATCCGTCGCCGCCCTGGAGGATGGCCAGTCGCGCCTGGAAGCTCGCCCGTCTTGCCGGCGAAGCGTAGGCAATCTGCCTCGCCGCGGCAGCGGAATTACGTTGCCACAGCAGCGCATCCATCCGCGCGTCCTGGTCATCCTGCGTGAAGTAGCGGCCGTAGGTTGACTGGAGCGTGGCTTCGGTGCCGGGATTGAGCTCGCCTCCGCGCCAGGCCGCGCGGATGAGTTCGAGCGCTTCGGCCGGACGTAGCGTGGCCTTCGCCAGCGCATACTGGCCGCGGGCGAAATTGCTCTGCGGGGGATAACGGTCGAAGAACGCAATCAGCCGGTCGGCGGGGACCGTTTCAAGCCGCAGGCGATCTTCGGCAAACCCCTGGAGCTTGTCCGCATCGGGGAAGCGCGGGTAGGCCAGCAGGAAGTTGGCGTAATCGCCGAAGCTGTAACCTTTACTCGCCGTCAGCTGCTGCCACAGGCTGACCGCCTGGGCCATCCGACCCGGTTCGCGCGCAACCAGGTTGGCGCGCGCCTTGTCCCAGTCTGCCGCGCCGTAAGTCGCATCCTGTGCGGCAGCCGGAAGGGCGTTGGCAGCAACTGACGCGAAAAGGGCCGAAGCAAAGGCAAAGCGAAGCATGCTGGACATTATGGCAAGCGGCTCCTTATCAGGCGGTGAATGACCCCATACGCGCGCCGGCGAGGGGAACCTTTGAATCCATTCTGGAGCGTGAAGCAATGTTCTCTGGCTCGATACCGGCTCTGGTGACTCCTTTTCGCGACGGAGCGTTGGACGAAGCCGCCTTCCGCCGCTTTGTCGACTGGCAGATCGACAACGGCTCGAGCGCCCTGGTCCCGTGCGGCACGACGGGTGAAAGCGCGACGCTTGATAACGACGAGCACCACAAGGTCATCGCCCTATGCGTCGAGCAGGCCGCGGGCCGGGTACCGGTGATCGCTGGCGCGGGCTCGAACGATACGCGGACCGCGCTTTGGCACATGCAAGTGGCGCAGGATCTCGGCGCCGATGCGGCGCTGCTCGTAGCGCCTTATTACAACCGCCCGAGCCAGGCGGGGCTGCTGGCGCATTTCTCCTATCTCGCCGAGCAGTGCGACCTGCCGATCGTGCTCTACAACGTGCCCGGGCGCACGGTGACCGACATTCTTCCTGAGACAGTCGTGGAATTGGCTCGGCGCCATCCCGGGCGGATCGTCGGTCTAAAGGACGCCAGCGGCGACTTGCAGCGGGTCGTCCAGCACCGGCTCGGCGTCGGGGAAGACTTCTGCCAGCTATCGGGCGACGACCCGCTGGCGCTCGGCGGTTATGCCTTCGGCCAGGTCGGCTGCATATCGGTCACCGCCAACGTGGCGCCGAAGGCGTGCGCCGAATTCCACGCCGCCTGCCTCGCCGGCGATTTCGAACTGGCGAGAGCGCTCAACGACCGGCTGTACCCGCTGCATAAGGCGCTGTTCGCCGACGCCAGCCCGTCGCCGACCAAGTACGCGCTCAGCCGCCTCCACAACTGGCTGACCGCCGACACCCGCCTGCCGATTGCGCCATGCAGCGACGAGGCGCGAACGAAGGTCGACCAGGCGATGGAGATCGCGGGCCTGCTCTGAAGCCTAGTAGAGCGGCGAGGGATGTTCCTCGCCCAACATCATCGCGCCGTAGGTCGCCAAGGCCGGGCGGGCGATGATCATGTGCTGATTCAAGGTCATCGCGTCGCGGGCGAGGCGTTCGAGCGGCGAGCCTTCGAAGATCACATTGGCGCCGATCATGTCGAACAACTGGCGAGTGACCTCCGCGGCCATGCGAAAGCAGTTGACGTTGGCGAGGGCGAGGCGGCCTTTGGTCTCGACGGTCGGAGTACCTTTTTCGAGTCCATCCCAGAAGTCGTTCGCCGCTGAATAAAGAAACGCCCGCGCCGCGCCGTAGCGCGTCTCCGCCTCCGCGATAGTTTCCTGAACTTGCGGCAGCTTGCCCATCGGCTGCGGGGGAAAGCCGCCGGTGCGTTGGGCGATCAGCGCCTTCGCCTCGTCGAGCGCACGGCGCGCGGTGCCGAGTGGGACCGCGGCCATCGTCGTCACCCAGTTGAAGCCGCTGGAATAGAGCGGCTCACGGCCTTCGAAGAGCGTCGCGTCGATCCACAGCGCCTGGTCTTCGGGGATGAACACATCATCCGCTCGGTAATGGGTGCTGCCGCTGCCGCGCAGGCCGTGGGTGTGCCAGGTATCCTCGATTACCAGCTCGTCGGCGCGACAGAAGGCGAGGCGGCTTTGGGGCAGTCCACCGGGGCCGATCACCGGTGCGCCGGCCTCGTCGAACAACATCGCCCCGCTCATGACCGCGTCGGCATGGGTAATCCCGCTGCCGAACGGGAAGCGCCCGTTGAGCACGTAGCCGCGTTCGACCTGCTGCAGCCGCCCGCGCCCGGTGGTGAACTGTCCGGCGGTGACCATGTCCGGGTCTGGCAGCAGCCGCGCCGAGGCTGAAGGTGGCAGAAGTTCGGCAATGATCCCGCTGTCGGTTCCGATCTTAACGCACCAGCCGACTGACGGGTCTGCCTCGGCCAGGACCTCGATGACTTCGAGATGCTGCGGCAAGCTCATCTGCGGGCCGCCTTTCGCGCGGCTGCGGCCCATGCGGAAGAGCCCGGCGGCGCGCAGCTCGGCAACGAGGTCGGCCGGCAGCCGGCGGAGTTCTTCTATCTCTTCGGAGCGTGCCGCGAGGGCGGGCGCCATCGCGCGCGCATTGGCGAGGATTTGATCCGCCCTAAGCTCGTTAGACGGTGTCGCCGCGTGCGTTGCCATCATCCTCCCCTCGGGCGAATCGCCCTGACGGGAAGTCTACGCAGCGCTGCGGCTAAGCGCCAAGGAATCAACCGTGCGCCTGGTGGCGGCGGGTTTCCCAGCCCTTCTTCGCCGCTGCCGAGCGCTTCTCGCTCGATTGGCTCGAGCCGCTCTTGTGGCCGCCCTTGCTCGACGAGGCGCGGTCTTCCTTCTTCCCGCGACCAGAGCCGGACTTCGTTCCGCCTCCGGACTGCTTGTTCACGGTCGCCCATGCGCGCCGCTCGGCTTCCTTCTTGCCGACGCCTCGATCCTCGTAACTTTCCTCGATATGCTCGGCCTTGCGCTTCTGCTTGTTGGTATATTCGTCCTTGTCGCCCTGGGGCATGATTCAGCTCCTTTCCGGCGACGAAGTGCTTGATCTGGCAGCGAAGTTCCAAGGGCCAGCGAGAGGTTGGCGCAAGAACCGCACCGTCCGGCGCAGGTCAATTTGCGGGGTTGTGGTTCTCCACGAACGCGACGGCGCTTTCGAGCATCTGTTGGCGGGTCTCGGAGCGCGACAGCCAATGGTCCTCAGCCTTGAGGACGACGAACTCGTATGGCTTGCCGGCGTCCTTGAGCGCGTCGGCCATCCCGCTGCTCTGATGGAATGGAACCACGGTATCGTCGCGTCCGTGAATCAGCAGGATCGGTGCGTTGGCCTGCTTGGCGAAGTGCCGGGGCGAGACGTCGTCCAAGCTGCTCTTGGGTCCAAACTCCTCGTCCAGCGAACGGAGCAGGAACCCCGCGCGGCCGTTGTCGTAGTGTTCGTGCGAGAACAGCGCGCCGACATCGGATACTCCGGCTACCGCCACCGCGCAACGGTACAACCCGTGCTGCAGCGTCACACCGGCTAGGGCCGCGTATCCGCCGTAGCTTGCTCCGACGATACACGCGCGCTTAGGATCGACGATCCCTCGCCGGGCGAGCTCGGCAAGCCCGTCAGAAATGTCGGTCTGCATCGCCTTGCCCCATTGCCCGAAGCCCGCGCGCATGAACGTCTCGTCGCGATTGGTCGACCCGCGGAAGTTGGGTTGGAATACGGCATAGCCGCGCGAGGCGAACGCCTGCGCCCACCAATCGAACGTCTCGTCGTCGTACGCATGGGGTCCGCCGTGCGGGAGCATGACCAGCGGCAGGTTCTTAGCCGGACGGCCGGGTGGCAACGTGAGCACGCCGTCAAGGGCGAGCCCGTCACCTGACTTGTAGGAAATCGAGCTGATCTGGCCGACCCATTCGGGGCCGATAGCTTCGCGCTCATATCCGACAGCGTCGGCATGCATCGTCGCCATATCGACGAGGTACCACGTGCCGCTGTCGCCGTTGCCGTTGGTGCGAACGAGCACGCGCGAGAAGTCCGGGGTCCAGTCGACCATGCGAACGTTAAGATCGGGAAAGGCCTTGTAGATCTGGTCGACAACCGCTTGGCGCTTGGGATCGAAAAATTGCGGTCGCTGCCTCTCGCCCATTCGCAGCAAGCCGATCAGTTCACCGTTGGCACGATCAGAATAGAGCCGCGAAATCTCGTCCTCGTAGGCAAACTGGGTGATCTGTCCGCGTCCGTCGAGCGCGACCTCCATCCATTTTGTGCGATGCTCCTTTTCGTCGAGCTTACGAAAGATGATCGATTTTCCATCCTTACCGAGCGCCACCAGGCCGGCATCGCCGCGGGTCGCCAAGCCGTCCGCCAGGACGTGCCCGCCGGGTGCCAGGATTTGCCAGCCGCCGCGCAGGATATCGATCGAGTACGTAGCCACCACCTTGCCCTCGGGACCCAGGAGCCACTCGGTGTCGCGGTCTTGCGAGCCCCTGTCGGCGACCTTTTCGCGGTGGTTGGTCAACGGCTCGACCGAGAATAGAGCCGGACTTCCATTGACCAGCTGGTAGCCGCGCGCGCCTCTTTCGCGCTCGACGCCGGCGAGATAGACCAGCCATTGCCCATTGACGTTTCGCGTTCCAGCGCTGCCGAACACGGCGTTGAGCATCGCCGGGTCCTTGTCGAACACCAGCGTCTGCGGCTTGGCGGGGTCCGCCGGAATGACGAGCGCGTGCCAGAACTCGAATTTGCTAGTGACGAATTCGGGCCCGAGCACCTCCGTGCGGCTCATCTGCACCACCAGTGCGTCGTTTCCGACCCAATCCATCGAGCGCACCTTGGCGTCTTCGAGCCGCATCATGCGCAAGGTCTCGAACTTGCTGTTCAGCAGAACGACGACCCGCTCGCCTTTGATCGACATGACCGCGGCGAGGCGCGAACCGTCATTCGAAAGGGCCATCCGCTCGATGCCCGGCAGGTTGCCATATGCCGACAGGGGCGGCGGCTCGGCCGCTGCGATATGAGCCGACACCGTAAGGAGCGCGAGCACGCCCAGCATGCGACGCAAGGTGCTGACAATGTTTGGCATGCAGACCCCCATCCACAAGCTTCCGCGGACGTCATCGCAAGAGCGTCGGGGTTTGGCAACCCGGCGCGGTGAAAGCTGCGAGGGGTTCCGCTCCGGACCGCCTCACCCTATGGGCGCAGCCATGGCCCGCCCGAAGCCCTCCACGTTCGACAAGAAGAAGATCGTCGCCGAGAACCGGCGGGCGCGGTTCGACTATTTCATCGAGGAAACCTTCGAGGCGGGCATCGCGCTTTCGGGAACCGAGGTAAAATCGTTGCGCGCCGGCGAGGGCTCGATCGCCGAAAGCTATGCCGAGGTGCGCGACGGCCAATGCTGGCTGATCAACGCCAACATTCCCGAGTTCAGTCACGGCAACCGCTTCAACCACGAGCCCAAGCGAATGCGCAAGCTGCTGCTCCACGCCCGTGAGATCGAGAAGTTCGTCGGCGCGGTGGAACGCAAGGGCATGACGCTGATTCCGCTGTCGGTCTATTTCAACTCGCGCGGACGCGCGAAGGTCGAGCTGGCGCTGGCCAAGGGCAAGCAGACCCACGACAAGCGCCAGACGATGAAGGACCGCGACTGGCAACGCGACAAAGCGAGGCTGCTTCGCGAGCGCGGCTAGCGTTTCCCGGCCGCACGGCTGGCGGGCGCGGACAATGCGGCTTATCTGGAGATTTATGGCAGGGAGTCGCAAACAGGGCGGGCTGGGGGGCTGGATTCAGCGCCGTGTGCCCACACGCGAGCAGTTGGAGGGCAATCGCTTCATCAAGCCGTTCGCGCACCGCATCCTGCAGTCGGAACTGTGGCGCTTCACCCGCCGGTCGGTGCCGCGCGGCGTGGCGCTGGGGTTGTTCGTCGGGACGATGATCCCGCTCGCCCATTTCGTCGTCGCGACCTTCCTCGCGGTGTTCGTCCGCGCGAACATTCCGTCGGCGCTGCTGGCGACCTTCGTCGGTTTTCCGGTGATCTACGTCTTCCTCGTCGCGCTCGCCTACAGGATCGGCGAGTGGCTGCTCCACGTCGATGCCTCGACCCATATCCAGCCGATCAGCGAGACGATGCAGGCGACGCAGACCGATCACCTGCTCGAGCGGATCACCGGCGCGGGATCGGAAACCGCGCTCGGGCTGTTCATCATCGCCACCGTGCTGGCCTCGGTCGGCTACCTCGTCACCAGCTTCGGCTGGCGCTGGTGGATCGGGCGGAAACGCCGCCTGCGCCTCGCCGAAGCCCGCGAGCGGAGGAAGGCCGCGGCATGAGCGTGCTAACCGAACGCTCGCCAGGGCGGCTCGCCGATGCGCTGGCGGTGGCGGCTGCGACGCTTGCCAGCATCGGCCTTGTCCAGTTCGCCGTGGGTTCGTTGGTAGTTACGCTGGCGTTCAGCGGCGGTCTCGTCGTGCTCGGCCTGATCGCCTTCGCCGCGGCACGGGGCAACCCGGTCTCGCGGGGCGCCGCTGAGGCGCAGGCAATGCCCGACTGGTCGGTCACCGTAACCGCGATCGAACAATCGGGCGTGGCGGTCGCGATCACCGACCGCGCCAACCGCCTGGTCTGCGCCAACGCCGCGTTCGAGCTGTGGTTCGGATCGTCCAACGCTCCGCCGCGGTTGCCGGTCGACGGTGCCTCGGCCGATGCGCTCGCTCGCGCCGCGCGCAACGCCTGGCGTGAAGGGGACGGCGGCAGCCAGATGATTGCCGATGAGGACGACGCCTGGACCGCCGAAGTCGTGCGCGCCGGGCGCGGCGAGGATTACCTCGTCTGGCGGTTCGCGCCGGTCGTCCGGCACGAGCCGCTGCAGGCCATTGGCAAGTACGTCACCGGAATTTTCGGCAAGATTTTGAGCGCTGGCGGGGTCGAGGTTGCGCTGGTCGGGCCCGACGGGGCGATCCGCGCCGCCAGCGCCGGTTTCGCCAGGCGCGCCGCCGGCGACGAGCACGCCAGCATGGCCGGGCAGGACTTCACCGCGCTGCTCCGCTCGGACGAGCGGGACCGGATCTATTTTGCTCGCGAGGGCCGCAAGGGCACCCCGCAGACGCTGGTTCACGTGCCGCTGACCGAGCCCGACTCGCCGCAAGTCAAGACCGACCAGGCGCCAGCGCTGATGCTGCTGGTCGACAACGGCGTGGGCCTGGGCGGCTGGGGGAACGAGGCGCGCGGGCAGACGCCGCAGCTCGAAGCGCTCCTCGAACAGCTCCCCGTCGGCCTAGCGATGACCGATCGCGACGGCCATTTCCTGTTCGCCAACCCGGCTTTTCGCCGCGCCGCCGGACTGCCGTCGAACAAGCACCTGCCCCCGTACCCGTCAGATCTCGTGGCGCGCCCCGACAAGACCGCGATGTCGGACGCGGTGCGTCGCTATGGCCAGGGCCCGGCCTCGAGCGGCGACATCGCCGTGCGCCTCAAGGGCCAGCCCGACGAGCCGGTCTCGCTCGGCCTTGCCGGCGTGCGCGGGCTGGGCGAAGCGGCAGTCCTGCTGAGCCTGGTCGACAACACCGAAGAGACGCGGCTCAAGCACCAGGTGGCGCAGGCGACCAAGATGCAGGCGGTCGGCCAGCTCGCCGGTGGCGTCGCGCATGACTTCAACAACGTGCTCACGGCGATCATCGGCTACTGCGACCTGATGCTGCTGCGGCACATCCCCGGCGACAGCGACTACGACGACATCCAGCAGATCCGGGCCAACTCGAACCGGGCCGCCTCGCTCACCCGCCAGCTGCTCGCCTTCAGCCGGCAGCAGACGTTGCAGCCCGAGGTGATCCAGCTGCCGGACGTAATCAGCGAGGTCAGCCAGATGCTCAAACGCCTGCTCGGCGCGCGGATCACGCTGCGCACGCACCACGACCGCGAGCTCGGACCGGTGCGCGCCGACCCGCGCCAGCTCGAACAGGTGGTGATGAACCTGGCAGTTAACGCGCGCGACGCGATCCAGACGCGCGGCGGCGAGCAGGCGAGCGGTACGCTGACCTTCTCGACCCGGCGCGTTCAGGCGACCGACGTGCGCCGCCTACGCGACAACGAGATCATCCCGGCCGGCGACTATACTGCGCTGGTCGCCGAAGACACAGGCGGCGGCATCTCGCCCGAGAACCTGACGAAGATCTTCGAGCCTTTCTTCACCACAAAGGAGCTCGGCAAGGGAACGGGGCTCGGGCTTTCGACCGTCTACGGGATCGTCAAGCAGTCGGGCGGCTTCATCTTTGCCGACAACGTCACGGCCCCCGACGGCAAGGTGAAGGGCGCCCGGTTTACCATTTACCTCCCTGTGCATAGTGTCACCGCGGAGGAACTGGCGCGCGAGAAGCAGGCCGAAGTCGCCAGCGAATGGTCGGGGGGCGGGCGCATCCTGCTGGTTGAGGACGAAGACACCGTTCGCGCCGTCGCCGAGCGCGCCCTGACCCGCCAGGGCTACACAGTCGTCACCGCCGCCGATGGTGACGAGGGGCTGGACGCGGTCAAGCTCGACGGCGCGTTCGACCTCGTGGTTTCCGATGTCGTCATGCCGAGCATGGACGGGCCGGCGATGGCCAAGGAAATTCGCAAGATCGCGCCCAAGCTGCCCGTGCTGTTTATGTCCGGCTATGCCGAGGAACAGTTGCGCCGCGAGATCGACATCGAAGGCATGCATTTCATACCCAAACCCTTCAGCGTGCAGCAGATTGCCGCGAAGGTCGGCCAGGTCCTCGGAGCGTCGCGCAACGGCGCGTAACGGTTCGTCGCTCGTTCAGCACGGGTAAACCCGGCGATACATTATTACATGGCGTCGTCTTCGGGAGAGAACTCCATGCGCTTGCGTCACCTTGCACTCGCCACTACCTTGGCCGCCGCGCCCGCGTTCGCCCAGGCCGACCTCGCCCCGCCCAACGCCCAGGGGCTAGTGCCAGCGGCCGGATGAGCCACACTTTGGACACCAAGTGTCGGATGGGCCGGTTTGCGCGCACAAAGCCCTTGAACTGTTACTGGGCGTATTCCGGCAACAGACTCTGGCCAGTTGCATCGAATGTCCGCAACGGGTGGAAAGCGGACATTGACCGAGAGCATACTTCTCACAAAAGCTCGGGCGCGCATCGCATTCACGTGAAAGATTAGGGCCGTCAGCCCCAAACCCGTGGATCCAGTGACGAAGCGAGTTTGCCATTCACCAACGTTAGGAAACCAACGAACCGAGACGATGAAACCCGCACCCAGGGTCACGAGCGTTTGCAACCAGAACCTAATCGTGGATCGCAAAAGGAGGAAAACCGACGATTG
>DATIQN010000064.1:0-136065 GCA_035470785.1 Croceibacterium sp. | reverse complement strand
TATACCCTCGCGCTGGGGCTGCTGTGGTGCAGCGTGGCGCTGTGGATCGCCATGAACGACAGCCCGGCAAGGCGCCGCTGGGCGGTGTTCGCCCTTATCGCCACGGTAATGTGGGTGTGCCATCTCGTCGGCTGGGCCCTGTTGTGCATTGCCGCCGGCTCGCAGGAGTTCATTCGCCAGAGAGAGCGCAATGGTGGCCTGATCCCTGCGGCCATCGCCAGTATTGGACCGCTCAGCTGCCTGCTCATTCCGTGGCTCGCCAAGATCCTGATTTTTCAATCTTCTGCCGGGACGGGTGAAACCTCGGGCTTTTTCCTGATGTTCCACAAGTTCGACGAAGTGTCGCAAGTCCTCGCCGATCGGTGGTACCCGTTCGACGTCGCCTCGGTGGTATTTGTCGGCGCGCTGATCGTCGCCTCGTGGCTGCCTCGCTGGACCCGGCTGAACCGAGGCATGATGCTGGCGGCCGTGATCACCGCCGCGTGCGTCGTGGTCGTTCCGCAGAGACTGTTGGGCTCGTTCTTTGCCGACCAAAGGCTCATCGAGCCGACCTTGCTTTTCGCGTTGTTAGCGATCGGCCTTTCGAGCCGCTGTCCCGCCAGACTGTGTCATGCGCTATTTGTCGCCGCCTTGCTCTTTGCCGGCGGACGGCTTGCCGGCAATGCGGTGAGCTTGTCGCAGCTCGGCGGCCAGTCGGCCGAGGACTTGCAGGTTCTAGAGGCGTTGCCGCGAAACGCTCAGCTCGTCACATTCCGCGCCATCGTCTGCCCTCTACCGTGGACATTCGATCGCTGGACGCACCTTGCGGGCTACGCTCTCGAGCGGCGTCATGCCTTTTCCAATGACCAGTGGGACGTGCCCGGCGCGCAGTTGCTGCGGGTCCACAATCCGGCCGCGGGTCCGTTCGAGGTCGACGAGTCCCAGCTCGGCTACGAGGCGCCTTGCAACGGCAAGGCGAGCGTGCTCACCGAGGCGGACCGGGTGCCCGCCTCGATCCCCTACCTGTGGATCATCTGGAGCGGCGCGCCGCAACCGCTGAGCCAATGGCAGCCGCTCGCGCGACGCGGCCGTTCGGTGCTCTATCGACGCCGCGCGCCGATTTGACCGTATCGCCAGCGGCTCGTGTAGGCGAAAATTAACCATGCCGCCGCCATACCCGCTACCTGACCATGGGAGCGAGATGCGGAGTGGCGACGTGGGTTCTGGGGAAGTCTGAAGCCGGGCGAACGTCGCGCGCGAAACGCGCCACGTTTCTCTCGATGGCAGTCCTCGCGCTTGTCACGCTGGCGACGCGCGCGTTCTGGTTCGGCGATCCTGTCGCGGACTTCGACGAGCAGATTTACTCTCTGATCGGCTGGCGGATGACCCACGGCGACTTGCCGTTCGTCGAAGTGTGGGATCGCAAGCCCTTCGGCCTGTTCGCCATTTTCGCCGCCGCGCACTGTCTGCTGGGGCCCGAGCCGATCGCCTATCAGAGCGTCGCCTGCCTGTTCGCCATGGGCGGCGCGGTGCTGGTTTACGCCTTGGCACGCGAGTTGGTCGACCGTGCGTCGGCCACCGTGGCCGGCTCACTCTACCTCATGCTGATCGCCGCTTACGGCAGCTATTCCGGGCAAAGCGAGATATTCCACGCGCCGATGATGCTGGCGATGCTGTGGCTGGTGCGCGACCGCAACCGGCCCGACGCGGCCAGGCGGGCGGCGCTGGCGATGCTGGTCGGCGGCGTGGCCTTGCAGATCAAGTATACCGTCCTGCCGCAGTGCCTGTTCTTCGGCGCCTACGCGCTTTACGGCGAGTGGCGCGCCGGCGCTTCGCCGTTTCCGCTGGCGCAGCGGGCGGGCGTCTATGCCCTGGCGGGTGTCACTCCCACCGCCCTCGTGGCCCTGCTCTATTTCGCCACCGGTCACTTCGACCAATTCTGGTTCGCCAATTTCGTCAGCTTCTTCGAGCGCACGCCGGCTCCCGGCGGGCGCCTGCGGCCCGACCTATTCCTCGCGCTTGCGCCCCTGGCGCTATTGGTGGGACTCGGGCTCTATTCCGCCGTCCGCCTCAACCCGCCGCGCGACTGGCGCACTTACGGGCTGTTCGCCGGCTGGACGCTGGCCGCGCTCGGCACAGTTCTGCTCCCGGCGACGATCTATCTTTACTACTACGGCGCGCTGGTCCCCGCCGCGGTGCTGATGGCCCTGCCGCTGATCGACGTGCGCGCCCCCGCCAAGTTCGTGCCTGCCGCGGCCCTGCTGTTCGGCGCCGGATATATTCTCGACATGCCCGATCGCTATGCCCATTCGCTGAACGAACGGCGCACGGAGACGAGGCTTTCCGCGGCCATCGCACCCTATGTCGGCGCGAAGCGCGATTGCCTCTACGTCTTCGACGGGCCCGCCGTGCTGTACCGCACCACGGGCACGTGCCTGCCGACCCGCTATCTCTATCCGGACCACCTCAATAATGGGCTCGAGATCCACTCGCTCGAAGTCGATCAACCGACCGAGATCGCCCGCATCCTCGCCAACCGGCCGGGCGTGATCGTGACCGCCAGCCAGCCGATGACGGTGCAGCGGCAAGTGAACCTCGACCTGATCCACCAGGCCACCCTAGCCGACTACCGGCCGCTGACGAGCGCTTCGCTGCACAACCGTGAAGTCACTGCCTGGGTCCGAAAGGACCTCGCGCCGCGGTGATCAAAGGGCGGGCTTCGGCGGCGCTTTCGTGCGCCTGGCATGCCACAGGTAAAGCCCCGCCCCGATGATGATCGCCGCGCCGACCAGCGCCATCGCGTCGGGCTTGTCGCCGAAGAAGATCCAACCGAACATCACAGCCATCAGCAACTGGCCATAGGTCATCGGCGCGATCGTGCCGGCGCCCGCTTTGACGGTACCCATGTAGATCAGCATTTGCGCCGCCGTGGCGCTCACACCCATGAAGGCGCAGCGTGCGATGATGCTCCAGTTCGGCCAGGTCAGGCGAAATGTCTCGATCCCGCTGAAGTGCGCCGCGATCGTGACGCAGATCAGGAAGATCATCGCGGTCACCGACATATAGTACTGCATTGCCAGCACGCTCGCTCGGCCGGTGACCGAGCGATTGGCGATGATCGTCACCGCCATGCCGGTCGCGCCCATGAGCGGGAAAAGGCTGCCCCAACCGGCGCTCGCAAAATTTGGCCGCAGGACCACGAATACGCCGACGAAAGCGATAACGGTGGCGATCCATGTCGAACTTCGGGAGCGCTCGCCGAGAATGAAGGTGGCCAGCACGGCGGTGATCATCGGCTGGGTGAAGGCGATGGTCGTGGCAGTCGACAGCGGCATCAGCCAGACGGCGAAGAACATGCCGATCGCGCTGGTGCTGATGGCGATGCCGCGGAGCCATTGCAACTTGTCGCGCGGGAGCGCGATGGCGGGCAGGCCTTCCTTCCGCCACAATAGGAATGCGAGCAGCACGGTGCCGACCAAATACCGCGTCGCGGCCATCGCCGGGGCTGGCCATTGCCCGGCCATCCCCTTGACGATCGCATCACCGATCGAAAGCGTGCAGAATCCCGCGAGCGCGTAGAGGAGGCCGGCCCTGTCCGATTGCTGCATCCTTGCCCCACCGTCGCGATCGAGAGTGGCCCGCTTACGGGCTCATCCGCGGGCTCGCAATGCCATCCTCCGATAAAGCGGTGCGAATGCAAACTCGGCAGAATCTGCGGCAGGTTTCAGACTCCCGATGCAACGCCGGCTTGTCTCGCATGGTTAAGTGGCTCCATAAGACGTCCGCCTTTCACCGTTAGCGTTCAGGTTTGAGAGATCGATATCGAAGCGGACATTCCGCTTTCCGGCGCTCATTGTCACTCGGTGCGCAAGCCAGCCCCATACTCACGGGGACCTCGCGCGACGTCCTGCTGCTTCCAGAGGGCCATTATTCCGGCCGCTTGAGCGCTGCGAACGACTTTCCGGACCTTTTCACCGGCGTCTATGACTGATGGTCGCCTCACCCGGCTGGAAGTAAACGATCCCGATTCCGGTGGTGGAACCACGCCAATTAGGCGTGCCCGGGGTTTAGAGAAAATCAAGGTTCGCAAGCTATTCACCAAATTCCGTCAGACCGTATCAGCCAGGGGCTATCCACGGCTGTGTCCGCAACAGGGTTTGGATTGACAAGAATGAGCGCATTCGGACGCAAGAATGGGGTTGGCGGCATGGCCGCGGGCGCTCGCCCGAGCTTCGGCGTTGCCCGTCCGATGAAGGGTGGCTCGGCCAGGCCTGAGGCGTTCACGCCCGGCGGCGACCAGTTCCCGCCCCTGCCCGGTAACGGCAACGGCTCGATGCCGCAGGAATCGAACGTCGCGCCGACCAAGGCGGACGCGATGACTCGCCTCGCCGACCGCGCGAACAACGTTCACGAGCAAGTCGAAGTCGGCGGGTTCGAGGCCAGCGTCCACAAGATCAAGGAACAGGTGCTCCCGCGCCTGCTCGAACGCGTCGATCCCGAGGCGGCCTCCACGCTGACCAAGGAAGAGCTGTCCGAAGAGTTCCGCCCGATTATCATGGAAGTGCTGGCCGAGCTCAAGGTCACACTCAACCGTCGCGAACAATTCGCGCTCGAGAAGGTGCTCATCGACGAGCTGCTCGGCTTCGGGCCCCTCGAAGAGCTGCTTAACGACCCGGATATCTCCGACATCATGGTCAACGGCCCCGACCAGACCTACGTCGAAAAGAAGGGCAAGCTGCAGATCGCCTCGATCCGCTTCCGCGACGAGCAGCATCTGTTCCAGATCGCCCAGCGCATCGTAAACCAGGTCGGCCGCCGCGTCGACCAGACCACGCCGCTGGCCGACGCTCGCCTCAAGGACGGCAGCCGCGTCAACGTCATCGTACCGCCGCTCAGCTTGCGCGGCACGGCGATCTCGATTCGTAAGTTTTCCGAGAAACCAATCACGCTCGACATGCTGCGCGAGTTCGACTCGATGTCGGACAAGATGTGCACCGCGCTTAAGATCGCCGGTGCCTGCCGGATGAACATCATCATCTCCGGCGGTACGGGTTCGGGTAAGACGACGATGCTCAACGCGTTGTCGAAGATGATCGACCCGGGCGAGCGCGTACTGACGATCGAGGACGCGGCCGAACTTCGGCTGCAGCAGCCGCACTGGCTGCCGATCGAAACCCGTCCACCGAACCTCGAAGGCCAGGGCGCCATCACCATCGGCGATCTGGTCAAGAATGCCCTGCGTATGCGTCCTGACCGGATCATCCTGGGCGAAATTCGCGGCGCGGAGTGCTTCGACCTCCTCGCCGCGATGAACACCGGCCACGACGGCTCAATGTGCACGCTGCACGCCAACAGCCCGCGCGAATGCCTCGGCCGTATGGAAAACATGATCATGATGGGTGACATCAAGATCCCGAAGGAAGCGATCAGCCGTCAGATCGCCGAATCGGTCGACCTGATCGTCCAGGTGAAGCGCCTGCGCGATGGGTCGCGCCGCACTACCAACATCACCGAAGTCATTGGCATGGAAGGCGACGTCATCGTCACCCAGGAGTTGTTCGCTTTCGAATATCTCGACGAAAGCGAGGACGGCAAGATCCTCGGCGAGTTCCGCGCCTCGGGATTGCGCCCCTACACGCTGGAAAAGGCGCGCCAATACGGCTTCGACCAGGCCTATTTGGAGGCATGTCTCTGACACGCCGTTGCACGCCCATCCGGGCGCGCAGCTTCCTCGCAAAGGCTCGCGCGGCCGGTCGGCCTTGCAGCGCTGCGCGACCGATATTGAAACCTGCCTCTAGCCTTTGACCCAGCCGCTTGCGGCCATTGCCATTATCACCAGTCCGGCAAACGCGGTCAGCGCCGATAGGTCGCGCCATGGGACCCAGCCGACTGCGTTGATATCGATGCGCTTGCGCCGGCGGCGGTCGCCGAGCATCGCCAGAAACGAAAGCAGCAGCAAACCGCCGCCCCACAGGCCGGCAATGGTCGCCTCGCTAGCAAAGCGGATGAAATCGGGCGGCCAGGCCATGGACGGCGATATGGGGCGGAGCCGGCGCGGCGGCAATCCTCGGCTTTGGAAGGGCAGGCGCTTGATCGCGCATCGCGACCGCTTATGCCGCGACAGGTGGAGAGTACACTTCCCTCGCCCAGGCCGCTGCTGGCGCTGCTGATCCGCCTGGGAGCGATCGCCGCGCTGGCGACGATGTCCGCGCTCATCAAGCTCGCCTCGCAGCGCGGGATCCACCTGCTCGAGATCATGTTCTGGAGGCAGTTGATCAGCGTACCGCTTATCCTCGGCTGGCTCGCGGCCAGGGGCAGCCTCGGCACGCTGCGGACCCAGCGGCCGCGAACGCACTTTCTGCGCGCGTTTTACGGCACGGTCGGCATGCTGTTCAATTTCGGCGCGGTGATCCTGCTGCCGCTCGCCGAGGCGACGACGATGGCCTTCACGGTACCGATCTGGGCCTTGATCCTGGCGGTGTTGCTGCTGAAGGAACGTGTCGGTCCGTGGCGCTGGTCAGCGGTGCTGCTGGGCTTTGCCGGCGTGCTGCTGATCGCGCAGCCGGGCAGCGGCGACATTCCGCTCCACGGCGCCGCGGTGGCCTTGGCCGGCGCGTTCATGGTGGCGCTGATTTCGATCCAGATCGCCGACCTCAACCGCACCGACAAGCCAGTGACGATCGTGTTCTATTTCGCGCTGTTCAGCGTGCCGATGACGGCTCTGGCGCTGCCGTTCGTCATGACCGCTCACGACAGCGCCGGCTGGCTGCTGCTGCTCGCCATCGGCATCGCCGGCGTGATCGGGCAATTGCTGTTGACCGCCGCGCTTCGCTTCGGGGCGGTCGCCAGCGTGATTGTGATGGATTATTCGTCGCTGTTCTGGGCGACGCTGTACGGCTGGCTGCTGTTCGATAGCCTGCCGCCGCCGAGCACCTGGCTCGGCGCACCGCTGATCATCGCCGCCGGCCTCGTCATAGCCTGGCGCGAGCACCGCTTGTCGCGTCCTACCTTGCGCGACGTGGCGCGCGCCGAAGGAACTTAGCGCCGCGGCGAGGATTGTCCGTTCACCCGTTCGTCCGTGAACGAAGGAAAGGACACCGAAATGCTTCGCAAGACAATCCTGGCGCTGGCCGTGGGCACGATCGTGCTCACCGCTACCGCGTGCAACACGGTCCGTGGCGCCGGAAAGGACGTCGAATCGGCCGCCAACGCCGGCTCCGACGCGATTCACTAAACCGCCGACATCTTCGCAAGCGCCCGCAGGAGCGATCCGGCGGGCGTTTTGCGTTGGCTCAACCGAATCCGTCGAGCCTGCGCTCCAGCCGCCTAATCCCGTCGTTGTCGTGAACGAAGATGCCGCGGGCCTTCTCCTTGGCCCCTTCGAGCGCCGCGCGGGCGACCAGCCTCGCGTCGATCGCCCGCAGGCGCTGATGCGCACCGTGTAGGAACAGGTTCATCAGGGGACTGAAGACGATCGCCAGCCGCTCTGCGGGTCGCCGGTCGCCGGCACGCGGCCCGCGCAGCAGTCCCGGACGCAGGATGTCGAGCCTATGGAACCTGAGCTTGCGCAGGGCCCCTTCGACCTCCCCCTTTACTCGCAAATAGAAGGCTCGGCTCGCCGTATCGGCGCCGACCGACGAGACGAACACGAAATTGCTCACCTCCGCCGCCTTGGCCGCGCGCGCCACCCGCAGCACCAATTCCTCGTCAACCACGCGGAAGGCCTCTTCGTCCTCCCCCGCCTTGCGCCAGGTCGTACCCAGCGCGCAGATCACGGCGTCCGGCGCGACCGCCGCGACCGACTTGGCCCACTCGGCAGGATCGGCGACAAGCATTTCCATGCGCGCGCCCCTCGGCATCGGCGCCTCGCGTCGGGTCAAGGCGATCAGGCAAACGTCGCTGCGACCGACGCATTGCTCCATCACCCGCGAGCCGACGAGGCCGGTCGCCCCGACCAACAGCACCCGGCGCGCGTCAGACATTGGACAAGCCCTTGGGCACGCGACCGAAAATCTCGCGATAGCGTTCGATCGCGTAGTGATCGGTCATTCCGGCGATGAAATCAGCGATATGCCGGCTGCGCCCGGGCTCGGCGGGAGGGAGCGCCGCGCGCCAGCTTTCCGGCATTAGCTTCGGGTCCTGGTGATACGCGACGTAGAGCTTGGCGATCACGCTGCGGGCGCGCTCGGCGGTCTGCGCCTGCCGGTCATGGTGATAGAGGTTGGCGTACATGAAGCGCTTCAGGGCACGCTCCTGCTCGGCCATCGCCGGGGAAAAGGCGGCCAGTGTCTTCGGGGCCGCGCGAATGTCCTCGATCGAACCGATGCCGGCCAGGTTGGCCCGCGTGGCCTCGATCGCGTCGTTGACCATCAGGCCGATCTGCCCGCGCACCAGCTCGCGCAGCAAGCCTTGCTGCGGCGCTCCATGAAAGCGCGCCTCGACAGCGCGCCACTGCTCGGCGAGGAAGTCGAGCTCGAGCAGCTGGTCGAGGTCGAGATAACTCGCGCGCAGGCCGTCGTCGATGTCGTGGTTGTCGTAGGCGATGTCGTCGGCCAGCGCGGCGACCTGGGCTTCGAGCGACGGCTGATGCGCCAGATCGAGCGGGAAAGTGGCATCCAGCTCCTCGAGCGCCCAACCAGGCTGCGCGACCGGGCCGTTGTGCTTAGCCAGCCCCTCGAGCGTCTCCCAGCTGAGGTTGAGCCCAGGATGGCCGCAATAGGGGCTGTCGAGCCGCATCAGCGTGCGCAGGCAATGGTCGTTGTGATCGAACCCGCCGCGTGCCTCCATCGCCGCGGCGAGCGCGTCTTCGCCCGGATGGCCGAACGGCGGATGGCCGATGTCGTGGGCGAGGCACAGCGCCTCGGTCAGGTCCTCGTCGAGCCCCAGCGCGCGGGCGATGACGCGGCCGATCTGGGCAACTTCGAGACTGTGGGTGAGACGGACGCGATAATGATCGCCGTCGGGCGCGATAAACACCTGTGTCTTGCCGGCGAGGCGGCGGAAGGCGATCGAATGGAGCACCCGGTCGCGGTCGCGCTGGAATTCGCTGCGCGGCCCGCGCGGACCGAGCCGGTCCTCGACGAACTCGCGGCCGCGCGATCGCGCGGGATCGGAAGCGTAGGGGGCTCTCTCCATGGAGGGGCGAGTTACGGGCCGCGGGCGGCGATGGCAACGGGAACGGGTCAGGAACGCAGGTTATCGAGAACATAGCATGAACATCGCTCAGCTGAGGTGCTGTAGGAAAGCGATTTGTGCGCCCGATCTCCCAAAAATCGCCTTCGCACGGGACTTGGCGCCGAGCGGGAGGACATGTCTCTGTGAACATTCGCTACACATGGACGCTTTGCCAATCCCACCCGCCGGATTAGACAGAGTCAACGACGGGGGCGAATCGTAACCCGTTGAGGGAGAGACGGGATGAAAACCAAGGTGGTTCTAGCAATTCTGGCTGCCGGCAGCCTGGCCGCGGCAGCCGCTGCGCAGCAATCCCCGCCCGCTCCCGGCGCAACGCCGCCCCGTCCCGCCGGGCCACCGCGTTCGCCGCTGCCGCCGCCCGAGCCGATCGAGCACATCAAGGGCAACATCTACAAGATCTTCGGCGGCGGCGGGAACACGCTGGTGGTTGTGCAGAAGGATGGCGTTGTCCTCGTTGACACGAAGATGCCCGGCAACGGGCCTTACATCGTCGAGCAAGTGAAGAAGGTCACCGACAAGCCGATCAAGCTGATCATCAACACGCACAGCCATCCCGATCATGTCGGCAGCAACGACTACCTGCGTGAGCAGTACCCCAACGTGCGCATCGTGATGAATGAAGGCGCCAAGGAGGAACTGAGCGGTCCGCGCGGCAATCCCAAGCTGCTGCCGACCGAAACCTACGAGGACCGCATGACGATCGGCTCGGGCGCCGACCGGATCGAGCTCTATCACTTCGGTCGCGGCCACACGAACGGCGACACTTTCGTGCTGTTTCCCGCCGCCCGCTTGCTGTGCATGGGCGACGTAATGGCGTGGAACATGGCGCCGTTCCTCCCCGCCGGCGGTGCCGAGGCAATCGCCGAAGAGACCGGCGCACTGGTCAAGGCCGTGAGCGGCAAGGTCGACCTGGTCGAGGAAGGTCACGGCCACATGAACACCTGGGCCGGATTGGTACGCCTCGCCAAATTCGACCGCGCGCTGGTCGATGCCGCCAAGCGCCACTACGACGCGGGTGACCCGCCCGGCATGGCCGTCGCCGACCTCAAGAAGAACCCGGACTTCTCGCCGCTGCTCGACACGCACATCAAGAAAGGCCTCGAGTACGGCAACACCCCGCTTGCGCGCGCTAACATGAATGTGAACGTCGCCTACGAGGAGTTCGCCGGGGAGCCGGTCGGTTTCGGCGTCGCCAACGGCGGGCCGCTGCCGGCCAACTCCAAGCACAAGGGCTCCGACCGCAAGGATACCGCTCCGCCGACGCCGGAGATGCTGGCGGCCGAAGTGACGAAGTAGGCCCTCCTAAGCCGCCAGCTTCCCGCGCAGCACGCCTAGGATCAGGTCGCTCGCGCGCTCGCCGATCATAATCCCGGTGGCGTTGGTGTTGCCTTGCGGGATCGTCGGCATGATCGAGGCGTCGGCGACCCACAGGCCGTCGATCCCGCGCACCCGGCAGTCGGGGCCGACGACGGCTGAGGGATCATCGGCTGCGCCCATCTTCGCTGTGCCGACCGGGTGGAACATCGGAGTCGTCGCGGCGCGCAAGTAAGAGCCAAGCTGCTCGCGGGTCGCTAGCTCGGCGCCGGGGCGGACCTCGCTTGTCACCTGCGGGGCGATCGCCGGCTCGGCCATGATCTTGCGGGCAATCTCGAGCCCGTCGATCAACTGCTCGACATCGTCCTCGTCGCCCAGCAGCAGGTGCTCGATGCGCGGAGGTGCATTGGGATCGGCCGAGCGCAGGGTAATCCGCCCGCGCGACAGCGGCCGCATCAGCGCGACGAAGGTCGAAACCGAGCTTTCGCGGCGCAGCGCGAGGTTACCCTTGTCGGTGACGTCGAAGGCGAAAGCCGAAAAGGCCAGTTGCAGGTTCGGCGCGGGCAGCCCTTCCCGGCTTTTCACGAACGCCTGCGCGTGGCCGATGCCGGTGGTCAGCGCGCCGGTGCGGGCGATCGCCAGCGCGAGGACCTGCTTCACTCCGGCAAGACCGCGCGAATCGTCGTTGAGAGTATGCGCGCTGACGTTGTTGACCAGGTGCACGCCAGGGTGCTCCTGCAGGTTTGCGCCGACGCCCGGCAGGTCGCACACGACCTGGATTCCGAGGTCAAGCAGGTGCTCTTGCGGGCCGATCCCTGACAACATCAGAAGCCGCGGCGTGTTGAGCGCGCCGGCGCATAGCACCACGCCTTCGCTCTCCGTCAGAGTCGAGACTTCGCCGCCTCGGCGGATCGTCACACCCGTCGCGCGGCCGTTCGCGGTCTCGATCCTGAGCACTTGCGCCTCGAGCAGGACCTCGAGCGCGGGCGGCTTCTTTCGCAGATATCCGGCGGCGGTCGAATGCCTTAGCCCGCGGCGCTGCGAAAGCTGAATATGGTCGACGCCCTCCGCCTCTTTTCCGTTGAGGTCGAGAGAGCGCGGATAGCCGGCCTGCTGCACCGCCTCGATCCACTCGTCGGTGATTGCATAGCGCGAGCGGACCTCGGACACCGCAATGGGGCCACCCTGCCCCCGCCATTCGTCTGCGCCGCGCTCGTTGTCCTCCATCCGGCGGAAGTACGGCAGCACGCTGGCGTAATCCCAGCCGGTCGCACCGAGTTCGGCCCAGCGGTCGTAGTCCCACTTGTGGCCGCGGATGAACATCATTCCGTTGATCGCGCTGCCGCCGCCGAGACGCTTGGCCGCGGGCCAGACGTCGGGCCGGCCGCCGACCGAAGCATCCGGCTCGGCCTTGTACATCCAGTCGAATTCGGGCGTGTGGACGATCCCGCTCATCAGTGCCGGGACCTTGCTGCGAATGTCGGCGTCGGACTTGCCGGCCTCAACCAGCAGCACGCGCTTGCCGCCCTCGGCCAGCCGCGCGGCGCAGGCCGCGCCGGCTGAGCCGCCGCCGATAACGATCAGGTCGGGCGTCACTCGGGGCGCTCCCAGATGCCCTTGCCCGGCAACCGCTCGCGGGCGTGCGGGGTGCTCAAGTCGAGCTCGGGCCCGATCGGGTAGAGGTGATGTCGGTCGGTCAGCGCGTAGTAGTTGCGCTTGATGTCCTCGAGCTTCACCGTCTTGGCGATGCCCGGCCACTGGTAGAGCTCGCGTAAGTAACCGCGCAGCGCAGGATAGTCCTCGATCCGCCGCAAGTTGCACTTGAAAGCGCCGTGATAGCCGACGTCGAAGCGCACCAGCGTGGTGAAGGCGCGCCAGTCGGCCTCGGTGAGGTACTCGCCGGTGAGGTAGCGGGTACGCTCGAGCTGCGCCTCCATCGCATCGAGCGTGGCGAACACGCCGCGGGCGGCTTCTTCGTACGCCCGTTGGGTGCTGGCGAAGCCCGCGCGGTAAACCCCGTTGTTGAGCGTCGGATAGATCAGCTCGTTCCAGCGGTCGATCTCGGGCCTCAGCGCCTCGGGATAGAGGTCGAGCCGGTTGCCGGTGATGTGGTCGAACGCAGAGTTCATCATCCGGACGATGTCGGCGCTCTCATTGTTGACGATGCGCTGTGTCTTCTTGTCCCACAGCGTCGGCACCGTGGCCTTACCGGTGTAGTGCGGGTCATGCGCCTGGTAGACCCGGTATAGCGGGTGCGGGACGGTGAACGGCGGGATCGTGTCGTCCTGGAAGATCCACCCCTGGTTGCCGATTACTCCGTGCGAGGCGGACAGAGAGATCACGTTCTCCAGCCCCTTGAGCACGCGATAGGCGGTGGTTCGCGATGCCCACGGGCAGACCCAGGCGATAAACAGGTGATAGCGCCCTGCCTCGGCCGGGAACTTGGCAGCGGGATTCGGCGAGATCCAGTCGCGCAACGGGCTGTCGATCCGCCGAAACTGCCCGTCTTCGCCGATTTCCTCGGCCGCGGGCGGCGTGTCGCGCCAGACGCCGTCGTAAAGCTGGGACATTTGGCGGCATCGCTCCTTGCACTTGCCCGGCTTGCCCTAACGCGTCGCAATGCGGATGTCACCGCGCAGCCTGCACCTTCCGGAACCGAACGGCGCCACAGGAATTTCGTATCTAATTCACTATTTTGAATCGCCCCGGAGACTTTTATCCTCGACGACAGACTGGAAGCCGACCTTATCGCGGCGCGCAACGCGTTGCGAGAAAGCGACGCGCGCTTCAACACCCTCGCCGATGCGCTGCCCCACATGGTCTGGTCGGCCCTCCCCGACGGGGACCACGACTACTTCAACCAGCGCTGGTACGATTTCACCGGCGTGCCTCCCGGCTCGACCGACGGCGAGGGCTGGAACGGGATGTTCCATCCCGACGACCAGGAGCGCGCATGGGAAACCTGGCGGCGCAGCCTCGAAACTGGCGAGCCCTACGAGATCGAATACCGCCTGCGTCATCACAGCGGCGAGTATCGCTGGACGCTCGGGCAGGCGCGGCCGATGCGCGGCAGCGATGGCCGGATCGTCCGCTGGATCGGCACTTGCACCGACATCAACGCGGCCAAGCGGCAAACCGAGCAGATCGAAGTGCTCAGCCGTGAGCTGAGCCACCGGATCAAGAATATCTTCGCGGTGATCGGCAGCCTGATCTCGATGTCGGCCCGCCAGGCGCCCGAGCACAAGGCATTTGCTGCGGGAATAAGGCAGCGCATCGGCGCGCTCGGCCGGGCGCACGAATTCGTCCGCCCGCACAGCGAGGAATCGCGCAAGCCAGGCATCGACACCACGTTTCACGCCCTCGTGGCCGAAATCCTGTCTCCCTATCCAGCTCACGACGAAGGCCGGATCGAAATCGAGGGCGAGGATGAAACGGTCGACGACCGCAGCGCGACGCCCCTGGCTCTGCTTATCCACGAACTGGCGACCAACGCCACCAAGTATGGCTCACTCAGCAATGAAGGCGGCCGCGTCACCATCGCCACGCAGATAGATGGCGAGGAGTTTGTCCTCGACTGGATCGAGACCGGCGGACCGAAGATAGCCAGCGAGCCGGACAGGACCGGATTTGGCACCGACCTGACCGAAATCAGCATTCGCGATCAGCTTGGGGGCGGGCTCACGCGGGAATGGGCCCCCGATGGGTTGCGCGTGACCGTACGCGTGCCGCGCAGGAACTTGCGGAGGCAGGCTGCCTCAGCCGAATAGTCGCAGGTACGGCGGAGCCTTCGCAGGCTGACCCTGGCGGACCGCCAGGGCATACTCCACCGCTTTGCAGACCATGTCTTCGTCGGTCGGCTTGGTGATGACGCCGACGGCGCCGGCAATGCCATTGCCGAGCAGCCGCGGGTTCGCGGTCACAAACAGGACCGTCACGCCCTTAGAGCCAAGGGTAGCCCCTATTTCCGGCCCAGTCAGGCCATCGCGCAAGTTGAGGTCGACCAGCGCGAGATCGATGTCCTGCGCGAAATAGCCACGCGCTGCGGGCAAGTCCGGCGCGATCCCGACCACTTCATAGCCGAGATCATGGAGAATCGACTGAAGCTCCAGCGCGACCAGCATTTCGTCTTCAACGATGAGGATTCTAGCAGACATAATTAATGAATTGAGTGGGTTAAAGTGAATGTCAACAGATCAACTCTCCACCCGTTCCCTAGTTCCCGACCCGCCGGGGCAATCAGGAGCCGGCCAGCAGCTTCGCCGCGCCCGGTCCACTCTTCAACAGCTCGAGCAGCCCCCGCTCTTCCCGGCTGAGCCATCGGGTCTTGCGCGGCAGCTTCAACCGCTTGCGCCATTTCGCCTGGCGATCGACGAGCGCCACCACCGCCGGATGGACGTAGCTCTTGCGGGCGATGGCCGGCGTATTGCCGAGCTTGTCGCTGACCTCTTCCATCAGGGCCTTGATGCTGAGCTGGCCGTCCGCCTTGGCGAGCAGTCCGAAGGCGATCGCGCTAGCGTGCCAAGTTCGGAAGTTCTTGGCAGTGAAGTGTTCGCCCATCGTCTCGCATAAGTAGTCGTTGACCTCGGCTGAGCCGACGGGATGCGGCTCGCCATCGTCATCGAGGTACTGGAACAGCCGCTGGCCCGGCACGTCTTCCATCTTCCGCACGAAATGCGCGAGCCGGTGGTCCGTCACCGAAACTTCGGCCGTCTTGCCTGACTTGGCCTTGAAGCGCAGCTTTACCGTCTTTCCCGACACGTTGACGTGCCGCTGGCGCAAGGTTGTGGCGCCGAAACTGTTGTTCGCCTTGGCGTAGCTTTCGTTACCCACGCGCACCACGCCGAGGTCGAGCAGGCGTACGACGCTGGCAAGCGCCCGCTCGCGGCTCAGCTTAGTGCCGGCGAGGTCCTTCTCGACCCGCTTGCGCAGTTTGGGCAGCAGTCGCCCGAAGTCGGCACAGCCGTCGAACTTCTCGATTTCGGCGTGAGTGCGGTAATCCGGATGATAGCGGTATTGCTTCCGCCCCTTGTCGTCGAATCCGGTGGCGAGGATGTGGCCCTTCGGATCGGGGCAGAACCAGGCATCGGCGTAGGCCGGGGGCAGCGCGATCGCGTTGAGCCGTTCGATCTCCTCCCGGTTCGTTATGCGCTTGCCGTCCGGATCGAAGTAAGCCCAGCCACGCCCGGATTTCTTGCGGGTGATCCCCGGCTGGCCATCGTCGACGTGAACGAGCTTGGGGGGCCGGGTTGCCATTCCCGCGCTGAACGGACCGCAAGCCCTTGCGGTTCCGGCCGAATGTCGCCAACCGATGCCGCGGATGCAGGATAAAACCGCCCGTCTCCCGCGCACCGTCTGGGCACTGGGCCTGGTCAGCCTGTGCATGGACGCATCGTCGGAGAGCATCCACGCTTTGCTGCCGCTGTTCCTGACGGTGTCGCTGGGCGCGACTGCCGCCACGGTGGGACTGATCGACGGGGTGGCCGAGGCCGTGGCGAGCTTCGCCAAGATGTTCTCCGGCTACCTTTCCGACCGCATCGGACGCCGCAAGCCGCTGGTCCTTCTCGGCTATGGCCTGGCCGCGTTCTCCAAGCCGCTCTTTCCACTGGCGACCAGCGCGGCGATGGTCTTTGCCGCCCGTTTCGCCGATCGCATCGGCAAGGGCCTGCGCGGCGCCCCGCGCGACGCGCTGGTCGCCGACGTGACGCCGCTGGAAATGCGCGGTCGCGCGTTCGGGCTGCGCCAGGCGCTGGACACGGTCGGCGCGTTCCTCGGTCCGCTGGCGGCGATCGGGCTGATGGCGGCCTTTGCCGACAATATGCGGCTGGTCTTCTGGGTTGCCACCATCCCGGCGCTGCTGGCCGTCGTCTGCGTGATCGTAGGGGTGGAAGATCGCGGCGCACCTGCCGCCAAGCCGGCCGAAGCGCCGCTGCACGTGTCTGAGCTCAAGGGCCTTCCGAGCGACTACTGGCAGGTCATCGGGCTGGCCATCGCGTTCATGCTGGCGCGCTTCAGCGAGGCGTTCCTGATCCTCAAGGCGAATGCCGTCGGACTGCCGCTGATGCTGGCGCCTCTGGTGCTCGTGGCGATGAACGCGGTCTATGCTCTCGGATCCTATCCCGCCGGGGCCTGGGCTGACCGCGCCCCGCCCCGCAGGCTGCTGCTGGTCGGGCTGGGTTGCCTGATAGCCGCCGACCTGGTGCTGGCCTGGTCCGCGACCATCGCCGGCGCATTTATCGGCATCGCCCTGTGGGGCGCGCACATGGCGCTGAGCCAGGGGTTGCTGGCCAAGCTTGTGGCTGAGCACGCGCCCGCGCGGCTTCGCGGTTCCGCCTTCGGGGTGTTTCATCTGACCACGGGGCTGGCGATGCTCGTCGCCAGCGTCACGGCCGGCTTGCTGTGGGATTGGCGGGGCGCGAGCGCCACGTTCCTGACCGGTGCCGTGTTCGCGGGCTTGGCCGCCTTGCTGGCCCTGGGCGTACGCGCGAAGCGAAAATAAGTGCGCTGCAAAAATTCTCTGGCTTGCCCGCGAGACCGGCTGCAGCCATTTGAGCCCCGAAACAGTTAAGAGATCGAGGAGCGCGCGCATGTCCGACGTCTACACCCCGCCGAAGGTCTGGGAATTTGACCCCGAGAACGGCGGCCAATTCGCCGGCATCAACCGACCAACCGCCGGCGCGCGCGAACAGCACGAGCTGCCGGTCGGTGAGCATCCGTTTCAGCTCTATTCGCTTGGCACGCCCAACGGGGTGAAGGTCACGATCATGTTCGAGGAGCTGCTCGAGAAGGGCTTCTCCGAAGCCGAATACGATGCCTGGCTGATCAAGATCTTCGCCGGCGAGCAGTTCTGGTCGGGCTTCGTCGAGCTCAATCCCAACAGCAAGATTCCCGCGTTGCTCGACCGCAGCGGCCCGACTCCGTTCCGCGTGTTCGAGAGCGGCGCGATCCTCGTCCACCTGGCCGAGAAGTTTGGCTACTTGCTGCCGAAGGGCAACCCGGCGCGCGCCGAGACGATGAGCTGGCTGATGTGGCAGATGGGCAGCGCGCCATTCATGGGCGGCGGCTTCGGGCATTTCTACGTCTATGCGCCCGAGCGCTTCAAGTACCCGATCGACCGCTATGCGATGGAGACGAAGCGGCTGTTCGCGGTCGCCGACATGCAGCTCGGCAAGACCGAATACCTCGCCGGCGACGATTACACGATCGCCGATATCGCCGCCTACACCTGGCTCGGCAACCTCTACCACGGCGCCTACAACCGCTGCGATATCTTCCTCAGCCTGGACGAGTACGAGAACGTCGGCCGCTGGGTGAAGACCATCGACGGGCGCCCCGCGGCGATCCGCGGGCGGCTGGTCAACGCGCAGAACGGCCTTCCCGAGCGACATTCGGCAAAGGACTTCGACACGCTCGACAAGGCGCTGTTCGACCCTGTGAGGAAGCGCGCCGACTTCTGAGAAAAGCGTCTCAGAACGACCATCCGTGGCTTCCCGCGACGGCCGCCGCGACCGTCAGCAGGGAAAGCGTCAAGAGGACGCGGTGCATCCATTCCATGCGGGAAAAGACCCGTGCGGGATCCGCCGCTGCCTCCATGCGGCGGTGAAGAAAGAACGGCTCGACCACGAATAGCATCAACGCGAAAAGCGCCCACAGGCACACCATCGCGTGCATCCACCAGTCCTGTCCGTCCTGAAAGCGGCCCCACATGTCGGCGCGCCAGATCATCCACAACCCGCTCGCGCCGGCAAGCACGACCCAGGCTCGTGCCTGCGGAGCGAAACGCGCCTCGAAGCGCTGAAACGCCTCGAGGCGCTCTTCGGGCGCCGACGTTCTGCGGACAGCAGGCATGGCCACGGTCGTCACGAAGGCCACCCCGCCGATCCACATCACCACTGAAAGGACGTGGATCGCGCGGGCGAGGATGAAGTCATTCATCCCGGCGGGCTATCAGAACTTGGCGCTGGCCTCCACTCCGTAGACCCGTGGCCTTGCCTTGAACACGAAGCCGCCGGGCGAGAACTCGGCGTTATACTTCTTGTTGAACAGGTTGCTCGCGAAGGCGGTCAGGCTCCAGTTGTCCTTGTTGATCCCGGCGCGCGCGTCGACCAGGTCGACCGGATTGCGGACCGTCGTGTTGTAGACGTCCCACCACGTCCGGCCGATCCGGCGATAGTCGGCCCGCAGCAGAGCCGAGAAGCCGCCGCCGAGGTCGGGCGTGTATTGCGCGCTGACGTTGACGGTCGAACGCGAGATGTCCGGCGCCTCGTTGCCGATCGCGGCCGGATCGGGGAATGCCTTGATCTTGCTATAGGTCTGGCCCCACGACGCATCGATCGCGAAATCCTTCGTCGGCGCCAGCCGGGCTTCGAGCTCGAACCCGTCCAGCCGCTCCTTCGGCACGTTGCCGAGGTTCTGTGTCGAGTTGGCGTAGAGATAGACGAAGAAATAGCTGTTGTGCGTGAGGGTGGTGAAAGCCGACCCGTTCAGCGTCAGCATCCCGTCGAGCCACTGCGACTTGAAGCCGACTTCGAACGTATCGGCGGTCTCGGCCTCGAAGACGTCGTTGACCCCGACCACGCCGTTGCTGGCCGCGACAACGCCCACGCCGGTCTGGTTGAATCCGCCCGACCGGAAGCCCCGCGAATAGCCGCCGTAAAGGGTCAGGTTCTTGCTCGGCGTGATGGTCAGCGTGACTTTCGGCTGCCAGTCGCTGAAGTTCCTCGTCCGCTCGTCACCCATGTGGCTTTGCGGCGCGCCGTAAAGGCTTGCGATGTAGTTGATGTACCCAAGCCAGGCGTCGGGCGTCTCTGTGATGTTCCTGCGCCGGTCGTGATCGTAGCGCAGCGAGGCGTCGAGCCTAACCAAGTCGCTGAACTGGTAGCCGAGGTTGGCAAAGCCCGCCCAGGCGAAATTGTGCTGTTGGTCCGACAGGAACGAATACTGCGGGTTGTCGGGATTGGTGCTGGGCGTGTGGTAGACGGGGAAAACCCCCTTGCCCAAATCGAGCATGTTGCCGGTCGAGATGAACCGGTCCGTCGAGATCAGGTAGCCGCCGAACATCCAGAACAGCGGCGTCGACGTCGGGCTTTCGATGCGCAGCTCCTGGCTGAACGCCTTCACGTTGAGATACTGGCTCTGGTTGAGGTCGTGGTTCCCGCTGAAACAATAAGGTGTGACGTGGCAAAATGACTCGTCGATCGGCAGGAAGTCGAACGCGTCGCCGGTGATGATTTCCTTTAGCGTGTCGTACGACGTGACCGACGTCAGCTTGAACGCGTCTCCCGCATAGCTGAGCTTGGCCGAAACGTTGTTCATGTCGCGATTGTCGATGCCGGCATTGTTGACCCGCACCGGCAGGTGCACGTCGTTCACGTCGCCGACGATGTTGTACCAGAAGCCTTGCGTGCGGGTCCGGTCGATCGAGCCGCGCAGGTCAAGATCCCAGCCGCTGCCGATGTCGAACAGCAAGTTGCCGCGAAGCGCATAGTCTTTGTACGGGTCGGCATCCTTGCCGAGATACGGGTTCGGAATATAGCCGTTGGTGTCCTTCCACAGGCCCGAGACGCGGAACTTGACGCCGTTGGCGATCGGCCCGCTGATCCCGCCGTGAGCATACCAGCCGAAGCCGTTATCGATGCCGGCGGTAATGTTGCCTTCGAGCTCGTCGGTCGGCTGCTTGGTGGTGATGATTATCGCACCGCCGATGGCGTTGCGGCCGTAGAGCGCGCCTTGCGGGCCCTTGAGCACCTCGATCTGCTGGATGTCGAACAGGTCCTGGTTGAACTGCGCAGGATTGACCTGCTGCACACCGTCTACGACGACGGCGACCGACGGCTCGCTGTTGCGTGCCTGGGTAATGCCGCGAATGATGACGAAGGCATTGCCGACGTTCTGCGTTTCCACCAGGTTGACGTTGGGAGTCAGCTGGATGAAGTCGGCCGGCTTGACGATGCCGGCGTTGGCGATCGTCTCGGCGCTGAACGCGGTAATCGCCGCGGGGGTATCCTGCAGGGTGTCGGCACGGCGCAGGCCGTAGACGACTATCGAGTTGCCGTCCTGGGCCGGAGCAGCCTGGTCGCCAGGGGCAGCCTCGGTAGTCTTGGGGGCCTTATCCTTGCTCGCATCTGCGTTGCCGGCGGCGCTGTCCTGAGCAAACGCGGGAACCGCGAATGCCATCGTCAGCGCTGCAATTGAGATGCCGGCAAGCCGGCTCGCGCTAATTTTCATCTATTTTCCTCCCCGCGACCCGAGGCTTTCTTACATTTGCTGAGGAAGCTGGGCAATTTTGTTCATTGGCCCCCTGAGTGATGGATCGGAAGGCGTGTCATTCGGGCAACTAGCGGAAGTTTCAGGTGCATCGGCAAGGGCCTGACGACCCCTTCCCATCTTCCGGTCACCCGCTATAGGGGCACCCGCTGTTGGGGCGTAGCCAAGCGGTAAGGCACCGGTTTTTGGTACCGGCATGCGCAGGTTCGAATCCTGCCGCCCCAGCCAGTTTCCGTCAGTCCCCGAGCTCGATCCACACCGGCGCGTGGTCGCTTGTCTTCTCCCACCCGCGGACGTCTCGGTCGACTTCGGCGCGAATGAGGCGCTTCGCCAGGTCCGGCGTGAGCAGGAAATGGTCGATCCTCAGGCCCGCGTTGCGGGCGAAGGCGTTCCGGAAGTACTTCCAGAAGGTGTAGACCGTATCGTCAGGATGCAGCGCGCGGATCGCGTCGGTCCACCCCTGCTCGATTAGGCGGAACCACGCCGCGCGAACCTCAGGTGCAAACAGCGCGTCGTCGAGCCACCGCTCGGGAGCGTAGACATCCCGTTCGGTCGGCATAACGTTGAAGTCGCCGGCTAAGACCACCGGCGCGCCGCAGGCGATTAGATCGGCCGCGCGCGCTGCCAGGCGCTCGAACCAGCGAAGCTTGTAGTCGAACTTCGGGCCCGGGCGCGGATTGCCGTTCGGCAGGTAAATCGAGGCGATCACCAGACCGTTGATTGCCGCTTCGAGATAGCGGCTGTGGTTATCGTCGGGGTCACCCGGAAGCCCGCGCCGCGATTCATGGATTTCGCCGACGCGGCTAAGGATCGAGACGCCATTCCAGCTCTTCTGACCGTGCCAGACAACGTCGTAGCCAAGATCGCGGATCGGACGTTCGGGGAACTTCTCGTCCGGCGCTTTCAGCTCCTGCAGGCAGACGATGTCCGGCCGGTATTCCTCGAGCCAGCGCAGCAGCACAGGCAACCGGCCGTTGACGCCGTTGACGTTGTAGCTCGCGATCTTCATCCGCCGGCTTCCTCGAACACCTGTTCGAGGGCGGCTGGGCTGAGTTCGTGTTCGAGTTGGGCCCGCGTGCATTGATCGGGCCGCTTGTCGTCGCGCCAACGCATGAACGTGGTCCCGTGGCGGAAGCGGCCGCCGGTGACCTGATCGTAGATTACCTCGGCTACCAGGTCGCCCTTGAGAGACACCCATTCGCTGCTGCGCCCATGGCTCCAGCGGCTCGCCCCGCCGGGTGAGGAGCCGGTGAAGGGTGATGGCCCCTCGCCGCGCGCGAGCTTCGTGGACAAGGCGGCACGATCCTCGTCCGAGAACGAGCTGGTGAAACCGACGTAATCGAGCTTGCCTTGCCCGTCGTAGAGACCGAGCAGCAGCGAGCCGACTCCGTTCTTGCCCTTCCGGTATCCGCCGACCACGCAATCGGCCGTGCGCTGCTGCTTCACCTTGATCATCGCCCGCTCGCCGGGCTGGTAGGCGGCGTCGAGGCGCTTTGCGACCACGCCGTCGAGCGCTTTCCCGCTTCGCTCGAACCATTCGGCTGCGACGCGCGGGTCATCGGTGGCGGGTGATAGGCACAGACGCTCGCCCGCGGCCTTGCGCATGAAACGCTCGAGCGCGGCGCGGCGCTCGAAGAGCGGTCGCTCGAGCAGCGACTTGTCGCCGAGCTGCAGCGCATCGAACAACATCAATTGTGCCGGCGTCTCGCGCGATAACTTCTCGATCCGCGACGCGGCCGGATGCAGGCGAAGCTGCAACGTCGCGAACGACAACACGCCGCCGAGCGGTAACACCAGTTCGCCGTCGAGCGCGAATCGGCGCTCGCCCAATCGGCCAAGTGCCTCGGCGATCTCCGGGAAGTATCGCCCGAGCGGCTTTCCCGACTTGCTCATCAGCTCGACGTCATCGCCGTCGCGGAAGGCCAGGCAGCGGAAGCCGTCCCACTTGGGCTCGAACTGCCAGCCTGCGCCGGCCGGAATCTGGTTCGCCAGCTTCGCCTCCATCGGGGGAGTTTCGAGCGGGATCGCAAGAGCGGAGAACACGGGCGCCATGGTCGAGGAAAGCCGTTTGCGCGGCGGCGGTTCCATGCGCTACCTCACGTGTCATGACCCAGCCCCCGCTTCGCCTCGCCTTCTTCAAGCTCAACGTGCCGGAGATCGTTCCGGCGCTCGCGTTCTGGCGCGACGCCTTCGGGTTCGAAGTCACGCAGACCTTCGATGAGGCGGAATTCCACGAGAAGGTCCTCGCGCTGCCAAGGCAGGCTGGCCCTAGCCTGATGCTGGTCGGCTACAAGGACGGCCGCGATGTGACAGTCGGCCACGGCCACGGCGCAGTCGGCCTGCAATGCACCGACATCGCCGCTGCGCACGAGCGGGCGCTTGCGGCGGGCGCGCAGAAGGGCACCGGCGTCATGGTCGTTGCCGGGAACATCAAGGTCGCCGTGCTTCACAGCCCGCAGGGCCACGAGATCGAGCTGATCCAACTGCCCGGCTAATAGACTGGTTCACTGTGTTCGGCGGCAAAGCTCCCTTCTGCCGCCACCTGGCGCTTGGCGCCGATGGCAAGGAGGGCGATCAGCACCGCCACGAGCAGGCATGGAACGGCGATGATCGGCATCAGTATCCTCAGCGGCAGCGCAGCGCCGAGGGCGATGCCGCCCACGAGCGGGAACAGGATGCCGCCGAAGCGGCCGACGCCGCTCGCCCAGCCCATCCCGCTGCTGCGCATCTCCGGCGGGTAGCCGAGCGTCGCCAGCGTGTTGAGCCCAGTCTGCCCTCCGGTCTGGGCGAAGCTCCACGCCATCATCGCGCCAACGAACACGCCTGTGCCGAAGGGCAGGATTCCGAGCGCGGTTATCGCCACCGCGTCGAGCACGAAGAACCCACAGATTAGCCAGTACGGATTGGTCCGCGCCATGAACCAACCCATCGTCAGCGTGCCGATCGCGCCCCCGGTGAAGCCGATCATCAGGAACTTGGCGAACTGCTGGATCGGCACCCCGCCCAGCTCCAGGAAATAGGTCGACAGCCAGTTCGACAAGAGCGCGATGTTGCCCAGCGAGAGGAAGCAGGTCGCCCAGAGGATCACCGTCTGCAGGCGATAGGGCGGGCGCAGGATCGCTGTCGGGCCGGCCGCCGTCGAGCGCTCTTCAGGACCGAAACAGAAACGCTCGAATCCGGAGAACACGATGTCCCGGTCGAGCTTGCGGACCATCCGCGCGATCTTGGGATCGACCGGGTCGCGGCTGACGCGAAAGGCGAGCGATTCAGGGACGGCCAGCAACAGCGGCAGCGCCAGGAGCGGCAGCACGCCCGCGATCACGAAGCCAATTTGCCAGCCGTAGAGGTCGAGCAGCCACGCTGCAACCGCGCCGCTGGCGATATTGCCGCCGGACAGGAACACCAGCGAGATGGCAATGAAGGGCGAGCGCATATGGTGCGGCGTCATTTCAGAAAGCAACGCCAACCCGATTGGGAACGCCCCAGCCAGGAAGATCCCCGCAAGCCCGCGCAATACCGTCAACTGCGGCAGCGACATGGCGAAGGCCGCGACGAGCGAAAGCACGCCGAAACCGGCGAGACAAGCGAGCAGCATCGGCTTGCGCCCGATCTTGTCCGCCAGTGGCGGCATCGTGAAAGCCCCCACGGCCATGCCGATCTGCTGCCAGGTGAACACCGCTGTCATGTCGACCGGCTTGCCGCCCAGCCCGCGCGCAACCGCGGGCGCGATTTTGCCGAGGAAGTACATGTCGAAGCCGTCAATGAAGAGCACGATCGAGCAGACGACTAGCATCGCGATCTCGCGCCAGCCTATCGCCCGCGCGTCGATGAAGGCGGCGACGTCGAAACGGTGGTCGCCCGTTGCCGGACTGCTGGCCATGCGCGTCGCTCCCCTCGTCGGACTTACGCGAGAGTGGAGGCGCGCCGGGCCGGCGTCAATCGGCGCTTGCGGCGGGCTGGGGATGGTGCGGGACGAGGATCATCGTCCTTCCGTCGAAACGGACTGATGCGAGCCGCGAAAGGAGGTTCATGCCGATGACATTCGTCGGCCCGAGGCCGGGGGCAATGATCGCGTCGATCCCGTGCGCGGCCACGTTGCCGAAGCGCAAGTCGTCGATCGTCGTCAGTTGCGCAGCGACCATGCCGTTGGCGGTCTGCATGCGGACCGGAATGCCGGCGTCGCGCGGGCTCAGCCCGACCTTCTCAGCGGTTTCGGTCGAGACCGCGGTAAGGGTCGCGCCGGTATCGACCAGGAAATTCGTCGGCACGCCGTTGACCTTGGCGCGGAGCCAGAAATGACCGTCGGGCGCCATCGGCACGCGCGTTTCGCGGCCCTCGACCACCTGCGTGGGCAGGTCCAACTGCGGCACCGCCAGGTCGAAGCGCGAATCCAGCCGCGAGAGCTGTAGCACCACCAGCAGCAGCACGCCCATCAGGCCGACCGTGCTCACGCTCCTGAGCGCGCGGCCCAGCGCCGGAAGACGGCGGAAAACCAGCGATCCGAGCACGCCCAGCACCATGGCGACGAGCGCGGCCAGCATCAGCATCGATTGCGGCAGGACGCGGACAGTGTGCGCGAGTTGATCCCAGAGCGAAGCCCAGTTCATCTCGGCTATATAGGGCAAGCCAGCTTGCTTTGCGATGAGCGGCTACGGCGCCCCGCGCGGGATCGTCCAGTCTGCGAGGATCAGCGAGAAGCGGCCCTCGCCGTCCTGCCAGCTCCGGACCGGGGTCCACCCGCCGGCCAGGAGCAGCGTGTTCTGGCTGCGCAGGTCGAACTTGTGGCTGTTCTCGGTGTGGATCGTTTCACCTTTGTGCAGCGAGAAACGGCGGCCCGAGACTTCGAATTCGATGTCGTCGAGCGCTTCAAGATGCATTTCGATCCGCGCGTAAGTGTCGTTCCAGCGGGCGACATGGCGCAGCTTGTCGAGCGGCAATGTGCCGCCGAGCTCGCGATTGATCCGGCGCGCGAGGTTGCGGTTGAATTCGGCAGTGACGCCCGTGGCATCGTCATAAGCCGCTTCGAGCACAGCGACGTCCTTGATCAGGTCCATGCCGATGAGCAGTTGCGAGGCTTCGCCCAACGTCGCCCGCATCGAGCGCAGCAGGTCGACCGCGGTGCGCGCGACCATGTTGCCGATCGTCGAACCGGGGAAAAAGCCGAGCTTGGGCAAGCCCTGGACCGATGGCGGCAGCGCGACCTCACGCATGAAATCGGCCTCCACCGGATAGACCGGCAGGCCGGGGAACTTGGCCGCCAGGTCATCCGCGGCGGCGCGCAGGAAATCGCCCGAGATGTCGAGCGGAACATAGGCGGCGGGGGCGATGCAGCCGAGCAGCAGAGGGGTCTTGACCGAGCTGCCCGAGCCGAATTCGATCACTGCCCGGCCCGGCCCGATCAGCTCAAGAAATTCGCCGCAGTGCTCGGTCAGGATCTCGGTCTCGGCGCGGGTTGGGTAATATTCGGGCAGTTGGGTGATCTTCTCGAACAGCGCCGACCCGGCGTCGTCATAGAGCCAGCGCGCCGGCACTGCCTTTTGCGGTTGCGCCAGGCCGGCGAGAACGTCGGCGCGAAACGCTGTAGCGACACCGTCATCATCGAGTTCGACGAGGGCGAGGCCCTCCCCCGCGCTCATCTCAAATATCCTTCGCCAGCCGCAGGCCGGTGAACTGCCAGCGCTGGTGCGGATAGAAGAAATTGCGATAGCTCGAGCGGGAATGACCGCGCACCGTCGCGCAGCTCGCGCCCCTGAGCACGAACTGCCCGGACATGAACTTGCCGTTGTACTCGCCCACCGCGCCTGCCGCCGGAGCGAACCGCGGATACGGGAGATAGGCTGAGCGGGTCCATTGCCAGCAATCGCCGAAAAGTGATGAGCCACCGATCGGTATCGGCGGCCCGACGCTGTCGAGTTGATTGCCGGACGCGGGATCGTGGCCTTGGGCAATCGCCTCCCACTCGAACTCGGTCGGCAACCGCGCCCCCGCCCAGGTAGCGAAAGCGTCGGCCTCATAATACGAGATATGCGTCACCGGCGCCCAAGGGTCACGCACCTGCCAGCCGCTGTGGGTAAAGTGCTCGCCCTCATACCAGTACTCGGGCGCCTCGATGCGCTTGCGCCGGACCCAATCCCAGCCGTCCGACAGCCACAGCGACGCGGTGGTGTAGCCGCCGTCGAGGATAAACTGCTCCCACTCGCCGTTGCGCACGAGCCTGCCGGCAAGCGCGAACGGTTCCAGTAGCACGCGATGCTTGGGTCCTTCATTGTCGAACGCGAAGCCGTCACCGGCATGGCCGGCCAGGGCGATACCGCCCGGGTGTTCGTGCCACTCGATTTCGCCGACTTGCGGGAGCGTCTTTCGCGGCAGGTCCGGCCACATCGCGGGGCCGAGCGGGTTCTGGAACAGCGCGTGCTTGATGTCCGTTAGCAGCAATTCCTGGTGTTGCTGTTCATGCGCGATGCCGAGCGCGATCAGCTGCGCATGCGCCGGATCGTCGAGCAACGCCCCAATCGCCTGATCGACATGCGCGCGCCATTCACCGATTTCGGCAACCGTCGGACGCGACAGCATGCCGCGGCGCGGGCGCGCAATGCGCTCGCCCTCGGCCTCGTAATAGGAATTGAACAGGAACGGCCACCGCTCATCGTGCAGGCGATAGCCCGGCAGCTTGTCGCGCAGGAGGAAGGTCTCGAAGAACCAGGTCGTGTGCGCCACATGCCATTTCGCTGGCGAGGCGTCGGGCATCGACTGCAGCGTCGCGTCTGCCTCGCTGAGCGGTGTGCACAGCGCCTTGGTCAGCGCGCGTGTTGCGCGATAGCGCTCGGCCAGAGTCGGCGCGCCCAACACGGGCGACTGGACATGGGCTTCGGGCACGAGTGTCTCCCCGGCAGTCCACCGCCATGATGGCCCAACGCCGTGAGAAAGGAAAGTCTTGCCCGGGCAATTGTTTCCCGAAGCGGCCGCGGGTTACGCCGCGCGTCGCACCTGGTTGCGGCCGTTTTCCTTGGCCTCGTAGAGCGCGGCGTCGGCCCGGCGTAGAAGTGTCTCGACGGAATCGCCAGCGCGCAGCAGTGCCAGCCCGACGCTGATCGTCGCCTTGGGACAACTGGCGCGTTCGGTCCCCTGTGCGATCGCCCGACACAGCCTTTCAGCCAGCGCGCGAGCCTCACGCCCGTCCACACCCGATAGGATGCAAACGAACTCCTCGCCGCCGACACGGCCGACCAGGTCCTCGGCCCTGATCTGCCCGCGGGCGATCTCCGCGATCTTGCAAAGCACCTCGTCGCCGGTCTGGTGGCCGTACGTATCGTTTATCAGCTTGAAGTGATCGATGTCGAACATCAGCACTGCCAGTGGCTCGTCGATCTCGAGCGACGAAACCATAAGGCTTTCGAGCCAGCCGATCGTCGCGCGCCGGTTGGCCAGGCCGGTCAGCGGATCGGTCTTGGCGAGCTTCTGCGCCTCGGCCGCCTGCTCGACGGCCAGCTCGCGCGCCCGCTTCAGCGCCTGTTCGCGCCGGACTTGCTCCGTCACGTCCATCGCCACCGCGAACAACGCGATGCGAACCCCGTCGGGGTCGAATTCGTTGAACACGTTCATCTTGAGCGTGTGCTCGCTGCCGTCGGGGTGCCTCACCGGATATTCGAAGCTGTAGGGGATCCGGGTCTGGTGATGCTCGGCCAGCTTGCCGAACAATTCCGCGCCGCCATCGGGCAGCAATTCACGAATGTCGCCAGGATCGGGCGCCAAGTCCGGCGAAAGCCCGATTAGCTCGAGCATCTTTTCCGACCAGTTCTGCGCGCCGGTTTCGAGATTGTATTGCCAGCGGCCGATGCCCGCGAGTGTCTTGGTCAGATTGAGGATCGTGAGGTTCGCGCGCAACTCGTCGTTTGTCACACGTAGCCCCGCTTCGAGGCGGTCGCGCGTAAGCAGCATCGCTGCGAGCGGTAACGCGGTCGCCAGCATCAGCAACATCTGGCCCTGAAGGATCAGCGCGGCCATGGCGGGATTACTGTCCAGATACGGCGTGGGGCTGTGGCCGCCGATGCTCGCGACCATGCCGGCCGCAGCGTACGCGATGACTCCGCAGGCCGCGGCAAGCTGGCCATAGCGGAACACCGCGAACACGATCATCACGAACAGGACCGGAGTGACCCCGCGCACCGGACTGGCGAGCACGAGGGCGCCGACCGCCAGCATACCTCCCACGGTGAGCAGGAACCCGCGATGCCGGCCGACATCCCAGAAGCGGACGTTCTGGTCGCCGAAACCAAGCCATTGCCTTAGATACAGCAACACCGGCGTCGCGGTGAGCACGGCAAGCACGCTCGAAAGAAACCAGTGAAAGGGCTCTGCGATGGTCCGGCCTGGATGGAACAACACGGTGATCAAGGTCCCGGCCGCACAGCCCAGAACCGCCGCGCCGAAGAGCCCGGCCACGTGACCGAACGTCTGCGGACTCTTCGCTCTTCCGCCGAGAACACGCATGCCAAGGTACGCGCAGATCACCGCCTCCAGCTGATTGGCAAAGGCAATTCCCAAGCCAGGGAGGAAAGGCACGCCGCGCCATGACGAATATGCGACCTGCGTGGCAAACATCGTGCCGAGGAGGAACGGCCACCTCCTTGGCGCCGTGGCGTAGAGGCTGGCGACCGCGACCGCCCCCGGAAGCCACAGGAGCAGCACGGCGCCGCCCCTGTCGCGCAACGCTGTCGAGGCGAACGCGAGGGCAATCCACAGCAGCCCCGCGACGAGCGGGCCGCGCACCTGGCCGAGCCGAACCACTTGTTCCTGTCCCCTTATGCGGGGATTCATACGGAATTGAGGTTAAGCCATTCCTTCCGCCGATGCGGATTTTCGTGCTTATTCAGGCCGCGTGCTTGTGCCGCTCGCCCGCTTCGAGATTGAGCATTTCGGCAAGCAGGAAAGCGAGCTCCAGCGATTGTGCGGCGTTCAACCGCGGATCGCAATGCGTGTGATAGCGATCAGCCAGGCCGGCGTCGGTGATCGCCACCGCGCCGCCGGTGCATTCGGTCACGTCCTGCCCGGTCATCTCGACGTGGATTCCGCCGGCATGCGTGCTTTCGGCTCGGTGCACCGCGAAGAAGCCGCGCACTTCGCCCAAGATGCGGTCGAACGGCCGCGTCTTGTAGCCACTGTCCGACTTGATCACGTTGCCGTGCATCGGGTCGCAGCTCCACACCACCGGGCGCCCTTCGGCCTTCACCGCGCGGACCAACCTGGGCAGTCCGGCCTCGACCTTGTCGTGGCCGAAGCGGCTGATCAGCGTGATCCGCCCGGGCTCGCGCGCCGGGTCGAGCGTGTCGAGCAGGCGCAGGAGCACGTCAGGCTCGAGGCTCGGCCCGCACTTGATACCGATCGGGTTGCTCACCCCGCGCAGGTACTCGACATGCGCGCTGCCCTCAAATCGCGTGCGGTCACCGATCCACAGGAAGTGAGCGCTGGTATCGTACCACTTGCCGGTCAGCGAATCCTGCCGCGTCAGCGCCTCTTCGTACGGCAGCAACAAGGCTTCGTGGCTGGTGTAGAAGCTCGTCGCCTTGAGCTGGGGCACCGTTTCCGGGTCTATCCCGCAGGCCTCCATGAAATCGAGCGCCTCGCCGATGCGGTCGGCGACGTCCTTGAATTTCTCCGCCCAGGCGCTGCGGCCCATGAAATCGAGCGTCCATCTGTGGACCTGGCGCAAGTTGGCGTAGCCGCCGTTGGCGAACGCCCGCAGCAGGTTGAGCGTGGCAGCGCTTTGCGAATAGGCGCGGATCATCCGCTGCGGGTCGTTGCGGCGTGATTCCGCATTGAAATCGATGCCGTTGACGATGTCGCCGAGATAGCTGGGCAACGTCACGCCGCCTTGCGTCTCGGTGGGCGCGCTGCGCGGTTTGGCGAACTGGCCGGCCATGCGCCCGACCTTCACCACGGGACGCTTGCTGGCGAAAGTCAGCACTACCGCCATCTGCAGCAGTACACGGAAGGTGTCGCGGATGTTGTTCGCGTGGAATTCGGCAAAGCTTTCCGCGCAATCGCCGCCTTGCAGCAGGAATCCGTGTCCGGCGGCGACGTCGGCCAGCTGCGCCTTCAGGTCCCGCGCTTCGCCGGCGAAGACCAGCGGCGGAAAGTTGGCGAGGACGGCCTCTGTACGGGCGAGCTCCGCCGCGTCCTCGTACAGCGGCAAGTGCTTAGCTTCGCACTTTTTCCAGCCGCCGGGGGTCCAGGTCTGTGCCACGTTACGTTTCCAAAGCCTTGCGGGAAGGCGCGCATGTAAGCGCTGCCCCCCGGCATTGCAAAGGTTACATCTGGTATCGAATCGAGCCTACTTCGCGCCCCTTTCGGGCAGGACTTCGATCCGGAATGCCTTGCCGGGCTGCAGGTACGTGGCCGCCAGAGCGCGCATCTCTTCAGGCGTCGACTTGGTGTAATCGCTCATGATCGAAGGCAACATCTTGACCCGGTTGGGATCGGTGGTCGCGCCTTCGAGCTGGTTGAGCCAGAAAGTATGCCCGGTTTCGAGACGGTTGAGCAACTGACGAAGCGGTTCGGTCGCGCGCGCCAGTTCGTCGGCAGTGGGACCGGTTGCGGCCAGGTCGGCCGCGATCTTGTCGGCGGCGGCGAAGAACTCGGGCACCAGTTGCGGCGGAAGCTGGGTCATCGCCATGAAGCGGCCGCCGCTGTTCAAGTCGAGCGGCCAGGTCGGCTGGACTTGCGGCGAATAGCTCGCGCCCGCCTTCTCGCGCATCGCGTCGAGCAGGCGATTCTGGAACACCTCTCCGAGCAATTCGATCTTGCGGCTTTCGGGCAACCTCGCCGAACCGCCGCCGGTGGGCCACGCCACCACCGCCGCGGCTTGGTCGGGATCGCCCGTGTGGTGGAGCACCACAGGTTGCGCGGTCGGCGCTGGGAACGACAGACCACGAGCGAGCGCGTCGGCCGGGATCGGCAGGCGCGGCGGCAGCGCGCCGAACGTGCGGTTGATTGCCTCGATCGTCGCGGCGTTGTCGATGTCGCCGAACACGTCGACCTCGATCGATCCCTGTTTGAGCAGGGGTTCCCACACCTTGCGGAATCCGGCCGCCGTCGCCGCATCGAGCGCAGCGGGCGTCGGAGTAGCATAGCGCGGATCGCGGTTGCTCAGCAGCCATTCGAGGTCGCGCCCGAGCACGCTATTCGGATCGCCACCATAGCTCGGGTAGGCGAGCTTGGCGGAAGCCTTCGCGCGCTCGATCGGGGCGGTATCCCAGCGCGGCTTGGCCAACTTGGCGGCAAACAGATAGAGCTGATCGGCGAGGTCTTCGCGCCGGGTGGCCGCTCCGAACGTGAAAGCGGCGTCCTTGATGTCGAAGTCGAAGCCCATCTTGCGCCCAGTCGAGATGCGATCGAGCGCATCCTGGTCGAGCCCGTCCTCCCCCGCGCTGACGAGCGCCATCTGGCCGAGCCGTGCATAGACGGCGTCCTTACCGGCAAAGGCCCGTGAGCCGCTGCCGAAGCGCACGCGCACCGTGACCCGGCCCGGCTCGTTGCCGCTGTTCCAGATCATCGCCTTGACGCCGTTAGCGTAGTCGAGCTGGGTGACGTCGTAGATGCCGATCTTGCGCTGTGCGACGGGTGCCGCCGGGGTGCCGATCGGCGGCAGCGCGGCGAACGAGACGGGCTTGGCCGCTGCGTTCGATGCGGCATCTGCGGTCGGCTTCTCGCGCAGCGCGGTGGCGATCGCGGCGTCGTCGGCCTCGCCGGCCTTCGGCGTCAGATAGACCGCGCGCACGACGGTCCCGGTGAACAGTTTCCGGGTGTGTGCGAACACCTCCGCCGGGGTGAACCGGCTCTTCATGTCGCGGAACACCTTCAGGAACAACGCCGGGCTGCCGACCGCTTCGCGGATGTCGACCGCGTTGACAATATCGTCGGCCATCGAGGCGCCGGCCTGGACCGTGGCCTGCTGCACCTGGTTGGCAAAGGTCACGTCGAGCTCGGCAACCTCACGGTCGATCTCGGCCTGGGTCGGCGGCTGCGCAAGCGCGCCCGCGATCACCCCCCGCACGTCCTTCAGCGCCGCTTTCCAGTTCGCCGACAGCGGAACGAACGCCACGAAGGTTCCGTTTGCCGAGCGGCTTACGTTCTGGTTGTCGACCGATGCCGTCAGGTAGGCGGCGCTTCCCCGCGCGCGCGCCTCGAGGCGGCGGTTGATCACCGCCATGGCGACCGCATCGATCAGATTGCCGCGATTGTATTCGAGGTTGTCTATGACCTGATGATAGGGCCGCAGATAAGCGTAATTGAACCCGCGCGGCTGGCCCGGCTCGACCACCACATGGGTTTCACCCACCGGATTGGCCGGATCGGCGCCCGGCTGGGCCTTGGGCGCGCCGAAATCGGGCGCCGCGGCCAGCTTGCCGGCCACATGCCAGTCCGCGAACCACTTCTCGGCCAGGGAGGCGAGGTATTCGCGCGGATAATCGCCGACGACGACGATCACGGCATTGTCGGGCCGGTACCAGCGATCGTGAAACGCGCGAACCGACTGCGGCGTGGCCGCTTGCAGCGTCTCAACGGTCCCGATCGGCGGGCGCTCGGCGAGCAACTGCCCGGCGAACAGTGTCTCACGCGATGCGCGGGAGACGCGCTCGTCGGCGCCGGTCCGCTCCCGCCTTTCGGCGAGCACGATCGGCACCTCGGTGCGCAAGTTCGAGTACGACAACGCCGGCGCTTCGATCATGCCCGAGAGCAGTTTCATGCTCTGGTCGAGATCGACCGGGCTGACGTTCGGCAGGTCGAGCTTGTAGACGGTATGTGTCGGGGTGGTTTCGGCATTGGTGTCGGTGCCGAAGCTGGCTCCCATCCGCTGCCAGGTGGGGATCGCTTCGGCGTTGCCGAGGTACTTCGATTCCCGGAACGTCAGGTGCTCGATCAGGTGGGCGAAACCGAGCTCGCTTTCCTTCTCGTCGAGCGAGCCGGCGTCGATCGCGATGCGGATCGACACCTGCCCCGGCGGCACGCTGTTGTGCCGGACCGCGTAGCGCAGCCCATTGGGCATCTCGCCGAAAAGCCACTCCGGGTCGGTCGGGATGTCGGTGCCGCGAAAGATCCACGGATCGTTGGGCCGAGCGTATTTAGGCGCGGGGAGCGTTGGAACCGCTGCCGCGTTCGGGAGCGAGACGGCCTGCTGGGCGGCGGCCGGCAGCTGGACGAAAAGGAGTAGGAGAACGAAGGCGCGAGCGGCGCGCGAAAGGAAAGACATTCCGGTCCCATAGCTTCGCAGGCGATAAAGGGACAGTGAATAGGCGCGCTTGGCCAGCAAATAGGCGCGAACGCTTGCCCCCGAGGGTCCCCGCGCTTACATGCCCGCCATGTTCATCGAGACCGAAACCACGCCCAACCCGGCGACCCTGAAGTTCCTTCCCGGACAGCAAGTCATGCTCGCCGGAACGCGCGAGTTCACTTCGTCCGAGCAAGCCGAGGCGTCCCCACTGGCGCAAGCGCTGTTCGATACCGGCGAAGTGACCAACGTGTTCTTCGGCAGCGATTTCCTGTCGGTCACCGCCGCGCCGGGCGCCGACTGGTCGGCACTCAAACCACAAGTCGTCGCCATTCTGCTCGACCATTTCGTCAGCCATGCGCCGCTGTTCGCCGGGGGCGATGCGAGCGGTATCGCCGTTCCCAACGAACCTGAGATCGACGACGACCCGGCCGATGCCGAGATCGTCGCGCAAATTCGCGAGCTCATCGAAACACGGGTCCAGCCGGCTGTCGCCGGTGACGGCGGCAACATCGAGTACCGGGGTTTTCGTGAAGGCGTCGTCTTCCTGCAGATGCAGGGCGCATGCTCGGGTTGCCCGAGCTCGACCGCCACCCTCAAGCACGGTATCGAAGGGCTGCTCAAGCACTACGTGCCCGAGGTCACCGAAGTCCGCGCGGCCTGATCCTCGAGGAAATTCCCGACATGGCCGAAGCCCTGCCCGACACCGCGCTCGACCAGTTGTTCCGCGACGCACGCAGCTATAACAGCTGGCTCGACAAGCCCGTTTCCGACGATCAGATCCACGCGATCTACAAGCTGATGAAGATGGGGCCGACCTCGGCCAACCAGCAACCCGCGCGGATCGTGTGGTGCAAGTCGCCCGAAGCCAAGGAACGCCTTGCCCGGCACGCCGGCGAGATGAACCGGGCGAAGATCATCGCCGCGCCGGTCTGTGCGATCCTGGCGATGGACCTGGAGTTCCACGAGCAGTTGCCGTGGCTGTTTCCGCACACCGACGCGCGCAGCTGGTTCGCCGGTAACGAGGAGCTGCGACGCGCCAACGCCTTTCGCAATTCCTCGCTGCAGGGCGCCTACCTGATGCTGGCGGCGCGCGCGCTGGGGCTGGATTGCGGGCCGATGTCGGGCTTTGACAACGCCGCCGTCGATGCCGAGTTTCTTGCTGGCGAGCCGAACTGGAAATCGAACTTCATCTGCTCGATCGGCTATGGCGACCCGGCCAGCATTTTCGGCCGCAGCCCGCGGCCCGAGTTCGACACCTTCAACCGCATTCTTTGACCCGCGCGAGGAGCATGCGCGTCCTGGCCATCGATTGTGCGACCGAAGCCTGCTCGGTAGCGCTGTTCGACGCTGGCACCTTGCTCGAGGGACGTTACGAGATTCTCGGCCGCGGGCACGCCGAACGGTTGGTGCCGATGATCGCGGAACTGCCCGACAAGGGCCGCGCGGGACGGATCGCCGTTTCGCTCGGGCCGGGCAGCTTCACCGGGGTGCGCATCGGCCTCGCCGCTGCGCGCGCGCTGGGCCTGGCCTGGCAGGCCGAGGTCCTCGGCTATCCCACGCCGGCGCTGGTCGCGGCGATGGCGCGCGAACGACATCCCGGCCCAGTGACCGTGTGCATGAGCGGCGGCCATGGCGAATGGTTCGTGCAGGACTTCGCCGCCGACGGGCGTGAGGAGCGGAGTCTGGCGTCGCTAACGCCGGACAACGCCGCGAGGGATGCGGCGCACGCGTTCGTCGCCGGCAGCCAAGCCGAGGCGCTCGTCGCCTTGCGCGGGCGTGGAACGGCCCTGCCGTTGCTGCCCGATGCGCGCGAGTTTCCGCTGCTTTCGCAGCGCCTTCTCAACAGCAACCTCACCCCGCATTACGGTCGCGAGCCGGATGCAAAGCTTCCAGGGGCAAGCACGTGATCGGCGAGCAGATCGACGATGTCGACCGGATCATGGCGGTGATGGAAGCCGCCTTCGACCCGTCTTACGGCGAGGCCTGGAACCGCCGCCAGGTGAGCGATGCACTGGCCCTGCCGAATACGCATTACCTGCTCGCCGGCAGCGACGGCAACGCTCCGGCGAACGATGCCCTGTCAGTCGGCTTCACGCTGTCGCGCGGCGCGCTCGACGAGGAGGAACTGCTGCTGATCGCCGTCCATTCCGGTCATCGCGGCCGAGGAATCGGCACTCGACTACTCGAACGGTTCATCGAAGCGGCGCAAGCGCGCGGCTCGAGGCGGTTGTTCCTCGAAATGCGGGAAGGGAATTCAGCCGATTCGCTGTATCGCAAGGCGGGATTCGAGCCCGTCGGCCGGCGCCCCAACTATTATCGCAACGCAGCAAAGGGCCCGCTCGACGCAATTACCTACGCTCGCCTTTGAACCTTCGGGCAATTCTTTGCGTACTTAACGACCGTTAGAATCACGGCCGGACTTGCACTTGTAAAAACCGCTTGCGCTCGTATCAGGCTTGTGTCGCCTAATGGGATTCGCTTGAACACCGCAACCGCAATGTCCGATTTTGAATAGAGAGAGACCGAAGCTATGGATGAAACCGCAGCTGACCTGAAGGAAATGCTTGTCGCTCACACCACCGATATTGTGGTGTCTTACGTTGCCAACAATTCGCTAGGGGCCGACGAAGTCTCTTCGCTGATCCAAAGCGTGTTCGGAACGCTCGCCGGGCTCGGCCAGGAAAGCGCCGCTCCCGCCGCCCGTCCCGATCCGGCGGTGTCGATCCGCTCATCGGTCAAGCGCGATCACGTCGTCTGCCTCGAAGACGGCAAGAAGATGAAGATGCTCAAGCGTCACCTGATGACCGATCACGGCCTGACCCCCGACGAATATCGCGCCCGCTGGGGCCTGGCGTCGGACTATCCGATGGTCGCCCCCGACTACGCCGATAAGCGCCGCGATCTGGCCAAGAAGATCGGCCTTGGCCGCAAACCCGGCCAGCGCCGCGGCCGGCGGAAGAAAGCGACCGTCTGAGCGCGACTTGAGATGCGCGTCCCGGGCCGGTAAGGTCTGGGGCGTCATCCATTCGCGAGAGGCATTTTGCACCAGTCCATCGACATCGAAGCGTTGTGCGCCGAGCGCGGCCTCAGGATCACTGAGCAGCGCCGGATCATCGCCCGTGTGCTCTCGGATAGCGAGGATCATCCGGACGTCGAGTTGCTGCACAAGCGCGCGTCGGCGATCGACCCGAAGATCTCGATCGCCACGGTTTACCGCACGGTGCGGTTGTTCGAGGATGCCGGCATCCTCGACCGCCACGATTTCGGCGATGGCCGCGCGCGTTACGAGGCCACGCCCGAGGCGCACCACGATCACCTGATCGACGTCGAGACCGGCAAGGTCGTCGAATTCGTCGATCCGGAGCTCGAGGCCTTGCAGCGGCAGATCGCCGAGAAGCTCGGCTACCGGCTGGTTGACCATCGGATGGAGCTGTACGGCGTCCGCCTCGATCGCGAGGACTGAGCGGCCCGGCCTCGGGCTGGGTTGGCGCTGGCTGCTCGTCGTCGCGCGGGTGGCGGCGATGCTGGTCTGGACCGCGCTAATCGTTCCATTTCACGCCATCGTCCGGCTCGCCGGCCGGCCGTGGTTGATCCCACCGACCTACCTGTGTGGAATCGGCTGGCTGGCGGGCCTCAGGTTCAGCGTCGAGGGCAAGCCGCGCAAGCACGCGCTGCTGCTCGCCAATCACTTGAGCTGGCTTGACATCATGGCCCTCGCGGCCGCTTCGCGCACGGCGTTCGTCGCCCACTCGGGCCTGACCGCTTCAGCGGCACTCAAGTGGCTGTGCGAGCAAAACGACACAGTGTTCATCAGCCGCCATCGCCGCCACACCGTCGCCGAACAGATTGGGCAGGTGCGCGAGGCGCTGGGCGAACGGCGCCTGACGATCTTTCCCGAGGGGACGACCAACGACGGGCGCCAATTGCTGCCGTTCAAGAGTGCGCTTCTCTCGGCGGTCGGTTCGCTGCCCGCGGGGATACCCGTGCAGCCTGTCGCGCTGATTTATGACGAAGCCGAGGACGTCGCCTGGGTCGGCGCCGAGCCCGGTTTGCACAATGCGGCGAGAATTCTTGCGCGCACTCGCCCGATTCACCTGACCTTGCGGTTCCTTCCGCCCCTCACCGGCGGCGCGCTCGCCGATCGCAAAGCCATGGCCGCCGCGGCCCGCCATGCGATCGCGAACGCGTTCGATTAATAGCGATTGTTTGAAACCGCGCACCTGATGTCCTAGAGGCGCGGCCCCATGCAGACGTTTCACCATCCCCGGACCTTCAGGGTCAAAAGCTTCGGCTGCCAGATGAACGTCTATGATGGCGAGCGGATGGCTGAGTTGCTCGCCGACCGGGGCATCGCTGCCGCGGCAGACGGCGAAGAGGCCGAACTCGTCGTGCTCAATACCTGTCACATTCGCGAAAAAGCGGCCGAAAAGGTTTATTCGGATATCGGCCGGCTGGTGAAGGCGGGCGGCGATAGGCCGCCGATGATCGCCGTCGCCGGCTGCGTCGCTCAGGCCGAGGGCGAGGAGATCATGGCGCGCGCGCCGGCGGTCGGCATGGTGGTCGGCCCGCAGGCCTATCACCGGCTCCCCGAGATGATCGACCGCGCCGTTCGCGGGGAGCGGGCGACCGATACCGACATGCCGGCAGACGCGAAGTTTGCCGCACTGCCCGCCCGCCGCCGGGTGGCGCCGAGCGCCTTCCTCACCGTGCAGGAAGGGTGCGACAAGTTCTGCACCTACTGCGTCGTGCCCTATACCCGCGGCGCTGAGATCTCGCGCCCTTTCGCCGACCTGGTCGGCGAAGCGCAGCGGCTGATCGAGGCTGGCGCGCGCGAGATCACCCTGCTCGGCCAAAACGTCAACGCGTGGCGCGGCGAAGATGACAAAGGCCGCGCTATCGGCCTCGACGGCCTGATCAGAGCCATCGCCAAGCTGCCGGAACTCCAGCGGATCCGCTACACGACGAGCCACCCCACCGACGTAACCGAGGGGCTGATCGCCGCGCATGCCGAAGTCGGCAAGCTGATGCCTTACCTGCACCTGCCGGTGCAAAGCGGGTCGGACCGCGTGCTCAAGGCGATGAATCGGAGCCATACCGCCGACAGCTACCTCCGAGTGCTCGAGCGCTTCCGCGCCGCACGGCCCGACATCGCGCTGAGCGGCGACTTCATCGTCGGCTTCCCTGGCGAAACCGAGGCCGAGTTCGAGGAGACTCTGCGGCTGGTCGACGCCGTCGGCTATGCCCACGCTTTCAGCTTCAAGTATTCGCCCCGTCCGGGCACCCCCGCTGCCGCGATGGGCGAGCAAGTCGGACATGAAGTGATGGACGAGCGCCTGCAGCAGCTGCAGGCCTCTCTGGTGCGCCACCAGCTGGCATTCAACCAGCGCTCGGTCGGCAAGCGCTGCCGCGTGCTGATCGAGCGCACGGGCAAGAGGCCGGGCCAGTGGCTCGGCAAGTCACCGTGGCTGCAATCGGTGTTCTTCGAGGGAGAGGTCGCGATCGGCGACTTGGTGGAAGTCGAACTCATCGCGGCGGGCCCCAATTCGCTCGCGGCCGAACTCCGCGTTCCGGCGGCCGCCTGAGCAGGCGACCGCCGGGCGGGGAAGGCTTACCAGAAGAAGTTGTTATACACCGCGATAACGCGCCCGGTTCGGGCGTTCACAAGCAGCACGTCATTGCCATACCGGACGTACATCCTTTGACGGCCGGGGTAAGGCAGGCGATAGGTCGCGTAGTTGCCGATCCGGTAATTCGAGCCCCAGAACATCCGGTCCAGCGTCGCGCCGATCGAGAGCGGGCGGTAGCGAAAGCCGCACGGGCCGACATAGGCCGGGCGACGGAACACCTCGCGATGCGACTGGCGGTAATCGCGCCAGTCCCGCTGGGTTTCACGCTGGTCGCGCCGGGTCTCGCGCGCATCCTCGCGCGCCTCCTGGTATTTGGCCTTCGCCAGATCGCGATCGACTTAGCGCTGGTCGCGGGAGACCTCCCGCTGATCCCGGCGAATTTCGCCTGCGGACTAGGCTGTGGCAACACTCGGAGCCAGAACCGTCGCCGCAAGCGCGGCGAGCAACATCTTACGCATTGGTATTTCCTTTCGACACAATGGTCGTCCCAAACGTTTATCGGAGCACCGAGTTTCATGAACATTTCACAACAGAACAGGCAGTTGCGCTGTACGTTTTGTCGCTCGAGAGGATCGGACGGATAAGGCAGCTGTGGAAAGCGATGGCCGGGTCTCTCCGTTCGTCGGACCACGGGTTGCGCGCCAACTTTGGGCGCCTATCTTGCCCTTGCCCGGCCGAACGCGGTCGAGCCAATGAAAGGAGCGCATGGCCCGCAAACCCGATCGCGCCGACAGCCAGGCGGCGCTGAGCCATCCCGAGGACCGCCGCGATGCTGCGCGCCGCTCTCGCGCAGAGATTGCATTCGATGAACAAGCGGTGCTCGGCGCATTGTTCGGCGAATTCGACGCCAACCTGGTTCAGCTCGAAAACCGCCTCGGGGTGTACATCGGAGCGCGCGGCAACAAGATCGTCATCGAAGGACCCGAGGACGATGTCGCCCGCGCACGCGACGTGCTCAAGGGCATGCACAACAAGCTCCTAACCGGCCAGGAACTCGACTCCGGCACGATCGAAGCGCTGATTGCCATTTCGGGCGAGCCGACACTCGAAGGGATCATCTCGGGCGAAGCCATCCATCCCCCGATCATGATCCGCACGCGCCGCAAGACGATCGTGCCGCGCAGCGCGATGCAGGGCGAGTACATGCGCCAACTCGCCAGCAAGGACATGATCTTCGCGCTCGGCCCCGCTGGCACTGGCAAAACCTATCTCGCTGTCGCCCAGGCGGTGAGCCAGCTGATCACTGGCAGCGTCCAGCGGCTGATCCTCAGCCGGCCTGCGGTCGAAGCGGGCGAACGGCTCGGCTTCCTGCCCGGCGACATGAAGGAGAAGGTCGACCCTTACCTGCGCCCGCTATACGACGCGCTCTACGATTGCATGCCGCCCGAGCAGGTCGACCGCCGTCTCGCCAGCGGCGAGATCGAGATCGCGCCGATCGCATTTATGCGCGGCCGCACGCTGGCCGACGCCTTCGTGATCCTCGACGAGGCGCAGAACACCACCCGCGAGCAAATGAAGATGTTCCTCACGCGCTTCGGCCAAGGCAGCCGGATGGTCATCTGCGGGGATCCCAAGCAAGTCGACATCCCCGGCGGCATCGAGATGAGCGGCCTCGCCGATGCCGTGGGTCGACTGTCCGGCGTCGAGGGTATCGCGGTCACGCGCTTTTCGGTCGCCGACGTCGTGCGCCACCCGATCGTGGGACGGATTGTCGAGGCATACGAGGGCAAGGACGCCTAGCCGCCGGTGGAAGTCGAGGTTGAAATAGAAGAACCCTGGCCTCGCGGCGAATGGGTCGACCTGAGCGAGCGCGCCGCAAACGCCGTCTGCCAGGTCGCGCCGGAGCTGGCCAACCCCCGCCTTTCGACCAGCCTGCTGTTCACGTCCGACGCCGAGGTCCTTGCTCTCAATCGCGAGTGGCGCGAACGCGACAAGCCGACCAACGTGCTGTCTTTCCCGATGCTCGAGCGAACTGACTTGCTCGGCCTGAAACCGGAGGGCACGCCTGTGCTGTTGGGTGACGTTGCCCTGGCTTATGAAACATGCGCCCGCGAGGCCGGCGAAAAGGCAATTCCTCTCGATCATCACGCGGCGCACCTGGTCATTCACGGTCTGCTGCATCTAGCGGGCCACGACCACGAGTTGGGACCTGTTCAAGCCGACGCAATGGAGGCGCTGGAGGTGAAGGCGCTTGCGCTGATCGGGGTGGCGGACCCATATGAGGGCCGCGACCAGACACAGGGCCAGGAGCAGGGGACATAAAGCAGGGCGATGGCCGACTATTCCAAACCCGGCGACTCCGCCACGGGAGAAGCGGACAGTAGCGGCGGACTGCTGAAGGCGATCCGCCGTCTGTTCGACAGCGGCGAAGCCGACACCTCTCTGCGCGCGCAGCTCGAGGAAGCGATCGACGAGCACGAAGACGAGCAGGCCACCAGTTCCGACGACGCCGGCAAGGGAGATCTCTCGCCGCTCGAGTTGACCATGTTGCGCAACCTGCTCCACTTCAGCGAGCACGACGCCGACGACGTGGCCATCCCGCGCGGGCAGATCGTCGCCGTCTCGGCCGATGCCAGCTGGGAGGAACTGGTCAGCCAGTTCGCCGAGCACGGCCACTCGCGGCTGCCGGTTTACCGCGATACGCTCGACGAGATCATCGGCATGATGCACGTTAAGGATGTGTTTCCCTTCCTCGCTCGCGGCGAAACGCCGGCGGGGGACTGGACCCTGCTGATGCGCCAGCCGCTCTACGTGCCGCAAGCGCGCGGCGCACTCGACGTACTGGCCGACATGCGCGCCGCTCGCACCCACCTCGCGATCGTGGTCGACGAGTTTTCCGGAACCGACGGAATCATCACAATCGAGGACCTGGTTGAGGAGATCGTCGGCGACATCGAGGATGAGCACGACGAGGCACCGGTTGCGCTGGTCACGCCGATCGGCGAAGGTATGTGGGACGCCGACGCCCGCGCCGAGCTGGACGATGTTGCCGATATCGTCGGCGATCCGCGGCTCGCGGAGGTCGAGGAAGCGGTCGACACGCTGGGTGGCCTGGCCTTCGTTCTCGCCGGGCAGGTTCCGCGGCCCGGCGCGATGCTCACTCATCCGAGCGGCTGGCGGATCGAGGTGACCGCCGGCGACGAGACCCACGTCACGCGCCTGCGGCTGCACCGTCCCAAAGCCAAGGAACAGCCGGAAGGCGAATAGCAGTCGGACAGATTGTGCAGTGCGGCATTTTGGCCCTCGACAATTGTTGCGCGAAACACAACATGCAGTCGCATGCCGATCCGCCGCCTCCCACCCTTGCGAGCGCTCGAAGCGTTCATGCGTACCGTCCGCCTCGGATCGGCTCGCGCGGCTGCGGCAGAGCTCGGTCTCAGCCCCTCGGCGTTGTCGCGGCGGCTCGGCAACCTTGAGGATTTCACCGGCAAGAAGCTCTTCTCGCGCTCGGGCCAGACGATGAAGCTGACCGATGAGGGGCGCGCGTTCTACGACGCAGTCCAGCCGCACTTCGATGCGCTGGCGGCGGCGGTTGAGAACCAGTCGGAGAACCTGCAACTACTGCGCTTGCGCCTCGGCGTGCTGCCGCTGTTTGGAGCGCAACGGTTGTTCCCGCGTTTGTCCGAACTGCGCAAGCTGCACCCCCGGCTGCACATCGATATCGACACTGGGCCACACCTGATCGACCGCGTCGGCGACACGCTCGACGCCGCCATCCTGCTGACCACCAGGCCCGAGCCAGGCTTCCACGCGTTGCAGCTCGATCACAATACCGTCCACGCGATCTGCAGCCAGCAACTCGCCGAAGAAATCGGCTTCAACCCGAACATCGGGGCGCTCGAGAAGCAGACCTTCCTGATTCACAGCGACCTGCCGCAAAGCTTCGACGCGTGGAAGGCGGCGATCGGCATGCCCAGGCTTCATCCGGCCGCGATCGACCACTACGATTCAGGCCAGCTGATCCTCGAGGCCGCGGCGCAAGGCCTGGGCATCGCCATGATGCATGACGACCACCTCAAGCGCGCGCGAGATCCGCGCCTCGCGCAACTGTTCGATATCGAGGTGCAGAGCCCCTACAGCTATTGGTTCGTCTGCCGGCCGTTGGACCTTGAGAACCGACCGGTACGCATCTTCTACGATTGGCTGGTGAGCGCGGGCCTCTAGTCCTGATTTGGCGGCGGACCTGAGCCCGCCGCCAATACTTGTCACTTCGTCATTGTGACTTCGGCCCACATGGAATCGTCCATCAGAGTTCGATATTTCTCGTAGTCGGCGACCGCAGCATCGGAATCCTTCTTGGCCAGGAGCGCCTGCATTTCCTTGTCGAGCGCCTGATCGCGCGCCTTGTTCGGATCTTCGAAGGCGTAGCTTGGCGAGTGCGTCATGATGAGCACGTTGGGCGAGCCTTTCACATGTCCGCGGCGGACGATGAACTTGTAATCGTCGATCATTCCGCGTTTCTTGAGGAGTTCGAAGCCGGGGACTTGCGTTCGCCGCAGTCCGGCGAGGTAATCGTCAACGTGATTGGGATCGACTTCGACCGCGGTGATATCCCAATAGCCCTTCTGCGGCGTGTAATCGGTGTATGCTTCGGAAATTGCAGGTGCGGCAATCGCCGCCAATGCAATGCCTCCGATTGCTAGAACGAGCGCTTTCTTCATAATAAGTTCCCCCCATAGAGTCGACAGCCGGATCACCATCACTCCCACATGAGCACGGTGTTTTGAGTCGAACCAAATCATTCTTTGAGACCGGCTTTGACTTGACTTTGCCCGAGCAAAAGAATGCTCAATTGAGCGATGCAATGCCCCTGTTGATCTGCGTCAATGCCTCGCCACTCGGACAAAGTCATCTTCCGCCTCTGAAGCCGGTCGAGGCCGCGCCGTGAAGCGTTGCTGCCGGTCACAGGGGATGATGGATGGACTGGCTGTTTCACATGACCGAGTTGCTGCGCACGACGCACCTCGTCGAATTCTCGCTGTGGGTCACGGACTGGCCGTTCGCGCTGTGGCTGCAGAGCCATTTCTACGCGATCCCGATTTTCCAGACGATCCACATCCTGTCGATCGCGGTGCTGTTCAGCTCGGTGCTGTTGCTCAACGCGCGCGTGCTCGGCGTCAACGGTACCGACCAGGGCCTCGATGCGGCCTATCGCCGCTATCGCCCGTGGATGTGGTCCGCGCTGGTTGCGCTGGTGGCGAGCGGCGTGATCCTGCTGATCAGCGAACCGGTGCGCAACATGGTCAATTCGGTTTTCTGGATCAAGATGAGCCTGCTGCTGGTGGCGGTGGTATGTTCGCTGTGGTTCCAGCGTTCGCTGCGCAACCGCATGGATACGTGGGACGTCGCTCCCAGCGGACATGCATCGCTGCGGACCGGAGCCATTTTCCTGACGATCCTGTGGTGCCTGGTAATCGCCGGCGGCCGCTGGATCGCTTACGCACCGAACTGAGGAGTACTCACTATGATTACCGGTTCCCTGTGGGCGACGCTGGAGAACTCCACCCTCGGCTCGACCATAGCCAGCAACGAATGGATGTTCCCGACGATCGAGACGTTCCATGTGATTGCCATCGTCACCGTCATCGGCGTGATCGCCGTCATGGACTTGCGATTGCTCGGCCTCACTTCGGGCAGCAAGTCGATTGCCGCGATGGAGCGCGACACTCTCCCACTCACCTGGATCGCTTTCGCGATCGCGGTAGTCACCGGCACCTTGCTTTTCGTCAGCAAGGCGCAGAGCTACACGGTCAATCCGTACTTCCTCTGGAAACTGGTTTTCATGGCGCTTGCGGGCGTCAACATGGTCGTTTTCCACCGGCACTTCAGCAAAGGCATCGAACGCTGGGGCGTACCGGGCGGCGCCATTCCGATCGGCGCCAAGATGTCGGCCACGCTCTCCCTGTTGCTATGGATGGTGATCCCGTTCTGCGGACGCATCGTGGGGTTCACACTCGGCACCTATTACGCGGGCTGAGGCCGCAAGCACCAATCGAAAAGGGGCGCCCTCGGCACCCCTTTTTTCACGTCAGCCCACGGTCGCCTTGACGATCTTGCCGGGCTCGCGCGGCGGCTCGCCCTTGGGCAGCGCATCGACGTGCTCCATGCCGCTGATCACGTTGCCCCAGACGGTGTACTGCTTGTCGAGGAAGCGCGCGTCGTCGAAGCAGATAAAGAACTGGCTGTTGGCGCTGTCGGGCACCTGGGTGCGCGCCATCGAGCAAGTGCCGCGCACGTGCGGCTCGGCGTTGAACTCGGCCTTCAGATCGGGCTTGTCGCTGCCGCTCATGCCGGTGCCGGTCGGGTCGCCGCCCTGGGCCATGAAGCCGGGAATTACGCGGTGGAACACCACGCCGTCGTAGAACCCGTCGTTGGTGAGCTCGGTGATGCGCGCAACATGGCCCGGCGCCAGGTCCGGGCGCATCTTGATGACGACGTCGCCGCCTCCCCCATTTCCGGTGTCGAGCGTGAGGGTGAGGGTGTCGTCGGCCATCGTCTGTCTCCTGTCGTGTGAGGCGCCGATATAAGGGCCGCACGGGCAATGTCACCCTTCGCTTGCTTTTGCCTTCAACGGGCATAGTGAAGCCGCGATGGCCGAGACCGAGATCGACGAGCTGGCACCCCAAGCCGCACCGCCCGAGGAGGGCGATGAGCTCGACGAGGAGAACCGGCTAAAGCCCGAATTCGTCCGCGCGGTAGCCGATGCGCTCGAGGCGCACGACGAGAGCCGTGCCTACGAGCTGGTCGAACCGCTCCATCCGGCTGACATCGCCGACCTGTTTGAATTACTCGATCACGAAGAGCGCGCCGAGCTCGCAAAGGCGATCACCGATCTTCTCAGCCCGGAGGTGATCGCCGAGCTGAACGACTACGTTCGCGAAGACATGATGGAGGCGCTGCCGCCCGGCGCGGTCGCCGACATCGCCGAGCAGCTCGATACGGACGATGCAGTCCAGCTGATCGAGGACCTCGAGCCGGAAGACCAGCGGGCGATCCTGGCCGAGATGGAGCCGGAAGACCGCGCGGCGATCGAGTCTGCGCTGGCCTATCCGGAGGAAACCGCCGGCCGCCTGATGCAGCGCGAGTTCGTCGCGGTGCCCGAGCATATGACAGTCGGCGGCCTTATCGACTACATGCGCGAGCACGACGAGCTGCCGACCGAGTTTTGGGAAGTCTTCGTCGTAGACGCCATGCACAAGCCGCTCGGCACGTGCGCGCTGAGCTGGATCCTGCGCACCCCGCGCAGCGTTGCGCTCGCCGATGTGATGAAGCGCGACCAGACGCTGATCCCGGTCACTATGGACCAGGAAGAAGTCGCGCTGCGGTTCCAGAAGTACGCGCTGATCAGCGCCGCCGTGGTAGACGAGAGCGGACGGCTGGTCGGCCAGCTGACGGTCGACGACATCGTCCACATCATTTCGGAGGAAGCCGGCGAAGACATCCTGCGGTTGTCCGGCGCCGGCGAGGGCGACATCAACGAGCCGCTTCATCTGACAATACGCAGCCGGATGTGGTGGCTGTTCGTGAACCTTTGGACCGCCATTCTGGCAGCGGCTGTTGTTTCCGCGTTTCAGGGGACCATTACGCGGCTCGTCACGCTTGCCGTGCTTATGCCGATTGTCGCGGGAATGGGCGGCAATGCGGGCACGCAGACGATGGCAGTGGCCGTCCGCGCCCTCGCCACGAACCAGATCACGAGCAGCAACACCTGGCGCATCATCGTCCGCGAGTTGTGGATCGCGCTCGCCAACGGCTTCGGTCTTGGTTTTCTCATGGGTTTGGGGTGTCAGGTCATCTATGGCGACTGGGCCTTGTCGGGCGTGCTACTGGCAGCGATGGTCATCAATAGCGTGACGGCCGGACTTTCGGGCGTCGTGATACCAGTGGCGCTCGAAAAGATGAGGCTGGACCCGGCGGTAACCTCGACGGTGTTCGTCACCACAATGACCGACGTGATGGGGTTCTTCAGCTTCCTGGGCCTTGCCGCACTCTTCAATCTCCACTGATCGCCCATGCCACTCCACATGACCAAGATCGCCTACACCTCGAAGACTATCGAGGTGCTTAGGGAATGGGTCGAGGCCGACGAGGAAGCGCTGATGACCACGCGCTACCTGCCAAAGCGGTACGCTGAGATGATCGGCGGGTCGCTGTACTGGATCATGGCCCACGCGATCGTCGCGCGATGCGAGATCCTCGGTTTCGAGCAGCGCCCCGATGGTCGCTGGACCATCCGCTTGCGGGGCAAGCTGATTCTGGTCCATCCGAAGGCGAAGCGCGCGCACCAGGGCTGGCGCTATCTCACCGACAAGCTCGCTCCACCGGATCTCGCCGAGGGCGAGGAAGCGGGCGATGCGCTACCCGGCAAATTGATCCGCAAGCTGGCCGCACTGGGGCTCGATTAGCTCGATTAGCTCACTTCAACGTCATTGCACCTTCGCCATCGCCGCTACCTTGCGCAGTGTCGCCGCGTAGACCTCGGGCTCTTGCGCGCCGGGGATAAGGTAACGGCCGTTGACGATGAAGCTGGGCACCGAGTTGATCCCCATCTCGAGCCCGCGCTTCTCCTCCATCCGCGTGGCGATGTTCAGCGCCTCCTCGTCGAGCGCGGCGGCGGCCTCGGTTCGATCGAAGCCTTGCTCCTCGGCAATATCGAACAACACTTCGCGCTCACCGATGCGGCGGCGTTGCTGGAAGTGCGCGCGGAACAGCGCCTCGCTAAGCCGGCTCTGCGCCTCGGACCCGTGGACCGCGAGCGCCCAGCGCAGCAGCTTGTGCGCCTCGAATGTGTTCCACATCCACACCGCCGGCTCCTCGCCCTCGCCGCTCCAGTCCATCGAGAAGCCGGCTCTGCCGGCCCGCTGCTGCATTTGCGCGCGCATTGCGGCGACCTCTTCAGGCGAGCGACGGTAGACCTCGGCGAGGTGCTTCTGCTGATCCTTGCCCTCAGGCGGAAGGTCGGGATTGAGCTCGAACGGCATCCAGCGCGTGGTCACCTCAATTTCGCCGCCGATCTCCTTGAGCGCTTTGGCGAACTGCGCGTAGCCGACCGCGCACCACGGGCACATCACGTCGGACCAGATCTGCACATCGACTGCGGGCTTATCCATCGTCTCTCTCCAGCCACCAGCGGAGCATGTGGTGCGCGACCGCCTGCGGCGGGGGCGGCACGAAGCTCACGGCATCCTGCCCTTTCTCGAGCGCTTCGGCAATTTCCTCTCGAGTAAACCAGCGCGCGTCGTCGAGCTCTGTGCGGTCGATCGTGATCGCGTCGTCGTCCGTATGCGCATGGCAGGCGATCATCAGCTGCGAGGGGAACGGCCACGGCTGGCTGGCGATGTAGCTGACGTCGCGCGCGCGCACGCCGGCTTCCTCGAACACTTCGCGGGCGACCGCTTCCTCGATCGTCTCGCCCGGTTCGATGAACCCCGCGAGCGCCGAATAGCTGCGCCCGGGAAAGCGCGCGTTGCGGCCGAGCAGCAGGCGGTCCTGGTGTTCGACGATCATGATCGTCACCGGGTCGGTGCGCGGGAAATGCGGTGCGCCGCAAGACACGCAATCGCGCTGCCAGCCGCCCTTGGCGAGCACGGTCTCGCCGCCGCACTTGGGGCAGAAGCGGTGCCGCGCGTGCCAGTCGAGCACGCTGCGCGCGCCGCCGTAAAGCGCGAGTTCGTCTGGCGGGAGCACGCCGAGTGCGGCCCAGGTCTCGCGCCGGGTGTAGGCCGGATCGGGGTCGCCTTCGCTCGGTACGGCAGCGAACAGCGGCTCGCCCTCGAGCAGGCCGAGGAAGACGACATCGGCCCCTTCGGGGGCATCGGCGAGGCGGCCCCAGCGCAGCCGGCCGTCCTCGCCCAGCCGCGGGATCAGGCCTTCGAGGTGGAGCAGCCTGGCGTCGCTGTGCGCAAGCTCCGCCAGCCGCACGGGATCGCCGCGGATCTGATCGGCGCGGTCGAGCTTGTGACCGGCAAAGGCGGGCGTGCGGTTCACGCGCCGCCGAGTAATTGCGCGATGTCTGCGCGGATGGCGGCGGGGAAGTCGTCGATCAGCGGATAGGCTTCCGACGGCATGTACTGTGTATAGAGCCCGGCGCGCAGCCCGGTCCGCATGTCTACAAAGCCGATCGTGCCCGCCGCCCCCGCCCAGCCGTAGATGCTCGCCTGCGATCCCTTGCCGACCCGTCCGAACGCCCCGAAGCCGTATTTCGACAGGTCAAGCCCGAGGCCCTTGGGGTTGGGATCGGGCTGCACTGTGTCGGGCAGCAGGTTCGACGTGCCCATCGCCACCGCCGCTTCGCTCATCACTTCCTGGCCGCCAAACGAGCCATGGCCCGCAAGCATGTGCAGAAACTTGTCGTAATCGCGCGGCGTGCTGGCGAGGCCCGAGCCGCCGAACGGAAAGGGCGGCGGGTCCATGAATACCGAATCGCTGCCGAGGTCGATCGGCAGCAGCGTGCCGTCCACCAGGTAATAGCTGGTGGTCATCCGCTCAGCGTCGTTGCGGGGCACCTGGAAGTGGGTGTCCTTCATTCCCAGCGGATCGAAGAAGCGGTGCTGCAGGAAATTGTCGAACGTCTGGCCGGAGACGACCTCGATCACCCGGCCCACCAGGTCGGCGCCCATCGAATAGCTCCAGCGCGTGCCCGGCTGGTAGACCAGCGGGAACTCGGCGAGCCGGTCGGCGAAGAGCTTGAGACTCGGCACCGCGGTGCCGCGAAACACCGGCAGCTCCTGCAGCCGGGTGACCAGACCCGGCACCACGCCGCGCGCCTGATAGGCCTTCACGATCGGGCCTTGCTGGACGATGCCGTAGCCGAGCCCTGAGGTGTGGGTGAGAAGCATGCGGATGGTGATCGGGCGAACCGCCGGCTCGAGGTTGTCGGCGGTGATCGGGCCATCATAAACCTTCTGCACCTGCATGGTCTTGAAGGCTGGGAGGATCTCGTAAAGCGGCTGGTCGAGGCCGAGCTTGCCCTCGTCGATCAGCATCATCGCCGCCATGCCGGTGATCGGCTTGGTCATCGAATAGATGCGGTAGATGCTGTCGGCATCCGACAGGCGCGGCTTGGCGAAAGTATCGACACCGCGGGCGATGAACACCGGTTCGTCGCGCCGAAAGGCGAGCGCAGCGACCATGTTGGCGACCTTGCGGCCCTGGACGTCGCTGTCGAGCAACTTGGTCACGTTGGGCCAGGCGAACCCCGACTGTGCCAGCGCCGGAAAGCCGCCGAGCGCGCCGGCGGCACCGGCTGCCGCGGCCCCGCCCAGCCACTGGCGGCGAGAGAGGTTCAGGCTCAGGTCGTTCGGCTTCATGGGTTTGAAAATCCTACCGAGGGCGACACATCTGCCCGCGCGACAAAATAAAATGTTCTTTCGCGGTCACGCAATGAAATTTCCTAAATGCACCGCATCGGGGTCAGCCGGACCGTGGCGCATGATCTGTTGGATTCGCTCATCGCGGCACCTTGCTGAGTCCGGGCCATGTAGGAAAGTTGTTTCTGGCCCTTGCAGACCGCGAGTGTGCCGCCAAGATAATACACATGTTCAATGTGATCTCGATCTTGATCGGCCTCGTCGGGCTGCTGCTGGCGATCCCGTCGTCGCTCCCGTTCCTCGGCTGGGCCAACTGGTTCGTGCTGCCGATCGCTGTCGTCGGCACGGGCATCGGCGCGCTCTCGCGCAGCAACGGCGGGCGCAATTTCTGCCTGGTGGTGTTCGCTATCGCGACGATCCGGCTGATGCTCGGTGGGGGAATCTTCTAGCGTTACGGCGGTGTCCTGTCGGGCCTTCGCCTTTGTACAACCTAAAAAGATCTGTCTATTTTTCACAATATATGTTAAGCTTTTCTTGACTCGCGCTCTGGCTCGGATCGAACGAATGCTCGATTACGGCGACGGTCACGGGAGGACGGCCCGGAGGCTCGGCCCATGGAACGCTTCATCTTGCGTCACAACATCGAGCGCTACGAGGAACGGCTCGCGCGGGCCGAGACCGAGCACGAGCGCGAATATTTTGCCGGCAAGCTGAGCGAATGGCGGCGCCAGTTGGCGGTGATCGAAGCGGACAGGTCGGGCACTTACCGCTTCGATACGCCCGCTGAACGGCCGTTCGACGGCCCCGACCGGACGGCGGAGTTTCACAAGATCGTCGAGAAGGAACAAACGCCGTCACTGCTGCTCGATCCGGGTAGCGGCCTGCGGATTCTCGATATGAACGAGGCATACGCCAGGGCAACGATGACCGGCACGGCGAAAGTCGGCGGCAAGAAGCTGTTCGAAGTATTCCCGGACAATCCGGACGAACCCGACGCAGACGGTGTCGCCAACCTCTACACCTCGCTGCGTACGGCCGCGGAGACAGGTAAGCCGCACACCATGGCGGTGCAGCGCTACGACATCGCTGATGGCAACGGCGGCTTCGAGGTGCGCTATTGGCAGCCGGTCAACACGCCGATTTTCAACGAGCAGGGCGAGCTCGTCTACTTGCTACACCAGGTCGAGGACGTGACTTCGACGATGGTGCCGGTAGCAGCACAGGCGGGTCGGCGGGGCCGCGGGCCCGGCGAGGGCGCCCACCGGTAGAATTACCAAATGCTGATGAACCAACGCCATGTGAGGGTCGGCGCTCATCACCCTGAGGAGGATCGTATGCGGCGTATCAACCCCTTGAAGGCCGGCATTTCGGTGGGTGTCGTGATAGCGCTGTGGCACCTAGTGTGGGTTACCCTCGTGGCCGCCGGCTGGGCGAAGCCGTTCATGGATTTCGTGCTTTGGTTGCACTTCATTCAGCTGCAGTACGAGCTCGCGCCCTTCGCCGTCGGAACCGCCGCGGCGCTGGTCGCGCTGACATTCGCTGTGGGCCTTGTCTTCGGCTGGGTGTTTGCGGCGATCTGGAACTGGCTCGCGAGCGCGCCTCCTTCGCAGGCAGCGAGCGTTTCCTCGGACCGCTAAACCGTCAGGCCAGGCTCGCCGCCTGGCGGAATGAGCCAACCGACCGCTCGGCCCGAGCGCCGGTGCGGCCCGTCGCGTCGATCCCTCATGCCATCCGCCGGTTCATGTGCCCGCAAGCTTGCGCGCCGGAACAGGCCGCGTGCGCAATCAGCCGGATGTGAAAGGAATCGTTATGAGAAGTATTCTCGCACTGGCAGCCGTGGCTGCCGGCCTCACCGCCGCGCCCGCGATGGCTCAGGGTGGTGGCTCGACCAGCGGCTTTTATGTCGGGGCTCTGGCGGGTTACCAAGGTCTCCATGTGAAATCGGCCGACGGGACGGCAAGCGCCAAGGCTGATTCCGCGGTTTACGGCATCGATGCGGGCTACGATTTTGGCCTGGGCAGCGCGTTCGTCGGCGTCGAGGGGGAAGTGTCGACCAGCGGCGGTTCGACCAAGTTCCCCGGCAGCGCGGCAAACGCCTACGACAGCCTGAAGGCCAACGGGCAGTACTACGTGGGCGCTCGCGCCGGCGTGGCGGTGACGCCGGGCATCGCTGCCTTTGGCAAGGTCGGCTACACCTCGCTCAACACCCGCGCCTTCACCTCGTCCGGCTCTCTCAGCGAGCTCAAGGACAACACCAGCGGCGTGCGCTTCGGCGGCGGACTGCAGGTGAAGCTTCCGGGGCCGCTTGAAGGCAAGGTCGAGTACCGCCGTTCGCGCTACAAAGACGTCAATTCCGGAACCTACGGCGATGTGGACACCGATCAGGTTGTGGCCGGGGTGGGCGTGCATTTCTGACGCGCGAGCAAGGGCACCGATCGACTAGGGGCGGCTCCGCTAAGGATGGCCCCTTCTAGTTCGCCGAGGCCAGCCGCGCGGCCTTGGCGAACAGCGTCGGCAAGCCGGCGGCCTCGATGCCGCTGACCGGCCACCATTCACCCTCGCCCGCCAGCTTGCCCCATTGGTCGCCGGCATAAATCGCCAAGCCCAGCTCGAGGTCGAAGTGGGTGAAGCCGTGGCGGACCAGCCCACCCGCGCGCCAGCCGCCGGGAAGCGGGGCGTCGCCCGAGCCGTCGGCGCGGGAGCTCCAGCCGTCGTCAGGCAGCGCCCGCATCCCGCCGAGCATGCCCTTTCCCGGGCGCCGGACTAGCCAGACCTTGCCGTCGCGCTCGATCCAGAAGGCGGTGCCGACGCGGCTCGGCCGGGCGCGCTTGGCCGCCTTGACGGGATAGCGCGTAGGGTCGCCCTGCACGCGGCCGGTGCAATCGGTCGCGAGCGGGCACAGCAGGCACTTGGGATTGCGCGCAGTGCAAATCGTCGCTCCGAGGTCCATCATGGCTTGTGCAAAGTCCCCGCCGCGCTGGTGCGGGGTGATTGCCTCGGTCGCTTCGCGGATCGCGGCCTTGGCGCCCGGCAGCGGTTCCCCGATCGAGAACAGCCGCGCGACGACGCGCTCGACGTTGGCGTCGATCACCACCGCGCGCTTGCCGAACGCGATCGCCGCCACCGCCGCCGCGGTATAGGCGCCGAGTCCCGGCAGCTTGCGCAGCTCGGCCTCATTGTCTGGGAACCCGCCCAGTTCGGCCACCGCCTGTGCGCAGGCGATCAGGTTGCGAGCGCGAGAGTAATAGCCGAGTCCGGCCCACGCCGCCATGACGTCTTCCTCCGGTGCAGCGGCGAGCGCCTCGACCGTCGGCCAGCGTTCGAGGAACGCGGTGAAGTAGGGCGCAGCGTGCGCGGTCGTCGTTTGCTGGAGCATGATCTCCGACAGCCACACGCGGTAGGGATCAGTCGCGCTGCCGATGTCGCCGGCGCCGGGCGGCACGCGCCACGGCAACGCCCGCGCGTTTCGGTCGTACCATTCGAGCAAGGTGTCGGAGATGGCATGGCTGGCGGTCACCCGCTGGCTATGGCATGGCGCCGGCAATCATGGAAAGGGACGAACCCAAGCCTGCGCCCAAGCCGGCGAGCGAGAAGAAGCCCAAGGCTCCCAAGGCCTCAAGCAGCAGCGCAGCAGGCCGGGAATATTCGCGCCCCCGCGGCGGCCCTGCCAAGCCGATCGCCGACCTGATGCCGCAGATCGGCCGCGCCGCCTTCCGTCGCTTCGGTTTCGTACAGAGCTCGGTCGTCACCCGCTGGCCCGAAATCGTCGGCGAGCACCACGCCCAGGTATGCATGCCCGAGTCGATCCGCTTCCCGCCGGGCGAGAAGAGCAACGGCATCCTCCAGCTGGTCGTGCTGCCGGCGCACGCGCCGCTGATCCAGCACGTAATTCCGGAGATCATGGAGCGGGTGAACCGCTTTTTCGGCTACAAGGCGGTGGCGCGAGTGAAGATGCGGCAAGGCGAGGTTAAGCCGCCGCGTGCTGATCAACGCCCCAAGGCGCCGCCTTCGCTCAAGCCGATCCCGATGGAACTCGGCGATAGCTTGCGCGATATCGGTGATCCGGAGCTGCGCACGGTGCTCGAATCGCTCGCCCGCAGCCTAGGCAACAGTCAGGAGGACGAACAGGGATGAAGAAGATCGCATTTGCCGCCGCGCTGCTTGCAGCTGCACCGCTGGCGATGGCGGCGACGGCGCACAACTGGTTGGCCACCGCAGTGGTAGTTCCGGGCGGACACCGGCTGGGCAATCCTGCGGCGCCGACCAAGCTGATGGAATTCGTCAGCTACACCTGCCCGCACTGCGGCCATTTCTTCAAGGAAGCCGACGGCCCGATCAAGATCGCGCTGGTCCAGCCGGGCAAGCTGTCGGTCGAGATCCATCACGTCATCCGCGATCCGGTCGACTACGCCGCCGTGGTGCTGGCCGAATGCGGCGATCCGAAAAAGTTCTTCGGCAACCACGACATGTTCTTCGCCCAGCAGGACAAGTGGATCGCGAAGATTCAGGCGACGAGCAAGGCGCAGCAACAGCGCTGGTACGCGGGCACCGTGCCCGCACGGATGCGCGCCATCGCCAGCGACGCGGGCTTCTACGACATGATGGAAACCCGCGGCTACACCCACTCGCAAGTCGATGCTTGCATCAACGACGGCAAGAAGGTCGACGCGCTGCTCAAGCAGTCACAGGCCGACAACGAGAAATACGGCGTGGACAGTACTCCGAGCTTCGTCCTCAACGGAAAGACGCTCGACGCTCACTCGTGGGACGAATTGCAAAAGGTTCTGGCACCCGCGAAATCGACCTAACAAGCCTGTGCAAAAGGGCCACGCTCACGATTAACGCGGTTTGCCCGCCGCGCGCGCTCGGCTAGCCTTCACTTTCGCCTCTCGACGGGAATTTCGACCATGACCGTGCTTCGCTCCCTCGCCCTTGCCACGATTGCCGCCCCGTTCGCGCTCGCGCTGTCCGCGTGCGGCTCGAAGGAGGACACCGCGCCCGGCGTCGCGCCCACCGGCAAGGCGGTGGGCCAGGTTTCCGCGCCGGCCGGGCAGATGTGGTCCGACGTCGTCTCGGCGACCGACGGGGGCGGCATGCGCATGGGCAACCCCAACGCCCCGCTCAAGCTGGTCGAATACGGCTCGCTGTCGTGCCCGCACTGCGCCAAGCTGGCCAACGACGGGATGAAGACGCTGGTCGACAAGTACGTGAACAGCGGCCGGGTCAGTTACGAGTTCCGCAGCTTCCCCATCCACGGCATCATCGACGTGCCGCTGACGGTGATGGTTCGCTGCGCCGACAAGGCAGCGTTCTTCCCGCTGGTCGAGCAGATCTACGCCGGCCAGGAAGCGATGATGACTCGCGCCGAGCAAGGCAACTCGCAGGCGGAAGCCGCGTCGAAGCTGCCGCCGAACCAACGCTTCGCGGCGCTCGCTGACGCTTTCGGCCTGACTGACTGGTTCGCCGCGCGCGGGCTGTCGAAAGACCAGGCGCATTCGTGCCTCGCCGACACCTCAGCGGCCGAAAAGGTCGCCAACGAGGGCCAGAAGTGGAGCGACGCCGGGATAAACTCGACGCCGACGCTCGAGCTCAACGGCGGCACCCTCAAGGACGTCTACGAATGGGACCAGCTCGAGCCGGTGCTGCAGAACGCCGGCGCGAGGTAAGGCGAAGGGAGGGGGCGACAGACAATGCTCTTTCGCAAGCTCCGCCTGTCGGGCTTCAAGAGCTTCGTCGAGCCGGCTGAACTGCGCATCGAGCCGGGGCTGACCGGCGTCGTCGGCCCCAACGGCTGCGGCAAGTCCAACCTTCTCGAAGCCATCCGCTGGGTGATGGGCGAGAACTCGCCCAAGTCGCTGCGCTCGGGCGGGATGGACGACGTAATCTTCGCCGGCACCGCGCAACGCCCGCCGCGCGATTTTGCCGAGGTCGTCCTGCACGCCGCCGACAGCTCGGGCGAAGAGCTCGAAGTTACCCGCCGGATCGAGCGCGGCGCTGGCAGCGCCTACCGCGTCAACGGCCGCGACGTGCGCGCCAAAGACGTGGCGCTGGTGTTTGCCGACGCCGCGACCGGCGCGCACAGCCCCGCGTTGGTCAGCCAGGGCAAGATCGCCGCGGTGATCGCCGCCAAGCCGGCCGAGCGGCGGATGATGCTCGAGGAAGCGGCCGGAATTGCGGGCCTGCATGTCCGCCGGCGCGACGCCGAGGGCAAGCTCAAGCAGACCGAAGCCAACCTCGCCCGGCTCGAGGACCTGATGGCCGGGCTCGACGCACAGATCGCCTCGCTGCGGCGGCAGGCCAAGCAGGCCGAACGCTACAAGGCGCTCAGCGACCAGATCCGCGTCGCCGAGGCGCGGCTGCTGTTTGCCCGCTGGCGCGATGCCGCCGCGGCAGCCGATGCCGCACGCGAGCAGGCGAGAACCGCTGAGGCGCGGGTCGACGCGGCCAAGCAAGCGGCCGATGCGGCGCAAAAGACTCAGGCTGCGCTCGCCGAGAAACTCGCCGAAGCGCGCGACGAACTGGCCGACCGGCGCGATGACGCCAGCGCCCATGGCCACCGGATGGCCGCGCTGATGCACCAGCTGGAAGCTGCCGAGCAGCGGCTCGCCGACCTCGACCGGCAGAGAGCTCAGCTCGAAGCCGACCGCGGCGATGCCGACCGGCTGACCGGCGATGCGTCCGAGGCGCTCAAGCGGCTGCAGGCCGAGCTCGAAGCGGGCGAACGAGCGCTTGCCGCCCAGGAAGCGCGCCGGCCGGAGATCGCGGCTCGAACCGAAGATGTCGAGCGCGCCGGGCGTGCGGCCGAACTGGCGCTGGCCAAGGCGACCGCCGACCACGCCGGGGTCGAGGCCGAATGGCGCGTCGCCGAAGCCGAATTGACGCAGGCACGCTCGCGGCTCGAGCGCAGCGCCGGCGAAATGCGGCGGCAGGATGAGGCCCGCGCCGCCCTGACGCAACAGGACGATCCTGAAGCGGTGTTGGCGCAGGCGAAAGCCGCTGCGGCAGATGCCGGCACCTTGCTGACCCGCAAGCGCGCCGATCTCGAATCGATGCAGGCGCGCAAGGAAACGCTCGCCGAAAGGCGCGAGGAGGCGGCAAGCGCCCTGTCCGCCGCGCGCGCCGCGCTGGCCGGTGTCGAACGCGAGTACAGCGCCCTCGCCCGCGACCGCGAGGCCCGCGCAAAGCAAGCAGCAAACCGCCATGGTCTGCCCGCCGCGCTCGACAAGGTGGGTGCCGAGAAGGGTTACGAGCGCGCATTGGCAGCAGTCCTGGGGCGCGACGCCAAGGCGCCGCTCGGCCGGCCCGAGCAGGGGAGCGAAGGTCGTTTCTGGACGGGTTCGGATGCTCCAGCGAAGGTCGCCGACAGCCTCGCCGATCATGTCCCGCATTGCCCGCCCGAGCTTGCCGCACGGCTGGCGCTGGTCCACGTCGCCGAAGCCGACGACGGCCGCGCGCTCAAGCCGGGCGAATGGCTGGTCACGCTGACGGGAGCACTGCGCCGGTGGGACGGTTTCATCGCTCGCGGCGAAGGCGCAACCGAGGCAGCCCGGCTCGAAGCTGAGAACCGTTTCGCCGACCTCGAAAGAGAACTGCCTGCATTGCGCGAAGCCTCGATGGCGGCCGACGCGGCGCATTCCTCGGCGCAGGAAGCGTTGTCGACAATACAACGCGAACTGGTGGCCGCCGAACGCGAAGTAGCGCAAGCCTCCGAGGCCGAGCGCCAAGCCCTGCGCGCGGCCGACCAGGCCGAGGCTGCGCGTGAGCGGCTGGCGTCGCGGATCGAGCAGCTCGACGCCGCTGCGAAGGACCTGGCCGAACAGCGTGCCCAGGCCGAAGCCGAGATCAAGGCCGCCGAGGACAAGCGCGCCGCGCTGCCCGATCCCGAGAGCGGCCGAGCCACTCTCAACGCCGCACAAGCGCGCCACGAAGCGGCACGCACCGCGCTCCAGGCCGCACTCGCCGAGCTGGCCGCGCACGACCAGGCGCTGGCAGTGGCACGCGAGCGCGCCTCGGCCCAGCGGGCGGACATGCGCGGCTGGGAAATGCGCGCCGGCGACGCTGCCCGCCGCCTCGCCGACATGGATCGCCGGTTCGAGGAAATCGCCCAGGACCGCGCCGTCACCGCGGCCAAGCCCGAGGGGCTGATGCGCGAAATCGAGCAAGGCGATGTCACCCGCGCGCGGCTCGGCCAGGAACTGGCCGTGGCGGAAGCAGCGGTGAACGCAATCGCCGGCGAAATGAAATCGGCCGAGGCTGCGCTGGCCGAAGCCGCTGAAGCCCTAGCCACCGCCCGCGAGCATCGCGCCGCCGCCGCCGCGCGCGCCGAGAACGAGGAGCAGCGCCGCGAGGAGACCGCGCGCATCTCGGGCGAGCGCTTCCAGTGCCCCCCTCCCCTGCTCGGCGAGCGTTTCGCATTCGACGATGCGAAAGTGCAGGACTCCGGGACGGAGAGCGAAGAAATGGACCGCCTGCTCGCCAGCCGCGAGCGCATCGGCCCGGTCAACCTGATCGCCGCGGACGAGCTCGCCAAGCTTGAGGAAGAACACGGCTCGAGCGTCGCCGAGCAGGCCGAGCTGGCGGAAGCGGTCAACCGCCTGCGCGGCTCGATCGGCAGCCTCAACCGCGAAGGGCGCGAGCGCCTGCGCGCGGCGTTCGAGCAAGTCGACCAGCACTTCCGGCGACTGTTCACCCGGCTGTTCGAAGGCGGCCAGGCCCACCTTGCGCTGGTCGATTCCGACGATCCGCTCGAAGCCGGCCTCGAGATCTTCGCCCAGCCCCCCGGCAAGCGGCTGCAGTCACTTACGCTGCTCTCCGGCGGCGAACAGGCGCTGACTGCGATCGCGTTGATCTTTGCCCTGTTTCTCACCAATCCCGCGCCGATCTGCGTGCTCGACGAAGTCGATGCCCCGCTCGACGACGCGAACATCGACCGCTTCTGCGACTTGCTCGACGCGATGGTCGCCGAAACCGACACCCGCTACCTGATCGTCACCCATAACGCCGTGACGATGAGCCGCATGCACCGCCTGTTCGGCGTGACGATGGTCGAGAAGGGCGTCTCGCGGCTGGTCAGTGTCGACCTCGGCGGCGCGGAGGAGTTGCTGGCGGCGGAGTAACCTCGGGGCTAAACCCCGAGGGGATAAGGGAAAGGGATCGCTCGTGGCGTCTGCCTGGACTTTCGCGTTCGCCATGACGGGCGCTGCGCTTGCCATCGCCGCTCCGGCCTCGGCGGCCGAGGGACCCGCCTACACTCAAACAGCCTCGATACCGGGACCGGACGGGTTCTGGGACGTCACCAGTTGGGATCCGGCCAGCCATCTGGTGCTCGTCGCCCACGGCACCGACGTGCTGGTGGTCGACCCGGCCGCGGGCAGCACGAAAGCGATCGGCACTTTCGTTCGCGCGCACAGCGCCCTACCGATTCCCGGAACTGGGCACATTCTGGTTACCAGCGGGGGCGATAATTCGGTGCGGATCCTGGATCGGGTCAGCGGCAAGGAACTGGCTCGCATCCCGGTCGGCGCCAACCCCGATGCAGCGGTAGTCACGCCCGACGGTTTGCACGCCTATGCGATGAACGCGCGCGACGGCACGGTTTCGGTGATCGATCTCAAGTCCGCTGCCGAGACGGGCCGCATCGCTCTCAAGCCGGGCCTCGAATTCGCGGTGCTGGTCAGCCCGACCGAGCTCGCGGCAAACAACGAGGACCAAAGCGAAATCGAGCTGGCCGACCTCGCCACGGGCAAGGCCGACGAAGCGATCCCTCTGACCGGTTGCACCGGTCCGACCGGTTTCGCCTACGCCTCCGAGCGCCACCTCGCGCTCAGCGCCTGTGGCAACGGCAAGGCCGCGCTGGTCGACACGAAGACCCGCAAGCTCATCCGTCTTGTCGACATCGGAGCCGGACCCGACACCGCCCTGTGGGACGCGAAACGCCAGCGCTTCATCATCCCTTGCGGCAGGAGTGGCACGCTGAGCATAGTTCAGCTCGACAAAGGGGCGAACGATGCGGTGGTGTCGCAGACGCCGAGCGAAGTGAGCGCGCGCACTGCTGCGATCGATCCCGCCACAGGACGCATATTCCTGCCGGCCGCGCGCTTCGGCCAGGGCGAGCCGGGCAAGCGCCCGCCGCTCGTCCCCGGCAGTTTCCATGTGCTGGTGATGACGCCGGCGGCGCGCTCCTGATTTAGGGCACCGTCGCGAACCAGATGGTGTGCTTGGCGCCCTTGCCGTTGCTGCGCGCGCGGACGGTGACCTCGTCGAGCGCGAACCCCGCCTTCGCGAGACGGCGAGCGAATGCCGGGTCCTTGGCCGCCGACCAAACCGCCAGCACACCGCCCGGCTTGAGCGCAGCCTTGGCAGCGGCAAGGCCCGCGCGGGTGTAGAGTCGGTCGTTGCCCTCGCGCACGAGCCCGTCCGGCCCGTTGTCGACATCGAGCAGGATCGCGTCGTAGGCGCCGCGTCCGCGCGCGATCAGTTCGGCCACGTCGTCGATGACGACTTGAACGCGCGGATCGTCCAGGCATCCGGCCGTCAGCTCGGCCATCGGTCCGCGCGCCCAGGCGATGATCTCAGGCACGAGCTCGGCAACGGTCAGTTTCGCCTTCGGCCCGAGCGCCCCCAGCGCGGCGCGCAGGGTAAAGCCCATGCCATAGCCGCCGATCAGGAAACGCGGCGCGGCGCGATCCGTCAGCCGCTCGCAAGTCATTGTCGCGAGCGCCTCTTCCGATCCGCTCATCCGGCTGTTCATCAGCTCGTTACGGTCGAGCACAATCATGAAGTCGTCGCCACGGCGCATGAGCCGGAGCTCCTCGCCGTCGGGCGCGCGCGCCGTGGCGACCAACTCGAGTGGTTTCACGGCTAGGGGTCGAATTCCGGCAACGGCTCGATCACCGAGAAGCGCTCCTCGCTCGGCTTCTTCTTCAGCTTCGGAAGCTTGACCTCCGCCTCCTTCACCTTGCACTCCGGGATCCTGTCAAGCAGGTCGCGGATCAGCGTTAGGCGCCCCTGCTTCTGGTCGTTGAAATCGACCAGCGTCCACGGTGCCCATTCGGTGTGGGTCGCGCGCAGCATCGCCTCTCGCGCGGCGGTGTAAGCGTCGTATTTCGTCCGCGCGGCGACATCGATCGGCGAAAGTTTCCATCCCTTGAGGGGGTCTTCGCGGCGTTCTTCGAAGCGCTGCTCCTGCTCTTCCTGGTCGCAAGTCAGCCAATACTTGATCAGGATTATCCCGTCGTCGACCAGGAGCTTTTCGAGCCGTGGAGCGGCTTCGAGGAACGCCTCGATCTCAAGCGCGGTGGCAAAGCCCATGATCTGCTCGACCCCGGCGCGGTTGTACCAGCTGCGGTCGAACAGGACGATCTCGCCCTTCGTCGGCAAATGGCGGACATAGCGCTGGAAATACCACTCGCCCGCCTCGCGTTCGTTGGGCTTGTTGAGCGCGAAAACGCGGCAACGGCGCGGATTGATGTGCTCGCGGATCGCGTGGATCGCCCCACCCTTGCCTGCGCTGTCGCGGCCTTCGAGCAGCACCACCACCCGCGCGCCGGTCGCCTCGACCCAGTTCGAGAGCCCGACCAGCTCTCGCTGCATCGATTCGAGCGCCTGATGGTAGTCCTTCTTCTTGAGCTTGCTCATGTGCGCGATTGTGCCGATGAAGCGAGGGCGAGGCAATGCCGCTTCTGGCGAGGAGTGCGACGTGTTAGTCTCGCGGCGGGTCGCGTGGAGGGAAATCCATGATCTTCGCCGACTTCAAGGATGGGGAAGGCTGCAAGTCCTACCTCGTGGGCTGCGAGGACACCTGCGCCGCGGCGATCATCGACCCGGCACTCGGGCTGGTCGATCGCTACCTCGGCGAAGTGAACAGACGCGGACTTCGCGTCCGCTATATTGTCGATACCCACACACACGCCGACCATTTCTCGGGCGCACAAGAGCTACATCGCGAGCTCGGCGCACCAATAGCGATGCACCGGCATTCGCCGGCTCCGTATGTCACCCTGCACGTCGATGACGGGCACACGCTGCCGCTCGGCAACCTCAGGATGCGGATCCTGCACACGCCCGGGCACACGCGCGATTCGATGGCCATCCATGTCGAGGATCGGGTGTTCACCGGTGACACGCTGCTGATCGGCGGCACCGGGCGCAGCGACCTGCCCAGCGGCGACGCCGAACAACTCTACGAGAGCCTGTTCGGAAAGCTGCTCGCGCTGCCAGACGAAACTCTGGTGTTCCCGGCACACGACTACAAGGACCTAGGCCAGTCGACCATCGGTGCCGAACGCGCGAACAACCCGCGCCTCGCCAAGAGCGAACGGGCCGAGTTCGTCGCGCTGATGAACAGCCTCAACCTGTCGGCCCCGACACACCTGACCGAAGCGCTGCGGACCAACATGTCGGGCGGCAAGACGGTGAGCCAGGTCCTCGCCGAGGCAGGCCGGAAAGTGCCGTTCATGGGGATGGACGAGTTGAGCCGGCGGATCGCCGCGCGGACCAACGATTTCGTCATTCTCGACGTGCGCGAAAGCGATGCCTACGCCGCCGGGCACGTTCCCAATGCGGTCCATGTGCCGCGCGGCCAGCTCGAGCTGCGCGTGAACGAAGCCTTCCCCGATCCAAGCGTCGAGATTCTCACGGTATGCGAATTCGGCAAGATCTCGACCCTCGCCGCGGCAACGTTGAGGGAACTCGGCTTCGCGCGCGTCACCGCGCTCGACGGCGGCATGGCCGCGTGGCGCCAACAGGGCAACCCTGTCGAAGTCAGTTAGGAATCGAGCACCAGCCGCGGACCGGTGGCGCCGGCGGCGCCCATCTTGTCGTCGCGGTTGTAGAGCTGGCACTTGTGCAGGGACAGGCAGCCGCAGCCGATGCATTCGTCGAGCTTGGCGCGGGTGCGCGTGAGCAGCTTGATCTTCTCGTCGATCGCCGCGCGCATCGAGTGGCTGATCTTCTGCCAGTCGCGCACGTTCGGAGTGCGCCCTTCGGGCAGTGTGGCAAGCTGTTCCTCGATCTCGGCGAGCGCGAGGCCGAGACGCTGGGCGATGAGGATGAAGCTGATCCGGCGGATGTCCGAGCGCAAGAAGCGGCGCTGGTTGCCGCCGGTGCGCACCGAATGAATCAGGCCCTTGTCCTCGTAGAAACGAATGGCCGACACGGCGACGCCGGTGCGCGCGGACAACGTGCCGATCGGAATGATGTCGTCCTTGGTGATTCCCGCCACAACCCTCTCCGACCCTTATTTCCCCTTGACCTCAAGTTATCTTGAGGTTGCAGAATAGGCAAGCGTGCTGATTCGATAAACGCTCATCTTGTTGAGAATTCGTCGAAATCCTGCACGTGGGATGAACAAAGGAGCAAACATGCCCAGCGGCACGATGGAACATGCCAATCTCACGGTGAGCGACATCGAGCGCTCGTCCGCGCTCTTCAAACAGCTGCTTGGCTGGCACGAACGCTGGCGCGGCGCGGCGATGAACGGCGGCGAAACGATCCATGTCGGCGACGAACGAAGCTACCTGGCGCTCTACACCGACCGGCAGGCGCACGATCGCTTCGCCAAGGGCCAGCCGCTCAATCATGTCGGCGTGGTCGTCGACGATCTCGACGCCGCGGAGCGCGTGGTCCTCAACGCCGGGCTCGAGACGTTCAACCACGCCGATTACGAACCCGGGCGCAGGTTCTATTTCTTCGACTGGGACGGGATCGAGTTCGAGGTGGTCAGCTATGAATGACGCGCAGCTTGCCCTCTACCTCGAGCGCATCGGCCACGGCTGGAATCTGCGGCCTGACCTCGAAACGCTGCGCTCTCTCCATCGCGCGCATGTGACCTCGATCCCGTTCGAGGCGCTCGACGTTCAGCTCGGGCTGGTGCCCAGCCTCGACCCCGGCGCGATCTTCGACAAACTGGTCCAGCGGCAGCGTGGTGGCTGGTGCTACGAGATGAACGGCCTGTTCGGCGCCGCGCTCGAGGCGATCGGCTTTTCGGTCACCCGCCTCTCGTGCGGCGTGATGCGCCAGGATGGCGGCGACGAGCGGATGGGGACGCACCTGGCGCTGCTAGTCGCGTGCGGCGGCCCGTGGCTCTGCGACGTCGGCTTCGGCGGCAGCCTGCTCGAGCCCCTGCCGCTGTCTGTCGGCGAGCGCCACGATGCGCCGTACACGGTTTCGCTGCAGCAAACCGATGACGGCTATTGGCGGTTCACCGAACAGGCCGAGACGCCGTTCGGCTACGATTTTCGCGCCGAACCGGCCGACGAGGCGCTGCTCATCGCCAAGCGCGACTGGCAGGCGAACCATCAGGCCTCGAACTTCACGCTCAACTTCGTGGCCCAGAAGCGGCACCCGGACCGCCATCTTGTCCTGCGGGGCCGGGTGCTGACCGAGCGCGGCTCGGAGGGCACCACGGCATACACGATTGGAGACGCCGAGGAGTTCGCCACCACCCTCGCAGATCGATTCGGCATCGACGAACCGCGCGCCCGCGAAATCTGGCCGCGCGTGGAGGCGCGCCACCGCGAGCTGTTTGAGGCGGCCTCCTAGGGTTCGATCTCGATCGGCGTGCCGTCGGGCACCAGGCGCCACAGTTCTTCGATCTCGGCGTTCGAGACCGAGATGCAGCCGTCGGTCCAGTCACCCGGCTCGCGGCCTTCGGTGAGCGCGTTGGGCTGGCCGTGGATGAAAATCTCGCCGCCGGGGCTGTAACCCCGCGCTTCGGCGTAGTCGCGATCGGCGGCGCCGGGATAAGAGATATGCAGGCTCAGGTGATACGCGCTGCGCGGGTTGCGATCGTCGATCGTGTAGCGGCCCTCGGGCGTGCGTTCGTCGCCTTCGAAATGCTTGGGCCCGACAGGCTCGCCGCCCAGTTGCAGGCCCAGGTACGACTTGAGCGGGACACCACGGCTGAAGAGCGTCAGCGTGCGGACGGACTTGTCGACGAGGATGTAGTCGACCGGACCGGGCGGGACAGGACTCGGAACCACCTGGGGTGGAGGAAGCACGGCTTGCTGCGGGACTGGGAGCGACGTGGTGCAGCCCGCGACCAGAACCAGCAGCGGGAATGCGATGCGCTTCACGGGGTCAGTCCGCGAACGGGTCCCGCACCAGGATCGTGTCGTCCCGCTCGGGGCTGGTCGAGACGGAAGCGACCGGGCATTCGATCAGTTCCTCGATCCGGCGGATATATTTGACGGCTTGCGCCGGCAATTCGGCCCAGCTGCGCGCGCCGGCGGTGCTTTCGCGCCACCCGGGCATTTCTTCGTAAACCGGCTCGCATTCGGCCTGCTCGGCGGCGTTGGCGGGGAGGTAGTCGAGCACCTGTCCGCGCAAGCGGTAGCTGGTGCAGATCTTGAGCGTCTCGAATCCGTCGAGCACGTCGAGCTTGGTCAGCGCGATGCCGGTGACGCCGCTGATCGCGCAGCTCTGCCGCACGAGCACCGCGTCGAACCAGCCGCAGCGGCGCTGGCGGCCGGTGACGGTGCCGAACTCGTGCCCACGCTCGCCGAGGCGCTGGCCGTCGGCGTCCTGCAGCTCGGTCGGGAACGGGCCCGAACCGACGCGGGTGGTGTAGGCCTTGACGATGCCGAGCACGAAGCCCGCCGCGTTCGGCCCGAGCCCGCTGCCGCTGGCAACCGTGCCGCTGACCGTGTTCGAGCTGGTGACGAAGGGATAGGTCCCGTGGTCGACGTCGAGCAGCACGCCTTGCGCGCCTTCGAACAATATCCGGCGGCCGGCCTTCTTCTCCTCGTTCAGCCGCCGCCACACCGGCTGTGCGAACTGCTGCACGAACGGAGCGATTTCCTTGAGGTCGGCGAGCAGGCGCGCGCGATCGACGGGCGGTTCGCCGAACCCGGCGCGTAGCGCGTCATGGTGTGCGCAAAGGCGGTCAAGCTGCGGCTCGAGCTCGTCGAGGTGCGCCAGGTCACACACGCGGATCGCGCGGCGGCCGACCTTGTCTTCGTAAGCCGGACCGATCCCGCGCCCGGTGGTGCCGATCTTGCCCTTGCCTGCCGCCGCCTCGCGCCAGCCGTCGAGATCGCGATGGACCGGCAGGATCAGCGCGCAGTTGTCGGCCACGCCGAAGTTCTTGGGCGTGATCGACACGCCCTGCCCTTCGAGCCGCTCGATCTCGGCCTTGAGGGCCCACGGATCGAGCACCACGCCGTTACCGATCAGCGACAGCGTACCGGTGACGATGCCCGAGGGCAGCAGCGAGAGCTTGTAGGTGGTGTTGCCGACCACCAGCGTGTGCCCGGCGTTGTGCCCGCCCTGGAAGCGAACGACCACGTCGGCGCGCGAAGCGAGCCAGTCGACGATCTTGCCCTTGCCCTCATCGCCCCACTGGGCGCCGATCACGGTCACGTTGGCCAAGCTGGCAGCCTTTCAAGGAAGAACCGGCGCGGCCCTAGGCAATACGCGAGCGCAGGGCAACCGCGCCCGACACAATCGGCGACACTTCGCGACTGGCGCTTCAACCGCGCGGTAATATCCTAGGGCGCAAGGCTTGGAGGCGAACATGCGCAAGAACGTCGTCCTTCTGCTGGCCGTGACTGCGGCCATGAGCGCCTCGATAGCGCTGTCGCGCGAAGCGGCACCGGCTGCCCAAGTGCCCGGCGAGCAAACACTCGCTTACGGCGCGGCGTCGCTGCAGAAGCTCGAGTACTGGCCGGGAGCCACGGCCGATGCGCCGTTGATCGTATTCGTCCACGGCGGCGGCTGGACGCGCGGCGACATGAGGATGATGGAGGGCTCGGCCAAGCTCAGTCACTGGCATGGCCTGGGCTATGCTGTCGCGTCGCTCGATTACCGGCTGGTCCCGCAAGTGAAGGTGGAGGACGAGGCGGCGGATGTCGCCGAGGCAGTGGCCTTCCTGCGAGCCAACTCCGATGCCCTGGGTTTCGACGCCCGCCGGATCGTGCTGATCGGACATTCGGCGGGCGCTCACCTCGTGGCCCTGATCGGCACCGATCCCCGCTGGCTCAACGGCGCGGGCCTCAACATCGACGACGTGCGCGGGATCGTGGCGCTCGACGGTGCAGCCTACGACGTGCCACGCCAGCTTTCGATCGGCGCGCCGCTGATGCAGCGCACTTATGCCGAGGCCTTCGGCAGCGATCCAGAACGGCAGAAGGCGCTCTCGCCGACGTTGCAGGCGGCCCGGCCGAACGCTCCGGCGTTCCTGATCCTCTACGTCCAGCGGCCCGACGGAGTCGCGCAGAGCGACGCACTGGGCGCAGCGCTGAAGAAGGCTGGTACGCCGGTGACCATCGAAGGGTTTGCCGGCACCGGACTGATGGGCCACATGGAAATCAACCGTCGGCTTGGCGAGCCGAACTATCCGGCCACGCCGGTTCTCGACCGTTGGCTGGCGCACATCTTGAGGTGATCTGCGGAAGATCCCCTAATTAACTGAAACCAAATATTAAATATTTTTCGGAGCCGGAACAACCGCTGATTTTACGGCTTTTTTCCCGCATGGTGGACGAGATCATCCGGCGGGCACGCTTTCCTTCATTCGGCGCTGCGGACCTTCGGCGCGGCATCGTGCTTACCGGCGCGGCCGAGCAGATGTTCTTCTTCAGTTGCCCGCTGGCACACGTCGTCGCCTACGAGGAATGGCAGCGCGAGGAGCGGCTGCGGCAAACCTACCGGCGCCAGGCGCGGATAGCGCGCCGGGCGGGCCTTGAGCTGCCCCCCATGCTGGTCGGAGATCGCGTGTGAGCGCGCGCGCCGGCAGGCGTGGCGCGAACTTCCCGGTGACCTGCCGCGCGCGCGGCCACAACACTGCGGGCCGCGTATACGATCTCAGCCGTGAAGGTTGCCTGCTCGACCTGGGCAACGGCCTGATCGTCGCCGGCGACCACGTGGCGATCCGCTTTGCCAGCGGTGTTCGCCTGCAGGGACGCGTGACCTTGCTCCACGGGCGCATCGCGCGGGTCGAGTTCGAGCAGGCACTGCACCAGGCGATCTTCGACTATCTCGCCAACGGCGACGGGCTGAAGCCGGCACCGGTCGAGCGCAGTTTCAACCGCTCGCAGCGCCTGACCACCGCCGCGCGGCGTATCGGCTAGAGCGGCACGGCTTCCCCGCCGGCCAGGCGATGCGAACAGCCCAGCGCCGCGGGCTGGTCGTGTTCGGACAAGGCCGCGAGCGTGCGCCAGCCTTGCGCGCGCAGCCGGCTGGCGGCGTCGCGGTCATGCCCGAGCGGCAGGAACACCGTCTTGGCGCGCGGTTCGCTGGCCGCGGCAGCTGCGACCAGTTCCTCGGGATAGAGCGAGAAGCCGGTCGCCGGCTCATCGGTCCCGCCGATACGGTAAGTGCCGCCGCGCCCGAGCGTACCGCGCACGCCGTCGCCGTAGATCATGAATCCGAACCAGCTCTGGTATTCGAAGCCGTGGCGTTCGCTCGGGTCGAGCGTCAGGCGCGCGCGCCCGGCGACGCGCGCGGCGATCTGCCTGAGCCCGTCGATCCGGCTGGCGAGCGCGCCGCTGGCGTCGATCTGCGAGAGCTTGGCGATCGCCTGGTCGAACGGCCCGGCGGCGTAGAGCAGCGGCAGGTAGGCCGCCCCGCCCGCTTCCTTGAGCGCGCCCGCATCCTTGGCGTCGAGCTCGCGGCGCACCGCGGCGACTTGGTCGGCGTCGAGCGGGAATTCCTCGGCGGCGAGCGTGTCGACGAGGTCGGGCAGCGTGAAATCGACCGAGATGCCGGTGGCGCCGATCGCTTCGAGCGCGGTGATCGCCAGCTCGACCGCCTCGGCGGCGGCGGCCGCGCTATCGCTGCCGATCAGCTCGGCGCCGAGCTGCAGCGCCTCGCGCCGCGGGTCGAGCTGGTCGCCGGAGATGCGCGCCACCTGCCCGCCGTAGCACAGGCGCAAAGGGCGCGGGCTACCGGCCAGGCTCGTCGCGGCGATGCGGCCGACCTGGACGGTCATGTCCGAGCGAAGCGCCAGCATGCGCAAGCTCTTGGGATCGACGAAGCGGAACATCCGCCGGGTGGCAAAACCGAGCATTCGCCCTGCCATCGATTTCTCGAATTCGACCAGCGGCGGGCGCACGCGGTCATAACCCCAGGAGTCCATCGCCTCGAGCGCTGCGCGCTCGATCCGCGCCGCAGCCGCCGCGCTGGGTGGCAGGCGGTCCTCGAGCCCCTCGGGCAACAGGTCGCGGGTCGGGTCGGTCATGGTGCGACAGGCCCTAGCCGTTCACTCCCCGCTTGCGAAGAGTGAACGGCTCTCGCCATCAAAACGCCAGCGCCTTGACGTTCTTCACGCCCTGCAGCTTGCAGGCCTTGTCGATCAGGTCCTGCGGGATCGCCTGGTCGACGCTGAGCAGCAGCACCGCTTCCCCGCCCGCGTCGCGGCGGCCGAGGTGGAAGGTGCCGATGTTGATCCCGGCCTCGCCGAGCAGCGAACCGATGCGGCCGATGAAGCCCGGCGCATCCTCGTTGACGATGTAGAGCATGTGCCCGTCGAGATCGGCCTCGATGCCGATGCCGAAGATCTCGACAAGGCGCGGCGCGCTCGCCCCGAACAGCGTGCCGGCGACCGAGCGGTCGCCCTGGCTGGTTGCGACGGTGACGCGCACGAGCGTGTGATAGACGCCCTCGCGCTCGTTCCGGATCTCGCGCACTTCCATGCCGCGTTCCTTGGCGAGAAACGGCGCGTTGACCATGTTCACGCTCTGCGAATAGTGCTTCATCAACCCGCTGAGCACCGCCGCGGTGATCGGCTTCTGGTTGAGGTGAGCCGCGGCGCCCTCGACCTCGATGCTGATCTTCGGCAGGCTACCGCGAGCCAACTGACCGACGAGGCTGCCGAGCTTCTCGGCAAGACCCATGTAAGGCTTGAGCTTCGGCGCCTCCTCGGCGCTGAGCGAGGGCACGTTGAGCGCGTTGGTGATCCCGCCCGTGACCAGGTAATCGCCGATCTGCTCGGCCACCTGCAGCGCGACGTTGACCTGCGCCTCGCTGGTCGAGGCGCCGAGGTGCGGGGTGCAGATGAAGTTCGGGGTGTGGAACAGCGGATGGTCGACCGGGGGCGGCTCGACGGCGAAGACGTCGAGCGCCGCACCGGCGATGTGGCCCGAATCGAGCCCGTCCTTGAGCGCCGCCTCGTCGATCAGCCCGCCACGCGCGCAATTGACGATGCGCACACCCTTCTTCGTCTTCTCGAGGCGCTCGCGGCTGAGAATGTTGCGGGTCTCATCGGTGAGCGGAGTGTGCAGCGTGATGAAATCCGCCCGGGTGACGAGCGTTTCGAGGTCGACCTTCTCGACGCCGATTTCGACCGCCCGTTCCTCGGTCAGGAAGGGATCGTAGGCGATGACCTTCATCCGCAGGCCAAGCGCGCGCGATGCGACAATGGAGCCGATGTTGCCCGCGCCGATCAGGCCGAGTGTCTTGCCGGTCACCTCGACACCCATGAAGGCGTTCTTCGGCCACTTGCCTTCCTGGGTCTGCTCGTTGGCCTCGGGAATTTGCCGGGCGAGCGCAAACATCAGCGCGATGGCGTGTTCGGCAGTAGTGATCGAGTTGCCGAAGGGCGTATTCATCACCACCACGCCCTTCGAACTGGCGTAGGGGATATCGACGTTGTCGACCCCGATCCCGGCGCGGCCGATGACCTTGAGGTTGGTCGCGGCGTCGAGGATTTCCTTGGTCACCTTGGTGGCCGAGCGGATCGCCAGGCCGTCGTACTGGCCGATGATCGCCTTCAATTCGTCGGGCGTCTTGCCGGTGATCACGTCGACGTCGCAGCCGAGCTCCTTGAGGATGCGCTCGGCGTTGGGGTCCATCTTGTCGGAGATGAGGACTTTGGGCTTGGTCATTTAAATTACTCCGTCATCCCGGCGAACGCCGGGATCGCTGGCCGCACAGGGCGCGCCAGGTGGAAAGCGGTCCCGGCTCAAGGCCGGGACGACGACAAATCAGAGGCGGCCGGCTTTCAGCTCTTCATAGGCCCACTCGATCCACGGCAGCAGGCGCTTGATGTCCTCCTGCTCGACCGAGCCGCCGCACCAGATGCGCAACGACGGCGGCGCATCGCGGTAGCCGTTGAAGTCGTAGCCGATGTCCATCTTCTCGAGCGTGCCGGCGATCTTCTTCGGAACGTTGGCCTGGTCCTCGGCGGAAAGGCTTTCGTACCAGTCGCCCTGGAAGACCATGCACACGCCGGTGTTGGTCCGCTTCGCCGGGTCGGCGACCATGTTGCGCAAGTACGGCGTCGCCTCGATCCAGTCGAACACGGTCTTTGCATTGCGGTTGGCGCGTTCAAACATCGCCTGGCGGCCACCAATCGACTTCGCCCATTCGAGCGCGACGATGTAGTCCTCCGTCGCAAGCATCGACGGGGTGTTGATCGTCGCACCTTCGAAGATCGAGCGATCGAGCTTGCCGCCCTTCTTGACGCGGAACAGCTTGGGCAGCGGCCAGGACGGATCGTAGCTTTCGATCCGCTCGACTGCCTTGGGGCTGAGGATCAGCATGCCGTGCTGGGCTTCCGAGCCCATCACCTTCTGCCACGAATAGGTCGTGGCATCGAGCTTGGCCCAGTCCATCTCCATCGCGAAGATCGCGCTGGTGGCGTCGTTGATCGTCACGCCCGCGCGGCCGGGGGCGAGCCAGTCGGTGTTGGGGATCTTCGCGCCCGAGGTCGTGCCGTTCCAGGTGAAGACGACGTCGTTGTCCTGTGGGACCGACGCGAGGTCCGGGATCTCGCCGTAGTCGGCGTCGAGCGTGGTCAGGTTAGGCAGCTTGAGCTGCTTGACTGCGTCCTGGATCCATACGTTGCCGAAGCTTTCCCAGGCGGCGACGGTGGTCGGGCGGTCGCCGAGCATGGTCCACATCGCGCACTCGAGCGCGCCGGTGTCCGACCCCGGCATGATGCCGACGAGATAATCCTCGGGCACGCCGAGCAGTTCTTTGGAGAGGTCGATCGCATACTTCAGCCGGCCCTTAGCATAGGGCGAGCGGTGCGAGCGGCCGAGCGAGCGGGTGTCGATCTTGTCGAGCGACCAGCCGGGCGGCTTGGCGGTGGGACCGGAGGAAAAGAAAGGGCGCTCCGGACGGAGTGTAGGTTCATTAGACATGTAGTCTCTCCTTGCAGAGAGCACGCGCGGCGTTGGGACCGCGTGGCCCGCCGGGCGGCCTATAGTGCGCTGGGCCATAGTCAAGCGCGGATGCGGTTGCATTCGAAACCGTTACTCGCCCGCTCGACTTCGCGAGAGCCCGAAACAGCCGCTGTGGACATCTCATGATTATCTTTCTGTTTCCGCCCTTTACCGCGCAGCATTGCGCTATTCCGCTGAGCCGTTGGGACGCGTATAAGACGCGCAGGGTCGCCCACCACATTGTCCGGAGAGGCAATGGGATTTGGGGGGACTTATGGTCGATAAAATTGCGGGCTTGGCCCGGCTAATCGCAACGGTGCTGGCCATCGTTGCCGGATTCGTGGCGATTCCCAACTTGAACGTCGCGCTGGTGCTGGTTGTGCTCGGCTTGATCGCCGGGCTGAAGTACAAGCCTGAAAACCTGCTCGGCCTGTTCTTCGCGGTCGTCACGCTTCCACTGGCCGGTGCCGCGCTGGCGAATATTCCGAACATCGGCGCGCATCTGAATGCGGCGTTCCTCAACGTCGAAATCGCCGCCGCCTCGGTTGCGGCGACGGTCATCGTGATGCGGCTGTACAACAATTCGAGAGAAGACCTGATGGGTCTCATGGGCTCATCAAGCGGCGTCCACGCGACCGCCAGCGCCTGATCGATCGATCCCCGCGGGTCTTTCGGGCCGGCGGAACATGCCTAAACTGGCGGACCATCGGGACGAACTCCCGATGGTCCGCCGACCTATGCTCGAGCCGATCACGTCACCTGGAACTGGCCCGCCGCGAGCTCCGTCGCTTGCTTTCCGCGGCGTCTTCTGAATCTTCGCGCTCATCCTCCGTCCATGCGGGAGGATTGCCCCGCATTAGGCGCGCCAATTCGGGGGAGAGCGAGAGGCGCTCACCCTCATCGAGGTCGTGATCGCGGGGCGGGGCGGGAACCTTGGTTTCGAGCCCTGATTGCAGCCACAGACGGACGGCCTCCGCCGCATGTCCGGCGCGCAACTTGGTCATCATGTGAGACCGATGGATCTCCACCGTGCGCGGGCTGATCTCGAGCTCCCGGGCGATGAGCTTGTTCGAAGTGCCGAGCGCGAGCCATTCGAGCACTTGCCGCTCGCGCTTGCTCAGCCGCGCGATCCGCCGGCGCGGGTCGGCGAGACGCAAATGAGTGAGGCTGCGCGCGCTGGCTTCGGCCGCGACCCGGGGAAGCGAGCGGGCGAGCCTCCCGGCCTCCAGCGGCAACTGCAGGTAATCAAGCGCGCCGCCCTTGATCGCGCTGACCACGCGCTCGATGTGCGGATCTTCGGCGCAGACGATGACCGGCAACCACAAGCCCTGCTCGCCGAAGCGATCGAGCAACTCGCGCAGGATGACGTCGGTCGCCCGCTCCCGCAGCAGGACGATCCCGGACGGGGGCATCCGCGACATGAGTTCAGCGAGGTCCGAATAGACTTCGGCATGATGGCCGAGCGCGAAGGCCGTGCGGGCCTGTTCGGCGCGCAAGCGGCTGTCGCTGTCGACGACGTGAATGATGTGGCGATGTTCCATGATCCCAGAATGGCTCACAGAACCCCCGGCGCGCACGCCGAGGAAGCCCGAAAATGGCCCTCTATCGGCCGAGGCGACCGATAAGACAGGCAGGAGCCCTGACGAACCTTACCTCCAATCTGGAGGCAAATCCGTATTCTTCCGGTCCCAATAAGTCCTTACCGTATCGACACTTAGGTGGTGGTACCTAGTCTTTTTCGGACTCGCGATAGAAGCTGTATTCGGGCAGCGAATGGAACGCGTCGCGCAGCGCCTCGCTCCACCGGGCCGAGACCGATTCGAAATAGGGATCGCTGGCCTCGACGCGCTTCTGGTGCGTCGGCGCGAAGGCGTCGCGCGCGATCACCATCAGGTCGAGCGGCAGCCCGACCGAGAGATTGGCCTTGAGCGTCGAATCGAAGCTGACCATCAGCAACTTGACCGCATCCTCGAAGCTCAGGTTGCGGTCGTAGCCGCGGATCAGGATCGGCCGGCCATACTTGGTCTCGCCAACCTGGAAGAACGGCGTGTCCCAACTCGCTTCGATGAAGTTGCCTTCCGGGTAGATCAGGAACAGCCGCGGCTCCATGCCCTTGATCTGCCCCGCGAGGATCAACGAGGCGGTGAAGCGGCCCCGGCCCTGCTCGCCGTTCTCCTCCTGCGTCTCCAGCACGACTTCTCGCAAGGCCTTGCCCGCTTCGACCGCAGCCTGGAACATCGTCGGGACGCCAAGCAAAGAATGCTGCCGTTCCTCCGGCGCCTTGGTCCGTTCCTCGAGGCGGCTGATCACCGCCTGCGTCGTGGCGAGATTGCCCGCTGTCATCAGTGCGACGATCCGCTCACCGGGCACCGACCAGTGAAACATCTTGCGGAACACCGAGATGTTGTCGACGCCCGAGTTGGTCCGCGTGTCGCTCATCAGCACGAGCCCGCGGTCCGTCACCATACCGGCGCAATAGGTCATCTAGATCGCGTCCAGTTCTGCGAGGACCGTTCGAATGCATTCCGCGGAGTTCGGAAAGCCGACGTGGCTGCAGCGCACGGCGATCGCCCGATCCCGCTCTCCCGGGCGACCGCGCGAGGCGCGCGGCGAAACGATGCCATCGCGCGGGCTCCAGATAGCGATCGTCTCAACCGGCGGCTTTTCCGCCAGCCGCGCCTCGACCGGTGGTTCGTCGACGGGATGTCCGGCAACCAGGTGATAGATCCGCCAGGCGTTGTTGTCGAAGGGCGATCCCGAGAACGGCGAGCCCATCGTGATTACCTTGGCGACCGCATCGGGATGGCGCTTGGCCAGTTCGCGCGCAATGACGCCGCCGAGGCTCCAGCCGACCAGGACGACCGGCTGGCCGTATCGCTCGCGAATCGCGAGAATGCGCTCGGAAAGCTGCTCGAATAGCTCAGGCGTAACACCGAGATTGAAGCCCATTCCCCAGCGCTTGGCCTTGTGCCCGGCGCGTTCGAGCTGGTGCGCCATGTACCGCATGCGCCACGGGCTGGTCCCGAAGCCGGGCAGCAGGACGACGACGCGCCGCGTCTTCGCGCGCTGGATAGCCAGCGGCGGCTGCAGCGCGCGACGCAGCGGCTCGCCGAGCTCGCCAAGCTCCGAAACCAGGAACCTGAGGCGCGGGCTGCGCGAGCCTTCCGGCTGCGGTCGCCGCGCCAGCGCGACGCGCCGAGCGAGTTCGCGCCACGCGGGTTCGTCGGTACCGGCAGCTTTTATCGGGCGTCGGTCAAAGGCGGCGTCTCTGGCCATTCGTTTCCGTTCGGCGGGTATCCGTTTCAGCGCCATTAACTCCCGACACCGCGTCGCGTTTCATAGCGGACCCTACCGGGCCGCCAGATTAACGGTCCGATCGGGAACGCGAGCGTGCTCGGCTGCCGCCTCAAGACTCGTCGGGGGTGCCGCGGCATGCACCGACACGCTTTGCGTCGACCGACATTGTCATGGTCATGCCGCTCACTGGTTTCGCGCCAGTCGCTTCCGTGTGCATTGCGAGGTGATAAGTGTCCGACGAGAAAGTGCCGGAGACGGTGGCCTTCATCTTGCCGTCGCCGGTATCGCAAGTGGCCGTTCCGTCGACCTTGCCGCCTCCGAGCGCAAAGTGATCGTACTTGCACTCCTTGCCCATGCCGCCGAACATCGAAGCCTTGCTCTCCTTCACGTCCTCCGGCGTCACGCAGCTTACGACCTTTTGATCGGCCCGGGCTTGCGCCATCTTGGCCTGAGCCTCGGGAGGCAGGCCGGGCATCGACATTTCCGAGATATGGATGACGCCCTCCCAACGGCCGGGAGAAATCATCTCGACGGCCCCCGCCGCGGCGACTTTCTGCTGCACTTCCTGGGGCGTGGCATTGTTTGCCGTAACCTTCGGGCTGTTGTCGCAGGCCGCCAGGAACCCCATCACCGCAAGCGGCAAACCAGACATTACGCGCATTTGATCCACCCTTCCGAACCTGGCGTGAACCGCCGTCGCAAATAAAGTATCATGCGCGGCATACGCCGCCAACAGATTGAACTGGTCGGTCGTTTGTTCCATATTCGTACTCATGGCCGAACTTGTGATCAGACGCGGGCTGGAAGAGCCCGACACCTCCGGCACGTTCAGGCCGCACAAGCCCGCGCGGCCGCACAAGGCGATAGGCGGGCGACGGTTCGAGCTCGTCAGCGAGTACCAGCCGGCAGGCGACCAGCCGACCGCGATCTGCGAGCTGGTCGCGGGTTCGCGCGAGGGGGAGCGAACGCAAGTCCTTCTCGGCGTCACCGGCTCGGGCAAGACCTTCACGATGGCCAAGGTGATCGAGGAATTGCAGCGCCCGGCGCTGGTCCTCGCCCCCAACAAGATCCTCGCCGCGCAGCTCTACGGCGAGTTCAAGAGCTTCTTCCCCAACAACGCGGTCGAATATTTCGTCAGCTACTACGACTACTACCAGCCCGAGGCCTACGTGCCGCGGTCGGACACCTACATCGAGAAGGAAAGCTCGGTGAACGAGGCGATCGACCGGATGCGCCACTCCGCCACCCGCTCGTTGCTCGAGCGTGACGACGTGATAATCGTCGCCTCGGTCTCGTGCATCTACGGCATCGGTTCGCTCGAAACCTATTCGGCGATGACTTTCGATCTCAAGAAAGGCCAGAGCGCCGACCAGCGCGAGATCATCCGGAAGCTCGTGGCGCTGCAGTACAAGCGCAACGACACCGCATTTCAGCGCGGCAACTTCCGTGTCCGCGGCGATAGCCTGGAGATTTTCCCCAGCCACTACGAGGACATGGCCTGGCGAATCTCGTTCTTCGGCGACGAGATCGAAGAGATCAGCGAGTTCGACCCGCTGACGGGGCAGAAGGGCGCGAGCCTCGATGCGATCGCGGTGTTTGCCAACAGCCACTACGTCACGCCCGGTCCGACGATGAAACAGGCGATGCTGGCGATCCGGTTCGAGCTCGAAGAGCGGCTCAAGGAGCTTCACGCCGAGGGCCGCCTGCTCGAAGCCCAGCGGCTCGAACAGCGGACCAACTTCGACCTCGAGATGATCGCCGCCACCGGTTCCTGCGCAGGGATCGAGAACTACAGCCGCTTCCTCACCGGCCGCCTGCCGGGCGAGCCTCCGCCGACGCTATTCGAATACCTGCCGGAAAACGCCCTGCTGTTCGTCGACGAGAGCCACCAGACGGTGCCGCAGATCGGCGCGATGGCGCGCGGCGACCACCGCCGCAAGCTGACGCTGGCCGAATACGGCTTTCGCCTGCCCAGTTGCATCGACAACCGCCCGCTGCGGTTCAACGAATGGGACGCGATGCGCCCGCTGACCTTCGCCGTCTCGGCCACGCCGGGTATCTGGGAAATGGAGCAGACCGGCGGCGTGTTTGCCGAACAGGTGATCCGCCCGACCGGGCTGATCGACCCGCCGGTGGAGATCAAACCGGTCGAAGACCAGGTGCAGGACTGCATCAACGAGTGCCGCAAGACTTCGCAGCTGGGCTATCGCACGCTCGTCACCACACTGACCAAGCGGATGGCCGAGGACCTGACCGAGTTCATGCACGAGGCGGGCCTGCGGGTCCGCTACATGCATTCAGATGTCGAGACCCTGGAGCGTATTGAGCTGATCCGCGATCTCCGCCTCGGGGTCTACGACGTGCTCGTCGGCATCAACCTTCTGCGCGAAGGCCTTGATATTCCCGAGTGCGGGCTTGTCGCGATTCTGGACGCAGACAAGGAAGGATTCCTGCGTTCCGAGACCAGCCTGATCCAGACCATCGGCCGCGCCGCGCGCAACGTCGACGGCAGGGTGATCCTCTATGCCGACCGGATCACCGGCAGCATGGAACGGGCAATCGCCGAAACCGACCGCCGGCGCGAGAAGCAACGTGAGTTCAACGAGGCCAACGGCATCACCCCGACCACGATCAAGCGCAACATCCAGGACATCGTCGCCCACACCGCCAGCCGCGACGGGGTGCTGATCGAGATCGACGATCCGGAGCGCAACAACCTCGTCGGCCACAACCTGCGCGCCTACATTGAGGATCTCGAAAAGCGCATGCGCGCCGCCGCCGCCGATCTGGAGTTCGAGGAAGCCGGCCGGCTGCGCGACGAGATCAGGCGGCTCGAGGCCGACGAGTTGGGCCTGCCGGACGACCAGAAGCGCGCGCCGCAAGCGGGGCGGAGCAACGAGGGCAAGCCGGGGACACGGAAGATGCGTTACGGCAAGACGCAGCGAAAGTGAGGGCGGTAGGCGTCAGGCCTTGCCCAGACCGCGTCGCCGGTTAATGGGCGGCGAATGACAGCCACCATTCGCGTCCGTGATGCGCTTACCATTGTCTTCTTAGTCACGGCCCTCGCCGCCTGCCATCGCGGCGAGCAGGCGCCGGTGGAGGCGAAGCGCATTTCGCTTTCCGACGTCCGCAGCCAGGGCGAACAGCCCCTGCCCTCGCCCGACACCAAGGGGGCCGGTTGGAGTGTCTCGGCGAGCGGGCAGGCGATCGACTTCGGCCGGCCTGGCGAGAAGCCTTTCGTTTCGCTGCTGTGCTCGGTGAAGGCGGGCCAGCCGCAGGTCACGCTCGTCCGCCACGCCCCCGCCCGGCCCGGTGAGAAGGCGCTGTTCCCAGTCATCGGAAACCGCATCATTTCCCGTTTCAAGGTCGACGCCACGCTCGCCGACCGGGAGTGGCGCTGGCAAGGCACGCTACCGGCCGACGATCCCTTGCTGGAGGTGTTCGAAGGCCCGCGGGAGCTCGAGGCGACCTTGCCTGGCGGCGGGACGGTCAAGATCGCGGGCAGCGCGGTTCCGGGACAATTCCTCGCATGGTGCCGAGCAGGCGGTAAGGCCCCCGCGGTCGAAGGCGATGCCAAGAAAGCGGAAGCGGCGGGCTAGCTCGCCTTCGCCAGTTCGACCAGGCTGTCGGGCGTGAGTACTTGCGGCAATTGCTGCGCCTCGCCGCGCGCGGGGTACCACAAGTACAACGGCACGCCGGCCGCGCCGTGGTCGGTGAGGAAGCGGGTGATCTCCGGGTCGCGCCGGGTCCAGTCGCCCTCGAGCGCGACCACGCCGGCCTTCTTGAAGGCGTCACGAGTCGGCTCGCGCTCGATCGCGACTCCTTCGTTTACCTTGCAGGTCAGGCACCAGTCGGCGGTGAACCAGAGGAACACCGGCTTGCCCGAGGCGCGCGCCTTAGCGAGCGCGGCTTCGCTGAATGGCTGGGCGTGAATGAGGCCCTGCGCGGCGGGGCCTTGGGCGGCCTTGACGTTAGGCAGGACCAATATCGAGGCGAGCAGCAGCCCCGCGATCCCGGCGACAGTCGGCGCGCCCACGGGCTTGCCCGCCCGTTGCAGGCGGCCGATCAGTATCAGGAGCGCGACCATGGCTATCGCGACTGCCAACGCGGCAACGGCGAACAAGTTGCCGCCGAGCCGCCAGGTCAGCCACAGAAGCGCCAATGCCGTTAGCCCCATCGGCAGCGCCATCACCTTGCGGAAAGTGTCCATCCACTGGCCCGGCCGTGGCAGCAGCTTGCGCAGCGGCGGGACCCAGCCGAGCAGCAGGAACGGCAGCGCAAGGCCCAACCCGAGGGCGAGGAACAGCAGTAGCCCTTCCCACCACGGCAACAGCAGCGCCGCGCCCATCGCCGCGGCCATGAACGGCCCGGTGCACGGGGTCGCAACGAAGGCCGCGAGCAACCCGGTGGCGAACGCGCTCGACCGGCCGCCGGCACGCGTGAACGAAACCGAAGGCAGCTCGTAAAGCCCGGCAAGGTTGGCGGTGATCGCGATCGCCAGCACCAGCAGGAACACGACGACGCCCGGCTCCTGCAGCTGGAACGCCCAGCCGACCTCCGCTCCGGCGGCGCGCAGGCCGAGCAGCAGTCCGCCGAGCGCGAGCACCGCGGCGATCACCCCGCCGGTGTAGGCCAGGCCCTCTCGCCGGGCCTCGGCTTCACTTTCGCCGGCGCGGGCGAGGCTCAGCGCCTTGAGGCTGAGGATCGGGAACACGCACGGCATCACGTTGAGCACCAGCCCGCCGAGCAGGGCGAGCCCAAACAACAGCCAAAGCGGTGCGAGCGACGCTGCGGGCCCGCCGATCGGCTCGCCGCCGCTCGGCACGGGGCCGGGCGTAGAGATGAAGCGCACCCCCTGCCCCTTGTCGTCGATCTTGAGGATGCCGCTGATGATGTCGGCGCCCTTGGCTAGGCCCTTGCGCGCGATCTCGACGATAAGCGTGTTGCCGTCACGACGGAACGCTTGCGGCGCGGCGTAATCGATAAGCTGCTGCTGCTCGATGAAGACATGCGGATCGTGCAATGCGAGCGAGGCCGGCAGCGGGATCGCAAACCGCAGCTTGCCCGGCGTCAGCTCGAACCGGGCCTGCTGGTCGAGCAGTGCGGGAATCGCCGCGCGCCACTTGTCGAAGCGCTGATCGGGCGCACCGACTGCAGGCACGATCGCCGTCAGCGTCGCCTTTTCGGGCACGCAGACCTCGCGCGTGCAAGCGAGCCAGCTGGCGTCGAGCGCGACCGGTGTTGGCCCGGCGACGTTCTCTGGGGCGGAAAGCGGCACCAGCACCACGTAATCGGCTTCGTAGACGTAGTTCATCAACCCGCCGATGCTCAGCGTCTGCGGCACCGGGTATTGCGGTTGGCCGGCCGCCCAGCCCGCGGGCAAGTGCCAGGCGAGGTCCATGCCGTAACCGGCATCGCCCGGGTTCGACCAGTAGCCGTGCCAACCGGCTTGCGGAGAGAAGTGAATCGCCAGCGTGACCGGCTTTCCGGGCGCGGCAGGGCCCTCCGGCACCAGCTCGGCCGCCATGTGGTTCGCCATCGCCGGCGTCGCCAGCAGCGCCAGCGCCCACGCCAGCAACAGCGCGAGAGCCTTTGGCCAGTGCATTCGTCTTGCGTCCATCCCGGCGCGGGTTCTAGGGACCGACCCTATGGCGGACAAGCGCGATCTCCTGATCCTCGGCGGCGGACTCGTCGGCATGACCCTGGCGCTCGCGGCGGCAAAGAAGGGGCTATCGAGCCACGTGGTCGACCGCGCCGACCCAGCCGAACTGACCGCCGAAGGCTTCGACGGCCGCGCGTCGGCAATCTCGACCGCGAGCTGGAACCTGTTCGCCAATATCGGCCTCGCCGATCGGCTCGAGCCGCACGGCTGCCCGATCGCCTCGATCGCGGTGACCGACGGGATGAAACCCGGGCGGATCAACTTCGAGCCCAAGCCGGAAGAGGGTTCGCTCGGCCGCATGTTCGCCAACCGCGAGCTGCGCCTCGCGCTGTTCGAAGCTGCCAAGAACGAGCCGCTAATCGCCTGGCACGCCCGAGCCGAGGTGACCGAGCGCCATCGCGGCGAGCACGGCGTCTCGGCCACGCTGGCCGACGGCACCGAACTGGGCGCCGCGCTGATGATCGCCGCCGAAGGGCGCAACTCGCCCACGCGGGAGGAGGCGAGAATTGCCGTGGCCAAGTGGGACTATCAGCACCGCGCGATAATTGCCGGCCTGACGCACGAGAAGCCGCACAACGGCGTGGCTTGGGAAATCTTCTACCCCGCCGGCCCGTTCGCGCTGCTGCCGCTGCTCGACGGCCCCGGCGGCACCCATCGCAGCGCACTCGTCTGGACCGTCGCCGAGAAGGACGCCGCCGGCGTGCTCGCCCTGTCCGAACGCGCCTTCGTCGCCGAAGTCGAAAAGCGGATGCACAGGTCATTTGGTGCGATCGCGCTCGAAGGCCGCCGCTCATCCTATCCGCTTGGTTTCCACCACACCGCCCGGATCACCGCCCAGCGGCTCGCGCTGGTCGGCGATGCCGGCCACGGCCTTCACCCGATTGCCGGCCAGGGGCTCAACGTCGGCCTGCGTGACGTCGGTGCATTGGTCGAGGTACTGGCCGACGGAATGCGCCTCGGCCTCGACCCCGGCGACGCGCAATTGCTCGCGCGCTACGAACGCTGGCGCGGACTCGACACCTTCATGGTCGCTATCGCTACCGACGGCCTGACGCGGCTGTTCGGCATCCCCGGCGCGCTGCCGAGCGCGGTGCGGCGCTTGGGCATGGGCGTAGTCCAGCGCACACCGGCGCTGAAACGCTGGTTCATGGACGAAGCGCGCGGCACGAGCGGCGCGCTGCCCGAGCTGCTCAAAGGTTAGTTAGCCGCCGGCGAACGGACCGCGGGGCTCGGCTGCTGGATGCGCTGGCCCGAACTGTCGCGCAGACCGCTCGAATCGAGGATCGCCGCCTTCTCGAGGATGTCGAGTGCGTCACGCGCGGCGGCAAAGCGCTGGGCATCGCCAATCCAATCGGACGCTTCCTGAGCGTTGGGCAGGTTCTTGACTTCGGCGATCGCCGGCTCGATCCGGCCGCTTTCGAGAAACAGCTGCGCACGGTCGATCCGCCGCTGCGGCTCGGGCGACGGCGTGCTTGCCCGGCGGATGATGAAAAGGCCGGAGATCTCGCGGCCGAGCCACCTGATCGCGCCTTCGTCCTTGGGCGCCTTGACCAGCTCGGGCTCGAGGCCTTGCAGGCGTGCGACGAGCTGGTCGAGCGTGATCGGATCATGCGAGAAATCGACGATCGTGCGCACAGAGTTGGCATGAGCTTCGCCGAAACGAAGCTCCAGCTGGTCGGCGAGGTATCCGAGCGGATCCCCGCGCTCGACCGCGCGTCGCGCCGCAAACGCCACCAGCAGACCTTCGGTGCGCGCCGCGTTGCCGGAGGCCGCCTGGAGTTGCAGGTCGAGCTTCGACATGCGCTGTTCCATCGCCGCGACGCGGCTGTCGAGACCGCCCTGTTGCTGGACGACCTGTTGCACCTGGGCGACGGCCTGGCGCGCTTGCGCCGCGCTCGCCTCAGAGGCGCTCGGCGTGGGCACGGGCGCGGCCAGCGTCGGTTGCGCGCGCTTGACCTGGAAAAAACCATTGGGGCCGAAGCCGCCCCACCAAAGCAATCCGACGAGCGCCGCACCGAGCAGGAAGGCGCCTACGCCGACACCCAGCAAGGCGCTCATGCGCCCGCTGCTGCGCTCCTGCGCGCGGGCAATCGTACCGTAGTCTTCGTGCATCAGGTTCCTTTGCGACGCTGGGGGCGGCGCTTATCGGCGTTTCGTCTCATCCCTGAGACGGGTCATGGCACATCTCGCGGGCAAGTGCCAAGAGCGCCGCCTCGTTCGGTTCGGCCGCGGAGCGTACCTCGGCCCAGCCGGTGCCCGCCGCTTGCGCGATCCTCGGGCCGAGTGCGGCAAGGCGGATTTCGCCGCGGCGAACGGCCAGCCGGTCGCATTCGGCCGCAAAGCGCCGCGCCGCCGCGGCCGAATGGAGCAGCACCAGCGCGCCGTTCGCCAGCTGCGCGGCAACGCGCCCGGGCAACGCCAAACCGACGGAATCGTAGGCGACCGCGGTTTCGATCGCGATTCTGGGCGGCGGCGTCAGCGGCACGTGTTCGCGGCCGGCCAGACGAAGGAGCCGCAGGGGTTCTCCAGCCATGTCGTCGAGCAAGTCCTGCAATCCGCCATGCCCCGTGCGGACCACCGCAAATCCGCGCTGCCGGGCCGCCTCGCCGGTCGCTTCTCCCACAGCGTAGACAGGAATATCCACAAGGTTATCCACAAGTGGTCCAGGATGGCGCAAGGCGTTGGCGCTGCCGAGCAGCAGACCATCGAATTGCCCCGGCGGCAGAGCCCATTCGAGCGGCCGGATCTCGAACAGTGGGCAACGCTCGATCGCCAGTCCGGCCGCTTGTCCCGCGGTAACACTGGCCTGGCAGCCCGGCTCAGGTCGGATCGCGAGGATCATTGCGGGCCGGCGAATTGCCCGGCGAGCCCGGGCGAGGCCCGCTCGAGCAGCGCCTGGGCGAGCCGTGCGGGGCCTTGTGCATCGCTCGCCAGGAAGCGCGCTTCGGCGGCGACCTTCTCAGTCCCGTCGAGCGAATAGATCGCCGCGCGCATGGCGATATCGTCGCCTTCGCGGTCGCACAGGACCGCGATCGGGCTGTGGCACGAGCCGCCAAGCGCGGCGAGCAACGCGCGTTCGGCCAGCACTTCGGCGCGGCTCGGCGCATGATCGATGGCCTCGAGCCAGGCACGGGTCTGCTCATCATCGGTGCGGCATTCGATGCCGATCGCGGCTTGCGCCGGTGCCGGCAACCAATCCTCGACGGCCAGCGGGTGCCCGGCCCCATCTTCACCGAGCCGCTGGAGCCCCGCCGCCGCGAGGAAAGTCGCCTGGGCCTCGCCCGCCGCCAGCTTGGCCAGCCGTGTCGCCACATTGCCGCGGAACGGCACGACGCGGCAATCGGGCCGCGCGTGCAAAAGCTGCGCCGCGCGGCGTGGCGCACTCGTGCCGACGATCGCGCCTTGCGGCAAGGCATGGATGGAGGCGGCGCCGAGCAGGACATCGCGCTTGTCGGCCCGCGGCAACACGGCGGCGATCACCAGCTCGGCCGGGCGCATTGTCTCTACGTCCTTGAGCGAATGCACTGCGGCGTCGATCCGCGCTACACCCAGCCACGCGTCGAGCTCGCGGGTCCACAGCGCCTTGCCGCCGATATCGGCCAACGGACGATCCTGGATCTTGTCACCGCTGGCTTCGGCAGGGACCAGCTCGACCTCGCTCTCGTCCCACCCATGCGCGGCGCACAAGCGTTCACGTGCCTCTCGAGCCTGTGCCATCGCCAGCGGGGAGCGACGCGTGCCCAGTCGTATCTTGGGGGTATCATTCATCGGCCTTGCTTGCCCTAATCGGCAATCTGCGTCAGGGAAACCCGGGATGAGAGGTGCCGAAACCGTGGTCCTGGGCATCGAGAGCAGCTGCGACGAGACCGCGGCCGCCCTGGTGACAAGCGACCGGCGCATACTTGCGCAGCGAATTGCCTCGCAGGAGGCTGCCCACGCGCCTTACGGCGGCGTGGTGCCCGAGATCGCCGCGCGCGCGCACGCCGAGAAGCTGGCGCCGCTGATCGCGGAAGTCCTCGACGAAGCCGGACTAACCCTGGCCGATTGCGACGCGGTTGCAGCGACCGCGGGACCCGGACTGATCGGTGGCGTGATGGTCGGCCTGGTCACTGCGAAGGCGCTGGCCATGGCGAGCGACAAGCCGCTAGTCGCGGTCAACCACCTAGAAGGCCATGCGCTGAGCCCGCGTCTGGCCGATCCCGAACTCGACTTCCCCTACACGCTGCTGCTGGTTTCGGGCGGCCATTGCCAGGTGCTGCGGGTCGATGGCGTCGGGCGCTACACCCGCCTCGCCACCACCATCGACGACGCGCTCGGCGAAGCGTTCGACAAGACCGCCAAGATCCTCGGCCTCGGTTATCCGGGCGGACCGGCGGTCGAAAAGCTCGCGCTCGAGGGCGACCCGCGCGCCGTGCCTCTGCCGCGGCCGCTCCTCGGCAGCAAAGAGCCGCACTTCTCGTTCGCCGGCCTCAAGAGCGCGGTCCTCCGCGCAGCGAACTGCGGCAAATACCGGCCCGCCGATATCGCCGCGAGCTTCCAACAAGCCGCCATCGACTGCATCCGCGACCGCTTGGGCATCGCGCTCGAAAAGATGGGTGAGGTCACCGCGCTGGTCGTCGCCGGCGGCGTCGCAGCCAACCGGCAGGTCCGCAGGTCGCTCGAAGAGCAGGCGGCCAGCCGTGGACTTCGCTTCGTCGCTCCACCGCTCGAGCTGTGCACCGACAACGCGGCGATGATCGCCTGGGCCGGCATCGAGCGGTTGCGCCAGGGCGGCTCGGATCCGCTCGACATGGCCGCGCGACCGCGCTGGCCGCTCGACCCGGCGGCAGAACCGGTGCGCGGCGCGGGGTACAAGGCGTGACCGCCACTGTCGGGGTCATCGGCGCCGGTGCCTGGGGCACCGCTCTCGCGCAGTCGCTAGCTTCCGACGGTCGCGATGTGCTGCTGTGGGCCCGCGAACCCGAGCTGGTCGAGGAAATCAACGCCAGCCGCACCAATTCGCTTTTCCTGCCCGGCGCGCACCTCGCCCAAACGATTCGCGCGACAGGAGAGATCGCCGAGACCGCCGGCTGTGAGATTCTGCTGCTCGTCACGCCGGCGCAGCATCTCGCGGCGGTATTGTCCCAGCTGCCGACGTTTCCGCGCGATCTGGTGCTGTGCGCCAAGGGGATCGAGGCCGGCACCGGCCGGCTGATGAGCGAGGTGGCCCGCGGCGCCGCGCCGCGCAGCGAGATCGCAGTCCTGTCCGGCCCCACCTTCGCGCACGAGGTTGCCGCCGGCCTGCCGACTGCCGTCACGCTCGCCTGCGCCGGCAAGCGCGGGCAATGGGAGCGCCTGTCCGCCGCGATCGCCCGGCCGAACTTGCGGCCATATTATACCGAGGACGTCATCGGCGCGGAGATCGGCGGCGCGGTCAAGAACGTGCTGGCGATTGCCTGCGGTGTGGTCGAGGGGCTCGGCCTCGGCCAGAACGCGCGCGCGGCGCTGATCGCGCGCGGCTATGCCGAGATGATGCGCTTCGGCGAGGCGCTGGGCGCCGAGCGCGACACGCTCGCCGGCCTGTGCGGGCTGGGCGATCTCGTGCTAACCTGCACTTCAACCTCGAGCCGCAATTTCTCGCTCGGCAAAGCGCTCGGAGAGGGGCAGCCGCCGCACGAGTTGATGGCCGACCGCCGCACCGTGGCCGAAGGCGCGCACACCGCGCCGGTGCTGGTCGAACTGGCCGGGCGGCATCGGGTGACGATGCCGATCACCATGGCCGTCTATCACCTGCTGCAAGGCGCGCCGGCGCGCGAGGTGGTGTCGAACCTGCTTGCCCGTCCGCTGGCCTCGGAAGTCCCTGGCGCTTGAGCGAGACAACGCCCACTGCCGATCCGGTAGCCGAGGAAACCGGCGACATCGCCGCTTTGGCGCGCGGCGGCCGGACCAACTTCCTCGGCTTCCTCTTGCGCCTCGCCGCGCGCCTGCCCTTCCTGTTCATCGCCGGCCGGCTCTACGGACCGACGGCGCTCGGCCGCTTCGCTTCCGCGCTGGTGATCGTCGAGCTGCTGGCGATGGTCTGCACCCTGGGGGAGAAGCGCGGCCTGGCTCAACGCCTGTCGGACACGGAGGAGCACAGCGAACCCTCGCACATCATTTGCGATGGCCTGCTATCGGCGCTCAGCGCCGCAAGCGTCGTCGCAACGTTCCTGTGGCTCGTCCCAGCGCCGATGTTTCCCAGCGGCGTCTACTCCTGGATAGACAAGCTGCTGGTCCTGGCCGTCCCGGCGCTAGCGCTGACCGAGATCCTGCTCGCCGCGCAAGCCTATCGCTACGACGTGGGCGCCACCGTGCGTGCGCGCGCAATCGTCGAGCCGTGGACGATTTCGATCGCGGCCGCGGCGTACTATCTGTGGGTGCCGCAAAGCGGCTTGCAGATGGCCTACCTGACATCGATCTACGCGGCGCTGGCAACCGCGGCGTGGTCGTTCCTGAGGAGTTATGGCTTGCCACGCGGCTGGTATCCGCATCCCGGCCGTATGATCGCGCTGACGGTCCGCGGCGCCCCGCTTGCCGCCGCCGACGCGATCGAGTGGGGCACCCGCAGGCTCGACATTTTCATTCTCGGCCTGTTCGCGGCGCCCGCAGCGGTGGGGGTCTACTACATCGCCCAGCAAGTCGCGAGCCTGCCGCAAAAGCTCAAGACGAGCTTCGATCCGATCCTCGGCCCGGTGATCACGCGCGCGCTGAAGGACAAGGATTACGCCGCTATCGCCCGGCAGGTATGCCAGGTCGGCTTCTGGATCACCGCGATGCAGGCGGGAATCGCCCTTGCGCTGGGAATTCCCGGCGAGGCGATCATGGGCCTGGTCGGGCCGAACTTCGTCGGCGGCACCGGCGCGCTGGCCTTCCTGCTGGCGGCCGAAGTGGTGGCAGCCACCGCCGTGGTCTCGGAATCGGCGCTGATCTACGTCGCGCGATTCCGCAACCTGGTCATTTCGATCTGTACGATCGCATTGCAGGCCCTGCTGACCATCGGAGCGATGCTGCTGATAGACCGGCTCGGCTTTCCCCAGCTCTACCGCGCGGCCGCCGCGGCCCTGTCGCTGGCGTTGGCGCTGGGGGCCGCATCACTCACCAAGGCGATCGTTCTTTCAAGAATTCTCGGCCGTTCGATCAACAACTGGCGCTGGGCGCTCGTGTGGGCGGCGGCCGTTGCTGTGATCGTCGGCGAGATTGCGATTCTCCTGCCCGAGTGGGCGGAGCTGCTGTTCGGCATTCCCGCGATCCTGTTCGCTTACGGGTGGGTAATCTGGCGGCGCGGGTTCGGACCTGAGGACCGGATGCTATTCCGCAAGGCGGAATCTGCCGTCGTCGAGATGGGGCCCCTCGACGGGAGCTTATCCGTCCAGCTAGTGAAGGAACTGGCGCAAATGCCGGGGCCCGAGCCCCGGGATTGAGGAGGACGCTGAGATGATGTCCGGAAATGGCGTTGTCGTCGCCATCATCGTTATTGCGATCGCGCTCGTGGTTGCCTGGTGGCTGCTCGTCGTCTCGCGCCGTACGCGGATCGAGCGTACTGGCACCACGCCCGACGAAAACTTGCCCGCGCGGCGCAACCAGGCGCTGATCGACGCGGCCCCCGCGGATGTGCAAGTCGACGTGCCGCTGGCCACGCCGGAAGTCCTTGGCGGCATCAGCGAAGTGGTCGCAGCAACGGCGCGGCCGCTCCACGAGTCCATGCATGCGGACGACCTCAAGCGTATCAAGGGAGTCGGCCCGAAGCTGGAGAAGCTACTCAACTCGCTCGGCGTCACCAGCTTCTCGCAGATCGGGGCGTGGGACGACGACGAGATCGATCGTATCGATGCCCAGCTCGGCACCTTCGCCGGACGCATCCGCCGCGACGACTGGCCGACACAAGCGCGCTATCTGGCGGCCGGCGATATGGCGAGCTTCGAGCAGCGCTTCGGCAAGCTCTGATCGCTGTCCGGGAATTTGTCGAATTTGCGCTGATTTACGGGAACCGCGCGTCGAACCGGCCATTGATCGAGTCCACCCGGATGATTCGGGGTCGAAGCCACTCGGAACGACAACCGCCATGAAAAACCGCGAACGCCCGACTGTGCTGGTCGTCGAAGACGAGTTCATCATTGCGCTTGACCTGTCGGAAACCGTTCGCGACCTCGGCTTCAAGGTGGAAGGCCCGTTCGCCGACAAAGAAAACGCCTTTATCGCGATTGACCAGCACATGCCCGATTGTGCGATCCTCGACGTCAAGACGGCGGACGGCGAAGTCTATCCGCTGGCGGATGCCCTGGTCGACGCGGGGGTGCCGATCATCTTCCATTCGGGCCACATCGCCTCGGGAGACATTGCCCAACGCTATCCCGATGCGCTTCTTTGCTCGAAGCCTTGTCCTCCGGACCGCCTGATCACCATGATCAGCGGCGCGCTCGAGGACTCAACCGCGCAGTAACGCCGCCACAGATTGGCTTGAGCCTTTGGGACCGCTAGGGCGGTTTCAAAGGAGACCACCTGCATGGCGCCGTTCGACTGGGTCGACCCTCTCAGGCTCGAAGACCTGCTCACCGACGAAGAGCGGATGATCCGCGATGCTGCGCACGGGTTCGCGCAGGGCGTGTTGCAACCGCGCGTGATAAGGGCCTTCCGTGACGAGATCGATGCCGCCGAGCTGTTCCCGCTGATGGGCGAAGCCGGCCTCCTCGGCGTGACGGTCGCCGAGAAGTTCGGCGGCGCGGGCGCCGGATACGTCGGATATGGCCTGGTCGCGCGCGAGATCGAGCGCGTCGATTCCGGATACCGCTCGATGGCGTCGGTCCAGTCGAGCCTAGTTATGTACCCGATAGAGGCTTACGGCTCGGACGAGCAGAAGGCCCGGTACCTGCCCGGTCTCGCTCGCGGCGAGCTGATCGGCTGCTTCGGCCTGACCGAGCCCGACTCCGGCTCAGACCCCGGTTCGATGCGAACGGTGGCGAAGAAGGACGGCGACGGCTTCAGGCTCTCCGGCAGCAAGACCTGGATCACCAATTCGCCGTTCGCCGAAGTGTTCGTCGTCTGGGCCAAGAGCGAGGCGCACGGCGGGGCGATCCGCGGCTTCGTGCTCGACAAGGGTCTGAAGGGCCTCAGCGCGCCGAAGATCGAGGGCAAGTTGAGCTTGCGGGCCAGCACGACCGGCGAGATCGTTCTCGATGAAGTGGCCGTTGGGGCGGAAGCGCTGCTGCCCGGCGTCGAGGGCTTGAAAGGCCCGTTCGGCTGCCTCAACCGGGCACGCTACGGCATCTCGTGGGGGGCGCTGGGGGCGGCCGAGTTCTGCTTTGCCGCGGCGCGCCAGTACGGGCTCGAGCGCAAGCAATTCGGCAGGCCGCTCGCCGCAAACCAGCTTTACCAGAAGAAGCTCGCCGACATGGCGACCGAAATTTCGCTCGGCCTGCAGGCCAGCCTGCGCGTCGGCCGCCTGATGGACGAAGGCCTGTTCGCGCCTGAGATGATCAGCCTGGTCAAGCGCAACAACGTCGGCAAAGCGCTCGATATCGCCCGGATGGCGCGCGACATGCACGGCGGCAATGGCATCTCCGAGGAATTCCAGGTCATCCGCCACATGCTCAACCTCGAGACGGTCAACACCTACGAAGGGACTGCCGACGTCCATGCGCTGATCCTCGGCCGAGCGATCACCGGCATCGCGGCGTTTTGATCCAGGATTCGAGTCGTGCCCACGGCGACGGTTTCACATGGTCCGCGACCCAGGGAAAGGCGGACATCGAGCGGGCAAGCGAATTGGCAGACCTGTTCGCCTGATCAATGCTCGAGCAGCCAGACCGGCAGCGCCGCCGCGACCAGACCGCACAATTGAAGCAGGAGCATCAGGAGCGTGGCCTTGGGCGCTTTCGCGGTCCAGCGCGTCAGGAAGACCGCGATTGCGAGCAGTTGCGCGAGCATCAGCAATTGCCACAAGCGCGCGACGACGCCTTCGTCTTCGCGGTAAACGCCGTGGTCGAGCACCATGTGTGGCGCATGCGGACCGGTCAGCCAGAAGGTGCCAAGAAGCACCAGCGCCATGGCGGCAAGGGCGATGGGCGCCCATCCGGAAATCGAACGAAACGGCGTAGCATGCATCGGTTCGTCATGAACATTGGCGGTCATGGCATCTCTTCCATCCAACACAGGGGACGGCAATTTGGCCGGCACCGAGCCGGTTCGTCATGAGCAAATCGTGAGGCGCCAATGAAATCATCACACAGCAGCAAAACTGGCCAAGATTGAATCGACCGAGCGAAGGTATTGGATTTTGCCCAGGATTGGCGGATAATCGCGCGGGGCCACACTGGACGAAGAGAGCCTGTGGCGACGCGATTTCTGATCAGCTACGCCTTGTTTGCCCTGTTGCTGGCCGGTTTAGCCGGCGCAGTCTGGTGGATGATTTACCACAACGAACGCAACGTCCGCCACCGCGAACGCCGCAAACGGAACGAGCGCTACAAGGCCGGTTTCACCGCGCCGAAATCGTCGCCGGGTGAGAAGGACCTAAGGGCCGATTAAGCCGTGCAATTGTGCAGCGCAAAACGATCGCTGCTCGACATCTTGAGCCCGGCGCGCGACAGAGCGCTTGCCCCCCGAATCAGCCCTGTCCATGACCCCTGCCCCCTTGTCCAATGACCGCAGCCTAGGGCTGCTGATCGACCGAGCGCGCGAGCGCTTGCGCGCAAACCTCGGCGACAAGGTTACCGGGGCCGTCGTCGCGCTTGTCCTCGAGGCGCTCTTGCTGCTGGTGCTGCTGTCGATCGGCGAGATGCGCCAGCCTCACAAGGACGTGCCGATGGCCTCGGTCGCGTTCGACGCGCGCGCGTATACCGAGTCGCCCCACCAGCCCGAGCCGAAACCGGCGACCAAGTCGGCGCGCGCCGCGCCTCCGCCACCGCAGGCGCAGGCCGTGTCCCAGGTAGCCCAAGTCGCCCCGGTCCAGCCGCCGGCAGCGATCATTCCGGTGTCGCCGCAGCAGATGAAGTCGTTCGACATCAGCAATCTGCCCAAGCGCCCTGACGCGCCCGCCGGACCGACGATCGGCCCTGCCTATACGCCGGCGTTCGGCGATTCGAAGCGCGTCGGCACCGCGCCGGACGGCTCGCCGATGTACGCCGCGGCCTGGTATCGCGAACCGACCAACCAGGAACTAGCCGGCTACCTGTCGACCGCGCAAGGGCCCGGTTGGGGCCTCATCACCTGCAAGACGGTCGCCGACTTCCGCGTCGAAGATTGTGTCGGGCTCGACGAATATCCCGAGGGTTCGCAAATATTGCGCGCGGTCCTGGCGGCGGCCTGGCAGTTTCGCGTGCGCCCTCCGCGCGTCGGCGGGGTTTCGCAAATCGGCGACTGGGTGCGGATCAGGATCGATTACACCGAGAGGCCCGCAAGCCGCTACGAAAGCGGTTCGTCCCGCTAACCGGGGCGGGCGGGAACCCAAGGGTCACTACTCAATTGACGCCATGGGATCGCGGGGGGCTCATCCTCCGCGGCTCTCGCTTTGGTCAAAGCCGTGTTGCGTAGGTGGTTTCGATGAATACCCGACTATTGAAGCGTACATTCTGATTGCCCTGCTGGCGAGCGGAGCGATCGCCGCGATCTGGACGATGATTCATCATTCGCCGCGGCAGCGTATGCGGCGGTACTACCGCCGCAAGCGCGGGCATTAGTACCGGAAGGGCGGGACCGGCGGTCAGCCGTCGACGAACAGCAGCGCGTCGAGTGCGACGACGCCCTCCCCCTGCGGGTGGACGATCACCGGGTTGAGGTCGACCTCGCGGATGCGCGAGTTGCCGGTCATCACCCGGCCGAGCTGGACGATCAAGTCGGCCAGCGCATCGACGTCGCGCGGTGGCGCGCCGCGCCAGCCCTTGAGCAGCGGCGCCTGTTTGAGAGACAGCAGCCCGGCCCTGACCTGCTCGACACCCATGTCCGGGGTGAACAGCTTCACGTCCTTGAGGATCTCGGCGGTCACCCCGCCGAAGCCGGCGAGCACGACGGGCCCCCACTCGGGATCGTTCTTGGCGCCGACGATCATCTCGATGCCCATCGTGCCCATCTTTTCGACCAGCACGCCGTCGAGAGCGATGCTCGCATCGTAGTTGGCGACGTTCTGGAACATCTGGGTGAAGGCCTCGCGCACGTCGTCGGCGGTCTTGAGGTTGAGGATCACCCCGCCGGCGTCGCTCTTGTGGCCGAGCGCGGCCGCCTGCGCCTTCAGCACCACGGGATAACCGAGCACGTCGGCGGCGGCGACCACCTGCTCCTCATTCTCGGCGAAGGTGCTGTCGGGGAAGGCGATGCCGAGCGGCTTGAGCAGGGCCTTGGCCTGGTACTCGGGCACGACGCCTGAGACCGCGTCAAGCCCGGCGACCGGCAGCGGCGCTTGCGAACGGTCGGTCAGGTCGCGCTTGGAGAGGTCGGCCAGCCGGGCAATCGCGCGATAGGCGCGCTCGGTGCTCGGGAACCACGGAATGCCCACCTTGCGCAGCCCCTCGACGTATTCGGGCGGCACGCGCGCCCCTTCATCGACTCCGGCGAAGACCAGCGGCTTGGCAAAGGTGCCGTCTTCGAGCACCTTGATGATCGCCGGGAACTTGATCTTCGAGGTGATCGGGTCCGACTGGATGATCGAGGCGACTACCGAGCCGACCCGCTCGTCCTCGAGCAGCACGGTGAGGACCTTGGTGTAGATCTCCGGCTCGGACAGGCCGAGCGCGGTGATGTCGGTCGGGTTCGAGACCGGCACGTAATCGGGCAGGATTGCCCGCATCGCCGGGGTATTGTGATCGTTGAGGTCCACCAGGTCGAGCCCGATGTCCTCGGCGATGTCGAACGCGAGGCCCCGCAGCGCGCCGCTTTCGCCGAGCACCGCCATGTTGGCGCCGGGCAGGGCCTTGCAGGTGACCGCCATCGTGGCGATGTCGCCCAGTTCTTCGAGTGTCTCGGCGAAGATCACCCCTTCGCGGCCCACCTTGGCTTTCATCAGCGCGTAGTCGCCGGCCATTGCCCCCGTGTGCGTCGCGGCGCTTTCCTGCGCCTTGTTGCTCTTGCCGGGGTGCAGCATGACGATTGGCTTGCCGGCCTCGCGCGCACGGCGTGCGGCGGCGAGGAACGCCTGCGGGCGGCGCAGGCTCTCGACGTACATCGCGATCACGTGGGTGTCGGGATCGTCGACCAGCCACTCGACATAATCCTCGACGCCGCTGACCGCCTCGTTGCCGGTCGAGACCGAAGTAGAGACGTAGCCGTCGCGCGCAAACAACGTCGTCGCCAGCACCGCGGCGAGCGCGCCCGACTGGCTGGCAATGCCGACCGCGCGGGTCCCCTTGGGCGGAGTGCGCATGTTGGTCTGGACGAAAGTGAGCGGGACCCGCTCAATGTAGTTTGTGCAGCCGAGGCAGTTCGGCCCTTCGACGATCATGCTGTTCGCGTTGGCGATGCGCGCCAGTTCCTGCTGGTCGCGCAGGCCTTCTTCGCCGGCCTCGGAGAAGCCCGCGGAGTAGATCACAACCGCACCGCAACCCTTCTCGGCCAGGCTGCGCACGGTATCGAGCACGAAGTTGCGCGGGATCGCCAGCACCGCGCAATCGATGCCCTCGGGCAGTTCATCGACCGAATGGTAGACCTTGAGCCCGAGCAGTTCGTCGCGCTTCGGATTTACCGGATATACATCGCCGGAGAACTCGTACTTCACCAGGTTGCTCAGCAAGGTAGCACCGAGCGCCCCGTGACGGTCCGAGGCGCCGATGACCGCGACGGACTTGGGCCGCAGCAGGCGGTCGATCTGCGCGTTGGTGAAGCGGCGGGTGGTCATCGAATCTCTCTCCATTCGGCGCGCGCCCTAGCCGTCTCCATTTCATTCGTCATCCCGGACGTTACCCGGGATCCCGCTTCGCTTGCGGCGCTTGAAGAAAAGCGGGACCCCGGGTCAAGCCCGGGGCGACGGTAGCTGGTGAGCTAGTCCTTCTGGACCTTGGTCTTGTCGAACGCGCCCAAGCCGGGCTTGAAGGTCTTGTCGTCGAGGAACTGCTTGGTCGCTTCCTTGCGCGCCGCCACGCCACCGAACTGGTTGAGCGCTTCCTGCGCGCGGATCAGATAATCTTCGGCGTTGTCGTAGGTCATCTCGCGCACCCGGCGCACGGCCCACTTGGTCGCGCGCAGGGCCTGGCTGTCCTTCTTCTTGAGCACGTCGGCGACTTGCTGGACGCGCGCCTTGAGCTTGTCGGCCGGAAGCGATTCGTTGACCATGCCCTTCTCGGCCGCTTGTTTGCCGGTCAGGTTTTCGCCCATCATCGCGTGGTACATCGCGTCGCGGAAGCCCATCAGCTCGGCCGCGACTTTCGAGGCGCCGCCGCCGGGCAGGATCGCCCAGTTGATTTCGGAGAGCCCGAACTGCGCGTCGTCGGAGCAGTAGGCCAGGTCGCAGGCGAACAGCGGGCCATACGCGCCACCGAAGCACCAGCCGTTGATCATGCCGATCGTCGGCTTTTCATACCAGCGCAGCCGCTCCCACCACGAATAGGCTTCGCGCTGCGACCTGCGGATCGCGTGCAGGCCTTCCTGCTCGGTCAGACGGAAGTATTCGAGCAGGTCCATGCCGGCAGACCACGAGGAGCCCTCACCCGTCAGGACGAGCACCTGCACGTCGTCGCGAAACTCGAGCTCGGTCAGCACCTGCAGCATGCGGCGATTGAGCTTGGGGCTCATGCAATTGCGCTTGTCGGGGCGGTTGAAATAGACCCACGCGACGCCGTCCTCGACATCGTAGCGGACGGTTTCCGCCTCGGGGCGCGGATCGGGTTGCGACGGCATGGCCATGATGGTCTCTCCAGTTCGAGTCGGCACTATTGCTATTGCCCATAGCTTTCGGTTTTGTTATAGACAATAGCAATTATGCAAGATCCGCTCGTCTCGCTTCCCGGCTATGCGCTGCGTCGCGCTGCCAACGCGACGGCGGCCGAATTGGCTACGCGGCTGACCGACGTCGGGCTGCGGCAGTCCGACGTCTCGCTGCTGATGCTGGTCGAAGCCAATCCCGGAACGACCTCGAGCGCGCTCGGCCGTCAGCTCGACATCCAGCGCGCCAACATGGTGCCGATCCTCAAGCGGCTCGAAGACGCCGGACTGATCGCTCGCGCACCGATCGACGGGAAAAGCCAAGGTCTGGCGCTGACTGACGCCGGCCGGGCGACGCTCGCGCAAGGCCGCAAGGTCATCGAACAATTCGAGCGCGAATTGATCCAGCGCGTGCCCGAGGAGCACCGGGCGCACTTGCTGCCGGCCCTGAACGCGATCTGGCGTTGATCCAGTGGCTTCTCTAACCCTATCCCTCGTCATTGCGAGCCGCCGAAGGCGGCGCGGCAATCCAGAGCGGCGCGCGTGCCAGTTCTGGATTGCTTCGTCGCTTCGCTCCTCGCAATGACGAAGGGTTGGAAGCGCGGGAGCAGGCGATGAGCGAGCAGGTTGTCCACCCGGTGCCGCGCGAGTGGGCGGAGAACGCGCTCATCGATGCTCAAACCTATGCGGATAAGTACCGCCGCTCGATCGATGACCCCGATGGCTTCTGGCGCGAGGAAGCGCAGCGGATCGACTGGATCAAGCCGTTCAGCCAGGTCAAGGACACGAGCTTCGACGAGGCGACTTTCGGCATCCGCTGGTTTGCCGACGGAACGCTCAACCTCTCGGCCAACTGCCTCGACCGCCATCTTGCCGAGCGCGGCGATCAGACGGCGATCATCTGGGAGCCCGACGATCCGAACGCGCCCGGCCGCACGCTAACCTATCTCCAGCTCCACGAGGAAACCTGCAGGTTCGCCAACCTGCTCAAGGCCGAGGGCGTGAAGCGCGGCGACCGGGTGACGATCTATCTGCCGATGGTGCCCGAAGCGGCCGTGGCGATGCTCGCCTGCGCGCGGATCGGCGCCGTCCACTCGATCGTCTTCGCCGGTTTCAGCCCCGAGGCGCTCGGCAGCCGGATCGAGGATTGCAAGAGCCACCTGGTCATCACCGCCGACGAGGGTCTGCGCGGAGGCAAGCGCATCCCGCTCAAGGCCAATGTCGACGCCGCGCTCGCGCATCACGGCCACGTCAGGCGGGTGATTATGCTCAGGCACACCGGCGCCGATGTGCCGTTGATCGAAGGGCGCGACATCGACTGGACGGAGAGCGTTGCCGTCCAGTCAACCGATTGCCCGCCCGAGGAAATGGGCGCCGAGGATCCGCTGTTCATTCTTTATACCTCGGGCTCGACCGGCAAGCCCAAGGGCGTGCTGCATACTACCGGCGGCTACCTGCTGTGGGTGGCGATGACCCACGAGTATACCTTCGACTACCGCCCCCACCCCGACGGAACCCCCCAGGTCTACTGGTGCGCGGCCGACATCGGCTGGGTCACCGGCCACAGCTACGTCGTCTACGGCCCGCTGGCGAACGGCGGGGTGACGGTGATGTTCGAAGGTGTGCCCAACCACCCCGACTTCAGCCGCTTCTGGCAAGTCGTCGACAAGCACCAGGTCGAGATATTCTACGCCGCCCCGACCGCGCTGCGCGCGCTGATGCGCGAGGGCGATAGCTGGGTAACAAGGACCAGCCGGAAGTCTCTGCGCCTGCTCGGCAGCGTCGGGGAGCCGATCAACCCCGAGGCGTGGGAATGGTACTGGCGCGTGGTCGGCGACGGCCGCTGCCCGATCGTCGACACCTGGTGGCAGACCGAGACCGGCGGGCACACGATCACCCCCTTCCCCGGCGCGACCGACCTCAAGCCCGGCAGCGCGACCACGCCGATGTTCGGCGTCCGGCCGGCGATCGTCGCGCCCGATACGGGCCAAGTGCTCGAAGGCGCGTGCGAGGGCGCACTGGTCCTTGCCGACAGCTGGCCCGGCCAGATGCGCACGGTCTACGGCGACCACGAGCGCTTCTTCATGACCTACTTCAGCCAGTATCCGGGCAAGTATTTCACCGGCGACGGCTGCCGCCGGGACGAGGACGGCTACTACTGGATCACCGGCCGGATCGACGACGTGATCAACGTCTCCGGGCATCGCATGGGCACTGCCGAGATCGAAAGCGCGCTGGTCTTGCACGACAAGGTCGCCGAAGCCGCGGTGGTCGGCTTCCCGCACGACATCAAGGGCCAGGGGATTTACGCCTACGTCACCACCACAGCGGGCACTGAGGACAGCGAGGCTTTGCGCAAAGAACTCGCCCAATGGGTGCGCAAGGAGATCGGCCCGATCGCCACGCCCGACGTGATCCAGTTCGCTCCCTCGCTCCCCAAGACCCGCTCCGGCAAGATCATGCGCCGCATCCTGCGCAAGATCGCCGAGAACGACACCGGCAACCTGGGCGACACTTCAACTCTGGCGGACCCGAGCGTGGTCTCAGACCTGGTGGCGAACCGTCCGAGAGAATGATAACTTTGCCGCAGGGTCGCTGGGGAGAGGCTCATGACAAGCAATCCCGAAACCGCCGCGCCGAAGCTACGCTGGCTGCGCGCGCTGGCGGCGGCGTTCGTCGCTGAGCTCGTGCTGATCTGCGTCGCGATCCCGATTTACGCGACGATGGCCGCTCCGACCCCGATCCTGAACATGGTGATTCCACCCGCCTCGGGACTGGTGTTCCTATTCGCCGGCTACTGGGCCGCTTTGCCAATTGCGCGGCGTGGAACGCTGCAAGGCGCGCTGACTGGAGCATGGGCTGTCGCGCTATACGTCGGCCTCGGCTGGGTCGCGAGCCTGTTCGTCAAGGGCACGAGCGTGACCGACGGGTTCACCCCGGCTTACCTGGCCGCGCACGCTCTCAAGATTATCGGCGGAGCGATCGGCGGGCGGCTGGTTTCGCGTAAGGTCTCGTCCGCCTGAGCCGCCAAGACAATTTGGCACAATCGCGCGGGTAGTCGGCGCGCCGATTTGCGCTATTGTCCGGGCCGAAAGGGATTCTCCCGCGAACGAGGAGAGCCCGCCGAATGGGAGGGAATTGATGCGCCGATCGCTCCGCGCCGTGCTTGCGGGACTAGCACTCACCACCGTTGCCAGCATCGCCAGCGCGGCGTCAGATCCGCCGGGAGGCGTGCCGTTGCCGGCGCAGGCCTGCCAGCGCGAATGCCTCGAGGGGTACATGAACAAGTACCTCGCGGCGATGGCGGCGCATAATGTCGATCCCGGCCTGTTCGCGGCCAACGTCCGATTCACCGAGAACGGGGTGCAGCTGCCTTTCGGCACCGAGGGGCTCTGGGCCACCGCCAGCGGGCTCGGCAACTACAAGTTCTACGTCCCGGACGTGGAAACCCAGCAGGTCGCCTTCATGGGCACGATGATGGAACAGGGCTCGACCTCCGCGGCCGGGCCGAAGCGGCCGCCCGATCCGGTCGGCATCGACGTTCGCCTGCGCATCGACGACCAGGGCAAGATCAGCGAAGTCGAGCAGATCGTTGCGCGGCCCGACCGGCCGCTCGGAGCAGGCGCCGCGCCGGGCAGCAGCCCATTTTCTGCCACCGGCGCCGCGGTCGAGGCAATGGGCTCGCCGAGCCCGGTGTTCCTCCAGGCCGTGCCCGAGAACCAGCGCATGAGCCGCGCCGACCTGATCGCGGTCGCCAACCAGTATTTCACCGGCATGCAGCGCAACGACGGCAAGGGGTACTATCCCTTCACCGACGATTGCCTGCGGCACGAAAACGGCATGATCTCGGCCGGGCCGGGCGGCACGATCGGCATGCGCGGGCAGCCGGTGCAGACCTGCAAGGCCCAGTTCGAGAACAGCCTCAAGGGCGTCGTCACCGGCATCCGCGACCGCCGCTTCGTCGCGGTCGATCGCGAGCGCGGAATCGTCTTCGCCTTCGCCGCGTTCGATCACCGGCCGATCAACTGGACCTGGGAGCTCGGCGAGCTGTTCAAGATAGAAGGCAACAAGATCCGCCGCATCGAAGCCATCTTCATTCGCGGGCCGTACGGCGTCTGCTCGGGATGGGGTACTTACGAGCAGTGTCGCAGCGAGAAGATCCAGGACGTTCGCTGAGAAGTGAATAGCCCGGAGCCGTTCGTGCCGAGCCTGTCGAAGCACGAAGTCGCGCAGCGGTGGCAGTTCGCCCTTCGACAGGCTCGGCACGAACGGACGTAGGTTTGGAATCGGGGGATTGGATATGCTGAAGACCATCATCGCCGCCGCGCTGCTCGCCGGTATCGCCACGCCCGCACTGGCGCAGCGGGATTTCCCGCCGCCTAGCTCATACGCGCCGCAGCCGGACAAGCCGACCTGCACGATGGACCAGCTCAAGGCCGCGACCGCCGCCTACGTCGCCGGGCAGGCCAAGGGCGACATTTCCGCGCTTCCGCTCGACCCGAAGGCCCACTACCTGCAGGACATGGCGACGGTCGAGAAATCGGCCGGGCTGTGGAACACCGCGCTTCCGGTCGCCCACGCGATGAGCCTGCACGATCCGCTGCGCTGCAAGACCTTCAGCGAGATCGTCGTCACGCAAGGCGGCCACCCCTACGTGATCGGCACCCGCCTCTACCTCAACGCCGGCAAGGTCATCCGCGTCGACAGCCTGGTGACCAAGCCCGGCGACTGGCTGTTCAACGCCAACGCTTATCTTAAGTACGTCAGCGCCGAGAACTGGCAGCTGCTGACGAAGTACCAGCACACCCCGCCGGCCGAGATGATCCGCGGGGCGAATGCCTATCTCGACGCTTTCGCCGACAAGTTTACCGACGTTCCCTGGGGCCAGCCCTGCGCCCGCCTCGAAGGCGGCGCCTACACCAACCGCGACGCCAAGCGCGATGCCAGTTGCGAGGTCGGCATTCCCGCCGGCACGCTATACATCGTCAACCGCGACTACCTGGTCGATCCCGAGATGGGCGTGATCAACGTGTTCTGCCGCTTCGGCAGCTCGACCGGTGGGCCGGACTCGCACAGCTTCCGCTTCATCGACGGCAAGATCCGCGGCGTGCACACGATCAGCGTGCTGCCGGGCCCGCAGTCGGACGACAACGGCGCTATCTTGCGCCCGCCCGCGCCTCCCGAGAGCTGAGGATCCTGGTAGAGCGGTTATTCACCGTTAGCGCGCTGGTAACCGCCCAATCGCAAGGGAACCTTAACCCCGCGCGCCCACGGTCACCGGCATGACCAGCCGCAAACGCAGCAAGCTGCAGCAGAACACCGCGCGCTCGCGCACCTCGCAGCGCAACGCGGTGGTGATCGAGGGCTCGTGCGTGATTGGTGAGCGCGGCAAGGAGAGCGCGCTGGTGACCGATCTCGGCCTGCAAGGGTGCCGTGTTCGCACCGAGGCGGTCGGTGTCACCCGTTCGGAATCGCTGGTGTTGTGGCTCGGCGAAGTCGGCCCGATCGCCGGCAAGCTCAAGTGGACCAAGGGCGGCTCGCTCGGCGTGCTGTTCGACAACCCGCTCGACGAGGGCACGCTGCAGGCGCTGATCGAAGCGGGCGAGCCGCAGTCGAACGTGATCCCGCTGCGAGCCTAGCCGGCCACGACCAGCTCGGGCTCGAGGTCGATCCGCTCGAAATCCTCGAACAGCGCATCGAACAGCAGCGCGCGATGGCATTCGGCCGCGGCGCGCTCGTAGCACAACAGGCAGACACGCTTGTCCTCGGCGAGCGCTCGCAGCTCAGCCATCTGCTTCATCGCCTCGGGCAGCTCGAGCTGACCGGCATAGATCCGCGCCAGTTCCGCATGAGCCCCCCGCCGCGCCGCCGCGCGTCCCTCGGCGGGCGTGCCGAGGTCGCGAAAGTGGCGATAGGCGATCCCCGCTTCCTCGACCGCCGCCCGCAACGAGCTTTTCGAGAACCCCGGCCGGCGTGACAGCGGCAGGTAGCGAATGTCGGCCAGCACCTCGACGCCGGCTTCGCGCAACGCGGCAACAACCGCGCCTTGCGTCGCCTGCTCGTAACCGATGGTGAAAATCGTACTCATGTTGCCTGCTCAACCCGCGTCAGGGACAACCGGTTTCTGTGCCGACGCAATTGCCGCCTGCAAGTCAGGCCGTGGTAAGGTAAAACTGTACAATCGAGTGATTCCCGGCAAGGACCCTTCGCGATGCTCGCCCTTTTCCCGTTCCTGCTCCTCACTGCGCAAGCCGATGCTTCCGCCGGCGGCCCCCCGCCGCAAGGCCATCCGCAGATTTTCATCGCACCCTCTGGAGAGCCGTTCCGCGTCTACGGTGATGTGCCCTATCCTATCGCTAACTGGTTCGCGGGAGCCGACAAGAACGGCGACGGCAAGCTCGACTTTGCCGAATTCGAAGCCGATTTCATGCGCTTCTTCGATCAGCTCGATGTCAATCACGACGGTTCGATCGATAGCATCGAGAAAACCCGCTACGAATCGTCGATCGCTCCGGAGACCTTGGGCAGTTCGTGGATGCTCTCCGCGCGCAAAGAGGAGAAGGCCGACAAGGTCGACTTCGGCGGCGACGACCAGGGCGCGTCGACAATGACCAAGGCTAAGCCGAAATACGGCTTGAACCCGACCGGTGCGGCGCGCTTCGACTTGCTCGGCCTGCCCGAACCCGTTGCGGCGATGGACACCGAATTGCGCGGGCGCATTTCACGCAGCGTGGCCGAACAAGCCGCCAGGGACCGGTTCAAGGCGCTCGACGATGCCCATCGCGGATACCTGACACTCGACGCCCTGCCGCCGACTTTCGCGGAACCGGGCGGCGGCAAGCGCCGCGGCGCGAAGCCGAAATAGGGGCGATTACGGCGAAGCCAGCCGTTAGCGCATCAGCACCAACTCTTCGGCCATCGTCGGGTGGATCGCCACGGTGGCGTCGAAATCGGCCTTGGTCAGCCCCGCCTTCACCGCGATCGCCGCGGCCTGCATGATCTCGGGCGCGTCGGGGCCGATCATGTGGATGCCGACGATCCGCTCGTTCTCGCCATCGCAGATCATTTTGTAGAGGCTGCGCTCGGTGCGCCCGGCGAGCACGTTCTTCATCGGCCGGAAGTCCGACTGGTAGACTTTGACCGCGCCGAGCTTGTTGCGCGCTTCGCTCTCGGTCATGCCGACACCCGCGATCGGCGGATGGCTGAACACCGCGCTCGGCACGCATGAGTAATCGACCGTCGTCGGCTTGTCGCCGAACACTGTGTCGGCAAACGCCTGACCCTCGCGGATGGCCACCGGCGTGAGCTGGATGCGGTTGGTAACGTCCCCGATCGCACAGATGCTGGGCACGTTGGTGCGCGAATGCTTGTCGACCTTGATCTCGCCCTTGTCTCCCAGTTCGACCCCGACGGCTTCGAGCCCGAGCCCCTCGGTGTTCGGCAGGCGGCCGGTGGCGAACATCACGCAATCGACCTCGATGTCGTCGTGGTTGGTCATCGAGACCCGCAAGCTGCCGCCCTCGTTCTTGTGAATCCCGCGGAAGTCGGCGTTGAAGCGGAACACGATGCCCTTCATCGTGCTGATCTGGAGCAACCGGTCGCGCATGCTTTCGTCGTAGCCGCGCAGGAGCTGGTCCGACCGGTTTATCAGCGTGACCTTGGCGCCGAACTCATTGAAGATGCCGGCAAACTCGTTGGCGATGTAGCCCGCGCCCGAGATCAGGATCCGCTTGGGCACGGCATCGAGATGGAACGCCTCGTTGCTGGTTATGCCCAGCTCTTGCCCCGGGCACGAGGGAATGTGCGGCCGTGCGCCCGTGCACACGAGGATGACCTTGGCGGTCTTCTTCGTGCCGTCGGCCAGGGTGACCTCGTGCGGGCCGGTGACGGTGGCGCGCTGCTCGATGATCTCGACCTTGTGGCTTTCGAGCGTCTGGCGATAGAGTCCGTTGAGCCGATCGACCTCGGCGAGCACGTTGTCGCGCAGCGCCTTCCAGTCGAACACGCAGTTTTCGGCGGTCCACCCAAAGGCCTTCGAATCCTGCAGGTCCTCGGCAAAGTGTGCGCCGTAGACGAGCAGTTTTTTGGGCACGCAGCCACGGATCACGCAGGTGCCGCCGACGCGGTATTCCTCGGCCACCGCCACACGCGCGCCGTGCGCCGCCGCAACCCGGCTGGCGCGCACTCCGCCCGAACCCGCGCCGATGGTGAAGAGGTCGTAGTCGTAGTCGGCCATGGGAAGCTCCTGCTGCGCGGCGCATATGGCGGCTGCAGCGGCGCTTGCCAACCTCGGTCCGAGGGGTGCTTTACTTGAGCGATACACCAACCTACATTCGTGGCATGTTCCCGTTTTACGTCCAGGTCGCGGCGTTCCTGTGGCTCGGCTGGCTGGTCAGCTGGCAAGTCGCCGCGCTGTGGCGCGACAAGCCTACCGTGAAGGCGCCGCGGGGCGATTACCGGCTGCACTTCGCGATGATCTCGCTTGGGCTGATCCTGATGTACGGTGTCGTTCCCAGGCGCCAGCCGCTGCTATGGCACGTCGGCCCGGTGCTCGGCTGGTCGATGATCGCGCTCACCGCCGCGGGGATCGCCTTCGCGTGGTGGGCGCGGATCGCACTCGGCAAGCTGTGGTCGAGCGGGATCGAGCGGATGGCAGAGCACCGTGTGGTCGAGACCGGGCCTTACGCCTTCGTCCGCCACCCGATCTATACGGGCCTCATCGCCGGCGCGGTGGCGATGGCGGGGCTGCAAGCGAAGCTGTGGGCGATCGTGGGGGCGGCCCTGTTCTCGCTCGGCTTTGTGCTCAAGGCACGGGTTGAGGAGCGCTTCCTCGAAAAGGAGCTCGGCGGATACGAAGACTACCGCCGCCGCGTCTCGATGATCGTGCCGCTGCCCAAGTTGTCCTGACCTACCTCCGGAAATCTCCCATGCCGCGCGAGCGGGAGCGTGTGCTATATCTTCGAGAGGCCACAGGAGGATGCGATGCCGGTAAAGATCACGATCACAAAGAACGGACCCTATCAGGTCAGCGGCGACCTCGCCGAACTCGAGCTGCACGACGCCGACGGCAACCCCTACGACGTCGCGCACCAGAAACGTGTGTTCCTGTGCCGCTGCGGCGCGTCGACCACCAAGCCGTTCTGCGACGGACAGCATTCAAAGATCGGCTTCCAGGCGGCTGAGGCGGCGGTTAGCCAAGAGGAGGACTGACGAATGGCGAGGCTTCGGTCCGCCAAAGCATGCGAGCCGAGTCGACGCCCTGATCTGCCGCTTCGCGCTCGTCGCCACGCCTGGGGCCGCAAGCACAACGCGGCGAAACGAAGAAATGCAGCGATGAATACGGAACGCATCGCGCCGGAGTTCATTTCTAACCCAAAGCAAGTTTTGAGAATTGGTGACAGAAATGAAATACCTGGCGCAAAGTCTTGCGCTTCTGGGTGCGCTGGCGTTCACGCTGCCGGCCCCCGCGCAAGCATCCGACGAAACCCCCCAAGCTATCGCGCAGGCCAGCGACGCCGCGCAAGACGCGCACGAGCAGATGTTCGACGTGTTCGGCAAGGACACGCTCAGGAACGGGCAGTTCATGTGGAAGGATGGGGCCGATACGGTGACCCGCGTGATCGTCAGCCTATCCGACCAGATGGCCTATGCCTACGATGGCGACGAACTGGTCGGCGTGTCGACTATCTCGACCGCGCGCCAAGGCTACATCACGCCGGCGGGCATCTTCACGATCCTCGGCAAGGACCGCGACTACCGTTCGAAGAAGTTCGACAACGCCCCGATGCCCTACGCACAGCGGATCGACGATTACGGCATCGCGATGCACGGCGGCGAGCCCTTGCCAGGATACCCGGCCTCGCACGGCTGCATCCGCCTGCCGACGAAATTCGCCGCCAAGCTGTTCGCCGCGACCCAAGTGGGCACTGAGGTCTATATCGGCGGTTATCCGCCCTACTTCGACCCCACGCAGGTCGCCTCGAACGACTAAGCTGCCGCGGGGCCTGAGGCCCATGCCCGCTCGCTGCGCAATTGCGGAGACTACGGAGCGATCCTTGCCGCGCGAGTGGCTAGGCCGCGCGCATGCAACGCGCGTTATTGAAAACTCGATGGAAAATGCAGGTCCTGGCGCAAGCGATCGCGCTCACGAACGCTTTCGCACTCGCCGCGCCGGCCGAGGGACAAGCAAGCGATCAGCCGGCCGTGGCGGTCGAGACGCCGACCGCCGCGGCGCTCGACCCGCACGCCGCGATGGTCGTGGCCTTCGGGCAAGATACCCTCGAGAATGGCAAGTTCCTGTGGAAGGACGGCACGAGCGAAGTCGACCGCCTCGTCCTCAACCTGTCCGAGCAGAGGGTCTATGCCTACGACGCCGGCAATCTTGTCGCAGTGTCGACCGTCTCGACCGGCCGTCGGGGCCACGAGACGCGGCCCGGCAGCTTCTCGATCCTGGCCAAGTACCGGTACTACCGTTCGAGGAAGTACGACAACGCGCCGATGCCTTACATGCAGCAGATCACCAGCTACGGGGTCGCGCTGCATGCCGGTCCCATGCCCGGATACCCGGCCTCGCACGGCTGCATCCGGCTACCGACCCAGTTCGCGGCCAATCTGTTCGCCGCGACCCATATCGGCGTCCCGGTGCTGGTCACTCCATAGGGTTTAAGCCAGACCCGCGGTCTCGAGCAGCGCCGCGGTGCTGGCGTCGAACCGTGCCCCCCCCGCTTCGATCTTGCGTGCGATGTCTTTGCCTAACTCGACACCAAACTGATCGAAGGGGTTGATGCCCATCAGGACGGCGTTGGCGAAAGTGCGATGCTCGTGGAAGGCGATCAGCGCCCCGAGCGTCGCCGGGTCGAGGTCGTCGCACAGGATCGTTGCCGACGGCCGGTTGCCGGGATAGCTGCGCGCCGGATCGTCGCTTGGCCGCCCGGCCATCAGCGCCGCGCCTTGCGCGAAGCAGTTCATCAGCAGGATGCGGTGGTGGGCGAGGTCGAGCTGGTCCCCCGGGGCCACGCTGGCGACGAATTCGACCGGCACGAGATGGGTGCCCTGATGGAGCAGCTGGAAGACCGCGTGCTGAGCGTCGGTCCCGACCCCGCCCCAGGTGATCGGCGCGGTCGGCCCATCGACCGAAGCGCCCTCGGCAGTGACGCGCTTGCCGTTCGATTCCATCTCGAGCTGCTGCAGGTAGCTTGGCAGCAGCCGCAACCGCTCGTCGTAAGCGAACACAGCCCGGGTCTCGGCACCTTTGATCCGCGCATAATAGAGATCTGCAAAGGCCGCGCGCAGCGGCAAGTTGTTTCGCCCTTCCGTGTCGCGGAAATGCGCGTCGACCCGCGCGGCGCCGTCGAGCATTGCGGCAAAGTCCTGCCAGCCGACCGCCAGCGCTACCGGGAAGCCGATCGACGACCACAGCGAATAGCGCCCGCCGACGCTTTCCGAGAATGGCAGCACACGCGTCTCGTCGACGCCCCATTCGACCGCCTTTTCGGGGCTGGCGGTAAGCGCGATCACCCGCCCATAAGGATCGACGACACCATTGTCGGCCAGCCAGGCGAGCGCGCTCGCGGCGTTGGTCATCGTCTCGATCGTGGTGAAGGTCTTGCTGGCAACCGCTATCAGTGTGGTCACCGGGTCGCAGGCCATGAACGCTTCCTCAAGCGCGAGGCCGTCGATGTTCGAGACCACGTGGACGTCGACCATTTTGAGGTCGCGCGCCAGCGCGTCGACCGCCAGCGCCGGACCGAGCGCAGAGCCGCCGATGCCGATGTGGATCAGGTGGTTGACCTCACCCAGCGCGCCGTCGTGGATCACCTCGACCAGCAGCTTCATCCGCGCGGCGAGCGCCATTGCCTCCTCGACGCTCGCTTCCTTGCCGACGCCGCGCAACGCCGTGTGCTCGGCAGCGCGGTTCTCGGTCGGGTTGACGACTTCGCCGGCGAACAGCTTGCGGCGCATTTCGGCAAAGCCGGCCGCCTCGGCGAGCGCTTCGAAGCGACCCAGCAGCTCGTCGGTCAGGTGGGTCTTCGACCAGTCGAACAAGACGCCACCCTCACCGGCATCGATCTGGCCGCACAGCTTGGCGAGCCGATCGCGGTCGCGTTCGAACAGCTCGGCCAGCGTTGCTTCGGGCACGCCCTTGAGGGCTTGCCATGCGTCCGCTCGTGGGTCGCTCACGATTGAGTCCTTTCCTACAGGCGAGTGGTTGGGCTAGGCGACCGGGCAATGATTTGGAACCGGAAAAGAGCGCGACTTGCCAAGGCGCCAATGCGGCCCATCCGCAGCTCCGCGATGGACACGGTGAACCCTGTCACCCTTGTCAACTTCACCTCGGGCAATCCGCATGGCTGACCGCGAATCGCCTCCCGCAAGCCAGCCCGCATCAGCCGCGCCGGCCAAGAAACATGAAAGCAGCTTTGTCTGGTTCCTCGTCAAGCTGTTCATCGTCGTGCTGGTCTTCCGCACCTTCGTGTTCGGGATGTTCTCGATCCCGAGTGAATCGATGCTGCCGACCGCGTTGTGGGGTGACTACCTGTTCACCGAGAAATGGCCCTACGGCTATTCGCAAGCCTCGATGCCGCTCGACATAAAGTTGTTTAACGGGCGGATCCTGGGCCACGCGCCTGAACGCGGCGACGTGGTCGTATTCAAGCACCCGGTCGACCGTGAGACTTACATCAAGCGGGTCATCGGGCTGCCCGGCGATACGATCCAGGTAAAGGGCGGCGTGCTCTACCTCAACGGCGCGGCGGTGCCCAAAGTGCGTCTCGGCGATTTCGTCGCCCCGATCACGCCTTACAACCCCTGCCGGATCGATCGCTTCCGCACGGTTTCGGCGGGCGGCACACCGGTCTGCCGCTACGCGCGCTATCGCGAAACCTTGCCCGGCGCCGTGAGCTACCAGGTGCTCGATTTCGGGCCGGCCGACACCTACAACCCGTGGCGGGTCGACGCCGACAATACCGAGGCGGTCGTCGTCCCCGAAGGCGACTTGTTCGTGATGGGCGACAACCGCGACAACTCGGAAGACAGCCGCTTCCCCGCCGTGGCCGGCGAGGGCGTCGGCTTCCTGCCGATCGACAACGTGGTCGGCCGCGCGGCGGTGATCGCGTTCTCGACCGACGGCAGCGCCAGCTGGCTCAATCCAGTGAGCTGGTTCCGCGCGGCGCGCTGGAACCGGGTCGGGAAGACCCTGTGAGCGAGCTCGGCGAAAGCCGCGCGTGGCTCGAGCGGGTCGGCTTCACGGTCACCGACGAAGCCTTGTGGCTCGAGGCGCTGACCCACGGCAGCATGGGTGCCGCACGCGATTACCAGCGGCTCGAATTCCTCGGCGACCGCGTGCTCGGCCTCGCTATCGCCGACTGGCTCTATCGCCGCGAGGAAGGCGCCGAAGGCGAGCTGGCACAGCGGCTCAACGCGCTCGTCAGCCGGACGACGTGCGCCAGGATCGCGCAAGGGATCGGCTTGCCCGAACACTTGCGCCTCGGCAAACAGGCGCGCGACGACGGCGCCCACACCAGCGACAACGTGCTCGGCGACGTGATGGAGGCGCTGCTCGGCGCGAACTTCCTCGAAACGAGCTTTTCGGCAACGCGCGAGATCGTTCACGACTTGTGGGATGACGCGGTGTCGGGCCACGCCGGCCGATCCAAGCACCCCAAGAGCGCGCTGCAGGAATGGGCCGCGGGCAATCGCCGCAAGCCGCCTGAGTACGAAGTGGTCGACCGCGCCGGCCCCGACCACGCGGCCAAGTTCACCGTGCGCGTGCGGGTTCACAATGTCGGCGAGGTCGAGGGAATGGCTTCGAGCAAGCAGGAGGCCGAGACCGAGGCGGCGCGCAAGTTCATGGAGAAGTTCGGATGAGCCGCTGTGGAGTAGTCGCGGTGCTCGGCGCGCCGAACGCCGGCAAGTCGACGCTGGTGAACGCGCTCGTCGGGCAGAAGGTGGCGATCGTCAGCGCCAAGGCGCAGACCACGCGCGCGCGGCTGATGGGCATCGCGCTGGCGGGCGAGGCGCAGATCATCCTCGCCGATACGCCGGGCATCTTCGCGCCCAAGCGGCGGCTCGACCGCGCGATGGTCAGCGCCGCGTGGGAAGGCGCCGAAGCGGCCGACGCGATCGTGCTGGTGGTCGACGCGGTCAAGCAGCGCCGGCATGAGCTCGAGCCGCTGCTGGAAGCGCTCGCGCACCGATCCGAGCGCAAGCTGCTGGTGCTCAACAAAGTCGACGCGGCGGTCAAGGAATCCCTGCTCGCGCTGGCGCAGGACCTGACCGGCAAGGTCGCCTTCGACGAGGTGTTCTACGTCTCGGCCCTGACCGGCGACGGCGTGGCCGAGCTCAAGCAGCGGCTCGCCGAGTTGATGCCCGAAGGGCCGTGGCACTACCCCGAGGACCAGGTCAGCGACGCCAGCGAGCGGCTGCTGGCGGCCGAAGTCACCCGCGAGCAGCTCTACCGCCAGCTCCACGAGGAACTGCCTTACGACAGCGCAGTGCGACCCGAGAGCTATACCGTGCGCAAGGACGGCAGCATCGAGATCCGCCAGCAGATTGTCATCGGCCGCGACAGCCAGAAGGCCATCGTCCTCGGCAAGCGCGGCGCCCGCATCAAGGCGATCGGCGAGGCCGCGCGGACCGAGCTGAGCGAGTTGCTGGGCGTCCCCGTCCACCTCTTCCTGCACGTCAAGGTCGACGAGAACTGGGCCGAAAGCCGCGAGATCTACGAGGAGATCGGGCTGGACTGGGTGCGCTAGTTTCCGGCACCTTAGCCGGTCGTCCTGTCCTTGACGAAATCGACGACGAAGCCTGTGACATAGCGGACCGCAGATCCCCCCGCATTCTTCCTCACTTGAGTGGTCAGTTGCTGCACCTGGTCGCAAGCCACCTTCGCGTAGTCCGCCGGAGTATCCTGATCCGGCTGGCAGGCGGCAACGACTCCGTGATCATCGACCAAAATGGCCAGCCTCGTCCGTAGCTTGTTTTGGTGCTCATCGGGCAACGCGTTCACATTCACCTCAAGGTCGGGCGGAAGTTCGAACTTTGGGGCCGTCGACGGACCCGACGACGTGGTTCGAATGACAATCCTGCCAAAATCGAGAATCCCAAACTCGGGCTTGCCGTCAGGGCCGACGGCAGGGCTGGAAACCGTCAAACCAATCGCATTGCTGCAGAACTTCGCCGACTGCGCTTTCGATACCTTGGAATAGTAGACTTCGCACTCCTCCACCTTGCCGTCAGGAGCGACGAACAGGTTGGCGAAGAGCGCTCCTTCCCCAGTTCCGCTCCTGAGCTGGTTGTACAGATCGTTCGGCCTTAACTCCGGGGCGCTCATCAAGGCAGTAGCAAGGAGCAGAAGTGGTAGCATCTTCGAACGTTATCACGCTGCAATTGCTGCAAGCAAGTTGTGCCCTAAGTCGCACGCTTGAGGTCCGCCAGTGTGCCCCCCGCGCGGGTGACGGTTGTATAGCGCGCAAAGCTGCACAGCGCGGCGACCACCGACAGCGCGCACGCGACGAGCATGGGCGTGGGGCCGAGACCCAGCCCGGCGGTCAGCAGAATGCCGACTATCGCCGCGGCCAGGGTCTGGCCCGAGAGGCGGGAGGTCGACAGCAGGCCGCCCGCCGCCGCTGCGCGGTCCTTTGGCGCCTGGCCGATCAGCAGCCGCGAGTTCGGCGCGAAGAACAGTCCGAAGCCGAATGCGCACAGCGAGAGCCGCCAGGCGATCCCGAAGGCGCCCGGATGGGGCCCCATAAACGCCAGTAGCAGCAGCGCCACGATGGCGATCGCCATGCCGGTGACGCCGAGCTTGGTGGGCGCGACCCGGTCCGACAGCCAGCCAGCTGCCGGGGCGACGATCAGCATCGTCAGGGGGAACGGCAGCAAGAGCAGGCCGACCTGGTCGGGCGGATAGCCCATCCCCTGCTCGAACAGGAACGGGAGCGAGACCAGCAGCGAGCCGGAGGCAATGAAGGCGCACACTGCGGCGAGCGCCGACAGCCCGATCACCGGCATCGCCATCAGGTCGACCGGCACGACGGGAGCGTGCCGCTGGCGCTCGCGCCTGACGAGCAGCACCGCGGAAACTACCCCGGCAAGCGAGATGCCCGCCCCGAGCGGGACGGTGCCCGCGTGGGTCGCCACCTGGATGCCGCCGATGACCAGCAGGACGGTGAGCGCGCTCCACAGGCCGCTGAGGTACTCGACCTTGCGTTCGACCTTGAACGGATCGGGCAAGGCACGTCCGAGCAGAAGCGAGATCACCGCCATGGGAACGGCAGCGACGAACACCCAGCGCCAATCTAGGCTGGCGACGAGCCAGCCGCCGAGCGTGGGCGCCAGCGCCGAAGACGAAGCCACCACCACCGAGTTGATGCCCATGCCGCTGCCGAGGCTGCGCGCCGGGTAGACTTCGCGCAGCATGGCCGCCGAGACGCTCAGCGCCATGCCCGCCCCGAGCGCCTGTCCGGCGCGCGCCAGCAGCAACAAGGGGAAGCTTGAGATGAACAGCACCACCGCCGAGGCGAGCAGGAACAGGACCTGGCCGATCTGATACAGTGTGCGGTGGCCGACGCGGTCGCCGAGGCTCGAGAACGGCAAGAGCACCATCACCAGCACGAGCTGGTAGACCGTGACGACGTTGGTCACCGCGCCGTTGCCGACGCCGAGTTCGCGGCCGATCGTCGGCAGCGCGACATTGGCGATCGCTCCGTCGACCACGAACAGCGAGGTGCCGAAACTGATCGCCGCGATCGCCCAATATCGGCGCGGCAACGGCAAACCGTCCATCTCCCGATTGGGACGCACCCGGGGGCCTTCGCGCACCGGGGGTGAACAATCGCCGAAATCCTGTGATCGAAGCATGCCGGGGGAACGCTCAGTCAAAAGAAAGGTCCCGCCCGGTCAGCGCTTCTTGGCGATCGATATGCCGTCGATCTTGGCGCGCTCCTTGGTCGATTCCTCGGTGCGAGTGAGCGCCTTGGCGATTTCCTTGAGGCCTTTGCCCTTCGAAGCGAGCGTCTTCAGCTTGGCGACCTCGTCGGAGCGCCAGGGTTGGCGGTGACGTTCGAATTTCTCGCTCATGCCTTGGCCTTCTTCGCCGGCGCCTTCTTCGCCGGAGTCTTCTTCTTCGCCCCGCCGCGCCCCTTTTCCTTCGCCGGTCCCTTGGCGGCACGGGCGTCGATCAGCTCGATCGCCTGGCTCTCGGTCACGTCCTCCGGCTTGATGTCCTTGGGCACCGTAGCATTGGTCGTGCCATCGGTCACATATGGACCGTAGCGGCCGGGCATCACCTTTATCTCGCCGCCACTGGCGGGATGCGCGCCGAGCGTCTTGATCGCCTCGGCCTTGGCGCGGCCTTCACGGCTGCCGCGATTGGCGGCCTCGGCGAGCAGCGTCACTGCCGCGTTCATCCCGGTTTCGAACACGTCGCGGGTGCTCGACAGCTTGGCGTACTTGCCGTCGTGCGCGAGGTACGGGCCATAGCGGCCGATGCTCGCGGTGATCGGCTTGCCGCTCTCGGGATGCGGACCGATCTCACGAGGGAGGGCGAGCAGCTTCAGGGCCCATTCGAGATCGAAATCGGGCAAGTCCTTGGGGATCGAGGCGCGGCGCGCGTCCTTGCCCTCGCCCAGCTGGACATAAGGGCCGAAGCGGCCGGTCTTGCGATTGACCTCGAGACCCGTCGCGGGATCCTGCCCCATCGACTCGTCCTCGCCGGCCCCGCCTTCGCCCGGCTGGCCGAACTTCCGGCGGAACGCGCACTCGGGGTAATTCGAGCAGGCGACGAACGCCCCGAAGCGGCCACCGCGAAGGCTTAGCCGACCGCCTTCGCGGCCTTCGGCAACGCACTTGGGGCACTGCCGCGGATCGCCGCCGTCGGCCTGCTTGGGGAACAGGTAATCCGACAGGAACTCGTCGAGCACCTCGGTAACTTCGGAGGGCTTGCGCTCCATCACCTCGTCGCTCTTCGGCTTGAAGTCGCGCCAGAAGGCCTCAAGCACCTGCTTCCATTCGGCGCGGCCGCCGGAGACGTCGTCGAGCTCCTCCTCCATCCCCGCGGTGAAGTCGTAGGCGACGTAGCGCGGGAAGAAGCGTTCGAGGAACGCGGTCAGCAGGCGGCCGGATTCCTCGGCGAAGAAGCGGTTCTTCTCCATCCGCACGTACTCGCGGTCGCGCAGCGTCTGGATCGTCGAGGCGTAAGTCGAGGGGCGACCGATGCCGAGCTCCTCGAGCCGCTTGACCAGACTCGCCTCGGAGAACCGCGGCGGCGGCTGGGTGAAGTGCTGGTCGGCGGTGACGGCCTTCTTCGCGGGCGCATCTCCCTTGCGCATGAGGGGCAGCAGGCCTTCGTCCTCGTCGTCGTCCTTCTGGTCACGGCCTTCCTCGTAGATCGCGAGGAAGCCGGGGAACTTGACCACCTGGCCGGTGGCCCGAAGCTCGTGCCGCCCGGTTGGATCGCGCAGCGTGACGGTAGTGCGCTCCAGGCTGGCGCCGGCCATCTGGCTCGCCATGGCGCGCTTGTAGATGAGTTCGTAGAGCTTGGCTTCATCGCCGCTGGCGGCGTGACTGCGGTCGAAGTCGGTCGGACGGATCGCTTCGTGCGCTTCCTGAGCGTTCTTGGCCTTGGTTTGATAGATGCGCGGCTTCTCGGGCAGGTAGCTGCCGTCGAAGCGCTCGGTGATCGCGCGGCGCGCGGCGCTGATCGCGCTGTGATCCATCTGCACGCCGTCGGTGCGCATATAGGTGATCGCGCCGGCCTCGTAGAGATTCTGCGCCAGGCGCATCGTGTGGCTGGCTGAATAGCCGAGCTTGCGCGCGGCTTCCTGCTGCAGCGTGCTGGTGGTAAACGGCGGCGCCGGGTTGCGCTTGAGCGGCTTGGTTTCGACTTCCTCGACCGTGAAGCGCCCGGCCTCGACCGCGGCCTTGGCTGCGGCCGCCATTCCTTTGTCGCCGATAGTCAGGCGGTCGAGCTTTAGTCCCTCGAACGTGACCAGTCGCGCCTCGAACTCGGTGCCGTCGTGCTCCATCGCTGCGACGACGGACCAGTATTCCTGCGGCACGAAGGCTTCGATCTCGAACTCGCGGTCGACGATCAGCCTGAGGGCAACCGACTGCACCCGGCCCGCGCTCTTGGCGCCCGGCAGCTTGCGCCACAGCACCGGGCTGAGCGTGAAGCCGAACAGGTAATCGAGCGCGCGGCGGGCGAGGTAGGCGTCGATAAGGTCGGTATCGAGCGCGCGCGGATGCTGCATCGCGTCGGTCACGGCCTGCTTGGTGATCGCGTTGAAGGTGACGCGCTCGACCTCGGCCGGCAGCGCCTTGCGGTTCCGGAGCAGTTCCTGGACGTGCCAGCTAATCGCCTCGCCTTCGCGGTCGGGGTCGGTGGCGAGGATCAGCCGGTCGGCCTTCTTGGCCAGGTCAGCAATCTCCTTCACCCGCTTCACCTTGTCGCCATAGACCTCCCAGTCCATCGCGAAGTCTTCGTCGGGGCGCACGCTGCCGTCCTTCGCCGGCAGATCGCGGACGTGGCCGTAAGAGGCGAGGACCTTGTAGTCCCCCCCGAGGTATTTTTCGATGGTGCGCGCCTTGGCGGGCGATTCGACGATGACAAGCTGCATGAAAGTTAAACTAGCCCCTACACGTATACGTACGCGCGAGGGTGATGGCAGCAGGCGGCGCGCGTCAAGCGCCGATCCGCGCGATTGTCATTCGAAGGTCGCTGCCACGTCCTTCGGCACGCCGATGATCATGCCGTAGAGTGCCACGCTCATCGCCAGCGACAACACGCTCGAAACGCTCGCCAGGATCTGCGAGAGGGTGATGCCGAGCAGATTATCCTTCGGGAACATGAAGCCGGTGGTCACAGATATGGCTTGGGGAAGAATAACCAGGACTAACACGGCGACGATAATCTGGAACTCGTTGCCCCTGGTCCTCTCCCAGCTTTCGCCGAATGCCTGCCTAACGCCGTCGCCCCGCGCGACGACCAATGGCTGCGCCAGGCTCCATCGAGCGATCAGGAAGAACGCGGGAATAATGAGCAGTACGAACCCTGCCAGGACTCCCAGGGCGTAAAGCACAGCGAGGCCGAAATACGACAGGAACACATCGGTATCGCCGCGCGAACGCAGGGCGGTCCGTTCCACCATTGCGTTAAGGAGCTGGTACGTGAAGAATACCGCAACCACGATCTTGAGCAGCGAAGCCGCCATTTGCGACATCGGCGCTGCAGTCGCCGTGAAATAGGCGATCACCCCATTAACCACGGTATAAGCGACGAAGAAGATCAGCGCCGGCATGACCGCGCGCTCCAGCACGGCGAGCGACTTGTCGATGATTTCGCCTATCTTCAGTTCGCGGTTCGGTATCGTGGCCATGTCGACTCCCCCTCCAACTCCAGCCCGATATATATCGTCGACTAATCCGACATTCCGTCAAGCCGCCAGCGACATCCTTCCCGCCGCATGGCGCTGCAATCGACCGGAAATCTCAAGCTCCAACAGCGCCATCTGCACTTCCGCCGCACTGGCGCCCGACTGGCGGATCAGCTCGTCGACCGCGACCGGCGCAGCAGTTGCGCGTATCTGACTGGCCCGACATTCGGCGAGCGCAGCAGGCGGATACGGGCGAAAGCTTCGTCTTGGCTGAGCGTCACGACTTTGAACCGACCCTGGTCTCTTCGCCCTTCAGAAGCCGCGCGATGTTGGCTCGGTGCTGCACCAATACGATGACCGCAATCGCCACGAGGGTTTTGGCGGCACCCTCAAAGTCGAGAAGCAATGAGGCTAGCGGCGCGATTATGACCGACGTCATCGAAGCGACTGACGATATCCGGGTCGCGCCAATCATAAGTCCCCACACTGCGGCGCTCACGAGAAAAGCGGGCCATGCCAGCACGAGGCAAATTCCTGCGGCGGTCGCGAACCCCTTGCCTCCCCGGAACTTGAGCCAGACCGGGAAGCAATGTCCGACGACCGCTGCCACAGCGGCGACGCCTTCGGAGCCCGGAAGATAGCGCGTGGCGAGCAGCACGACCATGGCGCCCTTGCCTGCATCGAGCAGCACCGTAGCCGCAGCTAGCCCCTTGCGCCCGGTGCGAAGAACATTGGTAGCGCCGATGCTGCCCGAACCGATCGTCCGAATATCGCCAGCGCCGAACAGCCGCGTCAGCAGCAGACCAAAAGGAATCGAGCCGACTAGGTAACCGAGCAGCGCGGCATATAGCCAATCCACAGCGACCCCCATATACCTTCGCCCCGAGCTTGTCGAAGGACGGCTTTTCCTTCACTTGCGGGTTAGAGAAACGGCTGGCCTTCGACAAGCTCAGGCCGAACGGCTGTGGAGTGAAGCTTGGACGCCGAGGCCCCGATCCTGCTTTTCGATTCTGGCGTCGGCGGGCTGACGGTGCTCGCCGAGCTGCGCAAGTTGCTGCCCGATGCGCCGGTGATCTACGCCGCCGATCTCGCCGGCCTTCCTTACGGGGCAAAGACAGAGGCGGAGATCGCCGCGCGCGTGGCCGGCCTGCTCGGGCGGATGAGCGAGCGCTTCCGCCCGCGCCTGATCACAATCGCCTGCAACACCGCGAGCACGATCGCGCTCGGCATGGTTCGCGAAGTGCTGCACGTGCCGATTGTCGGCACCGTGCCGGCGATCAAACCGGCCGCGGCGATGACGAAAACGGGGACTATCGGGCTGCTCGGCACCGCGGCGACGGTGCGGCAGAAGTATGTGGACGACCTGGAAAGGGAATTCGCGCGGGACAAGCGGTTAATCCGTCATGCCGCGCCCGAACTGGTCGAGGCGGCCGAGACCAAGCTGCGCGGCGGAACGTCCGATCCCGCGGTCTTCGCGGCGGCGGCTGCCGGCCTACGCAGCCAGCCCGGTGGCGACGCAATCGACACGGTTGTGCTCGCCTGCACGCACTTCCCCCTGGTCGAGGACGAACTGCGCGCGGCGATAGGGGATAACGTCGCGTTCGTTGACGGCGCGCAAGGAATCGCCCGGCGGATCGCTTATCTCACTCAGGGCGAAACGTTTCTCCGGACATCTCCGGATGTTGCCGTGGTTACCGGCGGCGTAGCGCGAGCGGCGTCTCTTGCACCGGCGTTGAAGAAATATGGCCTCGAACGACTTGAAACGCTCTAATGCGAATCCTTCGCAAACTCCGCGCTTTAAACCGCGGCTGGCATCCATTAAGTCGCCCGGGACTCCACGGCCGCTACGGGATGGCGGCGCTGAACGGACCGACCCGTTGAACTACGACCAGATTTTCGACCAGGCGATCGAGCGGCTCCATTCGGAAGGTCGGTATCGCGTGTTCATCGACATCCTGCGCAACAAGGGAACGTTTCCCAACGCGCGCTGCTTTGCCCACCACAACGGGCCGCAGCCGATCACCGTCTGGTGCTCGAACGACTACCTGTCGATGGGTCAGCACCCCAAGGTCATCGCGGCGATGGAAGAGGCGTTGCACGACGTCGGCGCGGGCGCCGGCGGCACGCGCAACATCGCCGGCAACACGCACTACCACATCCAGCTTGAGCAGGAACTCGCCGACCTCCACGGCAAGGATGGCGCGCTGCTGTTCACCAGCGGCTATGTCTCGAACGATGCAACGCTTTCGACGCTGGGCAAGCTGCTGCCCGGCTGCGTTATCTTCTCCGACGAGCTCAACCACGCGAGCATGATTGCCGGCATCCGCAACTCGGGCTGCGAGAAGCGCGTGTTCCGCCACAACGACGTCGAGCATCTCGAAGAGCTGCTTGCCGCGGAAAGCCCCGACGTTCCCAAGCTGGTCGCGTTCGAGAGCGTCTATTCGATGGACGGCGACGTCGCCCCGATTCACGCGATCTGCGACCTCGCCGACAAGTACAACGCGCTGACCTACATCGACGAGGTCCACGCGGTCGGCATGTACGGCCCGCGCGGTGGCGGCATCTCGGAACGCGACGAGGCGGCTTACCGGATCGACATCATCGAAGGGACGCTGGGCAAGGCGTTCGGCGTGATGGGCGGCTACATCGCCGCGGACAGCAAGATCATCGACGTGATCCGCAGCTATGCCCCCGGGTTCATCTTCACAACTTCGCTCAGCCCCGTGCTTGCCGCGGGCGTGCTGGCGGCGGTGCGGCACCTCAAGCAAAGCTCGGAGGAGCGCGAAGGCCAGCAGGCGGCTGCGGCCATGCTCAAGGCTCAGTTCCGCGAAGCCGGGCTGCCGGTGATGGAATCGACCACGCATATCGTGCCGCTGATGGTCGGCGACCCGGTCCGGGCCAAGAAGATCAGCGACATCCTGCTCGCCGAGTACGGCGTCTACGTGCAGCCGATCAATTATCCGACCGTGCCGCGCGGCACCGAGCGGCTGCGCTTCACGCCCGGCCCGACGCATTCCGAAGCGATGATGCGCGCACTGACCGCGGCGCTGGTCGAGATCTGGGACCGGCTCGATCTCGAGCTGGCCAGGGCGGCCTGACATCCGCGGGACTACGCGGCCGAGGCCATTCGTGCCCGCCCAGTCCGCTTCTGCCCTGATCGGTTCGCGCGAAGAAAGCTTCCTCGCCCGCGAATTCGAGCACCGTTCGCCCCGCATCATCGGCCTGTGCCGCTTCGTTCTGGCCACGGTCTTCTTCGTCGCGCTATGGGTCGACCCGCAACAACCGGTGCGCGCCAGCATCCTCGGGTATGTCGCGCTGTTCGCCTACATGGTGCTGGCCAGCGCGCTGCTGATCATCGCCTGGCGTAGCTGGTGGTGGGACCATCGCCTGGCCTGGCCGGTCCATGTGCTCGATATCTTCGCGTTCCTTGGCGCGGTCTATTTCACCGAGACGACGAACGACGACTTCACCAGCCCATTCCTCGCCTTCTTCGCCTTTCTCATGCTTTCGGCGACGATCCGCTGGGATTGGCGAACCACTGCGCTCACCGCGCTGGTGGTCACCGCGCTGTACCTGCTCGTCGGGTTGGCCATGAGTTCGCTTGGCATCGATCTCGACATGTTCCGCTTCGGCCGGCGAGTCACGTACATGGCCGTGCTCTCGCTGGTGCTCATCTGGTTCGGATTGCAGCGCCGCGAGCAGTCGGTCGACCGCTTCGTAGAGCCGCCGGGCAGCGCCGACGACCGGCTTCCGCCACTGCTCGATGCGCTGCGTTACGCGATGGCGGAAAGCGGTGCGCAAGCCGGGGCCATTGCCTGGGCCGACGACGAGGAGCCCGATATCGAGGTGCGCTCGATCGGTCTCGACTGCATCAGCGGACGGGTCTCGCCTGAAGTGCTGGCGCCGGAAGCGCCGTTCGCCGCTCATGCGCAGTTGTTCGACCGGCCGCGCAAGCGCGTGCTGCGGCTGGGCGGTTGGCGCTGCGTGACGGCCCTCGAACCGGTGCAGGATCCTTTCGCGGACCACTGCGGGCTCGAGCAAGGGCTTGCGCTGCCGTTCTCGGCGGTGACCGGGCGCGGCGAAGTTCTTCTCGCCGGCATCGTCGGGATGGGCGCCGACCATGTCGAGATGGGCGTGCTCATCGCGCGGGAAGTTGGCAGCGGCTTCGACCGGCAGGCGACACTCGCTCTTGTCCGCGAAGGCGCAGTCACGCGGATGCGCGATGCTCTCGCCCGCGACCTCCACGATACCATCGCCCAGTCGCTCGCCGGCGTTTCGATGCGGCTCGAAGGCCTGCGCCACTGGATCAAGGACGGCGGCGACCCCGACAGCGAGATCCAGTCGATCAAGTCGGCCGTGCGGACCGAGCAGAGCCAAGTGCGCGGCATGATCGACCGCCTGCGCCGCGGGCACAGCGTATTGCCCGACGGCACGGCCACGCGCACGTTGAGCCCATTGCTGCGGGACCTGGCGGCGTACTGGGGAATCTCGATCGACGTCGAGGAAGGCGCGAAGGGGATTGTCATTCCCGGCTGGCTGGCGCACGAATTGCGCCAGGTGCTGCGCGAAGCAGTCGCCAATGCAGTGCGCCACGGCGGAGCGAGCAGGGTCGCAATCGCGCTGGCCGAGGAGAACGAAATGCTGCTCCTGACGGTGTCCGATAACGGCGCCGGCTTCCCTGCCGGCGACGTGACCACCCACCCCCGCTCGATCAGCGAACGGATCGCCGCGCTCGGCGGCGCGCTGGCGGTCGATTCGGACGCGACCGGGGCGGTTCTGGTGTTCTCCCTCCCACTGGATGAAGGCCGGTGACTTCGGTTCTCCTGGCCGACGACCATCCGTTCATGCGGACCGGCGTCGAGGCGGTCCTGCGCGGGACTCGTTTCGAGATCGTGGCAATGGCAAACGATGGCGACGAAGCGCTCGCCGTCGTGGCTCGGCATAATCCGGAAATCTGCATCTTCGACGTGCGCATGCCAAAGCGCAGCGGGGTCGAGGCGTTGGAGGCGTTGCGCGCCAAGGGCGACATGCGCCCGGTCGTCCTGCTTACCGCCGCGCTCGAGGATCACGCGCTGCTCGGTGCGGTCCGGGCCGGCGTCAACGGCATCGTCCTGAAGGACGGCGCCGAGGATGCACTGCTCGATGCCCTCGAGAAGGTCACCCAAGGCGAAAAGGCGATTCCCCAGGCGCTGCTGCAGCGCGCGCTCGATTTGTCGCTGTCGGGCGGCAAGTCGGATCCCTTGGCCCCGCTCGCCCCACGCGAACGCCAGATCGCCGCGCAAGTGGGCCGCGGTTTGCGCAATCGCGAGATCGCCGACATCCTGGCGATGTCCGAAGGCACGGTGAAGGTCTACCTCCACACGATTTACCAGAAGCTCGGCATCAAGAACCGCACCGAGCTCGCGCTGATCTCGCATGCGACCGAGAACGCGCCGACCTAACTCTTGTTAGGTCCTCTTCTGGCCGGGCGACAGATTTCCAATGTTTCCAAGTGCGCTAACTTTGACCGCGAACAGGAATCGGCGCAAATCCGAAGGATTCCCTTCCGCCCGAATGCGCGCCGGAGCCTGCTAACAGTCCTTCCGGGACCCTGACCCCGGAAATAGACGGGGCGGAGGCTATGCTTCCGTCCCGTTGACCTTTTGCTCCTGCCCTCTTCTGGAAAGTCGGCGTCGTTAGGCCGATAGTAAGTAAAATCTGCAATGCCTCGATCATCTGGGCGCCTTCGGCGGCGCACCTCACGAATCGAGCGCACAGTATGGAATTGTCGAGTTTTTTCCGAAGCCGATCGAGCGCCGACGGCCAGGTGCCGCTGCCAGCGGGTGTTATCACCGCGGCGGATTCCGCGGCGCGGCTCGGGGTTCTCGACGATTTCGAGCAGGCGGGCATCGGCTGGATCTGGGCGACCGACGCCGACAACCGGCTGATCTACATATCCGAAAGCGCCGGCGAGAAGGTCGGCCGCCCGGTGCTCGAATTGCTCGGCCACCCGCTGATCGAGCTGTTCGAGACCGATCCCGACAACCCTGACGATCGCTCCGACCGGCCGCTCAAGTTCCAGCTCTCGGCGCGCAACAAGCTGTCCGACCTCATCATGCGGATCACCTTGCCCGCGGCGCAAGCGCATGGCCGCAACACATGGTGGTCGTTCTCCGGCCATCCCAAGTTCGACAAGGGCGGCAGGTTCAAGGGCTATCGCGGCAGCGCCAAGGACGTGACCGTCGAATACGAGCGCAAGCTCGAGGATTCGCGGCTCGCCGAATACGATTCGCTGACCGGCCTCGCCAACCGGCACCGAATGACCCGCCGCCTCGAAGGCATCCTCGCCGCCTACAAGAGCGCCAAACGCAGTTGCGCGGTGATGATGCTCGATCTCGACCGCTTCAAGCAGGTCAACGATTCGATGGGCCACCCGGCAGGCGACGAATTGCTGCGCCAGGTCGCCGAGCGGTTGCGCGCGATCATCGGCGACCGCGGCGAGATCGGCCGCCTCGGCGGGGATGAGTTCCAGGTCATCCTGCCGGACCTCGACGACCGCGGAAAGCTCGGCGAGCTCGCCAGCAAGGTCATCCAGATCATTAGCCAGCCCTACCCGATCGACGGCAAACGGGCGATCATCGGCACCTCGATCGGCCTTGCCGTCGCGCCGTACGACGCGCTCGAGAAGGATGACATGATCCGCGCTTCGGACCTCGCGCTCTACGCGGCCAAGAAGGGCGGGCGCGGCCAGTTCCGGTTCTATTCGGGCGATCTCAAGGACGAGGAGGAGGAGCGCCAGCTGCTGCTCGACGACTTGCGCGAGGCGCTCGTCAACGAACAGCTCGAGCTGCATTACCAGCCCGTCGTGCGCACCGCCGACAATGTCGTCGTCGGCTTCGAGGCGCTTATGCGCTGGGAGCATGAGGAGCGCGGCTTCGTCAGCCCGGCGGTGTTCATCCCGGCGGCCGAAGAAGGCAACCTCATCAACCAGCTCGGCGAGTGGGCGCTCCGAACTGCCTGCACGGCGGCAGTGAACTGGCCGAACACGGTCCGCATCGCGGTCAACGTCTCGGCCGTGCAGTTCGCCAACCCGGCCCTGCCCGACATCGTCACCCAGGCGCTCGCCGCCTCGGGCCTCGATCCCCGCCGGCTCGAGCTCGAGCTGACCGAGAGCGTTTTCATGGGCGACAGCGAAACCGTCGACGAAACCTTCAAGGCGCTCAAGAAACTCGGCGTGCGCCTCGCGCTCGACGATTTCGGCACCGGCTATTCCTCGCTCAGCTACCTGCGCTCGGCGCCGTTCGACAAGATCAAGGTCGACAAGAGCTTCGTCGATTCGTGCACTCAAAAAGACCTCAACAGCGCCAAGATCATCACCGCGATCATCAGCCTGTCCGAAGCGCTGAGCATGGAGACGACGGTTGAGGGCGTCGAGGCGTTCGACCAGCTCAAGCTGGTGATCTCCAAGGGTGCCAAGTACGTCCAGGGGTGGATATACTCGAAAGCGCTGCGGCTGGAGGAAATCGAGGCGAAGATCGCCAACAAGGACTTCAAGATCGAGCCCGAGGGGCCCGAGACGCACCGCCCCGAGCGGCGCAGCGTGTTCCGCCGCATCGGCGTCATCCACGACGACCACCGCTACGAGGCGGTGATGCGCGACCTTTCCAAGACCGGCGCCAAGATCGAAGGCCTGATCGGCGTGCCCGAGCACACCGGCCTAGTGCTCGACCTCGGCGGCGGGCAGCTCGCGGTGTGCACGGTCACCCGCAGTCAGGACGCGCACCTGGCGGTCGAGTTCGAGACCCCGCTGGTCAGCGACGGGGCCGGCGGCCTGGTCACGCGCCACCGCGTCAGCCCGTACGCGCTCGCGGCCGCAGGGATGCCGCTGGCGACGCTGCCGCAGGGCGGCCATTACCCGCTTCAACAGGTCGTCGGGCCGCCAAGGTCGAAGCCGCAGTTCATGCAGGTGACCGTCAGCGGGATGGGCTAGGCCCTTCAGCTATTAGTTCCTGGATGAAATTCCGCAATTCGGGATTCAGCCGATCCTCGATTTCGCTCCAGAGGCCCGGGCACCCGGCGGCGTCATGACATCCCTGATGCTGTTGCGAATGCTCGGCCAATGCTCGCTCGCCAGCAGGCGATTGTTCGACTGGAACACCACGTTCTCGGCCCGGCGCAGGAAGCTGAGTAGGAGCAGGCTGTATTGCGCGCGATCGACTTCGCCGAGCGAGGCGTATTCACGACCGCCACGCAGGTACAGGTCGACGAGGTGACGATCCTTGGTAATGTCGAAGGAGATCTCGGAGAACGAATGGATCACCTGCTGGAAAGCAGACGCGCGTACCGCACGGGTGTTGTGGCGAATTTGCACGGCAGCATAGACAGCGCTCGTGACTATCGCCGCAGCGCTCACCACGCTGGCGAGCCAGGCCAATTGTTCAAGCATGACTTTCTCCCGGACAGAATTAGATCCGCCCGCGTCCGCACATTAAGAAGAGGCGCTGTGGCGAACGGAATCCCCACTGCGGCCAGAGGTGGCGAATTTCTCCGAGACGGTAGCGGAAGGCAAGTGTTCGCGGGTCCGCAATCAGCAATCCCGGCGAACGACGGCGTGATGGAATGCGTTTTCTTGTATCTGACGCCGGGCGGATGAGCTAACCGTCAGGAACCTGACAGCAGCCGAAACCGTTGCGCACGAAACAACACGGAGAGCCTCGTCATGCTTTGGACCCTTGCAGTAATTCTCGTCATCCTGTGGGCCTTGGGATTCCTCGCCTTCCACGTCGGCGGTGGGCTGATCCATCTCCTGCTGGTGATCGCGGTCATCGTGGTGGTCTGGAACCTCGTTACCGGCCGCCGTTCGGTCTGAACCCGCCCGTCACCGCGCGTGACGGCACCTGACAGGAGCATCGACCATGTCGATCGGACTCATTCTCGTCATCATCGTGGTGATCGCCCTGCTGGGTGGCTTCAGCGGACGCTTCGGCGGCTATGGCTACGGCTATGGCCACCGCGGCACCGGCATTCTCGGCCTGATCCTGATTGTGATTCTGGTGCTGTGGCTGATGGGCCGCCTCTGACGGCTCAGATGACCCGGCTGTCGTAAGCCCATTGCAGCAGCGCCTGGCGTTGCCGCGGACGGCAGAACGGGTCGCCGGGCTCGCAATTCTTGCGCACTTGCGCCGCGTGGCGGGCGAAAGCCCGCCAACGGTTTATCTGGCGCGCGTCGTCGTCCATTCTTCGGCCCGAATAATAGCGGCAATACCACTGGAACCACCCGCGGGGATCGTCGGGGTGTATCCACCCCTTGGCGCGCCAAACGCCGAGCGGCTGGCTGGCCTCGACGCCGAAGTAATTGAGCGAGGCGTCCGCCTTGCCCGGCGAGAGCTTGGCGCGGGCGAACCAGCTTAGCGGGAATTCGTCGCGGCAGTCGGTCATATACTTCCCGCCGAACACGCCGAGTTCGAGCGTTTCGGCCGGGGTAAGGTCGGGCGCGAAACCGGGGTCGAACTCCTCTCCCATCGGTGCGACGCGAGTGTAGCGGTAATTCCGCTGCATGCGGTCATTGACAAGGATTTCAGATTTCATTGTCGGTTCGGGTCAGTACGCTCGTAGAAATAGAGCAATCCCAAGCCCGCAGCGCTGATTGAGCCCCATATCAACAGCGCGATTGGCTCAGAATGCCAAACAGCGCGATAGCAATCGAACCATAAAAGTTGGCGAATTTTGCTGCGCTATCGAGGAAATCGTCCACTAATTCACCCCAACAACCGCCCCAACCCGCGCCGCAAGTCCGTCGCGGCCTGGGCGGCCAGCGTCGTCTCCGGCACCATCTCGAACGCGTGGATCGCGCCGGGGTAAACGTGCAGCTCGCAAGGTACGCCGGCGTCGATCAGGCGGCGGGCGTAGGCGAGGTCTTCGTCAAGGAACAGATCGAGCGCGCCGGTGACGACGTAGGCGGGCGCCAGGCCGGCGAGGTTGTCGGCGAGCGCGGGGGAGAACCAGCCCTTGCGATCGTCGGTCGGCGAGTAGTCGCCCCGCACGGCTTCCCAGCCGAAGCGGTTCTTGTCGCGGGTCCAGATCCATTCGCCAGTGTGGCGGTTGTTGTGCGGGCACTCGGGGCCGCCGGTGCGCCAGTCGAGCATCGGGTAGACCAGCACTTGGCCAGCAAGCTTCGGCCCGCCGCGGTCGCGGGTCATCTGCGCGAGGCTCGCCGCGAGCCCGCCGCCGGCGCTTTCGCCCATCACGACAATGCGCGCCGGATCGACGCCAAGCTCACCCGCATGGGCGGCGAGCCACAGTAGCGCGGCGTAGTTGTCCTCCTGCGGGCCAGGGAACGGCATTTCCGGCGCGAGGCGGTAATCGACCGAGACGACCACGCAATCGTGATCGAGCGCCAGCGGGCACTTGGTGACCGTCGCCAGGTCGGCGACGCCGACAACCATCCCGCCGCCGTGGATGTGCAGGATCGCCCCGCGGCCGGTCTTTGTGCTCGGAGGGTTCATCACCACCAGCCGCACGGCGGGCCCGTGTTCGCTCGGCGCGAAGGCGTCGGTGACCGGAAACGGCGGCGGCGGCAGCTCGGCGGGCGAAAACAGCGGATTGCTGCGGATCTCCTCGAGCGTTTCGTGCGTGAGGTCGAGCGGCGGCATCTCCAGCATCGCGTGGATTTCCGGGTCGACCAGGTGGCGGGTCTTGCTCGTGGCCTTCACTCCGGCGCTATGTGGAACACACGCTCCGCGTTGCCGTGACACAAGGCGTGGCGCTCGGCGTCGGTGCATTCGAACGCCTCGATGAATTTCACGGCGGGCTCCATCGGCTGGTACGGGTAGTCGATCGCCCACATCACGTTGTCGATGCCGAGCTTGTCGATCGAATATCGCAGCGCGAGCGGGTCCTCGACGCCGCTGTTGGTGATGACGAAGTTCTCGCGGAAGTAGTCATCCATGCAGCGCTGGGTCTTCTTCGCTCGCCCAGCCTTCTGCGCGCGGGTGTTCATGAAATCGAGGCGCCAGAGCCAGAACGGCACCGCCTCGCCCATGTGGCCGATGCACACCTTGAGCTTCGGAAACGCGTCGAAGACCCCGCCCGCCATCATCCGCACCGCATGGGTGCCGACCTCCATGCCGTAGCCCCACATCGCGCTGTCCATGCCGTAGTCCTGCAAGGGCCCCTTGAAGGTGTCGCTGGCAGCGCGCGGGTGGATGTAGAGGCAGCGATCGAGCGCCTCGGCTGCTTCGAGGATCGGCCAGAACTTGGGGTCGTCGAGGTATTCGCCGTAAGTGTGGCTGTTGACCATGAAGCCATTGAGCCCAAGCTCATTGATCGCTCGCTCCATCTCCTTCGCCGCGCGCTTGGGGCTGTGCGGGGCGAAGCTGGCGAGGCCGGCGAAGCGCTTGGGATATTTGCGGCACAGCGCGGCGAGGCGGTCGTTGGCGAGCCTGGCCAGCTCGTGCGCGGTATCGGCATCGAACATCTGCACCCCGGGCGCGGTGAGCGCCATCAGGTGCATGTCGACGCCGAGCTGGTCCATCTGCTTGAGCCGCGTGTCCTCGGCATCGAGCAGGCCGTCGAGAAACGGATACGCGTCGTAGCCCGGCTGGCCCGGCTCGACGTCGTAGATCCCCTTGACCAGCGGCTTGTCGAGGCTCTGCGAGGGGCCGTGGGCGACCTTCTTGAGCTCGGCGGCGACTTCGGGGATCGACCAGGCTTCCTCGGTGGCGATCAGGCGCATGTCACTTCTTCTCCTTTATCTCGGTCCAACCGATCAGCCGCTCGGGCGCGCGACCGCTGACCGGGTTGGTATAGTGGAACGGCAGCGCGGCGATGCGCGGGAAGGGAATTCCCGGCTCGCCGCGGATCGGCGCATCGAGCTTGTAGCGGGCGAGCAGCGCGGGGCTCGGCTTGAGCGCGTCGGCGGCGTGGGGATCGGCCTTGGTCCAGCCATCCTTGTAAGTCGCCATCCAGGTGTAATCGAGGTCCATGCCGGCCATCTTCCAGGCGCCGTTTTCCTTGACCAGCTGGTCTTCGTAGACCCCGACGATCCAGCTTCCGGGGCCGTTGGCCGAGCTGTTGAACTGCATCAGCCGCTCGCGCAGCTGGATGCGCTTTCCGTCGTCGCTGACGGTTACGTAGGGCTGCGTCAGGACGTGGATGGCCTGGAACGCCGGGTTCGGTCCCTTGCCGTTATCGCCATAACGGATCTTGGCGCCTGCGAGGATCTTGTCACGCCCCACGAGGATCCCGATGAACGGCAGCTCGCGCCAGCCCTTCCTCGCGAACAGGTTGGCGAGGCCGTCCCAGTCGAAGCGGTTGACGTATTCGCCATAGGCGCCGGCGACGTTCTCGGCCCCATCGAACGCCTCGGCGCGGGCGAGCGCGTTGGCTTCGGGCGCCAGCGGTTTCGGGTCGCCGCGATGCGGGAAGACCACGCCCGAGCCGAGCATCTGCATGTTGAAGGCATGCGCCGGATAATCGGTGTCGACCGGCTGCGCGGGCGCGTCGACCGTAACCCCCTCGCCCATCGGCAGCGGCGCAGGCAGCGGATGCGCCCAACCGTCCTTGTAGGTCGCGCGCATCAGCGGGCGGCGGTGGAGGATCATGATACGCCACTTGCCGTCGCCGCCGCGCGTCAGCAGGAAGGTGTCAACCGCGAGCGACCAGTAGCCCTCGCCGCCGTGCTGCCCGGTCATGCCGAGCTCGGTCGTGCGGACCAACGCGGTGCCGCCGTCGTCAGATATGCTCACCTCGGGCATCAGCTGCGGCCGGTCGTTGAGCTCGCCCGGATTTAGCCCGGGAGCGCCGAAGCGCTTGAGGAACCGGCGCACGCCGTCGGCGCCCTTGAACACGCCCTGCCCGGCGACCTCGACGTTGCCCTCGGACGCGAACAGGTCGACGATATCGTCGTACATGCCTCGGTCGAGGTAGTAGCCGAACGTGTCGGCAATATTCTGCGCCTTGCCGGCTTCGAGCAGCAGCGTCGCTTCCTTGTCGAGATCGGCCTTGGTGCGCGCCTTCGCCGCAGTGCGGCCGGTCAGCACAGTGCCCGCCTGGTCGGGTGAGTAAGCGATCGGCGCGCGTTCGAGCGTCTTCGCGTCATGCGTGAAGCCCGTTTCGTAAGGCCCTGCAAAAACAAGATAAGACCGGATGTGCGCCATCCGCCAGCCCTCGGGCGTCTTGCGGTATTCGATCACGTCGGTGGTCATGCGCCAGTCGGCCGACTTGCCCGCCTCGCCGGCCAGCGCGAGCTGCTTCCACCGCCCTGTCGCGCTCTGTCCGTCGGGCGACAGGGTGATCATCGGGCTGAACCAAATCCTGGCGTTGAGCCGTCCCGCCGGAACGCCGTCGGCGCCCTGCCCCATCCGCTGGCGCAGCCAGTGTTCGAAGCCCTGACGGCCGACCGCGTTATGCTCGGGCAGAACCATCTCGACATCGGGCGTGGCGAGTGCGGCCATAGCCTTCCAGTCGCCGGCCATCGCGTCGTAGCCGCATTCGGCCTGGAGGCGCTTGATCTCGCGGATCGAGCGCAAGTCCTCGACCTTGGCGGTTTCCCGCGCGAGGTCCTGTGCAGCCGCCGGTACGGCAGTGAGTAGCAGCGCGGCACTCAGCATTCGACGGATCATCGACCTCTCCCTTGCCCATCAGACTAACGGCTAGCGGCCGCGCGGCAATGGCCATATCGTGACCGCCGTGCCCGTGCCCGCGCCCGCCCCCTCTCCCGAAGACTCCAGCTGGACCTCCGCCGGTCTCGGCCGGCGCGAGGCGTTGCGCGAGTGGCGCGAGTGGGCGGCGAGCACGATCGCGCCAATCGAAGTCACCGTATTCGACCAGGATGCCTTCGCCGCGCGCTGGGTCAGCCACGGGATCGGACAGCTGCGCATGCTGCAGTTGCACGCGCCGGCGCAGCGGGTGACGCACACTGGCGCGGAAGGCAGCAGCGGGCGGGCGGCGCCGTCGATCCAGCTCGTCTATGCCCGCCGTGGCGCGCTCAAGACGCTGATGGGCGGCAAGCGCTTCACGGTCGAGCCGGGCCAGTTCGTGCTGCTCGACAACACGCGCTTCTACCAGATGGAGATGGACACCGAGCACGAGGCGGTCGACCTGATGATGCCGCAAGGCTGGCTCGAGAAGTACCTGCCTGACCCGGAGGCGCTGCTCGCGCGGCCAATCGAGGCGCGCTCGGGCTGGGGCGCGCCGCTCGGCGCGCTGCTCGAGACGATGCTCGCCGGGCTCGACGAAGCTCCGCTTCCGCGCCCGCTGATTGCCGAGCAGGTCGGCCACCTGCTTGGCCTTGCCACCGGGTTCCATGAGCCGGCGGCGAGCACCCGCCATCGCGGCCAGCTTGCCCGGCAGATCCTCCGGCGGATCGAAAGCGGCTACGCCGATCCCGATCTCTCGCCCGAAATGGTCGCCGGCGAGGTCGGCATTTCCAAGCGCTACCTGCAGACGCTGCTCGCCGGCAGCAACACCGGCTTCGTCCAGGAATTGAACGCCACACGCCTCGACCGGGCGAGCGACATGCTGTCCGATCCGCGCGCGGCCGCGCTGCCGGTGGCTGAGATCGCTTTTCGCAGCGGCTTTCTCGACGCCGGCTACTTCACCCGGCTGTTTCGCAAACGCTTCGGCATCACCCCGCGTGAATGGCGCGCGGGCCACGCCCCTCAATCCTGATTTGCCGATGGCCCGACAACGGGTTACGTAACGGCCAAAGCAAGTCAGCGGGAGAGGAATCGCATGCGTTACTGGATGTTGGGGATCGCCCTGGCGGCGTTGTCGGCCGCGGGCGCAACCGCGCAGGATTCGGCGTGGGGCTTCTTCGGCAGCCCCGGCGCGGCATCGGGCGCCGGCGTGCAGTCTGCGGACGGGGCGCAGTTGCTGATCAAGTGCGACAAGCCGGGCAAGCATTCGGTGTTCGCGGTCGTGGTCTCGACGCTCAACCTCGCGCCGCCGGTTGCGTCGAACCACTACGAGAGCGATCCGGTCACGCTGCACATGGACCAATCGGCACCCTGGGACGACAGCTGGCGCTTCAACGACAAGTTCGCGATGGCCGTGGATCAGGGAAACACCCGCTCGCTCACGCGATTCCTGCAAAAGCTGCAGAGCGCCAAGACCGTGGATATCCACCTGAAGCCGGTCGGCAAGGGCGAGGTCCTGGTTTCCTTCAACGTATCGGGCGCCAAGGCTGCGATCGACAAGGTCTACACCGATTGCGCTGACACCAACCCGCTCGCCGGGACTTGATGCGCGGGGGCGCGGTGGCCCGATTTCGGAGCGCTCAAAACAAGACAAAAGCTCCTGCGCTTTTGTCCTATTGGCCATGCGCGTGAATCCTTGCTGGCACAGGGCGGACAGGCGTAACCTGCGTCCTTAATGGGGATTCCATCCGCGCGCGCCGAAAAGGCGCGGCGGGCCCACGGAGAGGCTGCATCACAATGACCGAAGCGAAGAGTTTCCCGCTGCCGAGCGACCTCAAGGTCGTGCCCGGGACCGAAGCCGCGCAAGCGGCGTACCCGTATTACACCCAGTTCGTGCCCGAGGATGACCAGAAGTTCTGGTTCTACAACTCGATGCACTTCCCCGAGCCGATGCATCACTTCGACATGATCACCGCGGAAGCGGCCTATGTCGCGCTCGGCGCATTCAACACCCGCGTCCACGTGCTGCCGACCGCCAAGGGGATCGACCACCGGGTGATCAACGGCCGCGTCTACATCGGCGGGATCGCGGTGACCGACCCGGTCGAAATCAGCGAGCGGGTCGAGCAGTTTCAGCAGCGCGCGTTCTATTACTACGAGCACTGGGAGCGCCTTTACGACCAATGGAAGGTCAAGATGAAGGCGCTGATCGCCGATGCGCAGGCGCTGCCCAAACCCGAATTGCCCGACTACGAGCCGATCGAAACGACCCACACCGGCAAGGGCGTCGCCAGCAATCACGCGCTGCTCGACATCTACCAGAAGCAGGTCGAGGGGTACCACCGCATGTGGCACCACCACTTCGAGTTCCTGCTGCTCGGTTATGGCGCGTACATGACCTTCTTCGATTTCTGCAAGAAGGCCTTCCCGGAGATTTCCGACCAGGCGATCAGCCGCATGGTCGCAGGGATGGAAGCCGAAATCTTCCGTCCCGACGAGGAAGTGAAGCGGCTCGCCCGGCGCGCGGTCGAACTCGGCGTCGACGCGCATTTCACCGACAACATGGACATCGACCAGGTGCTCGCCGATCTCGACAAGGTGAGCAATTCGGGGCGCGAATGGCTCGGCGAGCTCGAGACCAGCCGCAACCCGTGGTTCAACGTGTCGAGCGGCGACGGGTTCTACCACTACCACCGCAGCTGGAACGACGACCTCTCGCTGCCGTTCGCGGCGCTCCCCGGCTACATCGAGAAGATCAAGGCCGGCACCAATATCGAGCGGCCGACCGAGCAGCTCATCGCCGAGCGCAACCAGCTTGTCAGCGACTATCGCGAGCTGCTCGATACCGACGAGGACCGCGCGACTTACGACCAGTTGATCGGTCTCGCCCACCGCGTGTTCCCTTATGTCGAGGGCCACAAGTTCTACTGCGAGCACTGGTACACCAACCTGTTCTTCAACAAGATCAGGGAGTTCGGCGCGCTGCTGGCCGAGAATGGCTTCTTCGGCCCCGACGGGAAGGAGGACGACGTCTTCCATCTCACGCAATACGAGCTCGAAAGCGCGATTATCGACCTGATGCTCGGCTGGGGCATCGGCGCAACCCCGCGCGGCCCGCAGCACTGGCCGCCGATCGTCGCCCAGCGCAAGGCGGCGATCGAGGAGTGGGGCAAGCACACCACCTCGCCCGCGCTCGGCGCGGTGCCCGACGTGATCGACGACCCGGCAATCGTCATGCTCTGGGGCATCACCCGCGAGAACCTCGATTCCTGGCTCAACGAGGGCTCCGAGGCGAACCCGAACGAGCTCAAGGGTTTTGCGGCTTGCAACGGAGTGGTCGAAGGCGTGGCCCGTGTGGTCAAGTCGGTGGCCGAGATCGGCCGGATCCAGCAGGGCGACATCCTCGTCTGCCAGGTGACCAACCCGACCTGGTCGCCGATCTTCCAGAAGATCGGCGCCGCGGTATCCGATATCGGCGGATCGATGAGCCATATGGCCATCGTCGCGCGCGAGTACGGGCTGCCCGCGGTAGTCGGCACCGGTTCGGCGACGACGAAGATCAAGGACGGCCAGCGCATCCGCGTCGACGGCGGGCGCGGGATCGTGACGATCCTTCAGGATGAGCCAGTCCTGGAAGACGCATGATGGGTGGCACGGAATCTCCCCTCCCGCTTGCGGGAGGGGCCGGGGGTGGGCCCGTCGACCGCCTTCGCACACACCCACCCCTATCCCCTCCCGCAAGCGGGAGGGGAATGTGAGCGCGGTTGCCTGGTTCAAGGACGTCGGCATTGCCGACCGGCCGACCGTTGGCGGCAAGGGCGGCTCGCTCGGCGAGCTGACCCAGGCGGGCATTGCCGTCCCGCCGGGCTTCGTGGTGACCACGAGCGCGTTCGAGACCTTTCTCGAAGCGATCGAGGCGCGCGCGCCGGTGCGGGCGAAGGTAGAAGCGCTCGATCCGAACGATCTCGGTGCGGCGACCAGGCTCAGCGAGGAACTTCGCCGGCGGGTGATCGAGGAGCCGATGCCTGCAGGAGTCGAGCACGCGATCCTTGCTGCCCACGCCGAGCTGACGGACGGCGTGACGCCGGTCGCGGTCCGCTCGAGCGCCACCACCGAGGACGCCGAGGACGCGAGCTTCGCCGGCCTGCAGGATACCTTCCTGTGGGTCCTCACCGGCGCGGACATGGTCAGCAAGGTGCGCGAGTGCTGGGGCAGCCTCTATTCGGTCGAGTCCATGACCTATCGCCGCAAGCAGGACTTCCCCGAAGAGGGGGTGGCCATGGCGGTGGTAATCCAGGCGATGGTCGACGCGCGCTGCGCCGGGGTGATGTTCACCCGCTCGCCCACCACCGGCGACAAGTCGGTGATCACCATCGAAGGCGCTCCGGGACTAGGCTCTGCGGTGGTCTCAGGCGAAGTGACGCCCGACCGCTGGGTCGTGGGCAAGATCACCGGCGAGATCAGCGTGCGCGACATTTCCGACAAGCACGCCAAGCAGGTCCCGGCCGAGGGCGGCGGGATCAAGGAAGTCGAGTTGTCGGGCGATGAGCGCACGCAGCCGTGCCTGTCCGACGCCGAGCTGCTGGCGCTGCGCGAAGTCGGCCGCAAGGTCGAACGCCACTACGGCAAGCCGCAGGACATCGAGTGGGCGATCGACAAGGCGGGCAACTTGCTGCTGCTGCAGTCGCGCCCGGAGACGGTGTGGGCGACCAGGGACGCGCTGGTCCCGGTCAAGCCGCCCGAGGACAACCCACTCAAGCACGTGATGAGCATTTTCGGGGGCAAGAAGTGAGCCTGACGGCAGCCGACATCGCCGAAATCGCGCGGCTACTCGATGAAAGTCACTTCACCGACCTCAAGCTCGAGACCGACGGCCTCAGGCTGCGCATCCGCCGCGAGGGCGGAGGCTGGGCGCCGCGTTACGAGGAGGACGAAGAGGACTCCGCCGAGGCACCCTCCTCCGCGCCCGAGCCGATGCCGCTCGGCCAGGAAGCCGGCGCCGCGCGCGCGGGCGAGGTCGACGTGCCCGCCACGCTGCTCGGCAACTTCTACGAAGCCCCGCGCCCCGGCGACCCGCCGTTCGTCCAGCCTGGCGACACCGTGACCGAGGAAACCGTGATCGGCATCATCGAAGTCATGAAGCTGATGAACCCGATCCGCGCGGGCGTCGCCGGGACGGTGGTCGCGCTGCTCACG
>DATIQN010000063.1:0-23285 GCA_035470785.1 Croceibacterium sp. | reverse complement strand
ATGTTCGGCATTGCCGAAGGCTCGGTGCTGGTCGAGGTCGGCGCGAATGCGACCGTGCCGATCGAGCAGGGTTCGATCTTCGGCGAAGTCGGGCTGATCTCCGGCCGCCGCCGCGGCGCGACGATTCGCGCCGCCGGGCCGACCTTGGCGATCGAGCTGTCGCGCAACGCCGCGCTCAAGCTGATGGCCACCGTGCCGGCCGCCGCCCGCGCGGTGAACCGCATCGCTATCGAGCGCCAGCTGCTGCAGATGTTCGGCTCGGGCCTGACGCGCGAAGACGTCGCCGAGCTGGTCGAGAAGGCCGAGGTGCAGGACAAGCGCGCGGGCGAAGTGGTCATCACCGAAGGCGCCGACGACAAAGACATCTACGTGATCCGCCGCGGCTCGATGATCGTCGAGAAGGATATCGGCGGGCGGCAGGTGTTCCTCAGCTACCTGCCCGCCGGCTCGTACTTCGGCGAAATGGCGGTGATCGACGGCTCGAAACGCACCGCCACGGTCAAGGCGGCGATCAAGTCGGAGGTGGTGCGCCTGCCGGGCGATGCGTTCACCGCGCTGCTCGAAAAGAAGCCCAAGCTGCGCGAAAAGGCACTCGCGGACATGGCCGGGCGGCGCAAGGTCAACCAGTTCATCGAGGACCGCAAGGACAGCTTCGGCGGCGCGGTCGACATGTATTCCGAGACGGCGCAGTTCCTGGTCGACAACGGCATCGGCGAAGCGACCGACGTGCTGCTGATCGACGAAACGCTGTGCGTCGGCTGCGACAACTGCGAGAAGGCCTGCGCCGACAGCCACGACGGCCTCTCGCGCCTCGATCGCGAAGCCGGCAGGACTTACGCCCACCTCCATGTGCCGACCAGCTGCCGCCACTGCGAACACCCGCACTGCATGGCCGATTGCCCGCCCAACGCGATCAAGCGCGGGCCCGACGGCGAGGTGTTCATCGACGACACCTGCATCGGCTGCGGCAACTGCCAGCGCAATTGCCCTTACGGCGTGATCCGGATGGACGCCAAGCCGCCGAAGAAGCCGCCGTTGTTGACGTGGCTTCTGTTCGGCGCCGGTCCCGGTCCCGGCGAGGCAAGCTATTCCTGGCGCAAGAAGGCGGCCGAGAAAGAAGGCAAGGAGGTCGGCAAGTTCGCTATCAAGTGCGACATGTGCTCCGGGATCGACGGCGGCCCGGCCTGCGTGCGCGCCTGCCCCACCGGCGCTGCGATCCGTGTCGGGCCCGAAAAATTCCTCACCTTCACCAAACTCGCCGAGGACGCCGACTAATGGCGACCGCGGGGGGCCGGGAATTCGAGCTGCACGAGCGGCGGCGCGATTCCGACCACGAGGGCTTCTTCGTCCACCGGCGCATGCGCTGGTTCAAGATCGCGCTGGCCGTCTCGCTGATCGCCATTCTCGGCTACGCCCTGGCCGACGTGAAACCGCGGCCCAACGGCGGCAGCTGGTACGGGTATACGCTCGGCACGATCGGCGCGCTGCTGATCGTGTGGTTGTCGCTGCTCGGCGTGCGCAAGCGGGCGATGACGCCGGGACGCTGGTCGCTCAAGGCGTGGACCAGCGCGCACGTCTATCTCGGGCTGGCACTGATCGTTATCGCCACGCTGCACACCGGGTTCCAGTTCGGCTGGAACGTCCACACGCTGGCCTATGCGCTGATGATCCTGGTGATCGCCTCGGGCGTCTACGGGATCGTCGTCTATGCGATGCTGCCGACGGCGCTGAGCAACGACCGGCGAGAGATGACGCGGCGGGAAATGGTCGAAGCGCTCGCCGCGATCGACCGCCAACTGGAGCAGGCCGCGCAGCCGCTCGGGCGCGACGAAGCCGACCGGGTGATCGCCGCGCTTGACCAGGATCCTTTCGGCTACGGCGTCGTCACGCGACTGTCGGGCCGCTACCGCGATTGCCGCACCGAAGCCGCCATCGCCGCATTCGCCGGCATCGCCGACCGCAGTGAGGCCGAAGAGCGCGTCCGCGCGCTGCTCGGCCGCCGGATGGCGCAACTGCAGCAGATCCGGCGGCACATGCGGCTCAAGGCGATGCTCGAGGTCTGGCTCTACGTCCACGTGCCGGCGGCCATCGCGCTCCTCGGCGCGCTGACCGCGCACATCGTCAGCGTGTTCTACTACTGGTAGCGCGGCGATGACCTTCCGCATCCGCACCATCGACCAGACCGCCGTCGGCCGCGAGATCGTCCGCGAGCGCGAGATCGAGCAGGATACGCTGACGATCGGCCGCGCGGCCGAGAACGACATCCACCTGCCCGACCTGGCGATCGAGCAGAGACACGTATCCGTCTCGGAGGCGCCTGGAGGGCAGCTGCGGCTCGAAGCGCTAGGCACGCTCGGCTTCACTCTCGACGGGCGAACCACCACCAGTGCGACGATTGCGCCGCGCGAAGGAGCGGAGCTCGAGCTCGGCTCTTACCGCCTCGAGTTCTCGTCGGAGAACGGCGTCGTCGCGATCACCATCCGCAGCGGACAGGGTAAGGAAGGCCGCCGCAGCGAGGCGGTGAGCGGCTTCGCGCTGGCCAGCGTCCTGCCGCACAAGCGCGGAGTGGCGTGGCTCGCGCTGGTGGCAATCCTGATCGCGTTCCTGGCGGTGCCGATCTACACGCACCTGACCCGCACGCCGGTCAAGCCGACCATCGACCGGCCCGGCGCAGTGATAATGGACGCCAGCTGGACGCCCGGCGCGCTGAGCGACCCGCATCATGCCCTCGAGAAGAATTGCGAAGCCTGCCACGTGAAGGCCTTCGTCGCGGTGCGCGATAGCGCCTGCCTCGCGTGCCACACCGATATCGGCGACCATGCCGCCCACGCCAAGCTGATAGCGGCGCGCGGGCCGATGAGCTGGGGCGAAGGATTCCAGCGCGCGGTCGCCACGATTTTCAACAAGCCGGGCCCGGGAGCGTGCACCGATTGCCACACCGAGCACCAGGGCGCCGGGCGGATGGCGCCGACCCGGCAGAAGTTCTGCGCCGATTGCCACGGCACGCTCGACAAGCGGCTGAAGGACACAACGATCGGCAACGCCTCGGACTTCGGCGAACTTCACCCGCAATTCGCCGCCCTGATCGAGACCTCGCCGAAGCAGTCGAAGCCGGTGCGCGTCTCGCTCGACGCGCATCCGAAGGAGTGGGACGGCCTGCGCTTCCCGCATGAGATGCACCTCGATCCGCGCGGTGGCGTCGCCAAAATGGCATCCACCATCGGCTCCGCTCACGGGTACGGCCGCGCACTCGACTGCAAGGATTGTCACCGCCTCACCGCCGACAGCGTGCGCTACCTGCCGGTGAACATGGAGCGCGATTGCGAGGCGTGTCACAGCCTGGTTTACGACAAAGTCGGCTCGACATTCCGCACGCTACGCCATGGCGACATCGCGCAAATGCAGGCGGATCTGATCGCTGCCGACCGGTCGCCGCGTCCGCCGGTCATCACCGGCCGCCGCCGCCCGGGCGAATATGCGCCGGGCGGCACGTATTACAGCAACTTCACCGGCGGAAGCGGCGTCGTCGCTGCCGCCATGTCGACCAAGGGCGTGTGCGGTGAATGCCACATTCCAACCAGCACCGGCGGCCGCCTTGGCGTGATGCCGGTGCTGCAACACAGCCGGTACTTCGCGCACGGCTGGTTCAGCCACGCCGATCACAAGCAGGAAAAATGCGCCTCGTGCCACGCGGCCAGCACCTCACAGAACTCGTCCGACCTGCTGCTGCCGGGAATTTCCAAGTGCCGCGAGTGTCACCTCGGTGAAGATTCGCGCAAAGCGAAGGTGCCATCGGGGTGCGCGATGTGTCATAGCTATCATCCGCGGCAGGGGGCGCCGGCGAAGGCTGATCTGATCGCCCTGCGAGAAGACCAGTGATGGCGGCTTTGGGGGGACCGGGGCGATGCTGATCGCGCAGATGACCGATATCCATATCGGCTTCGCGCCTGACGAGAAGCCGGAGGAGCTCAACCGGCAGCGCTTCCGCGCCACCCTTGCGCGCATCCTCGATTCGCCGAACCGGCCCGACATGCTGGTGCTGAGCGGCGACATTGCCGACCACGGCGACCGCGAGAGCTACGAGCGCACCGCCGAGCTGCTCGCCGATTGCCCGTTCCCGATCTGGCCGATGTGCGGCAACCACGACTTGCGCGCCGAGCTGCTCCACGCCTTTCCGCAAGTGCAGACCGAGGACGATTACCTGCAGTACGTCATCGAGCAGGAAGGCTTGCGGATCGTGTTGCTCGATACGCTCGAGGAAGGGCGCCATGGAGGAGCGTTCTGCGAGCGGCGGCAGGCCTGGCTCGAGGCCCGGCTCGACGAGGCGCCTGACACGCCGACGCTGATCTTCATGCACCACCCGCCTGTGGTCAGCGGAATCGACTGGATGGACCCCGGTCCCGATGAGCCGTGGGTCCGCCGCGCTGGCGCTGCGCTGCGCGGGCGCGAGCAGGTGCTGGCGATCCACTGCGGCCACCTGCACCGCCCGCTGGCGGCGACGTTCGAAGGTATTCCGCTGTGCGTCACCGCATCGGTGGCGCCGCTGGTTGCGATGGACGTCCGCCCGGTCGATCGCGCCCGTCCCGATGGGCGCGACCTGATCACTACCGAGCCGCCGACCTACGCCCTCCATCGCTGGGACGGCACGAACCTGGTCACGCATTACGAGCGGATTTCCGAGTGGCGCGTGCTGGCGCACTACACCAGCGCGCACCAGGCGATGATCAGCGACATGATGGCGGAGCGCGAGTAAGCGTCGCCGCTCAGTTGTGCGCCAGCAGCGGCCCCTGTCCGGGCACCCAGGCGTTCATGTCGACCTCGTCGCTGACCTTCCACGGCACGCCCTTGCTGGTCAGGAACAGCCGTTCCATCTCGCTGCGCGTGAACGGGCGCGAGCCGATGCGGCCGAAAATGGCGATCTGGCCGCCGGTCTCGTCGACCGCGCGGTCGCGGTCGAGACCCTTCGACATTGCGAGCGCGGGTGACGGAGTCTTCGCCCAGGCGATCAACTCGGGCTTGGGTGCGGGGGAGAAGCCGTAGAAGTTCGGCTGGCTGTCGGGGGAAGTCAGCTGGATCACCTTCAACCCGTTCACTCCATCGGCGACGTAGGCGAACAGCGAAGCGTTGGTCGTACCGACGATGACGTCTTCGGCGTCGTCGAGCTTCCCGCCGAAAGTTTCCTTGCGATAGACTTTGGGTTGCAGGGGATTCGTCACGTTGACGATCACAAGCCCGTCCTTCTTGGCCGCGACGTAGGCATACGTGCGTGCGAGGTAGACCCGTCGTGCGTCGGCCAGCGGCACCGTGCCGGACGGCACCGCCACCGGATTGCGCAGGTTGGTGACGTCGAACAGCTTGAGCCCCTCCCGGTCGGTCACCCACAGGTAACGGAACTGAATCGCGCTCGCGCGCGCATCGATCAGCGGGCGCACTGCGGCGAGCTTCGGGTGCAGCGGATCGACCAGATCGACCACCACCAGGCCCTTGGCGGCGGTGATGTAGGCCACCTCGCCGGCCAGCACGATATGTCGGGCGCCGTTGAGCACGCCGTCCGGGTTCCAGGTCACCGCGCGCTTGAGCTTGTTGTTTCGGAACTCGCGATCCGACAACGTGTCCACGTTGACCAGGATCAGACCTTCCTCGGAATCGGTGATCGCCGCGTAGTGGTAGATCGGCAGGAAGTCCTGCTCGTGGTTCGCGGCACGCATCGCCGGCGTGTTGCGTGTGGGCGCGATCGACTGGTCGGTCGGCAGCGCCATGCACGTCGCGTTCCTGGTCGCCACATGGGTATCGTGGCCGAGCGGCGAGAACGGCCCGCTGAGGATCTTCTCCGAGACGCCCTTGTTGGCGATCGAGGCGACGTCGTAGACTTCGAACCCGCCCTTCCCCTGCGCGACGTACATATATTCGCCGCGCAGCTGCAGGCAGCCGACCTTGTCGCCGGTCCCCTTCACAACGTTCTGGAAGCGCTCGAGCGGATGCGTCTCGCCGGAAAGCTTCTTGTCGAGCGTCTCTCCGCGAGTCCAGTCCTTCAGTTCGCGGCCGTTACCCTCGACGAACTGGCGGTAATAATCCGGGTACGCGTACTTGTGCAGGTACGAGCCGAGCACCGCCTGCGGCTCGTCCCACTCTGTCACCCGAACTGCCTCGAAGCCGCCGGCAAGTCCCGTCCAGGCGTTGAGGCCGACGAAGTTCACGTAGTTCGTCCCGAGCAGCATCAGTTGCGCCATGATCGCGTTGTTGTCGTCGTTGGCCGACAAGTGACAGTCGGAGCAGGTCTTGGTCTCGGTCGTGCGTACGGTGTGCGGGAAATGCGGCGCGAAGGCCTGGCTCGAGAAGCCGACCGCGCTGATCGGCGGCTGCTGGACGTAGATCCGCTCGCGGTTGATGTTGGTACTCGAAAGCACAAGCGCCGAGCTACTTCGCACCGGCGCGATCTCGTTACCCTTGGTGTTCTGGTGGACGCCGAGCTGGAACATCTCATCGCGCGCAACCTGCGGATTGTAGGTCGCGAAGTTGCGCGTCGTCTCCCCCTCGTAGTGATGCGTCGCGGTTTTCCAGTTGGCCTCGATCGGTAAGTGACAGCCGCCGCAGCTGGTGGTCCACGAGAGGTGGCAGGTGAAGCACGCCATCTCGCCATCCTTGTGCGCCCGTTCGCCGGGCGCAATGCCGAGCCCGAAGGCGAACTTGCCGTCTTCGGCGCCCAGCTTGCTCATCAGCTTGGCGCGCGCGGCCTTGGCGTTGAAATGCGGATTGGAGGGATCGACGCTGTCCTTGACCAAGCTGACCCGCCATTCGAGCTTGGGATCGACGATCGAGCGCTGGATCAGCTGCTTGCGGCCCATGCTGTCGTACGTCCACTCGAAGCGGCGCTGGCCGTCGGGATTGCGCAGCAGCGACAGGTCGTGGCCCTTGGGCGGCGCGGCCGGCCCGCTGGTCAGCAGCGTGGGATAGGCGTCGGCGGTGCCGTGGCAATCCTTGCATCCGATCTCGATCGCGCTCGCCACCTCGCTCATGATCAGGCCGCTGCCGTGGCTGTCATGCTCGAAGTGGCAGTCGGCGCACTGCATCCCCTTCTCGGCATGGATGTCCATCAGGTGCACCGCCTTGCCCGGGTTCACGCCAGGCGGAACGAACGCGCCCTCGCCGTCCTTGCGCCATTTCTGCGGATCGTCGGGGCTGACGATCTTGCCGTCGGCGTCGAGCAGGTTGCCTTCGCGGTCGCGCTTGAACACCGCGCGGAAGTTCCAGCCGTGGCCGTGGTAGTCGGCGAACTGCGTGTCCTTGAGCTGCGGGTTGAGGTCGTGGACGTTGCGCAGGAAATCGACGTCGGCCCACTTGCCCTTGGGAGCGGCGCCTTCCGGATTGCGCTCGAGCACGTTGAGCCGCTCTTCGGCCGTCGGATATTTCTGCTTCTCGGGCCACATCTTGGGCGCGTCGGCCTCGTAGTCCCACATCGTGTAGCCGAGGAACGAGTTCAGGAAGATGTTCGGCTGGTGCATGTGGCAGGTCATGCACTGTGAGGTCGGGATCGAGCGGGTGAAGACGTGCTGCAGCGGATGGCCGCTTTCGCCCTCGGGCTTGCCCGGCTCGCGCAGCGCGCCGTGATCGTTGGCAATCGTCGGATCGACGGTGATCGTCTGCCCGTCGCGGCCGTATTGGGCATACGTCAGGCTTTCGCGCGGCTCGCGGCTGTTGGCGTAGACCACGTGGCACCCCGCGCAGCCCGAATGGCGATAGTCGCCCGGCTGGTCGTTGGTGCCCATGAACCACATGTACGGATCATTGAGCCGCGTCTTGTGCAGGTTGAGCACCGCGATCGCGACGCGCAGCCCGGTGCCGGGGCCGCGGTTCGATTGCCTGAGATCGGGCCGGCCCGGTTCCTCCAGCTTCTGGATGCTGCCGCTCGAATTCGGATTGCCGATCTCGGGGAACGACGGATTGATGGTGCGTCCACCCTGCTCGAACACCCGGAACACATCCGACGGCGGGACGACCTGCCAGGTCGGCAGTGGATAGAGCTCGGCGAGCGCGCCGCGCGCCTTTTGCTTGTCGGTCACGGTGCCGGGCGGATTGCCCGGACTGACGACCTTCGCCGGTTGCCCGTCGCGCGTGTAGGCTTCGCCCAGCGCGGCGGTCTTGAAGGGCAGAATGCCATTGTTGTACGCCGCCGCCGCCCAAAACATCGCCGCGTTCGACATCAGCGAGCGCTCGGCCGCCTCGATCTGCTCGACATGACACGCTCCGCAGGCTTCGCGGGCCACGCGATAGTCGCTCGGATTGACGAAGCGCACGAACTCGGGCGCCTCGCGATTGAGCAGGGTGTAGCTTTCTTTCGGGTTCGCCGAATCCGGATAGTGCCAGCTGCCGGGATAGCGCGGCAGCACGTGCGCCCGGTCGCGCGCGGCAACGTACGCGGGGTTATCGTGGGCCAGATTGGCATCGCCAATCACGGTCGCGTCGCCGCCGTGGCAATCGGCGCAGCCGAGATGCACCGCGGGCGTCGTGTGCATCGTCGGCGCGTCGCTGGCGGTATGGCACGAGACGCAGCCGGAGGACTTGGCGGCCATCCGCGCCAGGGTTTCCTCCTGCGGCGCGGACGGCGCGGTGACGTAATGCCGCTCGACGGCCTTCTCGCCTTCGGCCGCGCTCAATTGCGCAGAGCCAGCGACGGCGAAGGCCAGCAGCAAGGCCAGCAGTGCTAGAAGCCTGCCCCCGCGCATCAGTAGCTCACGATCACGTTGGCCAACACCGAGGCGTAAACCTTGTGGTTGCCGACGTTGTCGAACAGGTCGCGGAACCCGCTTCCCGCAACCAGCGCCGCAGCCGAGAGCCGGGCGACGATGTTCTGTGTCGCCTTGGGCCGCCAGATCGTCGCGGCGGACAAGTCCCAGCCAATGTCGCGCGGAATGCTGCCTTCGTTGCGCAGGGTCTCAAGCACGGCGGTATTCTCGAACCAAAGGTGGTTGGCGTTGGCGGATACGCGCAGCTCGGGCAGAACGTCGAAATCGGCGCCCACGCCGCCCAGCACCAATCCGGGATTATTGAAGTTCGATTGCCCCTGGTCCTTCGACGAGCGCAGGTCGTTGAGCAGGCCGTTGCGCCCGCTGATCGAGATCACCCGACCTCCGCCGGCGAAGGGGATAGCCTGGCGGATCCAGTAGCTGGTATCGGCCCCGGCAAAGATCGGGTTCTCGACGATCGCGTCGAAGCCGTTCTCGATATTGTCGTACGGATGGTGGTCGCCGCTGGCGTAGGCACCCGACAGGCGAAAGCGCATCCAGTCGTGGTCGTAGCTCAGCTCGGCGGCAGCGAACATCGCGCGGATGTCGGCCGGCTTGCTGGTGAAGATGCTGTTCCGGTCCTGCCCGAAGGCGCCGTAAACGCTCCCCGTCAGGTTGACTCGCCCGATATGGCCGTCGACGTTGTAGCCGACGTAGAACACGTCGTAGTCGCGCCCGCGCAGGTCGCCGATCAGCGCCGGACGAACGGGAAAGCCGTTGTCGTCGATCTCGATCCCTTTGCCTTCGCGGTTGCGGTTATAGACTACCGTGACCTGGCTCGTGAGCGCCGGAATGAGGAAGTCCTGGCGATAGAGGTTGGCTACGAACACCCAGTCGTCGCGAGGGCGCTGCAGCACGGCGTTTAGCCCACTGTTGGTGTCCTTCTCGAGGCGCCAGAACGCTGCAATGTTGTACTGGAAACGGTTGTCGTCCCGGTTGCCGAACAGGCGCACGCCGAGTTGCTCGTCGTTGAACAGGAACCCGCGAAAGTCGGACTGGAACGGCTGGATGCCGACGCGGATGGAATCGAAGTCGTAGCGCGCCGAGACGTTGCGCAGGTGATAGTCGACGAAGGCTTCCTGCACGCCGAGGAAGTGATCGAACCGGTGGGTCGGCTTCGACGGCTGGACGAACAGCACGCGCCGCTCGGGCACGTCGGCGTAGTTGAAATTGAGCGCCAGGGTCAGGCGGTATTCGATCTCCGGCGGCTTGAACGCGGTGCTGCCCTTGGTCAGCGCCGCGCCGACGATGAACGTCTGCGAGGCAACGTAGCTGGCATCCTTGCCGAACACGTCGAGGCTTTGCGGCCGTTCGGTGGTCTGCACTCCGGCCGGGATTGGAAACGTGCGCGGTTCGAGCACGCTGTCGCTGACCGCGCTCAGGGTGAAGAACCAGTCATCGCCCTTGATCGGCAGCCACGGCACCTTGGCGCGGTCGATCGGGCGATCGCCCTTCAAGGTGTTCTGGTTGTACGGATCGTACCAGTGCTCGGTGACCAGGCCGAGCGACTGGATCAGCCGCCACCGGTCAGGAATCGGCACCTGGTCGGTCGGGAACGCCGATGGCGGCGGCGCGCGCACCGCACCGGGATTGTCCTGGGTGACCGGCGGAGGAAGCGGCGCGACGTAGCCCGGGCGCCGGCGACCCTCGATCACGCCGCTGTCGACGGGGGGCGGCGCTTGCTGATCGTCCTGGGGCGTCGCTCGCTGCGGCTGCTGATTCGGCGCGGGCGCAGGCTGCGCGGCAGCCTGGGCCAGCAAAGGGAGAAGCAGCGACGCCAGCACTACAGGCCCTGGCAGACATTCTGCTGCGCGCTGTCGAGGAACGGCGCGAAGGGGCAGTTGACGTATCGCAATCGAACCATGGCGCCGCCCACGTTCACAACGATGTTGTCGGCGCGAATGCCGACCGGCGCGTTGCCGAACCCGCCGAGCTGTACGCCGGCATTGTTGGCTCCGAGGAAGCTGATCATGTCGTCCTGATCGATACCGTCACCCGAGACGCCGATCCCGCCGATCAGCACGTTTCCGCGGTAGATCGGCACCGAGCCCGGGAAAATCTGGATCCCGTTCTGCAGCCGCTTCTGCCCCGCCGCCGCGTCGGGAAGCGAAGTGCACTGCGGCGGCGTGTCGCTGGCGCTGGCGCCGGTGACGTAACCAAGGTGCTGGGCGAGGTTGCCGATCACCAACGCCGATTGCAGCCCGGTGGTGAACGGGTTCCATTGCGCGATCGGCCGCGACAGCGGTCCGTTGGGGTTGCCGACTTGTCCGTCCGGGAAATACGGCCGCGACAAGTTGCCGCCCGATCGGTCGGCGAAGGCGTAAGTTCCGGTCAGCGCGTTGGGGTCGTTAAGGAACGTTCGCACCTTGGCGACGAAAGCGCGGACGTCCGCGCTAGGGTCGGCCGACAACTCATTCGCAGCGTGTGGACCGGAGAAGAAGGTCGCGGTGCGCGCTTTCTGCAAGCTGACGTCGATGCCGAACAGCGGTGCATCGGGTGCGCGAACTATGCCAAGCACCTGCCCGCGCGTATCGACCACCGATATCGAAACTTGCGCCCGGCTATCAAGCGGCTGGCGGATCTGCGCTCGCGCGCGCGACATCACCGCAAACGCCTGTTCGAGCAGCGCGCGCACTTCGGCGGCGCTGAGCGGTTGCGTCACGTCGCCGGCATCGGTGCCGCCGCGGATCGCGAAGCGGTCATTCCCCGCGCCGTCGCTGAGCACGAAGGCATCGCGGTTGCTGAATTCGGCCGCGGTTGAGGCGCGGATGCCCGAGGCTTCGGTGCCGTAGGCCGCGCCCGCACGCAACGCACCGCCAGGGTAGTATCCGGTCAACGCAACCAGCGAACCGAGCGCGGGCGCGGTGTTGGCGTAAGTCGCGCTCGAGTTGTCGAACAGGCTCGCGTAGCTTGCATCGGAGTACCGCAACTGCGTCCCATCGACGTAGATGCGGTCAGCACGAATGGCATCGGGGGCTTCGAACCCGACCGTACCGGCGAGCGCGATTGCCTCGTCGGTGTCCCGATCGGTGTCGAGCACGTTCGGGTCGAAGCTGTACTGGCCGTCGGCCATCACCCCGATCCCGCCGACGAGCACGCCGTTCTTGTACAGCGGAAACCCGCCCGGATCGGCGGCGAGGCCGAGCGGCGAGCGCTTGGGCCCGATCATGGCGGCTGGGCCGGCGGCGCCAAATCGAGCGTTGAGGTCGGAGCACGGCAGCTGGCTGAACTGCACGCCGAACAGTGGGCCGCTTTCGAGCCCGACGGTGCTCGGCGAAGGCGGGAAGTGCTGCTGCACAATCATGCTGGCGGTGCGGCTCGAGAAGGCATTGCCGCCGCTCGACAGGTAGGCCCCGGTCAGCGCTTTGGCGAGCGCGGCGGCCGGCGCCGGCACGTTGAGCCCCTGGGCATCGATGTTGGCGCCGTTGGGCGCGTCGGCGATGTGCGCGGTAGGCGTGGCACCGGTCATCCCGAACACGGCAAGGACGTTGCCGACGCGATCGACGACGACGATCGTCGCCGGAGTGCCCTGCCCCTTGGCCTGCGCCGCGGCGTGGGCGACGATGGTGCCGACATCGGCAGTGCTGAGCGATTCGGCAGCGGGCACAGTGTAGAGCGTGCCGTTGCCCGCCCCGCCGCCACCCGAGGAACCTCCACTCCCTCCGGACGAACTGCCGCCGCCACCCGTGGAACCGCCGCCGCCACCGCACGCTGCCAGCGTGAGGGCCAATGCCAGCGCGGCGATCCTGCCGATCAAGAGCTTCATCGCAACGCCTCAATGCTGGCTGCCGCCTTGCCGAGCGCGGCACGGAAACTCGTGGGATCGTACGTCTGTGGGCTGCGCACGGCGGCGTAAGCGCGGTTGATATCGGCGCGAATCCCCGCGGCCGCGCCGACCGTCACCGGCCCCTCGCGGACCAGCGCGTTGAGCAGGGTGTCGACGGCCATCACCGCCTGCGCCGAGCCCGCGTAATCGGTGAAGCGCGGCGAAGTGGCCTTGTCGGCGATTGTGGCAATCACCCTGAACGCCTCATCACCGCCGTAACTGCCGCGAGCCAGCGCGTCCGACAGGGCTCCGGCAGAAGCGCCGAGCCGCCGGGCGGCGGCCACGGCTTGCAGGCGCCCTTCGCCCATCGCGCGGTGGAAATCCCTGCTCGCCGCATCGAAACCGACCGCCTGGCCCGGCGCGAGCACGCGCGCGGCGGCGGAGAGCATGATCATGTTCTCATCGTTGTACGGCGGCATTCCAAACGGGATCGGACGGCCGGGATTGGTCTCGAAGGTCAGCTTGCGCTCGGGCCCGTCGGTGATCGAGCGATGGCAACTGTGGCAATCGTAGAAATAAAATTCGGGGAAAATACCCCACGTGCCCCGATCGGGCCGGGCGAACAGATCAACCGAACGGCGCACTGCCTCCGCCTGGCCCACCGCCCATAGTCGCACGCTGCTCGGCCGCCCTTTGCGCGCAGCATAGTCGGCATCGACATCGTGATGTTGCTGCATCGCCGAGAACAGGTCGAGTTCAAACGAAATGCGCGGATGCCCTGCCGCCATCAGGCGATGCGTGACGAACTGGCCGTTGGCCGCGCTGCCGAAATGGCAATCGAGGCAAACCCTCGCGCGCACTTGCGGCTGTTCGAGCGGGACCAGACCGGCGGCGACGTTTGCCGGGTGAGTTCCACCCATCGCGTAATGACTCGCGAGCCAACCCGAAGCTGGGCCGTGGCACGCCTCGCAGCCGACCCCATCGGAAATCTGAAATTGCGGACCGCGCCGAGCCGGGGCGACCGGCGTGGAGTGGCAACCGAGACATTCGCCGGCCGAAGTCGGTTTGCCGAGGCCGAGCGTCGCCGCAATCTGCCGGCCGCGCGGCCTGTCCAGCACTGCATAGGCACGGCTGTGCGCCCCGCTCGGCGCCGAGGGTTCCTGCCAGGTGGCGATCTCGTCCTGGCGAACGACTTCGCCGTTGCCTTCCGCGCGGCCATGACAAGTCGAGCCCGCGCATGAGGCAACCCCTTCGTATCGCGCCAGGCCCTGGGCACCGGCGACGGACGGCAGTGGTACGCCCTGAAGGGCGAGGAGCGCCAGGACCGGCACCAGCCAACGTGATGCAAGATGCTTGTCGATCACTTCGCGCTATCCCGCTGCGGGCAGCCCTCCTGCTTCGGGTCGCACTGCAGCAACCAAAGGTCCTCAGCCCCGCCGTGTTCGCCCGCGTTGTTGCGATGATAGCCCGGACCGATCAGCAACCCGGTGTCGCCAAGGCTCGCCCGCGCTTCGGCCAGCGAACCAGCGCCCCCGGTCGTGGCGATCGCCACTTCGCCCGGGACGCTGCGATCCTGGAGCAGGTTGGCGAGCGCGAGCCGCAGCGCGCTTTCGAACGCGGCCAGGCCTTCGACGACGCTTGTCCGGCCCGCGGAGGACGCCTGGTAAGACAGCCATTCGAGGCCCGACTTGGGATCGCGACAGCGGCGCATGGTAATGCCCGGGGCGGCATCGGGCGTGCCGCCCGACGGACCGCACTCGAGCGCAGTGTCGCGCGACAAGCTCACCTGCCGTTCGACATCTGGTGCGGCCTTCCAACTGTAAGCCGCGCCGATCGGCCGCTCAACGTCGCTGCAGATGAGCGCCCACTTGCGGTCGAACACGGTGTGGCGGGCATTGCCGAGGCGTTCGCCCTGCGCTGCGCATTGGGCGCCCCCGGTGCCGATCTGGAAGCTCTGGCTGGCAAGCGGGGCCGTCGGCTGTGCGTGGATTGGAGCAGCCAGCGCGAGCGCTCCGGCGAAACTGGCGACAATGCCGCGAAGGCCCCGATCGAACACGTGCAACCCCCCGCACAGATTCTCTACCGCCGGCCGAAGGTGCGCCATCGGCAAACGAAGAGCAACCCGATTCACTTGAATTCGCGAGCGAATGGGTATTGTCTTGGCGTGGGTGCCCGAAAGGGCAGTAGGGGGAGGAACAGTGATGGCGGTTTCGGATCACGTCGACTTCACTAACTTCATGCTTGGGGTCAATCGGAGGAATCCGCACCAGCCGGAATTCGTCCAGGCTGTTCAAGAGGTTGCGCAGGACGTCTTCGAATTCATCGAGGACAAGGAAGCCTACCACTCGGAACAGATCCTGCGTCGCATTGCCGAGCCCGACCGGGTCGTCTCGTTCCGCGTCTGCTGGGAGGACGACGCCGGCAACATCCGCGTCCAGCGCGGCTACCGGGTGCAGAATAACAACGCGATCGGCCCCTATAAGGGCGGACTGCGCTTCCACCCGAGCGTGAACGAAAGCGTGCTCAAGTTCCTCGCCTTCGAGCAGACCTTCAAGAACGCGCTCACCGGGCTGCCGATGGGCGGCGGCAAGGGCGGCGCCGATTTCAACCCCAAGGGCAAGTCCGAGCGCGAGATCATGCGCTTCTGCCAGAGCTTCATGACCGAGCTCTATCGCCACATCGGCGCCGACATCGACGTGCCGGCCGGCGACATCGGCGTGGGCGGGCGCGAGATTGGCTACATGTTCGGCCAATACAAGCGGATCACCAATCACTTCACCGGCGTGCTCACCGGCAAGGGCCTCGAATACGGCGGCTCGATGATCCGCCCCGAGGCGACCGGCTACGGCGCGGTCTACTTCCTCGAGAACATGCTCAAGCGCGCCGGCCACGAGCTCGTCGGCAAGACCGCGGTCATCTCCGGCTCAGGGAATGTCGCGACTCACGCGGCCGAAAAGGCGACCGAGCTGGGCGCCAAGGTGGTCACGCTGTCCGACTCGGGCGGCTTTATCCACGATCCCGACGGGCTGACCCAAGAGAAGATCGACTGGGTCAAGGCGCACAAGACCCACCGCCGCGGGCGCATCAGCGAATATGCCGATGCCTTCAAGGGAGCGACGTTCCATGAAGGCAAGCGGCCGTGGCACGTGCAGTGCGACGTTGCCCTGCCCTGTGCGACCCAGAACGAGTTGCTCGGCGCTGATGCCCGGACGCTGGTCGCGAACGGCTGCATCGCGGTCGCGGAAGGCGCCAACATGCCGTCCGACCTCGAGGCCGCGCACGTGTTCAAGCACGCGCGGACCCTGTTCGCCCCGGGCAAGGCGGCCAACGCCGGCGGCGTTGCCGTTTCCGGCCTGGAGATGAGCCAGAACTCGCAGCGCCGCTCGTGGAAAGTCGAGGAGCTGCAGGTCATGCTGCGCGACATCATGGACGGCATCCACGATCGCTGCCTGACCTACGGCACCGGCAGCGACGGCCACGTCGATTACGTCAAGGGCGCCAACATCGCCGGCTTCAAGAAAGTCGCCGACGCGATGCTCGCCTTCGGCGTCGTCTGAAGGCTCAGAGCTTCTCGACGGCGAAGGCCACCAGCGTCAGGATCAGCCCGGCGACGAACACGCGGTAGGCATAGCCGAGGAAACGGTACTTGCGGTGCAGCAGCATGCTGCCGTGCTGGTGGATGTCATGCAGCATCATCCGAAAGGTGCCCTCGTCGGTCTGCAGGTCGTCGAGCACGCTTTCGGTCCACTCCGCCTCGTCGAGCCGGGCGAAGTGGCCGAAGAACAGCCGGTTCATCCCCTCGGCCGTCTTCGCCGGCGCGCCGAGCGACGGCATCACTGCAGCCACCGCGCACAGCGTGCTGGCGAAGGCGAACCCGCCGAGGAGCAGCAGCGGGTACGACAACGCGCCCGAGAGCGTCCGGCCGACGGTGAGCGAGAAGACCACGAACGTCGCGCCCATCAGGATCGAGGCCTTCTGGTCCGCCATCCGCGACAAGGCGACGTTGTTGAGTTGGGCGGTGCGCAGCAAGTGAATCGCGTCTGGCGAATACTTGCGCGCGGCTATCTTCGGAGCGGGTGCGGTGGCCATGTCTCTCCCCTGCGCGGGTTGTATGGGCAAGTGCCGCGCGGAGCAACGCCTGACTGACCGCCATCGCACGGCAATTATATACTTGACGTCACCAGTCCGTAAGCGCATTCCTCATTGCAGAGGAAGCGAACGCCATGGCTATCAACATCACAGACCCGATCTTTCACAACGAAGATGCCGCGCAGGCTCACTGCGAAGCGTCACGCTGGAACGGCGAGCCTTCTTGTCCGCATTGCGGTTCGGTCCGTGTTGCCCGCCTCTCAGGCAAGACCCAGACCGTCTATTTTCTCTGCAACGATTGCCGCGACAAGTTCACGGTCCGCACTGGCTCGGTGATGGAGCGCAGCCATGTGCCGCTGCACAAGTGGCTGCTCGCCTTTCACCTTATGGCCGCGTCAAAGAAGGGTATGAGCGCCAAGCAAATGGAGCGCATGCTCGGAGTGACCTACAAGACCGCGTGGTTCCTCTGCCACCGTATCCGCGAAGCCATGGACGGTGCGGCTCCCACTGGCCCGCTTGGCGGTCCCGGTCGCATTGTCGAGGCCGATGAAACCTTTGTCGGCGGTAAGGCCCGCAATCGCGCTTATGGTGCCATCCCCAAGAAGCATGTCGTTGTCGCCCTTGTCGAGCGCGGCGGTCATTCCCGCTCATTCCATGTCGCCAACGTCAACGGCAAAACGCTTCGCTCTGTGATCGTCCAGAATGTGGAGCGTTCATCCACGCTCATGTCCGATGAAAGCAGCAATTATGTTGGTGTTGGCCGCGAGTTCACTGGCGGACATTTCAGCGTCAATCACAAGATGGCGCAGTATGCCAACGGCGTGTTTCACTCCAACACGGTCGAGAACTTCTTTTCGATCTTCAAGCGCGGCGTGATCGGGACGTATCACCACATGAGCGAGGCTCACATGCATCGCTACTGCGCCGAGTTCGATCTTCGCGCCAACACCCGCGATATGAACGATGGCGAGCGTGCCGACGCTATCCTTCTAGGTGGCATCGGCCGCCGTCTTACCTATCGGCGGACTGATAGGCTCGCAGCCTAAACTGTTCGAGGTCCCCCGCCAGATTGGCGAGCGCCGAAAGCGTTGGACTCGCTAACTAAGCGAGCCTCTATATACTTGCGATAGCGGGGGATTGTTTATGGTTGGGGTTGCTGAGATCAGCGGCGCAGTGGGCGGCCTGAAGGCCGCGCTGGATATTGCGAAGGGCCTGAACGCTACCGCAGGGGCTGTTGCGCTCAACGATGCAAAGATAGCGCTCCAGAGCGCCATTCTCGACGCCCAAGGAGCGCTGATTACCGCTCAAGAGGCGCAGACGGCGAACCTGAAACGAATAGACCACCTTGAAGCAGAGATTGTGCAGCTCAAAACATGGGATCGCGAGAAGCAGCGGTATGAGCTTCGCGAAATTTCCCGTGGCGTTTTTACTTACGTCTTGAAGACGGAAGTTCAGGGCGGCGAGCCCGTGCATTGCATATGCGCAAGCTGCTACCAGCATGGACAGCGCTCCATTCTTCAATCGGATGGTGGGATGTGGGGTGTAGCAACTCTGACCTGCCCAAAGTGCAAGGCCGACATAAAGGCGCTCGAAAAGAGCCCTAATTACCCTTTTGAGCCTTCCCCGCCTTATTCCCCGTTGTGACCTTGTGCGGCTTGTGCGGCTTGTGCGGCTTGTGCGGCATAGCGAACGCTCGCTTGAGCGCCGCCTCGCGGCGGGCCACAGTCTCCTCTTCGGAGTAGGTTTCTTCAGGCAAGTCGGAGTTACTCATAAGTGGCCTATACTTCTAAATACGTTAGGGAACCATACGGCGATGATGACCCCAACGTGCTTTACCTCGCAGCCGGTCAGGCAATTGACGCTTGGGAGCATATGGAAGCGGCGCTGTCCCGCCTCGCAATGGTTCTGCAAGGTCTCGATCCCGACGATGCCGACGTTCTAAGCGCCTTCGGAAAGGCCAATCGGCGCCTGTCGGAACGAATGAGGGCCGTACGTGCCGCAGGTGAGCTATACTTCATGCGTTGCCCCAATCAGGACGTCGAAGGTCGTTTAGCAGACATGATGGAGAAGATCGACGAACTCGCGATTAAGCGGCACCGAGTTGCTCACGGCCATATTGCAATGGCCACCCCCGATATAGACAGCGCGCAATTAGCCAGTGACCTGGCAAAGGGCCCAGTCGCTGAGTTTGAGGTTCCCTTGCAGTACAGGTGGGGGCCACCTTACTACTCGATGCATACCCTAAAACTACACCCGCTAGGCGTCCGTTCCGAAACCATTGACCATTGGCGCGAGGAATTCTGGGCGCAATGCCGAGTGGTCATCGAATTTACGGCCGCCCTCGCTTAGACCACATTGCTCGGAACACCGCCGAAGCAATCCCCTCGGATACGTATTTGCCAAGCGGTGGCGCAAACGGGTCTAGGCGCCAATGGCGTTCCTCCATCGTTTGGGCGCCCGCCTCAATCATCTCCGGAGTGATTTCGACTTCATCGTCAGTCTGAACACCGGCCTGTCTCTCAGACACTTATCACCATCGCGATTCGTTGTGAAGTTAAAGATATAATTGCCCATCGCACTGGTAAAAGGGGCTTTCTTTCACGAACCTATATGGTTCATATGGTTCGCGAATCGGAACCAACGGAGCTCCTATGCCCATCATTCAGTCCCTCATCGGCCCGGTTGCCTAGATCATCGACAAGGTCATCCCGGACCAGGGACGCGCGACAAGGCCAAGCTCGACCTGCTCGAGCTGCAGGGCACGCAGGAAATGCAGCAGAGCCAGACCCAGCTTTCGGCCATCGTCGCTCACGCTAACTCATGCGATCCGTGGACCAGCCGCGCGCGGCCCAGCTTCCTCTACGTGAGGTACGTCATGATCCTGTGGGCGTTGCCGATGGGCGTGCTCTCGGCCTTCCGCCCCGACACCACCCGCGACATCGCCATCGGCATGAACGCCTACCTCGGCGGCCTGCCCGAACAGCTCTACACCCTCTCCGGCACCGGCTACCTCGGCTACACCGCGATGCGCCAGTTGGGGGAAGATCAAGGGCGTGGACCAGTACGGGGGGACGTCTGCCTTGGGTGGAACGCGGAAATTCGACTCATGGGGTGCGTTTTGAGAAACTGTGTGAAGTGCCGTGACAAAGGTCCACAATGGATGGAAAGCGGGCATTGCATCAGGGTCCGAAAGGGGCGGGGATGTAGACGGGAGATCCGCTCGACTAGGGGCATCGGGTGGCATCCTTCAAGACAGACCAGAGCTATGCTTGCTATCGAGCCTCACCTTCATGTCGCAGCGTGCTATCAATGACACATGAGGTGGTTACGCAAGATCGCTGATGGTGGTTCGGCTGCAGCGGGAGCCGATAAGGCCTCGCTCGACGCATTCGCTCACGCTGGCGTTGAAACAGTTGTGTTCATCGCCCAAACCACCGGAGAAGCGACGTGCGAGGAAGCCCGAATGCTCGAAGGCGGTCGTATTCCCCTCAAGCTGGCAGAGCCAACACCTTTGGCGAAGTGCACCGAAAAGGCCAGCTGCGCCTGCCGGTATGATGAATGGCCACCACTTAACTCACCTGCGGGATAAGCTCGTCAATTGCACTTGCGAATAACGTTGCGGCTGGGCTGCCACGGTGAAGGTTGATTGGCAGCACGGCCTCGAAAGCGCGGCAGCCATTCGGAACGCCAGCGGGTCGCAGGCAATCGCTTGCGACCCCACCCTTTGGTACCGTAATGCGATCGCGCAAATGTCCGCAACGGATCGACTTAGGGCGCCAACCCATAACGGCAAGCATCGGCCTACCGTCCTACTGACGGCGGTGGGACTGTCGCTGCTGATCTGCGCCGGCTTGCTGGTCTATGGCTCGGGCCGGGGCTTGGACCTGACCGACGAGATCTTCTACCTCGTCTGGACGCGCGATCCCCGTGCCCACGAATTGATCTACCAGCCGTTCGGCTATCTGCTGCACCCGCTGTTCGAGCTGGCCCGGGGCGATCTGCAGATCTATCGGCTGACGGGCTTTGCGATCGCCGGGACCGCGGGCGCGGTTCTCGGCTGGGCGCTTTCGCCCGCCAGCCGGGCCAGCGCGCCTATCGCGCTCTACGGAGCCGCCGCCGCGCTGACGATCTTCTTTCCGTGGATTATCACCCCGAGCTACAATTCGGCGGCGAACGTCGGCGCATTGCTGATCGTCGCGGGCATCCTCGGCGCCTCCAAGGATCGACCGGCATTCCGCCTCGTCGGCGTCGTGACCGCGGCCGCGGGCCTGTGCCTGGCGGCCTTTTCCAAGCCGCCGTTATTCGCGATCGGTGTCGCGGCGATGATGGTGGCGGCCGTCGCTACGAGGCGCGCGCGCATCGCCGTCGCGCTGCTGGCCGCTGCCTTGCTCGGAGCGCTGCTGAGCACGCTGTTCCTCGCGCCGGCGGACATGCCCGGACTGGTTCAACGGATGCTCGCCAGCCAGCACATCCTCGCTCTCCCCAACACGCCCCTGGGTCTGCCGGCCAAGCTGGCGCGCGACTGGGGTGACGTTCCCCCAGCCTTGGGCGGAGCCGCTGCCGCGGCCGCGTTGAGCTTCGCGCTCAGGCGAACCCGCTGGTTCGCGTGGCCGGCCTACGCGGCCGTTGCGCTGACACTCGCCTATATCCCGCAAGCTGCCACCGACGTGAACGACGGCGACATGCCCGACTACCTCGGCCTGGCCCTGATTCTGATCGCCGCGGGGTATGCCGGCGTGCTCCAGACTCGCGAGGACGCCAGGCTCCTCACAATCGGGCTGTTGCTCGCAGCTCCTGTCGCGGTGGCGCTTGGAACCTTCAACAATCAATGGTCGCAGCTCAATTTCAGCATGGTTTTCCCCTTGCTCGCGATCTTCGCCCTCGCCGCGGCCGATCCCGCGCCGTGGCGGAGAGGCGTGGTGCAGGCGATGTGCGTGCTCGCTCCCCCCGCCGTCATGCTGCTGGCGGCCATCTATCCCTACAGCCTGCCGGCCTCGATCTTCGAGCAGCGCAATGCGATCGAGTCCCCGCTCGCGCGCAGCACGGTTCTTGTGGACGACGAGACGGCCGACTTCGTCCATGCGGCGCACGGGCTCGCGCAAGGCGCGCTGCTCATCGACCTTTCGGGAACGGGGCCCGGCGTCGCAGCAAGTCTCGGCGCGCGGGCCCCTGTGCTCGCGTGGCTCAATCCGGCCACGCCAACCTGGCCCGACGTGGTCTGGTCGCGTCTCACGCCGCACGAGCGCGAAAGCGCGTGGTTCGTCGGGCCCGCATGGCCGGCGTTCGAGCGCTCGGCGCCGGCCCGGTGGCTTGTCGCTCACCGCGCGGCCTATTGCGAACGAACCCTCCCCTCCATGACGTTCTGGAAAGAGGAGCGGACGCTGCAGGTCTGGTGGCCGTGCAAAGGGCCGGCGGAAGCCCGGTCGTTGGCCGCTCGCTGACTGCATGTTCATCGCTCGTTGCGAACGCTCCAGAGCCCGGCCAGAACATGCCGTGGCAAACCATACCCGCCTCCTGGCATGCGGCGTCCTGGTAGCGTTTGCAGGCTTGCTTTGCGCGGGAGTTCCGGCGCGCAGGCCGCGTGAGGAGCGGATCGTACTCCGCATGGCGCCTGCGCAGGCAAAGCCGTTCCGCCCGAACGAAGCCCTCGGCGCGGCTATCGACGGGACCGACCGGGGCGGCGTTGATCGCATCCTGACAAGACATAACGTTGCGGCGATGAAGCGCGCCGGCCTGCGTTCGCTCAGTTATCGGTTGAGGACGGAGCTGGGGATCGAGGCCTGGCACTGGAATCCCCGGGGATCCTGGAGCGATCCGGCCCACCGGCAGGGCTACTGGACATCCAGCGCCACCGTCGGAAAGCCCATTAATTTGTCCTGGGGATACCGCCTGCCCCGCCGAGGCGACACCGTCGACCAGGCCAACGACCAGGGGTACTCGCGACTGACCGACGGCGACCGCTCGACCATCTGGAAATCCAATCCCTATCTCGATCCCAAGTCCGTCCACGACGGTGTGGCGCACCCGCAGTGGCTGGTAGTCCGGTTCGCGCGGGCCCAGCGGATCGATACCGGGTTCATCGATTGGGGCACGCCGTTCGCGACACGTTACGAAGTCCAGTACTGGACCGGCGCAAGCGAGGACGACGGCGATGGCCGCTGGGTCACCTTTCCGAGCGGCCGAATAGCGCATGGCCGCGGTGGGCGGGTGGAGTTGCGGCTGGCGAAGCACGCCATCGCCACCACCCATGTCCGCGTGCTGCTCGAGGCCGGTTCGGGGACCGGCCCAGCCGGATCGGGGGATTGGCGCGACCGTGCGGGTTACGCCGTGCGCGAAGTGGCGTTCGGGCTGCGTCGCACTGACGGTTCGTTCGCGGATGCCGTGACCCATGCCCCGTCGCACACCAAGCAGACTTTCACGCACGTCTCCTCGACCGACCCGTGGCATCGGGCGGCCGATCGCGATCCCGATCTCGAACAGCCTGGCATCGACCGCATTTTCGCCAGCGGGCTGACGTTCGGCCAGCCCGCCATGCTCGCTACCGGTCTGCTTTACGACACCCCCGCGAACATTCGCAGCGAGCTGCGCTATCTGGCTCGCCGCCACTACAGGGTCGGCAGGGTTGAGTTGGGCGAGGAGCCTGACGG
>DATIQN010000062.1:0-64405 GCA_035470785.1 Croceibacterium sp. | reverse complement strand
CTCAGCGTCCAGACGGCGCTCCTCCGTCGTCGAGCCGGACTGGTCGAAACTCATAGTGTGCTTGCTTGCTCGGCTATCATCGAAAGGACTTGGAGGGACATCAATTTCAAGTGCCACTCCGTTGGCCGAATGTCTGGGTCGGGGTCAATGAATCACAGATCACTATGGAAGTGGCCAATGAGCCAATTGCGAGAAATCAGTCGATCGAAAACTTCCGGCTCGAACGGACGCTCGCCGTCAGACGGCGCTGGGCGCGCCGAGGTGCTGGAGGTAATCGGGCTTGCCGAGCGGCATACCTTCCGCTCGAAGGATCGCATAAGCGATGGTGACGTGAAAATAGAAGTTCGGCAGGGCGAACCGCCGCAGGTAATCGGCGCCGGTAAAGCGATACCCGGTACTGCTAGGAAACTTGGGCACGATCTCGCGATTTTCACTCGCATTGACCATGGCTGGTTCCATGCTGTCGAGAAAGGCGATGGTCTTGTCACAGCGCGCCTGCAGCTCGGCCAAAGTGGTCTCGGTGTCCGCCATCACGGGGGCCAGCGCTTTCGCGCCTCGCTCTGCGAGTTGGGGGTGGGTCGTCGCACTTCGGTAGATGTAATCGGGCGCTTGAGGCCGATGTCTGAGATATTCTCGACGATTTCGTCAAGAACACGGCGATTCCAGCCTCGGCGGATTGGCCGGCGCACCCTCATCCCCCGCAGCCAGATCGACGCGCTGCTTGATGGCGAACCGGCGTCAACTCAAGATTGATACCGGCCCGCGAAAAGCCTGGTGCCCAGAAGAGGACTCGAACCTCCACGCCCTTTCGAGCGCCGCCACCTGAAGACGGTGCGTCTACCAATTCCGCCATCTGGGCACGGGCTGCGTCGGCGTCCAAGCCGCACAACAGGTAGGGGCGGGCCGATAGCGAAACGGCGGTCGCGTTGTCAACCTGCCCGCAAGTGATGACCAACCGAGGCGCTTAGGAATTTTCGCGCTACTATGGCGTGCGCAAGGCGAAGGGGCGCCGCTACTGCAGCCAGTACCCCCTCAGTGCCCTGGCCGAAGCCAGAGTACCGACGATCCATTGGTTCTGCGGAAACTGCGCTAGGGATCATCACGCGCAGCGCGATGAGCGAACTGCCAAGCCTCAGAGACCCCCCAACGCAAGTGGAACAACTCCGCAAAGTTAAAGGCCTCTTTTTGAATTTAAAACGTCTGTTGTGCACCATCCTCAGCCATCGCGGCAAAGGGGATACGCTCCCTCACTCGTGCGGCCTCATCCCGAAGGGCAGCTCGCTGCTGATGCGGTTGAGCGCTTCGATCTTGCCGTCTTTGATCCGGAACAGCTCCACGATCTGTAGCGAGCGGGGATAGGCGTCGGGGTTGGGCATCTTTGTGCCGTCGGGGCGGGTGAACTCGCGCGGGGCGGCGGGGATGTCTTCGAACACGCGCACCGCGACGAGGCCGCGCGCCTCGTCCACCGCGAGGACCTTGCGGTCGCGCCAGCGGGCGATCCATTGCAGGGTGTTGCCGGCGATCGGCGCCGCGCAGGCGCCGAGCGCCTGGCCGTTGACGGTCCATTTGCACTCCGCGCCCAGGCCCGGCGGCAGCTTGCCGTTGTGGGCATTGAGCGCGGCGTAGAAGCCGTCGACCAGCTTCTCCATCTCGAGCCACGACGTGCGCTGCGCCTTGGGCAGTTCGGCGAAGCTCGGCGCTACGGAGGGCTCGGCGTAGGGCACGCCGTATTCCTTGCGGCGGACCAGCGCCTCGACCCCGCCGACCTTCGTGCCGTCGCTTTCGATCGTCATCGCCGCCCAGGCGGGCTGGCCGTGCTCGTCGATCCGGCCGATCCACACCGCCTTGCCGGTGTTGGCGTCGGCGACGATCAGCGGCTGCGGGTCGATCGCGGTCACCGTGGCCCACACGCCTTCGCCGACGCGGATGCCGACGCTGTTCTCGCCGTAGCCGACCTGGTCGGCCCAGTTCACCTTGCGCCACTGGTTGCCGACGTAGGCCTGCATCACCGAGGTGGCCTCGCCGGTCAGGCACGCTGCGTCGCAAGCCTTGGGCTGCGGAGCGTGGTGCGGCGGCTTCGACACGCCTTCGCGGAACGGGTAGGGCATGAAGTAGGGCACGTAAGTGAACACTGCCTCGATCCGCGCGATCTTGCCGTCGCGGATGCGGAAGGCTTCGAGCAGGGTGATCGAGTTGGGCCACTTGAGCGCGGTCTTCATCTCGCGCCCGTTGGTGAGGTTGTAATGGTCGAACTCGTTGGCGTGGTCGAAGAAGCCGCGGCCGACGGCCACGCCCCGCTCGGTGTCGATGATGAAGACGTCGCGGCGAACGCGCTTGTTGATCTTGTAGATGCCGAGCTTGAACTGGTTCTCGCAGCCGGTGGCGATCGCCGCGGCGTTGCCCCCTGCGCCGCCGGGGGGCGGGGCGGTGGTGCTGATGCCGTTCTCGAGGCGGCCGCAATCGTCGGTGAACTGGGTTAGAACCTGGCCGTCGTTCAATTCGACGGTGCTGAAATAGCCGTCGGCGATCGACAGCATGCGCTCGCGCGAGCGGCGCTGCTCGGGCGGCAAAACCTGGTTGAACTCGGGGTCGTGGGCCAGCTTGGTCACGTCGCCGAACGGCGCGGGCAGCGCGGTCTTGCGGTGGACCACGGCCTCGATCTCGTCGATCGCGCCGGCCTCGTTCACGTGGATGCGCACGGCGTAGATCGCCGGCTTGCCGTTCTCGGTGACTGAGCCGAACCACGCGGCGTTGCCGGTCAGCGGGTCGGCGGCGGTGAGGCCGGTGGCGTCGACGCCGGTGACCGTGCGCCACAGGCCCTGGCCGACGGGCAGCAGCACGTCGTTCTCGGAGTAGCGCACGTCCTTGGCCAGCTTGAGCTGCGCGGGATCGCGCGCGGCGAGCGCCTTCATGTGTGCCTCGACCGTGCCGATCAGGCAGTCGTGGTCGCATTTGGGCGCGACGACCGCGCTGTCCTCTCCCGCGGCCTGGGCGAGCGCCGGAGCGGGAGCGAGCATGAGCGCCAGCGCGGCGAGCGGGAGAAGCCTCATTGCCGCTTTACCAGGTCCATGAAGTTCGGCTGGTAGTCATCCTGCGCCCTCTTGATCAGGTAGGCGTGAACGGCATTCGCCTCCTCCTCGGTGAGTTTGCCGCCGAACTTGGGCATGCCAAGCTTCTCGCGCGCGCCGCCAAGCACGATGTTGAGAAAGTCGGCGTGCGTTTCCTTGCTCAGGTGGCGCAAGTCCTTGACCCCGCCGACCGCCACCGGGCCGTGGCAGATGGCGCAGTTCTGCGTGTAGAGCGCCTCGCCCCTGGCGGCTTGCGCCGAGTCGACCGGGGTGTTCGGCGGCGCCGGCACGGCGTTCGAGGGCGGCGCGGGCGGCAAGGTCACGCCCTTGGCGTCGAGGGCAAAGACCATCAGCCGCGCGGGGGCATAGTTGAACGGCGAGCCGTCGGGGTTGGTCAGCTTGGAGACGATCGCGCTGTTCCAGCCGACGTTGACCGCGATGTATTGCTTGCCGCCAACTTCATACGTGATCGGACCGCTCACTGGTACGCTGCCGACCGGGAGCTCCCAAAGCTTCTGGCCGGTGTCCGCGCGGTAGATCGCGAAGGTCTTGTTGATCGTTCCCTGGACCAACAGGTTGCCGGCCGTGACCATGGTGCCGCCGTTGCCCGCGTGCGGGTAGGGGATGCGGAAGGCCTCGCGCTGATGCACCGGGTCCCACGCGAGCATGTATCCCTTCTCGCGGTCGGCGCCTTCCTGGCGGAGCTTCTTGCGGAGCTCGGGCTCGTTGGCGTAGCCCTGGTTGATCGTCGTGCGGCCGAGAACATACTTGAACTGGTCGTCCTCGACGATGGATTCGACCATGTAGCCTTCCATCATCGGAATGTAGACGAGCCCGGTGAGCGGGCTGTAGCTTATCGGGTTCCAGTTGTGCCCGCCGCCCGAGCCGGGCGAGATGAGGTAAGGCTTCACCTGCGGCGGGGCGTCCGGATAGAGGATCGGGCGCCCGGTCTTGGGGTCCACCCCCTTGGCCCAGTTCATCGGCATATACGGCTTGGCTGACAACAACTTGCCGGTCTGGCGGTCGAGCACGTAGAATATGCCGTCCTTCGGCGCATGCATGATCACGTCGCGCTTGTGCCCGTTCAGCGTCAGCGTCGCCATGATCACCGGCGAGGTGCAATCGTAATCCCACTCCTCGGCCGGGATCTCCTGGTAGTGCCACTTGTACTGGCCGGTCTTCGCATCGACCGCGACGATCGAGCAGATGAACAGGTTGTCGCCCTTCCCGGCCGAGCGGAACTTGTGCGGGTGAGGCGAGCCGTTGCCGGTGCCGAAAAACACCGTGTGCAGGTTCGGGTCGTAGGCCACCGCGTCCCAGTCGTTGCCGCCGCCGCCGTATTTCCACCACGGGCCGGCCCAGGTCTTCTGCGCCATCGCCGCGACGCTGTCGGAGGCCGCATTGTCGAGGTGGCCTGGCGGCGGCGGCACGATCCAGAAGGTCCACACGTGCTTGCCGGTATCGGCGTTCCATGCGGTGATGTAGCCGCGCGCGCCCAGGTCGCCGCCGGCGTTGCCAATCACCACGTTGCCGTCGGCGATGCGCGGCGCCCCGGTCATGGTGATCGGCTGGCCCTTGTCGAGCACGGTATCGGCGGTCCACACCGGCTTGCCGTTCTTCGCGTCGAGCGCGATCAGCCGGCCGTCGAGCGTGGCGATGATGATCTTGCCATGCCACGCCGCGACCCCGCGGCTCACCGGCCCGCAACAGATCCAGCTCGAGACCGCGGGATCGATCTTCGGGTCGAAGCTCCACAGCTTTTTGCCGGTCACCGCATCGTAGGCGGTAGTCACGTCCCAGGCGGAGATGTTGTAGAGCACGCCGTCGATCTCGAGCGGCGTTGCCTCGACGCCCCGATAGGTGTTGAGATCGTCGTACCAGAGGAGGCCCAGGCGGCCGACGTTATGGTCGTTGATCTGCTTGAGGGTCGAAAAGCGCTGCTCGGTCCAGCCGCCACCGTGCGTGATCCAGCCCTCGCCCGGGCGATCCGCCGCCGCGAGGCGAGCTTGCGTCACGTTGGCGGGCCCGTGGGAAACGCTGGCGTAAACCAGACCCCAGGCGCCGAGGAGCAAAAGGGTGAAAGCGGAAAGGCGCAGAGCCTTCCAGTTGAGCAGCCGAGTCATCCCTATCCCGATCGTTATTTACCGCCAGTCTTGGCGGGTGCGGGCGCGAAAGTGAAGGCTCAACGCTAACGAGCGTGAAGATTGTTGCGCCTTGGCCCCTTTTCTCGCGCGTGCGCCGCTCTATGGTGCCGCACTGCGACACGATTGTTCGGGGAGAGGGTCGGGATGAGGCTTGGGCACAAGATGCTGGCTGGACTGCTGGCTATCGCCTGGGCCGGCGCGGCTGCGGCCGCCCCCCCGGGCGACGTGACCATCGACGGCAGCCGGGTCTTTCCCGAGAGCCTGACCTCCGACGCGGCTGGCAATCTCTACAACGGCAGCAACGCGGGGACGATCTATCGGACGCGCGCCGGCGCTAAGACCGCGGAGCCGTGGATTGTGCCCGACGAGCACAACGGGTTGCGCTCGCTGTTCGGCGTTTTCGCCGACGACAGGCACGGCCTGCTGTGGGCGTGCGACAACCCGAACATCTTCAAGCGCGAGACCGGCACTTCAACGCTGCGCGCCTTCAGCCTCAAGACTGGCCAGCTAGCCGCCAAGTACGACTTCCCGACCGACGTCCCCGCCGCGTGCAACGACATCGCCATCGCCAAGGACGGCACGCTGTGGGCGACCGAGACGCTGGCGGGTCGCATCTTCGTGCTGCGGCCCCATGCCAATGAGCTGGCGCTCTACGCAAAAAGCGCGGACCTTGTCGGCGTGGACGGCATCGCGATCGCCGGCGACGGGGCGATCTACATCAACAACGTGCGCAAGCAGCTCTTCCAGCGGGTCGAGCGCAAGGCCGACGGGTCGTTCGACAAGCTGACAACGCTCACGACCTCGCTGCCGCTCAACGGCCCCGATGGACTGCGCGCGCTCGGTGGTAACAGCTTCATCCAGGGCGAAGGGCCGGGCGGGCGCGTGGCGCTGGTCCATGTCGCGGGCAACAGCGCCGCGATCGTGCCGATCGCCACCGGGCTCGACGGTTCGGTGGGCGTCACCGTCGTAGGCTCCACGGCCTATGCGATCGAAGGCAAGATCGAATACATGTTCGATCCCAAGCTCAAGGATAAGAGCCCCGATCCCTTCACCATCCGCGCCTTCGCACTGCCGGCGGACCAATGAAGACACTGGCCGTCCTCGCCGCGCTTGCGCTGATCGTTCCCGCACCGGCCTTCGCGGACGCCAATTCGGAAATCGACGCGCTGACATTGCGGGTCGCGAAGCTCGAAGGCGTGCGCTCGGTCAAGAACCTTCAGCGGGCGTTCGGTTATTACGTCGACCGCGGGCTGTGGGGCGAGGCGGCGGACCTGTTCGCCGATGACGGCACGATCGAGATCGGCCTCGACGGGGTCTATGTCGGCAAGGCGCGCATCCGCGAATACTTGAAACGCCTGCACGGCGGGCAGGAAGGGCTGATCTACGGCCAGCTCAATGAATGGGTCACGTTGCAGCCGGCCATCGCGATGGGCCCCGACGGGCGTAGCGCGACCGGACGCTGGCGCGACCTCGGGATGCTCGGACAATACAAGAAGCACGCCGAGTGGCGCGACGGGATTTACGAGAACCGGTACGAAAAGGGCGCCGACGGGATCTGGCGGATCAAGGCGCTGCACCTCTACGTCAACTTCGTCGCGCCGTACGACAAGGGATGGGCGCGACTAAAAGGCGACGCGGGGCTGGCGCGCAGCCAGGCGAGCGTCGACTTTCCGCCCGACCGGCCCTCGACCGTCACCTACAGGCCGTTCCCGAACACTTTCGTGCCACCGTTCCAGGCGCCCAACCCGGTCACCGGCAAGCGTGTGGAGACGGCGAAGTGAAGCGCGCGCTCATCACCATGCTCGCGCTCGCGGTCTCGGTTCCCGCGCAGGCCCAGTCGGTCGAGCAGCGCATCGCCGCGTACAAGCACCGCGTCGACCTGCTCGAAGCCCAGAACGCGGTCGAGGATCTGCAGGCGACCTACGGCTACTACTTCGACAAGGGCTTGTGGGACCAGGCCGCCGCGCTGTTCGCGCCGAACGGCAGCTTCGAATACGGCCAGCGCGGGGTCTATATCGGACAGGCGCACATCCAGAGGGCCATGCTGCTGTTCGGGCCGCAGGGCCTCGCCGCGGGGCACCTCAACAACCACATGATGCTGCAGGCGGTGATCACCGTCGCCGACGATGGACTGTCGGCCAAGGCGCGTTGGCAGGGAATGGTGATGCTAGCCCAGCCGGGCCAGAACGGGGTCTGGGGCGTCGGCGTCTACGAGAACGAGTACGTCAGGCAGAGCGGTGTATGGAAGATTGCCAAGCTGCACTTCTACCTCACCGCCGAGACCGATTACGACGCCGGATGGACCAAGTCGGCGATCCCGATGGAAGGGCCGAGTGCGCTGTTCCCGCCCGACCGGCCGCCGACCGAGGTCTATCGCGCCTTCCCCGGCGTCTACATCCCGCCGTTCGACTACAAGCACCCGGTGACCGGCAAGTCGCTCGCGGACATTCCCGAACCTACGGACGACGTAGTGGGGAGGAAGTGATGAAGCGCGCGCTCATCGCGGCGACGCTCGTCGCCATCGCCGCACCCGCCCTGGCCGAGACACCCGAACAGCGGCTCGACGCGCTCGACAAGCGGATCACCCGGCTCGAGGACATAAACCAGGTCGAGAAGGTCCAGCGCGCCTACGGTTACTTCGTAGACAAGGGTCAGTGGACTCAGCTTTCCGAGCTGTTCGCCGACAACGCCACGCTCGAGATCGGCGGCAAGGGGCTGTTCCTCGGCAAGAAGCGCGTGCTCGAATACATGCAGACCGCGTTCGGCGCCGACGGGCCCAAGGAAGGCCTGCTCGCCAACCACATGCAGTTCCAGCCGATCGTCGACATCGCCCCCGACGGCAAGACCGCCTGGGTGCGCAGCCGCGCCTTCGTGATGAGCGCCGGCGGCTGGGGCCTGCCGCTCTACGAGGACGAGTTCACCAAAGAGAACGGGGTGTGGAAGTTCAAGCGCGAGAGTGGGCCGTTCACGATGTACTCGAGCTGGAAGGGCTGGGGGCACGACGCGCTCAACAACACCTGGCCCGACAAGTTCGATCCGCCGCCGGACCTGCCGCCGAGCACGGTATACCTGACCTATCCGGCGTATTGGATCGTGCCGTTCCACTATCCGAACCCGGTGACCGGCAAGCCCTTCCCGGTCGAGCCGCTCGGGGCCTACCAAGCCCCGCCAGGTACGCCCGAGCAGGAGCGCTCACTGAAAGTCGGCCGCCTCGCCGATGGCACCCAGCCGATCGCCCAGCCGCCCAAAGATTGAGCGCAGGACCGGATATCTAGCTGGCGCGGACCGAGAACAGGGTCGCGTTACTGATCGCGTAGACCGTGCCATCGGCGCCCACGAGCGTCGGCGTATACGCCTGGCCGAGACCTGAAGTGAGCCGCACGCTCTGCGTCAGGGTATTCGTCGAAAGGTCCCAGCGGTAAAGCACGCCGTCCTCGTTGTTCGCGAGGATCGATTTGGTCTCTGGGTCGGCAGCCATCGTGTTGATGCACCACTCGCGGCGCGCCGTGGCCGAACCCGAGTCGAGTGTGGGCCCGAGGATCGTCATCACCTCGCGCATCACCTGCACGCTCGGCACGATCGCGTCGGCCTGGCTCGCCTTCGGATCGAGCACGGCGAGCTTGTTCAGCCCGTCGCCCGTCCCGACCCCATTGTAATTGTTGTACTTCTGTGCGAGCAGGTAAGTCGAGCTGCCGCTGTAGGAGGGCACCATCGGCGCCGGAATCACGCTCGGCGACACGTCCCAGCCAAAGCTGCCGGGCACCCCGACGGGATTTAGTGTGGCATCGAACTGCAGCAGCCAGCCGCGCGCGTTGTGCGTGGGGAAGGTCGCCTCGAGCACGCCGTAGAACACGCGGCCATCCGGGCCGATCACCGGCGTCGCGGTACCATCGTCGCTAACCTGCGCGGCCGTTTTCGAGTTCGGGTCGATCAAGGCGGCCTTGGCCCGCGTCGCCAGCGTCGTGCTGTCGAGCGCGAGCAGGTATCCGGTCTGGGTGGCCCCAGCCGTGTTGACCGCGATGTAGACCGTCGCTCCGTCGGTCGAGATCGCCGGCGCGCAATTCATCGCCGGCTTGGCAATCTTCGCGTCGCCGGCCGCCGCGGAGGCGCCGACCCAGGTACCGGTGCCATCGGGCGCGACGCGCGCGATGCCGCTCACCAGCCCGGCCGGGTTGGTCCCCGTGACCTGGAAACCGAAGAAGACGTTGCCATGCGAATCAGCGGTGAGCGGCGTGTTGATGAACACGCTGGCGTCGAACGCGGCGGCGTTGCCATTGTATGCCGCGGCCCCGAAGAACACCTGCGACGTCGGCGTGCTGCTGGCCGCGTCGGCGTCGCTGCGCACCCACAGCCTTCCGCCGGAGTCCGGCGCGTAGAGATGTCCCTGCGCGGTCAGCAGCACGTTATACGGGGGCAGCCAGTTGTGCGGCGGCGTGGCGTAGCTGGTGGTCGCCGACCAGATCAGCGCGCCGTTGGCGCCATTGCGGCCTTCGACGCGATAGCCACCCGTCGCCGTCGTCTTGACCGGGATCACCACGGTGTTGTGCGTCGTGACGACCGGCGAGCCGTAGTGCGTCAGCAGTTCGCCTCCGGACGTGTATTGCGGGGCGAGGTCCACGGCGGACGACCACGCGATGCGCACCAGGTTCTGCGCTGCGATTGCGCTCACCGCCGTGTGCTGCGCGTCGCGGCCGTAACTGAACCATGCGGGGCCGTTCACTGGTGGAGGCGTGGGCGTTGGCGTGGGAGTCGGCGCGGGCGTGGGGGCAGGGGTGGGCGACCCGCCGCCGCCGCCGCCGCATGCGGAGAGAACGAGGGTCGACGACAGCATCGCGAGCGTGTTGCGGCGTGAAAACGAAGGGAAAGGAAGCGGAGCGGGCGGGGTTCGACGGCTCATGACAGGCAACATATTCGCTCGCGCAATCAAACGCATCCCACCCGGCCGCATTCTACACAGCTAAGAGATCTCCCGCCACCCGGCCTCGTCAGGCGTTCGCCGCCAGGCCTTGCCGGCGCGCCCAGACGCCGATCAGGCGATTGACTTCGGCCGGCGCATCCTGCTGCACCCAGTGCGACACGCCGGGGAGCCGGTGGACCGTGAGACTCCTGACGAAGGCCTTGTTGCCCGCCGCCAGCGAGGGGCTAAGGTAGGCGTCGTCGTCGCCCCAGATCAGCAGAGTCGGCGTATCGATGGCCGGGACGGCTGCCTGCGGGGCGGCGATTCGCAGGGCGTTGGCACGATAGTAATTGAGCATCGCCGTCGCGGCGCCGGGCACGGTCACGTTGCGGCGCATCTCTTCGAGTAGCTCGGGCGGGAAATTGGGAGTCTGCTCGGCGAGGCCGCGCACCAGGTCCCTGCCGGCGTTCCGGGTCAGCAAGAGCTCGGGCAGCCACGGCAGCAGGAAGAAGGCGATATACCAGGAGCGCCGGCGCTGGTCCCAGCCCTTGAGCGCACGGACGAAAGTCGCCGGGTGCGGAGCGTTGAGGATCACCAGGCCGTCGAGCGGCATGCCCTCCAGCGCGGCGCGCCAGGCGATCACGCCGCCCCAGTCGTGACCGATGAGGATGCGACGCCTGGCGCCGAGCGCTTCGAACAGCGCGGCGATGTCTTCGGCAAGGCGCTCGATAAGGTAGGCCTCCTTGCCCAGCGGGCGCGAGGACCCGCCGTACCCGCGCAGATCGGGCGCGACGGCTCGCCAGCCGAGCGCGGCCAGCGCCGGCAATTGCCGCGCCCAGCTTGCCCGGCTCTCGGGAAATCCGTGCAGCAGCAGCGCGACCGTATCGCCGTCGCCCGCGCAGTCGGCGGCGAAGGTCAGTCCGTTGGCCTCGATCGAGCGGGTCACGCTTTCCATTGCTTGTTCTCCCCCGCCAAGCTGTTGACAGCGTTCGCCCCGGTAAAGCCACATTTATCCATTTAAAATAATGGTGCCCAGTCCGGCAGGGATCGCCGGCGGGATTCGGCTTTGGGGGTCGATTTGGGTTTGAAAAGGTCGCTGCTCGCGCTCGGCGCGGGGGCTCTCGTCCTATCTCCGGTCCAGTCGATCGGAGCCGTCGCGGCTGCGCCCGAGGCGCCAGCGGCCAGGCATCCGCTCGTGGCGATCATCGACAGCGGCATCGCGCGCACGCCCGAGATCGGCAAGGCGCTGGTCGCCGAGTACGATATGGCGGTGAAGCCGGGGCGCCCGGCGTTCGAACCGCGTTACGACCACGGCACAATGGTCGCGACGATCCTGCTGCGCGAGGCCAAGCAGCCGCTCGACATCGTTTCGCTGCGCATCGACGATCTGCAGGGCTGCCCCGAAGGCGCCAACCCGCCGTGCCAGCGCAGCGTCGAGCCGATCGTCGAGGCGATCCGCAAGGCGACCGATCTAGGCGTCTCGGTGATCAACATCTCGCTCAACCTCAAGGACGACCCGCGGATCGTGAGCGCGGTCAAGGACGCGGCCAAACGCGGCATCACCGTGGTGCTCGCGGCGGGCAACGACGGTGCCGATCGTCCCGGCAACCTCGGCATGGCCAAGGCCGGCTTTCCGAACACGGTACTGGTCGGCGCGCTCGACGCCGGCGGGCAGCCGTGGAAGGGGACCAACCGGCCCGAGGCGGGCGATCCCGGCTATCGCTACGTCTGGCAGCGCGGCGTTGAAGTGCCGACCGAGCTCGCCGACGGCTCACAGGTGGTCGCCACCGGCACCTCGTTCGCGGCGCCGATCGAAACCGCGCGGCTGCTCGCGGCAGCGAAGGCGACCTAGCGCCAACAGCCAACGCAAACAAAAGGGCGCGATCCTTGCAGACCGCGCCCCGTTGTCGTTCGCTTGCGCTAGCGAGTGATCAGAAGATCGCCACGCTGAGCACGGCGCCGCTGATGAAGGCCGCCACGACGGCCGAGGCGACGCGGGTGAGAATGGTGGTCATTGGTGTTCCCCTGTTCTGTAACAGTCTTTGCTACTGGCAGGGCGATAATTGGTGCGTTGCAGCAAATTGTGCAAGTGCGAAGAAAGCTGCGAATGTTGCAATCAATGCAACTAATCTTGCGCGCGACGCCGCCGTAGCGGGCAAACGAAAAGGCGCCCCGGATCGCTCCGGAGCGCCTTTCGATTACGCGTCGGTAAGCGATCAGAAGATGCGCGCAGCGCACTCCGCCGGGGCGGCGAGCAGCTTCTCGAGCTCGGCGTCGAGCCGCAAGATGGTGATCGAGGCGCCAGCCATTTCGAGGCTGGTGCAGTATTCGCCGACGTAGTTGCGCACGACCGTGTAACCGGCCTTCTCCGCCAGCTCGTGGGCCTTGGCGTACATCACGTAGAGCTCAGTGATCGGCGTGCCGCCGAGGCCGTTGACCATGATCGCCACGCGGTCGCCCGAATTGAACGGGATGTCCTGCGCCACCGCTTCGAACAGCTCTCCGGTGATCTCATCGGCGCTCTTGATCTTTTCGCGGCGGCGGCCCGGCTCGCCGTGAATGCCCACGCCGACTTCCATCTCGTCGTCGCCGATGTCGAAGATCGGCGTGCCCTTGGCGGGCGGAATGCAGCTGGTCAGCGCCACGCCCATCGTGCGGACGTTGTCGTTGACCTTCTTGGCGATCGCTTCGACCTGATCGAGGCTCTGGCCCTGCTCGGCGGCGGCGCCGCAGCACTTGATGACGAAGAAGTTGCCGGCCACGCCGCGGCGGCCGACGGTGTAGAGGCTGTCCTTCACCGCGACGTCGTCGTTGATCCAGAACTGGCGGGCGTTGATGCCTTCGGCGGTGGCCATCTCGGTGGCCATGTCCCACGCCATGCGGTCGCCCTGGTAGTTGTTGACCAGCACCAGCACGCCGGCGTCGGAAACGCAGGCCTTGATCGTCTCGTAGCAGGAGTCGACCGCCGGGGCAGCGAACACCGCGCCCTGGCAGGCGCCGGTGAGCATGCCCGGGCCGACCGCCATGACGTGCGCCGGCTCGTGGCCCGAGCCCGAGCCCTGCACGACCGAAACCTTCGAGTTGCTGGGTCCCGTCTTGCGGACCATCATCTGGAACTCGGGCGTAAAGCTGAGCAGGTCCGGGTTGGCGAGGGCGATGCCCTTCATGAACTCGGGCACGAACTGCGCGGGATCGTTGACGAACTTCTTCATGGGTTCTTCCTCTCCGTAAGCGTGATTATCAGGTGGTAGCTTTGATGACTTCGGGTGCGCTCGGCGTGCGCTCGACGCCGCACTGCTTGCACCAGTCCTGAAGGATCGTGGCGATCGCGACGATGCCCGGGTCAGGGGTATTGGCGCTGCGCTCGCCGACCTGGCTCGCGCGGCCGCGATGGGCGACGAGGTGGCGGGTCGCGTCGACCGCGTTGTCGGCGGCCTCGGCCGCGTCCTTCAGCGCCGCCGCCGTGTCGCCGCCGGCCGCGTGCGCCGTGAGCTTTTTGTGCACCGGGATCAGCGCGTCGAGCAGGGTCTTGTCGCCGAGCTGGGCGCCGCCGCGGGCCTGGATGCCCTCTATCGCCGAACCGAGCATCTGGGCCAGCTCCTGCAATTCGATCTCCGTCTTGCCGCGGGTCAGCATTGCCGCCTTCATGAAGCCGGTGCCCCAAATCGGACCCGAGCTGCCGCCGACGTGCTTGGAGACGATCATCGAGATCTTGAGCAGCATCGCGCCGATGTCGCTCTTGGGAATTTCGTCCCATTCCTTCTCGATCTGCCGGAAGCCGGTGGCGAGCGAGGTGCCGAAGTCGCCGTCGCCGGCGAGACCGTCGAGGTCCGCGAAATAGTGCTCGTTCCTGAGCACCGTGGCGCAAGTGGTCTTGATCGCCTGCTCGATCGCTCCTTGCGAAATCTCGGCCATTCTTTCCTCTCCTCAGGCCGCGAATTCGGCGGCCAGCTCGCCCAGGTCGGCGAGCGTCACGTTGATGTTAGGCGCGTCGCCGAGCTCGGGGACGACCCGGTCGGCTTCGCTGAAATCCTCGTCCACCGTGTAAGTGCTGGTGGTGATCAGGCACGGCAGTCCGGCGCCCTTGGCGGCGAGAAGGCCGTTGCGGCTGTCCTCGATCACCACGCATTGCTCGACCGGCAGCTTCAGAGAAACCTTGGCGAGTTCGTAGATCTCGGGATCGGGTTTCTTGCGCATCACGCAGTCGCCGGCGTGGACGAAGGCGAACTTCGCCTTCCGGGCTGGACCAAACAGGTCGAGCACCGCGTCGATGAACAGCGGGTTAGAGGTGGTGCACACACCGAGCGTCACACCCGCCGCGATGGCTTCGTCGACGATGCGGACGATGCCCGGGCGCAGCGGAAGGCCGCCTTCGGCCACTAGCCCCGCGGTGATTTCGGTCTTGGCCTTGTGCAGATCCTTGATCAGGGCGTCCTTCACCTCGTCGGATGCGGCGGACTCAGGCCAGCCGTATTCGTCGAAATAAGCCCGCATCCGCTCCTTGCCGCCGGCGACCTGGAGAAGCTTGCCGTAGAGCGGCACGTCCCATTCGGCGTCGATGCCGAACTCCTTGAACGCGCGGTTGAAGCCGACCCGGTGGCCGTCGCGCTCGGTGTCGACCAGCACGCCGTCGCAGTCGAAGATGATCGCCTTGAGCATTCGTCCAGCCCGCGTCCTCAGGCGGCCTTGGCGAGGTAGGCGGGAGCGCGATCCTTGCCGCCGAACTTCTCGATGAAGCCCGAGAACATCGTCTTGCAGGCCTGGTACTGCGCGTCGATCAGCCGCAGCGGTTCGAAGTCCTTCGGCTTGGCGGTGTGGTAATCGACAAAGCTCTCGACGAAGACGTGCTTGAGATTAGTCGAGATGTTCACCTTGGCCGCGCCGCGGGCGATCGCCTTGGCGAAAGTCTCGTCGGAAAGCCCGGTACCGCCGTGCAGCGCCATCGGCGTATGGGTCAGCTCATTGATCCGCTTGATGCGGTCGAAATCGACCACCGGATCGCCGTGGTAGAAACCGTGCGCGGTACCCACGGCGCAAGCGAAGGCGCTGAGGTCGAGCGCATCGCAGAAGCGCTTGGCGTCTTCCGGGTCGGTCAGCACCGAATCGTCGGCGTGGACGACCATGTCGTCCTCTACGCCCATGATCTGGCCCAATTCGGCTTCCATGCCTACGCCGTACTTCTCGGCGATCTCGCGCACGCGCTTGCTCATCTCGAGGTTCTCCTCGAACGGCAATTCGGAAGCATCGATCATGATCGAGGTCCAGCCGGCCTTGGCGCAGGCTTCGATCATGGCGAGATCCTTGCAGTGATCGAGGTGAAGCACCACGGGCACCGGCGAATCTTCGGCCACGGTGCGCACCCAGGAAACGATTTCCTCGTGGCTCCAGTACTGGATGGTCTTGGTGCTGGTCTGGCAGATCACCGGGGCGTTGAGCTCTTCGGCGGCTTTGACCATCGCCTTGGTAGTGCCGTAGTCGACCAGGTTGAAGGCGGCGACGGCATAGCCGTTATCCATCGCGTCGCGCAGCAACGGCTTCATGTTGACCAGCGGCATTTAAAAGCTCCCTGTCGTTTTCTCTCTGGGGGCCCCGACCGGCGGGGCGATTCGCTTGGGCTAAAGACTAGCCGAGCGAGTGTGTCGAGTCTTGCATTCCGCGCGCAACGATACAGCGCGCGACGGCGAAATCGGCCGGGCCGACAAGCAGATGCCGCGACCGCTCGGGCCACGGCATCCACGTGTCGTCAAACGGTCGCCCGCCCGCAGGCGGGCGCCCGAATTACTGCGCGCGCTTGGCGGCGGCTTCGACGGCTTCGGTCGTCGGGTTGCCGAGCGAGAGCTGGCGACCGTCGGGGAAGCTGATCTCGGCGGCGCTGGCACGGGTATCGCCGTCGCGGGCCTGGAAGGCCTGGACGATGATCTTGGTGCCGGCGGGCAGCGAGTTTCTGTTCCAGCCGCGGCGGAGCAGCGCGCTCGGGGCGCCGCCTTCGACGCGCCAGACCTTGCCGTCGGCCGTCTTGATGTGGATCCATGAGTGGGGGTTGACCCACTCGAACTTGACCACCTCGCCTTGCAGCTTGACCGGCTTGTCGCGGTCGAACTCGGCCGCGAACGAGTGGTGGGCCAAAGCGGCGCCCGCCGTGCTCACAGCCAGCACGGCGCCGATGGCGGCTTTGTGCCAGGTCTTGATACGCATTGTCTTCGTACTCCTTCGTGAATCAGGTCAAATCGGTGAGAGTTGCATCCCTCATTTCTTGTCGAGGCCGAGACGGGCTTTCGCCGCCGCATCCATCGTATCGTAGAGGTCGCCGTAAAGGTGCATCTCGGCGAACGGGACGCACTTGAACTCGAGGATCTGGGCGTTCGGCTCGACGCGGCGGTACAGCGGCATGCTGATCTTCCACGGACGCGAGTAAACGGCTGGATCCTGGATCTCGACCTCGTAATTCATGTGGTCCTTGTCCTTCAGCGTGAACCGCTCGGTCACGGTGGCGCTGTTGGTCAGGTAATCGCCAGTGCGGTCGAGCCAGGTCTCGCCGTTCTGGGCGAGCGTGGTGATCACCAGGGTGTTGCCTTCCCACTTGCCGTACGACGTGCCCATCCAGGTATCGATAGGCGGAATGCCGACCGGGCCCATCGCGATGACGCGGTTCGCCGAATCATATTCGTAAGCCATCAGGATGTCGCCGCCGCCCTGGATGATCTGGAACGGCATGTTGGTGACGTAAGTCGCGCGCGGAATGCCCGGCAGGTAGCAGTTGGCCTCGGGGTCCTTCATCGGACCGGCCTTGGCGTTTTCGTCGCGGACCTTCTTCGCGTCGGGGAGATACGGGATCATGCCGCCTTCAACCACGCCGAGGCTCGCCGGAATGGCTGCGATCGCGCCCATCTCGCGCTCGGTCTGCGGGGCCGGCGCGGTCTGTGCCGAGTGCGGCTCGAGGCCGAAGTCGGCGCCGCTCAGCGCTTGCCACACACCGTTGATGTTCGGGTGCCCGCCGATGGTCGCCGGGGCCATCGTCGAAGCCCTGGCCGGAGCCTTCGTAACGGTCTTCGCGGAGGCTTGTTGCGCTATCACGCTCGTCCCGGCGATCAGAACCGCGGCCACCGCCAGTTTACCGAATTTTCCCATCCCAAAATTCCCTCTTTCTGAACCGGATGTTTTCCTATCAGCGAACCGCGTAGGCGACAATCGTGCCGCCTGCGTTGATCGCCACGTATTGCTTGCCGCTGCGGCCCCGATAGCTGATCGGATTGGCGTTGGCGCTGTTGCTGAGCTGGGCTTCCCACAGCTGTTTGCCGGTCTCGGCATCAAACGCGCGGAAGCGCTTGTCGTTGGTTGCGCCGACGAAGACCAGGCCACCCGCCGTCACGGTCGGGCCAGCATTGCCGGCGTTGCCGACCAATTGCTTGCCTGGCGGCAGGGCTTCGTTGATCCCCAGCGGCACCTGCCATTTGACCTTGCCGGTGTTGGCATCGACTGCGGTTAAGGTGTTCCACGGCGGCTTGTAGCACGGCGCTACCGGGCCCTCGGGGCGGCCGGTCTTCTCATCGTACTTGCCCGAGATCGGCGCCGAGAACGAGAAGAACGGGCCCTTTCCGTCGACGCTCGCGCGGTCGTACGGCTGGTTGGTGTCGTTGGCGTCGAAGCTGTAGCTCTTGGTCGTGTTCTTGCGCTCCACCCAGCCGACCAGCGAGGTGTTCGACATGTTGGAGTAAACCACGCCGGTGTTGGGGTTCACCGCCATGCCGCCCCAGTTGACGCCGCCGGTGCCGCCAGGAAGCTGGATCGTCGAGCGCGGCGGAGTGCCGTCGGCGTGAAAGTAGAACGGGGTGAACGGGCCGTCGTTGCGATAGCCGCCCGCCTTGTCCCACATCGCGCGGCAAGCCGCGGCGTGCTCGGGCGTCGTGTCTTCGGCGGTGACCATGTCGTCGTAGACGAAAGACATGCGCGCGAGCGGCGGGGTGATCTTCGGGAACGGCTGCGTCGGGCTATACCATTCGCCGGGCACATCGCCGCGGGGAACCGGGCGCTCCTCGACCGGCAAGGCGGGCTTCCCCGTGACGCGATCGAGCTCGTAGAACAGGCCCGACTTCGGCACTTGGGCGATCACCGGCTCGACCTTGCCGTTGCGCTTGGCGTTGAACAGCACGCCGCCGTTGGGCATGTCCGTGTCCCACAGGTCGTGGTGCACGGTCTGGAAGTGCCACAGGTACTTGCCGGTGAGGGCATCGACCGCGACGATCGAGTTGCCGAACAGGTTGTCGCCTGGGCGATCGCCGCCCCAATAGTTCGCGGCGGGGTTGCCGATCGGCAAGTAGGCGATGCCCCGCGCCGCGTCGATCGGAACGGCAGCGGCCCACAGGTTCGTGCCCGACCGGCCCTTCCAGCCTTCGCTGCCCCAGGTATCGCCGCCAAGCTCACCGGGGTGCGGCACCGTCTGGAACTTCCACAGCATCTTGCCCGTACGCACGTCATAGGCGCGCGGATCGCCGGAAACCCCGATCGGGTTCTCCAGCGTCGCCGCGCCGATGATCGCGACGTTCTTGAAGATCGTCGGCGTGCCGCCATACGAGGGATCAATGGCCACCGAGCCGTCGATACCGAAGCCAGCGGCCGGCCTGCCGGTCTTCACGTCGATCGCCACCAGGCGAGGGCCGGCAATCACCAGCAGGCGCGGGGCGAGCGTTCCATCACCCGGCCAGTAACCGAGGCCGCGGGCCGAGAATCCGCCGCCGCCACCGCCGCTGCCCGGACCCGCGTCGGGCCGCTTGGGCGCTTCGTAGACCCACAGCTCCTTGCCGGTATCGGCGTCGAGCGCGACGATCCGGTTGGCGACCGGGAAATACATTGTGCCGTCGACGACAAGCGGCGGCGCGGTGTTGAACCCCTTCATCGGGTACGACCACTTGAGGGCGAGTTGGCCGACGTTGGATTTGTTGATCTCGTCCAGCGGAGAGAAGCGAGTCGCGGCGAGATCGCGGTTGATCGTGCGCCAGTCCCCGGCAGGCGACGCATCCTGCGCCACGACGGCCACGGGGGCCGCAAAAGCCAACAATGCCGCCATTCCCAGGCGTCGTGCCCCGCGCATTCAGATCCCCTCTGTTCGTTTCAGGCGACACGCGGGCTTGTCGCCGCGTCCGATTGACTTTGTCCTGTTTAGGCAGGATCGGCGGCTTTGACAACGGTTTGTCGCCTGCGGTAGCCATATTCCGGTTGGGAGAAGGCCATGACCGGCAACATTGCTCGCTTCGCCGCCGTTGTTTCGGCACTTTCGCTCGTTATCGCCCTGCCGGTTGGCGCGAAGTCGGCCTCGCCAACGACTGTCTACAAGGCGCCGCGCACTGCGTGGGGCGACCCCGACTTGCGCGGGATGTGGCCGCTCGAAGTCGGCAATACCCGCATGCAGCGCGACCCGAAGTACGGTAACCAGGCGTGGCTGACCGACGCGGAATATGCGGCCGCGCTCAAGGCCGCGCAGGCGCGCGGGGAAAGTGCCGACAAGGAGGATCAGGAGAACAAGCTCGGCGGCGGCCACTGGTTCGAATACGGCACCGTGCTCAAGCAGACCTCGCTGATCATGCAGCCGGCGAACGGCCGAATCCCGCCGCTGACTGCGCAAGGATCAGCCATGGCCAAGGCGATGCATTCTAGCTGGGACAACGACCTGTTTTCGAGCACCAAGGACTTCAATTCGCTCGATCGCTGCATCACCCGCGGCATGCCCGCCTCGATGATTCCGTTTCCGTACAACAACGGCGTGCAGATCTTCCAGGCGCCGGGCTACGTCGTGCTTCACCTCGAGCTGATTCACGAGACGCGGATCATCCCGCTCGACGGCCGCGGGACGTTGCCAGGGGGAATAAAGACCTGGCTCGGCGATTCGCGCGGCCATTGGGAAGGCCAGACGCTGGTTGTCGAAACGACCAACTTCAACGGCGAATCGCCGATGGTCATCGTCGGCCCGAGCAACGAACCCGTGCCGACGAGCACGGCGCTGCATATCACCGAACGCTTCACGCCGACCGGCCCGAACACGATCCAGTATGAAGCGCGAGTGGAGGATCCGGTCGTGCTCACGGCACCGTTCACGATCTCGTACCCGTGGACCCGCAACGACAAGTACAGGAGCTTCGAATACGCCTGCCACGAAGGCAACACGCTGATCACCGCCTATATCAAGGCAACCAATCCGGCGTTCGCGGCACAGCGCGCAGCGGCGGTCGCCGCGCGCGACGCTGCCGTTGCGAAGAAGTAACGCGGGGTCGAAATCGACACGAACCGATTGACCATGGCCAATGCAATCGTTGCGTTTGCAAACCGGACATTGTCAATTTAGGGCTTGGCGGGGGCGATTTCCGCAGCTAGCGCGTTTCGCGACCGAGTATCGGCTGTAACCGCTGTTACTCGCAGCGGTTACGGTAATTAACTCGGCAGGGCTGCCGTTTTTGGTCACGGTCTCCAGCTGACCGGCGAAAGTCGGCGAGGGACAGGGGAAGAGAGTATCTGATGGGCGACTTGTTATACAGCTTCACCGAATGGCTGCGCACGACGTGGGTCAACAACACCTCGTTAGCGATCTCGGACTGGAAACTCAGCCTGTGGCTGGACACCCATTTCTGGGCGATTCCGATCATGCAGTGCTTCCATATCCTGGCGATTTCGTCGGCGTTCGGAGCCATCCTGATGGTCAACCTGCGGATCTTCCGGCTCGCCGGGACCGATCGCACGATGGCCGAGACCGAGCGCCGCTATGTCCGCTGGATCTGGTGGTCGCTGGTGGTGCTGCTGATTACCGGCATCGGCATGACCATCGCCGAGCCGGTGCGCGAACTGGTCAACCCGGTCTTCTGGATAAAGATGCCGCTCGTTGTGGTCGCGGTGCTAGTCAGCCTGTGGTTCCACCGCCGGGTGATGCGCCGCCTTGCGGCCGGGGGAACGGCGGGTCCGGTCATCAAGACCGCCGCCCTCCTCATCATCGTCCTGTGGTGCGTCATCATGCTGTGCGGTCGCTGGATCGCTTACGCGCCGGTCTAAGGGGAATTTTCGATGAATCCTGAAGCAACAACCCTCTGGGAAAAGATCCAGACGACGACCCTCGGCACGTACATCGCCGAAGCGACCTGGGCCTTCCCTACCCTCGAGACGATTCACGTCATCTGCCTGGTGACGGTGCTCGGCACGGTCTTCGTGGTCGACCTGCGCATGCTCGGCTGGACTTCGAACAAGTACGCCGTCACCGCGATCGCCAAGGAAACGCTGCCGTGGACCTGGGGCGCGTTCGTCGGTGCGGGCATCACCGGGACCTTGCTGTGGATCAGCAAGGCGCCGGACTACATGCACAACCCGTATTTCTTGCTGAAAATGGCGACGATGGCGCTCGCCGGGCTCAACATGATGTACTTCCACTTCATGACTTGGCGCACGGTCGAGCACTGGGACCGCGACGCGACGATGCCGGTGGCGGTCAAGGTCGCCGCGGCACTGTCGATCATCCTCTGGCTGGCTGTGGTGTTCTTCGGCCGCGCGATCGGCTTCACGCTCGGCATCTTCGGCAGTTGAGCTATCGAATCCCGCGTTAGAGAAAGGCCGCCCTCCTGGGCGGCCTTTTTCATTTAGCGTCGGGCAGCGCGAAGACGAAGACCGAGGAACTGTTGACGCTCGGCAGCTGCGTCTCCGGGATCACATCGGGGATGCCGGACGACAGCGGGTTGCCCTGGCCGGTCACCATCGCGACGTACTGCTTGCCGTCGACCGAATAGGTGATCGCCGAGGCGTTCGGGACGCCGGTGACGCCGCTGCTCCACAGCTCCTTCCCGGTCTTCTGGTCGTAGGCGACGAACTGGCGGTCCATCCACCCGGTGAACAGCACCCCGCCGGCGGTTGTCAGCACGCCCATGTCGGGGGTCTGCCGCCGGCGCACTTCCCACAGCTTCCTGCCGCTCTGGAAATCGATCGCCTGGAGCACGCCGTAGTTGCCGTCGCCATGGGGTGGGGGGGCATAGACCGCGTTGACGCCCGTGCTGAGGAAACCCGCGCCCGAAGCGGGTGTGAGGTCGGTACAGACGTCGCGCGCGTCGACGAAGAACATGCGTGTCTCCGGATTCCACGAGGTCGGACTCCAGTTGCGCCCGCCGCCGCCGTGCGGACAGACGAACACCGGGCCCTTGTCGCGCCCGGGGATCTTCTCGGGCTTGACGTGCTTGTCGCCGGTCACGGGATCGATCCGGTCGATGTAGTCCTGGATGCCCATGTCGTAAGTCTTGAGGTACTTGCCGGTCTTCGCATCGAGCGCGTCGAACAGCCCGCTCTTGCCGCCGGTAATCACCACCCGCGTCGGCTTGCCGCGGACATCGAGAGTGCCGAGCACGCGGTCGAAAACCCAGTCGAGGTCGTATTGGTCGTTCCGGTTGTGCTGGTAGTACCAGACCAGCTTGCCGGTGCGCGGCTCGAACGCCAGCGTGCTTTCGGTGAACAGCGCGTCGTTGTTCATCCCCGGCTTCTGATCGCGGAGTGGTGCGGTGTCGTAGGTGTTGCCGACGCCCCACAGCGCCAGATGGTTGACCGGGTCGTAGCTGCCGCTGGTCCACACCGAGCCGCCCTTGCGCTGGTCGCCCGGCTCGCCGTTCCAGGTGTCGCCGCCGAACTGGCCCGGCTTGGCGACGGTGTCGAAGGTCCACAGGTGCTCGCCGGTTTCGGCGTCGAACGCGGCGATCAGACCGCCGCCGGGCGCCTGGCTGGCCATTCCCTGCATGATCACCCCGTCCGCCGCGAGCGGACCGCCGGGGATCCGCATGCCGGTGCGGTCGGTGATCGCGACATCCCATACCGGCCGGCCCGTCTTGGCGTCGAGCGCGACGAGGTGGTTGTCCGAGGTCGCCGAGTAGACCTTGTCGCCGTAGAGCGCGATTGTTTTCTTCGAGCCCACTGGCGCGCCTTGCGGCAGGCGCCGCTGGTAACGCCACAGTTGGCGCCCGCTGGCAGCGTCGAACGCGAACACGTTATCGCCGAAGCCGAACACGTAGAGCACGCCGTCGCGCACCAGCGGTTCGTTCATGTTGTCGCCCGGCGGTAGCGCCTGCGCCCAGGCGATGTGCAGGCTGGCGACGTTGGAAGTATTGATCTGGTTGAGCGGCGAATATCCGAGCCCGAGATGGCTGCGGCGCCAGGCGGGCCAGTTCTCCGGCGCGGGGTTGTCGAGCTCGGCCTCGGTCACGGGCGTGTAACCGGCGAAGCGGTCTGGTATCTTCGGGCCAGGCGGGAGCGGATAAACGCGCGTGGACAAACCGCCGACGCCGGCCTCGCCGCGAGCGCGCACGGGCGCGGCCGGGAGCATGGCCGCGGTGCCGCCGTTTTGCAGCAGGATGTATGCCGCGATGGCGGAGTACGTCGCATCGGGCAGTCCGCCCGGATTGGTTGGCGGCATCGAGGTGTGCATGTAGTCGAGCAGCTTGCCGACCGGTTGGCCGCCCCACTTGGCGAGGAAGTCCGCTCCCTTGAGCGGCGGGGCGAACTGGCCGTTGGTCATGTCGGAGCCGTGGCACGCGGCGCAGTTCTGGGCATAGGCGGTGGCGCCCGCTTGCGCCTGCCCGGGCGAACTCAGATCGGCTTGCGCCAGCGCCGTGCCGCCAAGCCCGACGAGCCCGACAGCCGAGAGGAGGAGCGGCCAGCGCCGCCCCTTGTTCGACAGCGCCATTCCACTCCTCCCCCTCAGTTCGTCAGGTTACTTTACGGTCTTGATCCCGAGCGGCTGGGCCACGTCGCGATTGAACGTCGCTTCGTAAAGCTCGGCCTGCGCGGGCGTCATCGTATCGCCGGCATGCGAGTTCACGTCGAGCAGGAAGGCCTGGTTCTCCTTCAGCGTCGAAGCCAGCGGCCAGTTCGGCAAGCCCTTGCCGTTCGGGTTGCCGGTCTTGGCGAAGTTGGTCCAGTAGCTCGACATCTGGTCGGCCAGCTTGATGTCGTCCGGGCTCTTGCTGGCGACTTCGGGCGAGCTCGGGTCGGGCACTTCGCGCGGCTTGTCGAGGTTGTTGAACACGTAGGCCAGTTCCGAAGCGTGAGTCGGGCCGCCACTCGGCTTGCCCGCCGCCGCCGGCGGATTGTGGACGAACTGGTAGAGATAGGCGGGCTTGCCGACTTTCGCCTGCTCGTCGGCATAGTGGTGCATGAACCAGGCGATGCCGTCGGTGAACGGCCGCGAGGAGAAGGCCTGCGCTTCGGCGTCGGTTTGCGCCGGATAGGCCTTGAGGCCGAGGTCGGCGAGGTCCTTCCAGCGCTGCGCCGCACCGGCTTTCCACGCCTCTGCCGTCGTCTTCACGCCGCCCGGAGGTCCGAAACTGCCGCCCTCGTTGCCGTTCGAGCCGAGCAGCACCGCGACCTTGTTCTGCTTGCCGCGGGCAAAGGTGATCGACTGGTCCTCAGGCACGATCCAGCCATCGACGATGATCCCTTGCGCACGACCGAGCTTAGTGACCTGGTCGGCCGGCAGCGCCTGCAGTTCGGCGAGGCTGTGCACGCCGAGCTTGCCCAGCGCCTCGACGCTGCGCTTCTCGGCATCCTCGCGGGTGACCATCTTGGTGGCGGTGAGGCCGGCCCAGGCGCCGCTTTCACTGATCGCCTTCTGGAACAGCCCGCTGGCGACGGGTGAGCCGACGAGCGCGGCGGTGATGCACGCGCCTGCCGACTGGCCGAAGATCGTCACGTTGTTCGGATCGCCGCCGAACGCGGCGATGTTGGCCTTGACCCATTTAAGCGCGGCGATCGAATCCGACAGCGCCTGGTTACCCGAGGCGTGGTGCGGCGAAGCCGCGGTCAGCTCGGGCGTCGAAAGGAAGCCGTAGGGCCCGACACGATAGTTGAGCGAGACGATGATCACGCCCTTGGTCGCGAGCCTGGCGCCGTTGGCGAACGGCATCGAGCCGCCGCCCTCGGCATAGGCGCCGCCGTAGAACCACACCATCACCGGCAGCCTGGCGCCCGCGGTCTTCGCCGGAGTCCAGACGTTGAGGTTGAGGCAATCTTCCGACGTTTTCGGCGAATCCGGCATGTCGGTCGCCTGGTTCGCGCCGATTGGGCGGTTCTTGCCCGACGGTTGGATGCACGTGTCACCCCACTTGCTGGCATCGCGCACACCGGTCCACGCCTTGGGAGCCGTGGCCGGCATGAAACGCAAGGCGCCCACCGGGGCGGCGGCGAAGGGGATGCCCCTGAACACCGTCACGCCGGGCTGCTCGCCCGCGGTTCCCTGGACCATGCCCTGCTGGGTCTTGACCGGCTTGGGCATGGCGCTGCCCGCGCTGCCGACCGCAAGGGCCGGGGTCAGCGCGAGGGAGCCGGCCGCCAAGGCCAGCGCAAGTGGAACTGCGGCGATCCGCAAGTGGCGTGCGCCCATCGTCAGCCTCCGACGCCCGTCCGCGCGGGATCGCCGATCTCGCTGGTCTTGAGCCCGCGCTGCGTGCGCGAGGAGTTGATGTAGTTGCGCACTTGCACGTCGCCTTCGAAGCAGGCGTATTCGTAGAAGGCGTACTTCTCGTTGCGGCTCCATGGCAGGCGCGCGGTGAACGGTGCGGCGAAGACCTTCGGGTCGGAATAGGTCATTTCGTACATGATCGAATCCGGGCCGGTCATCGTCAGCCGCTCGACCACCTTGGCCTCGTCGCTGGTCGGGATGGTGTTGTTCGGCGGCACGCCCATCGTCGCCATGTTGAGCGGCGAGGGCCCGCGAGCGATGTGATCGCCGGTGGCGCTGTCGCCCGCCTTGATGTTGGTCGTCTCGATGACCAGCGTGTTGTCGCTGTCCCAGTAACCGAGCGACTGGCCGAACCAGGTGCGCACGTTGGAGGGCCACCGGGTTTTCTGCAGCTCCGCCCACTGCGCCTTCGGCACCACCGGGATAACGCGCGAATCGTGGATCATTTCGAGGTCGATCACGACGAAGCCCGGCGCCTGCTTGATGCGAATGCCGTTGTTGTAGCGGAACGGCAGCATCGAGGCCGGGAAGCCGCGGGTGACGCAGCGGTCCCAGGTGTCGAAATCGCTCGTCCAGTCGTAAGGCTGACCGTTGACCCAGCTCGAGCGGCCGGCCTTGTAAAGGTTTTGCGCCCACGGCGTCATCGGCGGCAGCTTGCCGTTCGGCGGGTCGACCAGCAGCGCGGTCTGGCTGCCCGAGGCGTCGGATTCGACCCAGTGGCCCATGCCGATCTTGCCCTGCTTGTCTTCCTCTTCGTAGCGCTTGAGCGAGCCCTGACGGTCCTTCTCGCGGGCGTCGAGCTCGGCCTGGTTGAGGTAGAAGCGGTTCCCGTAGCGGTCTTGCCGCTGGAAGAAGATGCTGGCGATGGAGTCGATCGGCCACATGCCGGTGAAGTCCGGCTCGCCCCACAGGGTTTTCTTCGGATGATAGTTCTTGGGCACGGGCAGCAGCTTGGTCGGGTCAGCCACGGCTTGCGGGCCGCGGGTGGTCGCAACGGCGGCGGCCTGCTTGGCGGCAGGTGCGGCTTGCGCGAACACGGCTGAAGCGCCGATGCCGGCCGCGGCGACGAGCACCGAGGCGGCCGCCAGGCGAAGAGTGGACTTGCGGAAATTCATTGGGAGCTCCCCCTCTTTTGCGCGCGCTGGGCGCGCGATGCTGAAATGTAGTTGCGGATCTGCACGTCACCTTCGGTGCAGGCGTACTCGAAAATCCCGTACTTGTCGTCGCGCTGCCAATCGAGCCGCGCGGACCATGGCTGGGTGAACACGACGGGGTCGGTCCATGTCATTTCGTAAGCGATCGAATTGGGGCCCGTCATCGTGAAGCGCTCGATCATCTTCGCGTCGGCGCTCACCGGGGTGTCGTTCTCCGGCGGCGAGCCGGTGGTGCCGATGTTGGTCGCCGAGGGGCCGGGCTGGAAGTTGGTCGTTTCGACCACCAGCGTCTGGCCGTTCTCCCAATGCCCGCGGCTTTCGCCGAGCCACTGATGGATGGCCCGCGGAATCGGCGTCTTGCCGTCGGTCGAGATGATCCGCGTCTCGTGGATCATCTCGAGCTGGATTGCGACGAGGCCCGGCGCCTGGAAGATGCGAATCCCGTTGTTGTACATGAACGGGAACATCGAGGCCGGCAGGCCGCGCGTCACGCAGCGGTCCCAGCTGTCGAAGTCTGTCGTCCAGTCGAAATCCTGGTTGCGCCGCCAGGTCGAATGCATGCCGGCCGAAAGCCGCTTGCCTTCGTCGGTATAGGCGGGAAGGCGGCCGTCGGGGGGGCTGGTAATCCAGCTGGTGCGGCGGTTGGCGGCGCCGACTTCGGCCCAGTGGCCGATGCCCATCTTGTTCTGTTTGTTCTCGTTCTGGTAGCGTTGCTCAAGCTGCTGAACCATCGCGTTGCGCTCGGCGAATTCGGCATCGTTGAGCAGCTGGCGGTTGCCGAACTTGGGGTCGCGCTGCAGCGGCGTGCGTCCATTGAGCGAATCGATCGGCCAGCCGCCGGTCAGATCGGGTTCGCCCCAGACGGTCTTCTTCGGTTTGTAGCCGTTCTGCGCCGCGGGCAACTTGGTCAGGTCCTGTTCCGCCGCGGCGGCAGCCGGCAGGACAAGCGCCACGGCGAGCCCGGCGCACCAGAGCAATTGGCGGAATCTCATTGGGCTTTGGCCCCCTGTTTCGCCCGGTCCTTGGCCCGCTGCGCGCGCGAAGAGCTGATGTAGCCGCGGATTTGCACGTCGCCTTCCCAGCAGGCGTACTCGTAGAACTGGTAGTCGCTCTTGCGCCGCCAATCGAGGCGCGCGGTCCACGGGGCGGTGAAGATCGTCGGATCGTTCCACGTCACTTCGTAGACGATCGTGTCCGGCCCGGTCATCGTGAAGCGCTCGGTCATCTTCGCGCCGATGCTGACTGGAGTGTCGTTCCACGGCGGCGAGCCCCAGGTGCCGACATTGGTCGCGGACGGGCCCGGCTTGAAGTTGGTTGTTTCGACCACCAGCGTGTCGCCGTTCTCCCAGTGGCCGCGGCTTTCGCCGAGCCAGTTGTGAATTTGCGTCGGAATGCCCGGACGGCCGTCGGTCGGGATGATCCGCGTTTCGTGGACCATCTCGAGCTGGATCGCGACAAGGCCCGGCGCCTGCCACAAGCGGATGCCGTTGTTGTAGTTGATGGTGAACATCGAGGCGGGGAGACCGCGGGTGATGCAGCGGTCCCAGCTGTCGAAGTCGGTCGTCCAGTCGAAGTCCTGGTTGGGGCGATAGCTCGAGCGCATCAGCTTCGAGCGGCGCTCACCCTCGGCGGTCTTGGCGGGCAAGCGGCCGTTGGGCGGGTCGATCAGGAACGAGGTGCGGCGGTTGGCCTTGCCGGCTTCCATCCACGCGCCCATGCCCAACTTGTTGTCGTTGGCTTCCTTGTCGTAGCGCCCAGCTGCGGCATCAATCTGCTTCTGCCGCGCGGCGTATTCCTCGTCGGTCAGCCAATAGCGGTTGCCTTGCGCCTCGGTACGCTGGAACGGGGTCTGGTTGAGGTGATCGATCGGCCACAGTCCCGACAGGTCCGGTTCGCCCCATTGGGTGAGCTTGGGCTTGTAGCTTTTCGGCACCGGCGGAATTGCGCTGAGGTCCTTGGGAATCGCCGACGGAGCTTGCGCATTAGCCGCTGCGCCGCCGGCGATCACGCAGGCAGCCCCCAGCAGCACGGCAAGACCCGCCCGGCGGATCATTTTCCGGACGGCAGCGCGAAGGCGACGTAGCGGTTGGTGCCCGGCTTGGCCTGGCCCAACTTCGGCGGGAACAGACCGTCGCCGCCGACGGCGAAGACAATGTATTCCTTGCCGCCGGCCTCATAGACCGCGGGAACGCCTTCGCTGGCGGCGTCGAGCTGGTCTTCCCACAGCACCTTGCCGGTCGCGGCATCGCGCGCGCGCACCTTGCGGTCGGACGAGGTGCCGACGAAGACGAGACCGCCGCCGGTCGCCACCGGGCCGCCGCGCGGAGCGGTGCTGCCGGTGTCGTGGATGCCCTTTTCGGCAAGCGCGGTGACTTCGCCGTCGGGCAGGCTCCAGATCTTCTTCCCGCTGTCCATGTCGTAGGCGGTGATCAGCGACCACGGCGGGTTGATCGCCGGCAGACCGTTCGTTTGCAGCATGAAGTCGACGTTCGACTTGTACGGCTTCACGTCGCCGCCGCCGTTGGGCATTGCCGCCTGCGCTTCGGGCTTTTCGTCGAGCACCAGCTTGTCGAAAGTTGGCATCTGCTTGGATACGACGAAGAAGCGGTGCTTGACCGGGTCGACCGCGCTGCTGCCCCAGTTGGCGCCGCCGTTGTGGCCGGGGAGCGAGATCGAACCCTGCAGGCTCGGCGGGGTGTTGAGACCTTCGTTGCGCGCGGTCTTAAGCAGCTCGCGCACCTTGGCCTGGTCTTCCGCCGAAATGTACGGATTGATCATGTCCGGGGTGAATACGCCCTGCCTCGCGAACGGCTCGGGCCATGTCGGCCGCGGCTGCGTCGGCGAGGCCTTTTCGCCCGGCACGTCGGACTTCGGCACGGGAACTTCCTTGACCGGCCAGACCGGTTTGCCGGTGCGCCGGTCGAGCACGTAGATATAGCCGAACTTGGTCGCCTGGATGACGACCGGGATGTCCTTGCCGTCCTTGTGGATGGTCATCAGCTTGGGCGATTGCGGGATGTCGAAATCCCACAGGTCGTGGTGGACGACCTGGAAGCTCCACAGCAGCTTGCCGGTGGGAATGTCGATCGCGTTGATCGAGTTGGCGTGAAGATTTATCCCCTCGCGGTTGCCGCCGTAGAAATCGTACCGCGCGGTGCCCGTCGGAATGTAGGCGATGCCGGCGTTGCTATCGACGGTGAACTCGGACCAGTTGTGCACCCCGCCGAACTTGTCGTGGTCTTTTGCCGGCCAGGTGTCGTAGCCCGCCTCGCCCTTCTCGGGCACCGTGTGGAACACCCACTTCAGCTTGCCGGTGAGCACGTCATAGGCGTGCGTATCCGCCGGGGCCGAGGCGAAATCATAGGCCGCCGCCGGGAGCGAGATGATGATCGTGTTCTTGTAGATGCGGCCCGGGTTGTTGGTCATCAGCGGGCGCGCCGGCATCTTGTTCGGCTCAAGCCCGGTGCGGATGTCCACCTGGCCGTTCTTGCCGAAGCTGGTGATCACATCGCCGTTGTCGGCGTTGACCGCGGTGAGCATGCCGTCCTTGAGGAAGTACAGTCGGTGGTCCTTGCCGTCGGCGCTTTGCCAGTAGTTCATACCGCGGTCGCCGATGCGGCCGCCGTAATCTTTGTCCCACTTCTTCTGCCCGGTGACGGGGTCGAGCGCGACCAGCCTGGCGCCGGCGATCAGGTACAGCGTGTCGCCAATCTTGATCGGGTTAAAGTGCGGCGCGGGCCCGGGCCCGGTCTCGAACGTCCAGGCTTGCTGCAACTGGGCGACGTTCCCGGTGTTGACCTGGTCGAGCGACGAATACTGCGACGAATCGGCGCCCCCGGCGTAGGCGTCCCAGCCCTTGTAGTCGAAGGCGGTCGCGGTCGAGGCCGTTTTGGCGTCGGCCGGAGCGGTCATCCACGCGCTGGCGAGCACGGCCGCCAAGGGGGCTGCCAGCCACGCACCGCGGCGAGCGCGGACGCGAGGATTCATCGGTTTTGCCTGAAGTTTTGTTGTCACACCCATTCTCCCGTGCCGCAAGCCTAGCCGAGAATTGCCGGCGGCAACAAGGGTGGAAAACGCGATAAGTTGACAATATCCGAAAAATCGGCGAGGCGCCTCGCGCCGCCGCATGCCCTCAGCGTGACATTGTCCGCCACGCTCGACTCACTGCGCGGAATCCGCCTTGGCCGCCTGTTCCTGCGGCAAATAGGCCTTGTGGCAGGCCGAACAGGCGTCGGAGAGCTTGGCCCCCGCGACGAACATGGCGTCCTCGTCGCGCGCGTCGGTCGGCCGTTCGGCCCGCTTGCCGACCCGAAGCAGATCCTACGCGACGTCGATCCAGTCTGGGCCGCGGTCGTGCGAGTAGCTCCGCAGCATCAGCAGGTTGCCCGTCTCGGCGACGGTCGCGGCGGAGCTTTGTGCGGCGGCCCAGCCCTCCGCTGTCGTCGGCGCGAGGTCGTGCGAGCCGCCGTTGTTGCTGACCGCGCCCGACGATCGCCAGAACACCTGCGCGTCGGGCTCGATAAGCGTGACCATGAGCTGCTGGAGCGAGTGCGCTTTGACATAAGGCGCATTGGCTTGGCCCGCGGGCTGGGCGTCGCCGTCGGAGCGGCTGAAGCCAGCGAGCAGGGCGGTCAGCGCGAACAAAGTCAAACAGCGGCGAATGGTTGGCCTCCCCGCACCTTGACCTCAGGTCTTCCTGAAGTGCCTATTCAACTGGCCTTCATGGGGCGTCAACTAGAGCATGATTGACTTCGGCTGCCGGGGCAAGCAAGCAGCCGCCCCGCAACGGACAGAATCAACGAACGGAGCGAATGCAGTGGGCAAGGCCAATTCCTCGCGAAAGAAATTCACTACCACGCTGGGCGCGCTCGCGGCCGTTGCTGCGCTCGCCGCAGGTGTCGGCGGCTTGACCACCCGCGCGCACGCCGCGGATGCCAAGCCGTCAGACGTCGTGGCGGCGGGACGTGACTTGTTCAACACCTGGTCGTGCAGCGCCTGTCACACGCTCACCGACGCCGGTTCCTCTGGCGCGGTCGGGCCGAGCCTCGACAACCCCAAGCTGACTCACGACTTCATCGTCTCCCGGATCACCATGGGCTCAGGCCCGATGCCCAGCTTCGCGGGCCAGATTCCCGACGCGGACATCGGCAAGCTGGCCGACTACATCGTCGCGGTAAACCACAAGGACGCGGCGCCGGCGATTGCTTCCGCGCCCTCGGCGGCCCCAGCCAAGCAGTAAGTATTCGCGATCGAAACGAGAGGGCCTTCCCCGGCAAGGGGGAGGCCCTTTTCGCTTTCGTCAGTTGCCGGAGGCGGCCTGTGCAGGTGCCGGACGCGGGCCGAGCTGCGCGTAGTAATTGGTCACGCCATCGGGGTCGTTGAGCCAGACCGTAATCAGGTTGAACCCGGCGAGCCTGTTGAGCGGTGTTTCGACCGCGATGTGCCGCGCCTTGGCCTTGGCGTCGGCTAGCGGCGAATCGCTGACGACGTACTGGATGCCGGCGCTGCCGTTGTCCGGGTGGGCATTCTTGCCGGCGTGGTAGAGGTACAGCGTCGTCTCGCCGCGTCCGAACGGATAGAGCGTCAGGCCGAGCAGCTTGTCCTTGATCGGCTTGCGCTCGTCGAGCCCGACGAAGGTGCGGTAGAACTTGCGGCTGACCTCGAGGTTCGAGGAATTGATGCCGACCCCGACGCCATCGTTCGAACCGTCTTTGGCGCCAGGCTTGATGACGATCTCGATCGGGAAGCCGCCGGGATCGGTGACCAGTGTCGCTTCGGTCCCGTCGCCCTGCTTGGCAAATTTCGGCGCCGCGAAGCCGGCGGTCGCGAAACGATCGAGCACGGTCTTCTTGTCGGGAAACGTCAGCCGGAAATAGCGGATGCCGGTGCCCCCGGTCACGCCTCCGGCCATGTCGTACTTGCGGTTGCCCTGCTGCCCGGCGGACAGCTTGATCTGCCCGTGGCCGACGCCGGTCAGGAGCATCTGCTGGGTCGCGGTCAGCTGGATCGGGCTGAGCGACTTGAGTGCTAGCGCGCCGGTGTAGAACTTGACCATCGCGTCGGTCTTGTCGCGCGGATAGCGGCGGAAGACGTTGGCCGAAGGCCCGGTGAAAAGATTGGCGGTCGAGCTGTTGAGTTGCTCGGGTGTAAGCTGCCCGGGCCTGTAGGCGAGATCGCTGGCGCTGTTCATCACCGCGCCTTCGGGCGTGGTGATCCGGCCCGGCGGCGGCGTCTGCTGCGCGGTCGCGCCGGCGCCCATGGCGATCGTCGCTGCCCCAAGCAGCCCCATGGCAATGCGTCCCATCCCAGTCTCTCCAATCATTTCGGCAGCGCGAAGGCGACCAGCGATTCGTTGTTGGCCGGCTTGCCATCGGGCGTGCGGCTCGACGGAGCAAGGCTCGATCCGGCGGCCATTACCGCGATATATTGCCGCCCGTCCTTGCCCCGATAGCTGATCGGGATCGTCAGCGGCGCGTAGCCGAGCTGCTGTTGCCACAGGATCTTGCCCGTCTTCGCGTCGAACGCGCGGAAGTATCGGTCCGAGGTCGCGCCGATGAACACCAGCCCGCCGGCGGTGACGATCGGCCCACCCGAGCCGTTGTTGGCGCCGGTGTCCTGCTTGTCCTTCGGCAGTTCCTCGGTGATACCGAGGCGGCTTGCCCACAGGATGTTTCCGGTATTTGCGTCGACCGCGATCAGCCGGCCCCACGGCGGCTTGATACACGGCAGGGTGACCCTTTTGCCGTCCGCGGCTGTGAAGCTGGCGTTGAAGCCCGAATAGGCCCCTGGCCCGATCAGGCTGCCGCGGTCGTAGGGCTGCGGCGAGTTCTCGTCGCCGCGGCCATAGTTGCCCTTGGGATCGCGCGGCTCGATCCAGCCGATGCTGCCGCCTTCGCTGGTGTTGACGTAGACGATCCCCTTGGTCGGATCGGCCGCGCTGCCGCCCCACACCGAGCCGCCGTTGTGCGGCATGTTGATCGAGCTGAACGGCTTTCCGTTGACCATCTTCTTCATGAAGAACGGCGTGAAGCTGCCTTGGTTGAAGAACGTGCCGCCATAGTTGTCGAGCAGGGCGTGGCAGGCGGCGACGTGCTCGGGACTGGTGTCCTTGGCGGTGACGATGTCCGACGGGTCCCAGTAACCGCGGTTGAGCTGCGGCGGCTTCACCGGCACCGGCTGCGTCGGCGAGTACCATTCGCCCGGCACGTCGGCCTTGGCGACCGTGCGCTCGATCACGCGGAAGACCGGTTTTCCGGTCTCGCGGTTGAGGATGTACATGAAGCCCGGCTTGCCGGTTTCGGCGAGCGCGGGAATCGTCTTGCCGTCCTTGTGGATGTCGAACAGCACCGGCGGGGCGGGCAAGTCCCAGTCCCACAAGTCGTGGTGGATGGTCTGGAAATGCCACCTGTACTTGCCCGTCTCGGCATCGACCGCGACGATCGAGTTGCCGAACAGGTTCGCGCCCGGGCGGTCGCCGCCGTAGTAGTTCGGCGAGGGGCCGCCGATGGTCATGTAGAGGGTGCCGGTCTTGGGATCAGCCGTCGTGTACCAAACCCACATGTTGGTGCCCGAACGACCCTTCCAGCCGTCGTCGAGCCACGTCTCGTGACCCACCTCGCCGGGCTGCGGCACGGTGTGGAACTGCCACAGCTTCTTGCCGGTGCGCGCGTCGTAGGCGCGGCTGTCGCCCGAGGGGCCGCGCGGCATCTCGGCGGTGCTGGCGCCGACGACGAGCACGTTGTGGAACACCGACGGCGGGTAGGGGTAGGGCGTGCCGTCGATTTTCGAGACGCCATTGTCGCCGTAAGTCGGGTCGACCTTGCCCGTCTTCGGATCGAGCGCGGTGATCTCCGACCCCGTCGAGTAGAAGATGCGCGGGCCCATCGTGCCGTCGCCCGGCCACCAGCTGACCGCGCGCCGCACTAGCCCGTCGACCGGATGGCGCCACAGTTCCTTGCCGCTATCCGCCTGGAGCGCGACGACCGCGTTGCCGATCGGCATGTACATCACGCCGTCGATCACGATTGGCACGGTCCCGCCGAGCACCGCCGCGCCCCCGTCGGGCCGCAGCCGGAAGGTCCACGCCTGCTGCAGGTCCTTGACGTTCTTCGTGTCGATTTGCGTCAACGGAGAATAGCGGTCGCCCGAGAGGTCTCGAGCATATTTCGGCCAGTCGCCGGGCGCGGCCGTGTCGCCGGGCTGAGCCAGGGCCGCCGCCGGTAAGGCGAACGCCATCAGTATGGAGGCAAACCGCATGCGCATCCCGTACTCCACTGCGAGTCCAATGGAGGCTAGCCGCCGCACTCCGGCACGACAAGATAGTTCACAACGAAAACCATTTACTGAGTGAACGATCAACCGATGCGAATGCCTGCTCCACATCTTGCAACCTATGGCTGGCGTGCGAGTTGCTTTACGCGCCAGGCGAAGTGCGCAACAGGGAGACGCAATGAACAAGATCGTTCCGGTGATCCTTTGCGGCGGAAGCGGTACGCGGCTGTGGCCGCGCAGTCGCAAGACCAAGCCCAAGCCGTTCCTGCCGCTGATCGGTGAGCAGACGATGTTCGAGGCGACGCTCGCCCGCTGCGGCGATGCCGGGCAGTTTGCCGCGCCGGTGATCGTCACCGGAACCGCGCATCTCGAACATGTCGAGGAGCAATCCAGAGAAGCGCCAGGCGCGACCGTCATCGTCGAGCCCGAAGCGAAGAACACCGCCGCGGCGATTGCGCTCGCCGCCGGCCGGTTGCCGGCCGACGCGGTCATGCTCGTTTGCCCGAGCGACCACCACATCGCCGACGTTGCAGGATTTCGCGCCGCCGCCGCCGCCGCCGCCCGGCTCGGCGCCGAGGACTGGCTTGTCGCCTTCGGGATCACGGCGACAGCGCCCGAAACCGGCTACGGCTACATCAAGCGCGGCGAGCCGCTCGAAGGCGGCTACCGTGTCGAGCGCTTCGTCGAAAAGCCCGACCTCGCAACCGCGCAGACCTTCCTGGCCGACGGGGGCTACAGCTGGAACGGCGGGATCTTCGCCTTTCGTGCCGGGCATTTCCTCGAGGAACTGGCCAGGCACCGTCCAGCGTTGGCTGCGCATGCGGCCGCGTCCGTCTCGGGTGGCTCGCAGGATGGCAACCGCTTTCACCCGGATGCCGCCGCGTTCGCCACGATCGAGCCGGAATCGGTCGACTACGCGGTGATGGAGGCAACCGAGCGCGCGGCGATGGTGCCAGCCTCGATGGGCTGGTCGGACATCGGCAGCTGGGCCGCTCTGCGCGACGCGACCGATAGCGACCACGATGGCAACTCGGTGCGCGGCCGCGCCGAGCTGTTCGACTGCGCAGGCGTGTTCGTCGATACCGACGGGCCGCGCGTATCGGTGATCGGGCTCAAGGACGTCGCCATCGTCGTCGACGGCGACGAGGTCCTCGTCACCACAATGGAAGGCGCGCAGAAAGTCGGAAAGCTAACCGGCGCCGCGAAGCAATAATGGCCGTGCTACTGCGCTGAGCGATCGGCTTCGACCCGGGCGAGAACTCCGGCTAGGTCGCTCTGCGAGTAGGGCTTCTTGAGCACGCCGTATGGCGGCTTGGCCTGCATCCGCTCAAGCGCGTCGCCATAACCGGTGGCGAAGCAATAAGGCACCCCGGCCTCGGTCAACGCACGGGCGACCGCCTCGCTCGTCTCGTCGCCTAGGTTGTAATCGAGGACCGCGAAATCGGGCAGCGCCTCGGCCATCACGGCGAGCGCCTTGACCACATTGGACGCGATGACGACGTTGCTGATGCCGCACGCCATCAGCGCATCCTCAGCGTCGAGCGCAATCAGCATGCTGTCTTCGACCAGCAGCACGCGTCCGATGCCGCCGCCTATTGCGAGCGACCCCGGGGGCATAAGACCATCATCTGTCTGCAAGTCTGCACGCATCGCTTGTCCCGACTGCACCCAATTGCGATGCGACCCCGACGCGCGTATCGCGCGGGACCGTCGCGAGTGCAACCTGCGAGCCGGGCAGTCGTTCCGCCGCGGGATAAAAAGGGGAATCGAGTGAGCGATGGATAAACCGCTGATCGTTCAGACAATCCAGCTCGCGCTGACGCCGGTTTTCATGCTGGTCGCGATCGGCAACATCATGAACATCCTGTCAACCCGGCTCGGCCGCATCGTCGACCGCAGCCGTGTATTGCAGGACAGGCACCCGGAGACCGCCGGCCCCGAGCACGACGCCGTTGTGCGCGAGATCCGCTTCGTCGACCGCCGCATCCACCTGATCGGCCGCGCGATTCTGTGGCTGGTGATCGCCAGCCTGTGCGTCGGCGTCACGGTCGTGCTGCTGTTCGTCGAGGACCTGGCGGCTATCAATCTGAAGCCACTTGTCTCGACCATCTTCGTCGCCGCACTGGCGCTGCTGATCGGTGCCTTGCTGCTGTTCCTGCGCGAAACCCGCGAGGCGACCGCGGCCTTGCGGATACCGGAAACTTACCTCGAGCTGGAGCGGAAGCTTTAGTCCGACGGTCCCGCGATCAGCTTCGGGGCCTGCTGCCTTATCGCACCGGCGATCATCGGCTCGATGAACGACAGCGCCGCGGGCAGGGTCATGTTGAACACGATCTTGCCTTCCTCGATTTCGACCTGGCCGGTGAGGTCCTGACCCATGGCGCGCACGTGCATCGTCATTGTATCCTCGTTCGGCCAGTTTGTCTCGACTTGCGCCAGCCCGCCGGGAAACTGATCGGCGATCTTGTGACTGTTCGCGCGCAGCCGCACGCGCGTGGTCGCCTTGTCGAGATTGTGAGGAATTTCAACGCGCATTAACGGTTCTCCGGGGCGGGCCCTTCGGGGTCGCCATACTTGTAATCGAGGTAGCGGGTGCGGACCGCAAGATCGTCGAGAGCGCCAGCGGCGAGCTGGCGGGTGACATGGTCGATCTCGGTGCTGATCTTGCCGAGGCTTTCGACGATCTGTTCGTCGGGGCTCGCTCCGGCATTCCTTTCGCGGCGCAATTGGGCCGGGATGCGGCGATAGGCATCGACCATTCCGGGCAGCGTTTCGCCGACCAGCTTGCGGGTCTCCTGCGCCGCGGGGTGGCCGGGGTCGACTGTCTCGAGTTGCAGCCCCAGCGCGTCGAGCTGGGTGCCGATCTTGTCGACCAGCGTCACCGCCGGCGGCGGCAAGGCGGGGCGCTGGCTCTCGAGCCACAGCTCGGTGCGGGCGACCATGTGGCGCACGTCGCCGGTATTGAGGTCGGCGCGCTTGGGCACGCGCACCTTGGGGAAGCTCGAGAACAGGAACGTGGCGGCGACGATAGCCAGGAACACGACCATGATGCCGGTGAAGCCGATCCCGCCGATGGCGATACCCGCGACCATCGCCGCAACGATGATCGCCGCCATCGAGCCGACGATCAGCTTGATGCGGTTCATCAGGTTCTGCTGGCGCAACTGGGCCGAACCACGGCCGATCGGCGGTTGCTTCCGGCGCCCGCCGGCGCGCTGGTATTCGAGCGTCCGGCGGGCTTCGGCGAGTATCTTGTCGTTCTGTTGCGCTTCGCCGGCCATCAGCCCTCCAGGCTAAGCAGCGAAGGCTCGTTAGCCGCGGCGAGCGCCTTGTTCTGGCCCTCCGCGCGCGCGATGTAGCCCTTCGACTTCTCGACCTCGGTTGTGAGCGTCTCGACCGTCTGCTTCATGCTTTCGAGCGCCTTGACCTTGAACGTATCGACCTGGTCCATCGTGTCGTAGATGTTCTGGAACGCGCGCTGCAGGGTCTCCATCGGGATCGTGCTCGCCGCCGCCTGCTCGTGAATCTTGCCGGTCTGGTCCTTGAGCAGCTGGCCGGTCGAATCGATCATGTTCGCGGTCGTCTCGTTGAGCGACGTGATCTGCTGCAGCACGAGCCGCTGGTTGCTCATCGCCTGCGCCACCGTCACCGCTGTGCGCAGCGCGGCCACGGTGGTGGTGCTGGCGCGGTCGACGCCCTTGACCAGCTCCACGTTGTTTTTCTTGACCAGGTCGAGCGCGAGGTAGCCCTGCACGCTGACCGCCGTCTGGGTAAGCAGGTCCTGCGTCCGCTGGCGGACGTAGAACAGCGCGCTCTCGCGGATCGCCTTGGCTTTGGCCGGGTCGGTCGCGTCGAGGTCGGCCGCGGCGTCCTCGAGCTTCTGGTCCAGCGTTCGGGCGATGTGGACCATCTGCTCCAGATTGCCCATCGCCTCCCACAGCTTCTGCCGCTCGACGTCGATCGCGGCGTTGTCCATCAGCAGCTCGTCCTTGCCGCTGGCGAGGTGGCCGAGGATCGACTGGATGTGGCCCTGGGCCGACTGGTAGCTCTCGAAATAGCGCTTGAGCGAGTTGCCGAACGGGATGATCCCGAGAATCTTGCGGCCGGTCGAAAGCTGGCCCTTCTTGCCGGGATCGAGCGCTTCGACCGTCTTGCGCAGCTCGGCGAGGTTTGCGCCGACGCCGCTGTCCTTGTCCATCGCACGGATCGGCCTGTCGAGAAAGCGGTTCGACTGGGCCGCCGAGACGGCGATCTCCTTGCGGCCCATGTTGGTGATCTGGTCGACCTTCTTGCCGAACTCTGGCGAATTGGTGTCGAGCGCGACCAGCTCGCTGACGAACCCGTCGACTTTCTCTTCGAGCTGCGAGCGCTTTTCGGAATCGACCGGGACGAGGCCCGCGGCCTTTTCGGGCGTGACCACCGGCACCGGCTCGGGCGGGGTCAGCTTGAGGTCGTTCGCGCTCTGCGTCGCGGTGGTGGGGGCGGTTTCGGCCATCGGTTCGTCAACTCCCGTCGCTTCGTCACTGTATTAGTGACGCAAGACACGTTGTTCAAGCCATGGCAGTATGGGGGCAGGCGCGCTGGCGACAAGTGTTTTCGACCAGCCGCTTAGGCAGCCAGCTTGAACGGCTCGATTTCGCCCGAAAGGTACAGCGTCTTGGCCTTGGCGCGGCTCAGCTTGCCCGAGCTGGTGCGCGGCAGCGTGCGCGGCGGGACCAGCTCGACGACGCAGTTCATGCCGGTGATCGAGCGGACCTTCTCGCGGATCTGGTCGTGCAGCCGCACCCGCTCTTCCGGGTCGGACACGCGGCAGTGGACCAGCACCGCCGGCACTTCCTCACCACTCTCGGTCTCGACGCTGAACGCGGCGATGTCGCCCTGGTGGAAGCCCGGCAATTGCTCGACCGCCCACTCGATGTCTTGCGGCCAGTGGTTCTTGCCGTTGATGATGATCATGTCCTTCGCCCGGCCGACGATGAACAGGTAGCCGTTGGCCATGTAGCCCATGTCGCCGGTGTCGAGCCATCCGCCGACGAGGCACGCCGCGGTCGCCTCGGGGTCGCGGTAGTACGAGTGCATGACGCTCGGGCCCTTGCACCAGACCTTGCCGATCATGTGGTCGCCGCGCGCCTTGCCGTCCTCGCCGCGAATTTCGACTTCCATGTCGAGCACCGGCTTGCCGCAGTTGACGATCGCCCGGTAGCGCGCCGGGCGGCTGAGGTCGCGCGGGCTGCCCGACAGGCGTTCCTCCTCGACCAGCTCGACGCTGATTCCTTCGCCGGGCGGCATCAGCGTCACCGCCAGCGTCGCTTCGGCGAGGCCGTAGCTCGGCACGAAGGAATTGGCCTTGAAGCCGGCAGCGGCGAAGGCGTTGACGAAGCTCTGCATGACATCGGGCCGGATCATGTCGGCGCCATTGCCCGCAAGCCGCCAGCGCGACAGGTCGAACCGCTCGGCCACGACCGACTGGCTCGAGATGCGCCGCGCGCAGATGTCGTAACCGAAGGTGGGCGAGTACGAGAGCGTGGTACCTTCGTTGCGGCTGATCAGGTCGAGCCAGGCGAGCGGGCGCCGCGCGAAGTCCTCGGTCTTCAGGTAGTCGGTCGAAACCTGGTTGGCGATCGGCGAAAGCAGGCAGCCAACCAGGCCCATGTCGTGATACCACGGCAGCCAGCTGACGCAGCGGTCGTTGTCGACCAGCTTCATGCCGATCCCATGCCCGCGCAAGTTGTTGAGTAGCGCGCGATGGGTGACCGCGACGCCGTGCGGAAAGCGGGTCGAGCCGCTCGAATACTGCAGGTAGCAGATGTCGCTGGGGCTTTGCGGGGGAAGGGCGCAATCTGCGCCGGGCCGCGCGGCGATCTCTTCGAAACTTGCGGCGTCGCAGCCCTGGCGGCCGGCCGCGGCGCGGGCCATCTCGTCGATTTCCTCGGGAAACAGCAGCATCGAGGGATCGGAGCTTTCGAGCTGGACCGCGAGCTGGTCGATATAGCTGTCCTTGCCGCCGAAGCTGGTCGGCAAGGGCAGCGGCACCGGCCACGCGCCGGCGTAAATCGCGCCGCAAAACAGCGAAGCGAACTCCGGGCCGGTCTGCGCGACGAGCGCGACGCGGGCGCCCGGCTTCACCCCGCCGGCAACCAGGCGCCGAGCTATCGCCAGAGCGTCCTCGCGCAGTTCGGCGAAGGGATAGACCCGCACCAAGCGGCCGCGGGCATCGTGGAAGTTGAGCCCGCGCACGCCTTGCGCGGCATAATCCAGCGCCTCGCCGAAGGTGGCGAAGTCGGAGAATCGGCGCGGGAGCGCGCACAGGTTCGGCGTCGGCTTCAAAGCGGCGTCGTTTTCCATATTATTGGCGCAAATACCCGATCTGCTTCGTCCTGTCCGCGCTTGTCTCGCGTCGGGTGAATGAGGAATGAGCGATCGAAAACCTCCCCAGCCCTCGACACGGCCTTTTCCCTTTGAGCGCGACTGTGGCACGAATAAGGCCGATGAGCGACACAAGTTCCCGTTCCGACCGGCGCAAGAGGCCGCCGAAACCCCTCGATTCCGCGCGTCTGGGGGAGATCGCGCTGGCTTATGTCGCGCGTTTTTCCACCACCGCGGCCAATCTCGAACGCTATTTGCGGCGCAAATTGCGCGAGCGCGGCTGGGAGGGGGAGGGCGAGCCGCGGATCGAAGAACTGGTCGAGCGCTATGCCGAGCTCGGTTACATCGATGACGAAGCTTTCGCCCGCGCGCGGTCGGGCAGCCTGTTGCGCCGCGGTTATGGCGAGCGGCGGGTGCGCCAGGCGCTCGGCCAGGCAGGTATCGAGGAGGGACTGCGCGAGCGGATGCGCCCGGCCGAGGGCGAAACGCGCCGGGCCGCGCTGGCCCTCGCGCGCCGGCGGCGGTTCGGGCCGTTCGGAGCCGTACCGCTCGACAAGGCGTTGCGCGAAAAGCAGATTGCGGCGATGCTGCGCGCCGGTCACCCCCTCGACAGCGCGCGGCAAATCGTCGATGCGGCAAGCGCCGCCGAGGCCGAGCAGTGGGAAGCTGAGGCTGATGACGAAAAGGAGTTCTGACACCGATGCGCTGGTCCCGAAGCCTGAGGCTGCCGATCGCCCTTGCCGCGCTTTCCCTGAGCGCCGCCGCCTGCTCGCAGCAACCCGCCGCGCCCGCGCCGCCGGCTGCCGCGATGGTGCCGGCCAAGCACCCGATCTCGGGGCTTGACGTGATTCCCCTGAGAATCAGCCAAAACGGCAAGGTTCACACCTTCCGGGTCGAAATGGCGCGGACGATGGAGCAGCAGCAGAAAGGCCTGATGTTCCGCACCGCCATGGAGCCCGACGAAGGCATGCTGTTCCCCAGCGATACCGCCGAGCAGCGCAGCTTCTGGATGAAGAACACGGTCATTTCGCTCGACATCGTCTTCATCGATCCCGACCACCTGATCAGCAACATCGCTGCGAACGCGGTGCCGTACTCGCTCGATCCGATAAATTCGGCGGGGGCGGCGATCGCCGTGCTCGAATTGAACGGTGGGCGCGCGGCTCAGCTCGGCATAACGCCCGGCGCGCGCGTCACCTGGTGATCGCCCGCTTGCCACTGCCCCGCTTGAACCGCTAACGGCCCGGCCATGGGAATCCTCTCGAAGATCTTCACCTGGTGGGACGGAGCCACGATCGGCACCGCGCTGTTCAGTGCGCTCAAGGGCGAAAAGGTCGGTACCGACGCGCAGGGCAACACCTATTTCCGCTCGAACGCCAAGACGACCGAAGGTCTCGAGCGGCGCTGGGTAATCTACAACGGCGCCAACGATTCCAGCCGCGTGCCGCCCGAATGGCACGGATGGCTACACCATTCGTACGACGAGCTGCCGCAAAGCCATCTGCCACCGGCGAAGATCTGGGAAGCCGATTACACGCCGAACGCAACCGGCACGCTTGCCGCCTATCGCCCGCAAGGCGCGCTCGAGCGCGGCGGACGCCGCGCCGCAGCCACCGGCGATTACGAATCCTGGACGCCGGACGCCTGACCATGCGCGCCGTCGCGCCGATCATCCTGATGCTGGCACTGTCCGCGTGCAACAACGAGCCACCGGCGCCGAAGCCGGTAGAGACCGAAGTGCCCAAGCAGCTCGCGCAGAATTCCGTCGCGGCCGCGCAGGCCGGGGCTTCGATCGGCACACCGATGAAGGACCGCGTTGCCACGCTCGGGCTGCTCAACAAGCGCAACAACATCTCGCAGGACCTCAAGATGAAGCCCGGCGAATCGCGCCGGATCGGCAACGTGGTCGTGAAGCTGGAAGCGTGCGAGAAGACCGCGCCGTGGGAATACGACCCCGAGGAAGGCGCCTTCGTCCAGGTCTATGTGCAGGAGCGCCCGGACGTGAACAGCTCGCTGGCCTGGCACAAGGTGTTCTCAGGCTGGCTGTTCAAGAACGCACCGAGCGTGAACGTGGTCGAGCACCCGGTCTACGACGTGTGGGTCAAAAGCTGCGCGATGAGCTTCCCGGGCGAGGAAGCCCCGGCGCCGACGAGCAGCGCGAAGCCTTCGGGCAGCCCGAGCCCGGCGCCGAGACCGTCGCCCACCGCAAGCGCTGCGCCCGGCCCGGCCGCCTGAGCGCGCGCCAGCCGCTCGCAATAATCTTCCTGGCTGATCTCGACCGCTCCGAGCGAGGCGAGGTGCTCGGTCATGAACTGGCAATCGAGCAGGTCCATTCCGGCCGCCTTCATCGCCGCGACCAGCCACGCGAGCGCGACCTTCGAAGCGTTGTCGGCGTGGCTGAACATGCTCTCGCCACAGAACACCCGGTCGAAGCCGACGCCGTAGAGCCCGCCGACCAGATTTTCGCCGTCCCACACTTCTATCGAGTGCGCGTATCCGGCCATGTGCATGGCGCGGTAGCTCGCCTCGATCCGGCGGCTGATCCAAGTTTCGGGATGGTCGGGTCGCGGCTCCGCACAGGCGGCGATGACGCCGGCGAAATCCTCGTTGCACGATACGCGATAGCGGCCCCGCCGCAGGACCTTGGCCAGCGAATGCGAGCAGCGGAAGCCATCGAGCGGCAGGATCGCCCGCTTGCGCGGCTCGACATAGAAAATCTCCGGATCCTCGCGCCCGTCGGCCATCGGGAAAATGCCGCTGCGATAGGCGAGCAGCAGCATCTCGGGCGGAATTGTTGGGACGGACGGGGCGTGCATGGCCTGCGGCCTATAGCACATTCACCTTGCTGCTGCCTTGCCAATCGGGCGCAGTCGCCTTAGAGGCCGCGCCGCTGCAGGGGTGTAGCTCAGCTGGTAGAGCATCGGTCTCCAAAACCGAGGGCCACGGGTTCGAATCCTGTCACCCCTGCCATTTTTCCCACATTGGCGGGATGCGCGTTGCTGGCTCAACTGGCGCAGCGCGCGCTAATGCTGCACCGATGATGGGCGGGGCGACCAAATTCCTACGCGATGCGGACTGGCTGAACAGCCGGCGCGTGCGCGGCTATGCGATATTGGTGGGGCTTGCCAGCCTGGCACTGCTCGCCGTGTCGTGGGCCAAGGCGATGGGGCCAGAGGGGAGCGATTTCCTCGCCTTCTGGGGCGCGGCCAAGGCCGTGCTCGCCGGGTTGCCCCAGTCGGCTTACGATCTTCAATGGCAGCAGAGGGTGCAGACTAGTGCCGGGTTCACCGGCTGGTATGCCTTCGTCAATCCGCCGCCGTTCCTTTTCGTGACCGCGCCCTTCGGCGTGTTCTCGGTGCCGCTCGGCTGGATCGCCTGGGTCGTGGTGACATACGCGCTGTGGGCCTGGGCCGGGGTGAAGACTTTCCCCCGGCTGTGGCTGCTGGTGCTGGTCTTTCCTGGCGCCCTGATCGCCGCGGGTCACGCGCAGAACGGCTTCGTCACAGGGGCGCTGCTGCTCGGCGGAGTGGCGCTGCTCGACCGGCGCCCGCTTGCCGCCGGAGCACTCCTCGGTGCCCTGATCGTCAAGCCGCATCTCGCGCTGCTGGTGCCCTTCTGGCTCGCTGCCGGCGGTCGTTGGCGGACGTTTCTCGCCGCCGGACTGAGCGCCGTCGGCCTGCTCGCCTTGTCGTGGCTCGCGTTCGGCACCGCGGCGATGCTCGCCTACAGCGACAGCTGGCAGGCCAGCGCGGCGATCATGCGCTCCGCCGATCCCGAGTTCTTCCTCAAGATGGCGACGCTCTACGGGCAAGTGCGGGTCTATGCCGGGGCCACGGCGGCAACGGTCGCGGCTGCCGCGCTCGCGCTGGCGATGGTCGCGATGACGATGGCGAGCTGGCGACGCTTCGGGCAGGACGGCATGGCCACCGGCGCGGCGATGCTCGCAGCGACCGCGCTCGCCTCGCCTTATCTGTTCAGCTACGACTTGCCGTTCCTCGTCCTGCCCGTGCTGTGGCTCGTGCGCGAAGGCTTGCGCGTGGGGTTCCGGCCGTGGGAAAAGGCGCTGCTGGGGGCCCTGTGGTTCGCGCCTTACGCCACGCGAGCGGTGGCGCTTCCGCTGGGCCTGAACCTGATGCCGCTGGCCTCGGCGTTTCTGCTGTGGCTCGTTTGGCAACGTGGCCGGAAAAGCGCGAGTGCGCCCGCCCTGCCACAGGTCACCCAAATTGGTGGTTAACGCGGGAACCGCCCCTCCACGCTGATCATTGAGCGCGACAGATGGGAATATGCTTCGAGGAGCAGACCGATGTCGAGCTTGAGTTTTCGCAGCAGCACCCCCGACCGGTGGGTCCAGCCGCGTCCGCACCAGGACGCCTCGCTTCGCTATATGAAGCACGGGCCGATCCAGCCGATGGAAGAACCGGGTTTCCTCTCGCGGCTGTTCGGCCGCTACTGAGATTCGCCCTTCGTCAGGGAAGAGGCCGGCCGTAATGGCCGGCCTCTTTTTTGGCCCCCGAAGAGCGCACGCCCTGCCAAGCCTTGCCTTGCCGCGCACCCGTCGCTATCTGGGCCGCGGCTTCCGACATCGGAGTTTAGACGCCCCTCCCGGTCAAGGTCGACCGGGGCGGCGCTGAGCCCATGGCGGAAGCGAGGTTAGACGAATGCAACAGGCAGGACGAACAATGGCCAAGGCGAACCCCGGCGAATTCATCCGCCAGGTCCAGGCGGAAATGCGCAAGGTCGTATGGCCGACGCGGCAGGAAACGGTGACCACGGCGATTTTCGTCGCGATCCTGATGACCGTGCTGGCGGTGTTCTTCCTCGGCATCGATTCGGTGTTCGGCTACGTCGTCAACTGGCTGCTCAAGCTCGCCTGACGGCGTGCCCCCAGGGAATTCACGGAAAGCTCAAACGATCATGGCTCGCTGGTACATCATCCACGCCTACTCCGGGTTCGAGAACAAGGTCCGCGATTCGATCATCGCCGAAGCCCAGCGAATGGGCTTATCCGAAGCGGTTGAGGCGGTCGAAGTGCCGACCGAAACGGTGACCGAGGTCAAGCGCGGCAAGAAGGTCCAGGTCGAACGCAAGTTTATGCCGGGCTACGTGCTCGCCAAGCTGCGCCTGACCGACGACGTCTACCACCTGATCAAGAACACGCCGAAAGTCACCGGCTTCCTCGGCTCGGGCGCCAAGCCGCAGCCGATCTCCGAGCGCGAGGCCGCGCGTTACTTTGGCGGGATGGAAGAGGCCAAGGCCGCGCCCAAGCGCGAGATCCACGTCGATTACGAGATCGGCGATCAGGTCAAGGTCAATGCCGGGCCGTTCGCCAGCTTCAACGGCGTGGTCGAGGAACTCGATTACGAGAAGCAGCGGGTCAAGGTCTCGGTCTCGATCTTCGGCCGGGCGACCCCGGTCGAGCTCGGCTTCGAAGAGGTCGAGCTGGTCAAGTGACGGCCTGAGGGTTGAGTTTAAGCGCCCATTCGATTAGGGGCGCCGCTTCCCAACGCTGACAGCACCGGGAAACCGCGCGGGAGGCTCGCCTCGGCAAGCCGTTTGCACCGCTTACCATGAGGCCCCGCGAAAGCAGGGCCGACAGTGAGAAAGGAGGCCAGTCATGGCCAAGAAGATCGAGGGCTACATCAAGCTCCAGGTGCCCGCGGGCGCCGCCAATCCGTCACCGCCGATCGGCCCTGCACTCGGTCAGCGCGGCGTGAACATCATGGAGTTCTGCAAGGCGTTCAACGCCGCCACGCAGGAGCTCGAGAAGTCGATGCCGATTCCGACCGTGATCACGGTCTACGCCGATCGCAGCTTCACCTTCGTCACCAAGACGCCGCCGGCGAGCTATCTGATCAAGAAGGCCGCCAACCTCAAGTCGGGCTCGAAGGAGCCGGGCAAGGTCTCGGCCGGAAAGATCAAGCGCAGCAAGCTGACCGAGATCGCCGAGATGAAGATGAAGGACCTCAACGCCAACGACCTCGACGCGGCGACCCGCATCATCGAAGGCTCCGCCCGCGCGATGGGCCTCGAAGTGGTGGAGGGCTGATCCGATGACCAAGCTCAGCAAGAAGGCGAAGATGCTCGCCGAGAAGTTCGACGCCGAGAAGTTTTACGGTGTCGAAGAGGCGCTCAAGGCGCTCAAGGACGTCGGCAGCAAGAAGTTCGACGAAACCGTCGAAGTGGCGATGAACCTGGGCGTCGACCCGCGTCACGCCGATCAGATGGTTCGCGGCATGGTCTCGCTCCCGGCCGGCACCGGCAAGGAAATGAAGGTCGCCGTGTTCGCCAAGGGCGACAAGGCCGACGAGGCGCTCAAGGCGGGGGCCGACAAGGTCGGCGCCGAGGACCTGATGGAAGACATGCAGGCCGGCAACCTCGACTACGACCGCGTCATTGCCACTCCCGACATGATGGGCGTGGTTGGCCGGCTGGGTAAGGTTCTTGGTCCGAAAGGCCTGATGCCGAACCCCAAGCTCGGCACCGTGACCCCGAACGTCGCGCAGGCGGTCAAGGACGCCAAGGGCGGCCAGGTCGAATTCCGCGTCGAGAAGCAGGGCATCATCCACTCGGGGATCGGCAAGCTGTCGTTCACCGAGGCGCAGCTCAAGCAAAACTTCGAGGCACTGACCCAGGCAATCGTCAAGGCCAAGCCGAGCGGTTCCAAGGGCAAGTACGTCAAGAAAATCACCGTGACGAGCACGATGGGCCCGGGCCTGAAGATCGACACGGCGGAGGTCGAGGGAGCCTGACGCTTCCCTCGCTCTAGCGAGAGATCACCAAGGGAGCCGGCGGAGCGATCCGCCGGCTCTTTTTTGTGTCTCCGAACGCGGTCATGCCGCACTCCGCCTCGGGGCGATCCGTTTGCGATAGGCCGGTGACCCGGCGTGGGCCTTGCCTTATGTGGTGTCGCCGACACGCCGATGAACGGCGCCGCGCCTTCAACGGAGGAACCCCGCTGTCATGGCATACCGTTTCCGGAAGAAGGACCGGTCCGTCCAGAAGGGGGTGAGGCGGATCGGGGCCGAGCAGGTCGGCAAGGCCATCTCCACAATCGATGAGCAGGGCGACCAGGCCACGGCTGTCCATGAGGTCCGCAAGCGTTGCAAGGAACTGCGCGGTCTCCTTCGGCTGGTCGGTCCGAACTTCGAAGCTTACGCCGACGAGAATGCCGAATTCCGCGATATCGGTCGCCTTCTCGGAGGAGTGCGAGAGGTGAAGGTGCTGGAGGATACGTTTGCCAAGCTGGCGCCACGCTGCCCGCAAATCACGCCTCCCGCACAGCACCGCTTTCGACGCGCACTGGAAGCCCGTCATCCCAGCCCGTCGGCGAGCGAGCGTCTCGCCCAAGCCCGCGAGCGGCTGGCCGGCGCGCGCAGCCGGATTACCGGCTGGACCCTGGCCGCCGATGACTGGGCGGCGATAGGGCCTGGCCTGATGCACACGTTAATCCACGCGCGCGCGGCGCTCGAACGGATCGGCGGTAGCCACGCACCCGGCTTGCATCATGAGTTGCGCAAGCAGGTGAAGTACCACTGGCACCACTTGCGGCTGCTGCGTCCGATTGCTCCGAAGGAGATCAAGCGGCGCGCAGAGCTCGCGAACGAGCTCGGCGATCGGCTGGGAGATCATCACGATCTGGCGACGCTCGAGGCGGCGTTGCGGGGCGACCGCACGGTGCTCGGGTCGGTACATGAGGCCGATGCGCTGGAGGCATTCGCACGGCACGAACGCATCTCGCAGGAGGAAGAGACCCTGCGGCTGGCGCGGGAATTGCTCGCGGAAAGCGCTGAAAGCCTGACCGAGCGGCTCGGAGCCGAATGGGAATCCTGGCGCAATTAGGGCTCAGGTCGACGAGGCCCGGCGGTAGGCCGGAAGCGGACTCTGGCCCGATCGCCCAGCTAGCGCGTCAACATCCACCAGATCAGCAGCGCGAACCCCGCCATGGGCGCGAGCACGGCAAAATACCTCGGAGACTGGGCATCACGCGGGTTCACTGGCCGGCACCCGAAGCTTGCATTCGCCGCCCTTGGGCGACTGCGTCTGCGAGGTTGGTGTAGGAATATGCGCCAACCACGAAGGTTTCGGTGACGACGCGGATCACGCCGAGCGATTCGGGCGAAACGGTGGGGCGGACACTGCCACCTTCGTTTTCCCAATTCTGGGCGGGGGCTTTGGAAACGGACTGGCGAGACATAATGGCACTCCCTCGTAAGCGGGAGCGCGGGGTCTCTCAGCCGGTGGCGCCTACATCTGGTTGCCACCGATACAACCCATATGGAGATAAAATGCTGAGATTCAACTAAAATGAAGTCCGGATTTTAACGCAATTTACGCACGTTTTTGAACTAATAATTCGTCCGGTGAATTTAGAGCAACGATCCTGGGAAAGTATTGATTTCGATTCATCGGAACTTTGTTTCGGTCGAATTGTTCAACGTATCGAGAACGGAACCATCCGGTTCTAGGAGCTTCTTTTCATGCGTAGAATAATTTTCGCGGCGAGCATCGCCGGGGTCGCCCTCATGCCGGTTAACGCCAGCGCCCAGACCCGCTCGCAGGCCACCTGCGAGCAGCAGAGCACAACACGCGTCGTCGCCACCGTAGCCGGTGCCGGCGTCGGCGGCGTTCTCGGCAATGTTGTTGCCGGGCACGACGACAAGACCCTCGGCACGATCATCGGTGCAGCCGCCGGCGCGCTGATCGGCAACCAGGTCGCCAAGCCGGGCCGCGAGTGCAACGATGCTTACGGCTATTACGACAAGGACAACCGCTGGCACGCCACGGGGATCAGCTCGTCGGCCGCGCGCGGCTATTATGATCGCGACGGCGGCTGGGTCGATGGCCCGCCCAACGGACGTTACGGCGACGACAACCGCTGGATGATGAACAGCGGCTCGGGCGACGGCTTCGGCGACTATCGCTCGCAGGGCGAATGGGTCCCGGCTTCAGCCAATGGCTATTACGACCGCAACGACACCTGGGTAGGTGGCTCGGACAACGGCCGCTACGACGATCGCGGCCGCTGGATCGCCATCAGCGTCAGCACCCAGCCGACTCGCCGCGCCGACGCCTACGGCTATTACGACACGCAGGGCCAGTGGCACGCCACTGCCGTCACCCAGGGCAGGGCGACCGGTTACTACGACCGCAACAACACCTGGGTCACCGGCGCGCCGAACGGCTATTACGACGAACGCCGCAACTGGGTGCCCCAGCGCGCGGACGGTTCGGCGAGCGGCAGCTACGACAGCCAGAACCGCTGGATCCCGGCCTCGTCGAACGGCTATTACGACGATCGCGGCCAGTGGATCGCCGGCACCGCCAGCGGCCATTACGACACCAACGGCCGCTGGACCGCGGGCGTCACCGTCGGCCATTACGACGATCGCGGACGCTGGATTGCCGGCGACGCGAGCGGCCATCGGAACGCCGCCGGACAATGGATCGCCGATCCCCAGCCGGGCTATTACGACAGCCGCGGGCACTGGAACGCAGGCGAAACCTCGGGCTACTACGACGGCCGCGGCCGCTGGGTTTCGACCGGGATTGCCGTCAGCGTAGCGACGAGCGACAACGTCGCGGCGGACAACCGCCCCACGATTCTGTCGCAGCTCTCGGCGCTCGACCAGTATGTCCGCGACGCCCGTTCGCAGCGCTCGCTGAGCAACCGCCAGGCCACTCGCCTCCAGCGCGAGCTCAGGTCCATTCGCACGAGCGAGCGGGCCATGACGCACAGCCGCCGGGGCAACCTGTCCGATCGGGACGAGGCAAAGCTGCAGGACCGCATCGACCACGTGAACGACCGTCTGGGCATCAACGCCCAGTAAGTCGCAGGGCGAACGTTAGCCAACACCAGGAGGGCCGGCGGAGCGATCCCCCGGCCCTTCTTCGTCGTAGGGTAAGCTTGCCGGACTGGCCGATGTCAATCCGCCGCGTTGGTACCCTTGTAATCGGTTGCCTGCGGCGCCACTTCGGGAATGCATCGAGGCTCGAGGTAACGAGGGTTGAAGCTGGCGCCACGAAGCGCCGCGCAGCCTTCCTTTCCCGCTAGAACGAGGAATGCGGTCCCGACTAATCAGACCGCGCCTCTGCGGTGTCCGCGGCACGGCAAGCTGCTGGTGGAACCGAAAGCAGGCCCTCATTGACTTCAATTTCGACCGATACACAACTCGATCAAGCAGTCGGCAAGACGTCCGCCAACTACCCCGAGGCAATCGACCGATCCTCAGGCCTTCCAGACGGCGCGCTTTCCGAGATCGAGACCATGGGCCGGAACCTGTCGCGGCGATTCAAAGCCTATGGCGCCGATTGGAAGCGAAGCCTGTTTCAGCTGGTAACGACCGCGACGCCGTTCCTCGCGCTTCTCGGAGTCATGGCGGCGGCATCGCGCGGCAGCTACTGGCTGACGCTGCTGCTGTCGGTGCCGACGGCCGGGTTGCTCGTTCGCCTGTTCATCATCCAGCACGATTGCGGCCACGGCTCGTTCTTCAAGTCCCGCGCCGCCAACGACTTCGTCGGCCGCGCGCTGTGTGTGCTGACACTCACGCCTTACGGCAGCTGGAAACAGGGCCACGCGGCGCATCACGCAACCACCGGCAATCTCGACCGGCGCGGCCGCGGCGATGTCGAGACGTTGACGGTTGCGGAATATCAAGCGCTCACTCTCCTCAGGAAGCTCGCGTACCGGCTCTATCGCAACCCCTTCGTCATGGTTCTGCTGGGCGCACCCATCAACTTCATCGTGCTGCAGAGATTGCCGATGGGGCGGCAGTTTCGCGACCGCGATTCGCGCCGCAGCATCCTCTCGCTCAACGCCGCGCTGGTCGTTGTGTTCGGGCTCCCCATGCTGGTAATCGGCGTCGTCCCGGTCCTGGTAACTTACCTGCCGGTGATGATCATCGCTTCGTGGATCGGCAACTGGCTGTTCTACATGCAGCACCAGTTTGAAGGCGCGTACTGGGAAAGCGAAGGCGACTGGGGCTTTCAGGCCGCCGCCCTCCGCGGCAGCTCCTATTTCAAGCTTCCGCCCATCTTGCAGTGGTTCAGCGGCAATATCGGTCTGCACCACGTGCACCACTTGTGCAGCCGGGTTCCGAATTATCGCCTGCAGACCTGTCTCGACTCGGCGCCTGAACTAGAAAGCGTCGCCCCGCAGTTGACGCTCCGCGAGAGCTTGGGGTGCTGGCGCCTGGCCTTATGGGACGAACAGCGTCGCTTGCTGGTGCGATTCCGCGATCTGCAGCCGCGCACCGCTTAGGCATTGGCGTCAAAGGTAGGGCACGCTCAATACCAGAACCCGACCAGGCTGACGACAATCTCGAACGCAATCAAGGCGATGACGGCAATCTCAAGCCGGAACGATCGTTTGTCGAGCACCAGGTTGAGAAGCACGTCGGCTGCGTCACCGATGACCTCGAGCTTGCGCTCGATGGCGCGTGCTCGGTCGCCCAACTCGAACTCGGCTTCGAGACGACCATAGAGCCGATCGAGCTCGGGATGGTCCCACAGCAGGTCGGGCTTCTCGCCGATCTGCGCCCGCCCGACAACGCGGTGCTGCGTGGCGAGTACGCCGCCGATATGCTGCATGACCCGCTTTATCGGCAGCCTGGCGCGACCATCCTGGCGCAAGTCGTTCACCAACGGCTCGATGCGGTCGAACGCTTCGGCGATCCGGCTTTCGTCTCGCGCCAGCACGACGCTGCGGGCCAGCACGGTCGCGGTCAGCAGCAGCCGCTCGGGCGTGGCCTCGCGCAAGCGAATGTGACCTCCGGCGCTGACATTTTCGTCCCTGTCGGCGCGAATCTCGATGGTTGCGGTTTCCAGTTCGAGCGACGATGCCGACTCGATCACATGCTCCATCAGTTCCGCGATAAGCTCTCTTTCCAGTTCCGCCGAAGCGCCGAACAGCACGAGCACGCCGTAGCGGAAGACGAAGGCCGCGCCGGTCCCCGATAGCTCAAGGTACTCAGGTTCGACGAAGCGGGGCAGATTGCGCGTATCGATGCGGGTTCCGAGAAGCAGCGCGCGAACGTCGGCCGTGGCTGAGCTGCCGGAAATCGGGAAGCCGAGCACCTCACGAACGCCCACACTGCCCGGACGAACCGGCACCGGTTCTTTGTGTGCGCTCGCTCCCAGTCGATCGATCAAAGCTCGCTTATCCCGCATCAATGCCGAATCGACCGGCCATCCGCGCCCGAGCCATGACTGTAGTGCGGTAGACAGTTTGTCCCAATACCAGCTGCCGGGCCGAAAGGCTTGGACGCGCAAGATGACGCGACATAACCGGCGGTGCTATGCCGGCGGCAATCAGATTAAGGGGGACGATCAATGGCTTCCGCTTCCGCTGCCCTGGCCGCTCGCGCCCGGCGCGAGATCCAGCATCAGTTCTTTGCCGCCGACGCCGTGCGGCCCGACCGGGCCATCGCGTTCTCGCCGGCCAACCACTTCGAGGAGCGGCAGTTCACGCGGCTGAGGGATCGCGACATCGTCCGCGAGGATATGTCGGGTCGTTACTGGCTCGACCTGCCGGCATACGATACCTACCTGCGCGAGCGGCACGCGCGCCTGCAGTGGGCCTTGCTGACCGCGGTGACGCTTCTTGCGGCCCTCGCTCTTTTCACGGTTCTCGCCGGGACGATAGTCGCTCACTAGGCTTGGCCTTTCGCTGCGCGCCATACGGTGCAAGAAGGACTCGACGGGGGTAACGGTGCGGATGGCTAGAGCGACGATCCTGGCCGCAATTGCGGCAAGCCTGCTGGCGGCGCCGGCCTGGGCGGAGACCGCCGATTACTATCGCGGCGGCTGGCGCACCGACACCGGCGATCCGCAGGCCTACGAGTTCGTGATCCGCGGGTCGCAAGTAAGCGGCGTGGCCTGCACCCGGTGCAGCGATGGGACCACGCTGGCGCGGATCGAGGGCACTTTCGACGAGAAAGACGGCATCCGCTTCACGGTCCGTCACCTCTCGCCCGGTGGGGCGCTCGTCAGTGAGGACCACGCACAGGCGAGGCTCGGCGAGAGCGGGCTCGTGATCAGCGGCACACGTGCCAGCGGCGGCGGGGTTTTCGCGCAGGTTGCGATCAAGGACCCGCGCGGGCCGACGCCGGGCGGCTATCCGCAAGTGCGTTTGCCGCCGGGATCGCCGCCGGTGGCGATCGTGAAGGGCGCGGGGGGCGCAGGAGGCCTGCCGCCGCCGTACGTCCAGCCGGCGAGCTGGCGGCAAATCACCGCGGCCGACGTCGCCGGGGTCTGGCTCGGCTTCGGGGTCGGGATCGAGAAACAGTATTTCCTCATTCGCAGGGACGGCGACCAATTGTTCGGCCTCGCCTGCGGGCGTTGCGACAACCCCTACACCATGGGCGCGCTCGATCACTTCGCGATCCACGGCGACACGCTCGAGTTCGACATCGAGCACCAGGATTGGGGCGAGGGCGATCACGCGCCATTCGTCCGCCACGTCACCGCGCACATCGCGATGAACGAGATGCGGATCGACGCAAGGCGGACCGATGCGCCCGATCGGCCGGGTATCGTCGCCTCGCTGGTCGGCCCGATTTCGATCGAGGCGACGAAGGGGAACGTCGTCGGCGAATAGCTCTTAGGCCACGATCCGGACAGGAACGCCCTTATACGCGGGGGTCTTCGACAGCTCCTCGTGGTAGCCGAGCGGCACCAGCGGGTTGAGCTCGGGGTAATAACCGCCGAGGCATCCTCGCGGCAGGTCGAATGGGGTCACGGCAAGGCTTCGCGGGTTTGGTCCACGCGCAGGAGACGCACATGAACCCGCCCGGCTTGTTCTGCCGCCGCAGCAGATCGATCACCTCTGGGGTGTCGAGTTCCTTGCCGAAGATGCTCGAGATTGCCCTGAGCGAGCCCCAGCCGCCTGAAAGACCTTCGTACGGGAGGGTGTCTTCGTCCTGCGCGGTGGCGGAATCGTCGCGGTCGGCCATGTCGAGTTCCTCTCCTGCCGGAGCTCGGGCCAGCGGGCGTGCGCCAAGGCATTGGTCACACAGAGGAAAAAGGTCAGACGGGTGATAGAGTTCCCAGGGGCAGCCGGACCGTCAGCTGATCCAGGCACCGCCCGGATCGATCGACGGAGTTTCCGGCGGCCCGCGGTCGGGCTCGACGATATCCGGCGGGCACGGCTCGGCCTCGGGCGGCGGAGGGACGATACGCGCCGGCCTCGGCGGGCGTACGCCGGGAGGGGATTGCGGCATGATCCGGTTGGGTTTTTCGGGGGGAATGTCGACCATGACCGAATCCAGTTTTCTAGAGCCCCAGTCACCGGCGGCGGTGGGTGGTCCGCCGCCGGCGCGGGTGCTGCGCATTCAGCCTATCGCGATTCTCTTCACGCGGCTTTGCGCTTTTTCGTCCTTCTTCATCGTCAGCTTGAGGACGCCCTTGGCGTACTTGGCCTCGATGGCATCGGGATTGACGTCGGCGGGCAGTGTCAGCTGGCGCTTGAACGAACCGTAGCTGCGCTCCGTGACCAGATAGCCGTCGGTCTTCTCCTCGGATTCCCGGCTCTTCTCGCCCGAGATCGTCAGCACGCCGTCGGCGCACTCGATGTCAATGTCCTTCTCCTCCATGCCGGGGAGCTCGACCGAGAGGCTGTAATGGTCCTTGTTCTCGGTCAGCTCCATCGCCGGCGTCAGCTCGGCGATCGCCGGGAAGGCGAAGATGCCGCGGCTCGGCCGCGCGAAGCTGAAATCGTCGAACAGGCGGTCGATTTCGTCGCGCAGGCGGGTGAAGACGGCCGGCACCGCGGGCTCTGCGCGGGTCTTGGCGGGAAGGGTGGTCTGCTCGGTCACTGGGGGTCTCCTTGGCAATGGACTGCTGACTGGGGCTGAGTTTGCCAAGACGGTTGAAGGCGCTCATGCCGGCGGCCGGAATCGGGAATCTTACGGAGGAAGGTCAGGCGATCGCCTCGCCGGTCGCCGGCCACAGCGCGCGGATGTCTCCACGTAGCGCGTGACGGACTTTCTCGACCTCCCCCGCCGAGACATGACGGTCGAGCACGGAGAACACCGCCCAGGCGGCGTCCTTCGGGTCGACTCCGCGGCTCTCGGCAAGCCCTTCCGCGATGACAGCCAGGAAAGCGTCCTCACCGGCAATGTCGCGTGGCTGCCCCGATGGCTCGTAATGGCCATAGTACCCGCCGCGCACCAGTAGCGGGAGCTCGGCCGCGAGGTGCGCCGCCAGGTCCGGCTGCAGCATGTCGCGCACGGTTTGCAGCACTGTCGTGAGCACTTTCCAGGCAAGCTTCCTGTCGGGACCGATCCGGCCCGAAATCTCGTCGAGCCAGGTGTTGGTGGTGTGGAGCGTGTGGTCGAACACGTCGAGCCCGGTGGTGCTCATGGAAGTCTCTCCTTCAGGTCGCGAGATGCGGTTCGGCGGCGATCGCTGCAATCACGTCGTCGGTGGTGTGGTGGGTGAAGTCCTTGTGGATCTCGGCGAGCAGGCGGGCGCGCGTCTGCCGGCCCCAGTGCTTGCGCAGCACGCCGAGCGTGCGCGGCGGGGCGAGCACGACGATGCCTGCATCCAGACCTGCGGCACGCTTTTCCAGCGCCTCGGCAGCGGAGACAGCGAAATGGTCTTCATCCTGCTGGTGCCAATCGGTGTCGCCGTAAGCGCTTCGACGACTGCCCGTGCTGGACATGGTTCGGCCCGGCCGGTCGCTGCCTTCCTCGCGCGTCGCAGCGTGTGGCTGCTCGACTTCGGAGACAGTCTGCAAGACGGGGTACTTCTCGTCGCCCTCATTGCGAAACAGCATCATCTTCTCCCCGTCGGCAACCATGACGAGGGTGTCGTGGGCGATCTTCATCGAATCCTCCTGCGCATTGCTGGAGGGCGTAGTAGCTCGAGAGCCGCGCACCTCGGTATTGCTAATGTTACGGAGGCGATCGCTCCGGCACATTCCGGAGTGCATGATCGGATCGGCCGGGCCATCAATCGGGAATTCCGAAGGAACGGCGATGAGCCACGCTCTGATCATCGACGACAACGTTGTCCTCAGCCGGGCTATAAGGAACCGGCTCGAGGCGTTCGGCTACGACTCGTTCGACTGCACCTGGGCCGAGCAGCAGGCGCTCGCGGCGGCGGCGAGCCGGTCACCGGACCTTATCGTCGTGGGCGATACGATCGCAGAGGGATCACCGCTTGGCGTGGCGGCAAGGCTCGCCACGTCGAAAAGCGTCCCCGTGCTTATGGTGACCACCAACCAGACCTTCATGCTGCAGAGGAATGCATCCGACGGCGCGGAGATCGACGGGCCCTATCGCCTGAGCGAACTCGACGTCGCGCTGGCGACAATAAGACCGCCCGCGTGAAGCCGTTAGAGAGCCACTAACCGTTTATGCCCTTACCGAACTGCAGGCGCTCCGGAAGTCCCGACCAACCCTCTCCGGAGCGCCTGCAACCGAGCGTCACGACCGTTCGCCCGAGTGCAGTCTTTCCCGGGCGCTGGCGGAACTCCGGCGCCGCTGGTAAGGCTCTTTTTCAAGGACACCGAAAGGCCGCTTCCGATGCGCCAGCGTCTCTACCCGCTTGCCGATCTCGAGGACATTCCGGGCACCACCGTGTTCACGGCGCGCCGCAGCCGACAGGCCTATCACCTGCACAAGTTCTGCATGTCGCTGATGGACAAGGACAACCGCAACGCGTTCAAGGCCGACGAGCGTGCCTATCTCGACCGCTTCCGGATGAGCGAGGAGCAGAAGCAGGCGGTGCAGGAGCGCGATTTCAACCGGCTGATCGAGCTCGGAGGCAACATCTACTTCCTGGTCAAGCTGTCGAATACCGACGGCTGGAGCGCGCAGCGCGCGGTCGGATCGATGACCGGGATGACGCCCGACGAGTACGCCGCGATGATGCGCGCCGGCGGGCGCTCGCCGGAAGGCCAGAAATCAAAGCGAGACCAGGGCTGATGGCGCGGATCACGGCGGGCATTGCCACCAGCCACGTTCCCGCGATCGGCGCTGCGATCGACCTCGGCAAGACCGGCGACGATTACTGGGCGCCGGTGTTCGCGGGCTATGAGTGGGTCAAGGAATGGATCAGGGACAACACGCCCGACGTGGTGATCCTGTGCTACAACGACCACGCATCGGCGATGATGCTCGACATCGTGCCGACCTTCGCGCTCGGCTTCGCGGAGGAGTACGAGCCGGCAGACGAAGGCTGGGGCGCGCGGCCCGTGCCGACGGTGATGGGCCATCCCGAGCTCGCCGGACACCTCGCCGAGCAGCTGGTGATCGACGAGTTCGACCTGACGATCATGAACGCGATGGACGTCGACCACGGGCTGACCGTGCCGCTGAGCCTGATGTTCGGGCGGGTCGAGGAATGGCCGTGCCAGGTAATCCCGCTGGCTGTGAACGTCACCCAGTTCCCGACGCCCTCGGCCGACCGTTGTTGGCAGCTCGGCGCGGCAATCCGCGACGCTGTCGAGGCCTATCCCGAGGACCTCGACGTGCAGGTCTGGGGCACCGGCGGGATGAGCCACCAGCTGCAGGGCGAGCGCGCCGGGCTGATCAACCCCGAGTTCGACAACGCCTTCCTCGACAAGCTCGTCGGCGAGACCGATGACCTGCGCCAGATCACCCGGCTCGACTTCCTGCGCGAGGCGGGCAGCGAGGGCATCGAGCTGATCATGTGGCTGATCATGCGCGCGGCGCTCGGGCCCAAGGTCGAGCAACTCCACCGCTTCTACCACGTGCCCGCGTCGAACACGGCAGTCGGGCATACAGTGCTGCGGCCGATCGCCGGCTAGGCGCACCAACCCGAACGCATCCCGTAGGGGCATTCGGTCATCAGCGCCTCGATGCGGGTGATCAGGCCCCGCTCGATGCGGAAGGCCTCGGCGATCATCCAGCTGAACGGCCTGTCCACGTTCGAGGTGATCGGAGTGCCGTCGGCAAGCCGATAGTCGCGCACCGTGCCGGAGTGATCGAAGAAGGCGAAGGCGAAGACGAGCCCGTGCTGGGGGTCGATAACCGGAAAGCGCCGCTCGCGGATGCGGTCGACGAAGGCGAAGTAGCCGGTCTCGAACTGCTGCCTGGCCGACATCGCCCTAAAGGCTTCCAGGTAGGGCGTCTTGCCCGCGCCTGGCGAAGGCGGCACGCCGGTCGTGCGAAAGCCGTTCTCGATGCGGACGCACTCGTCGGCGAACGGATACTCGCCCCTGCCGTCGTTGCGCTCGAGCCCGGCGAAGTACAGGTGTGCGACCCGCTGCAGCTCGGCCCTGGGCATTCGCTCCGAGGGGTGGACTTGCTCGAACCATGCCGTGTCTGGTCCCCCGCTGGCGTCCAGCGCGGCCGGCCCGTCGCCGAATGCGCTCGCACCGCCGAACAGCGGTGGTCGGGCAACCAGCGTCTCGATCTCGCGCACTTGATCGCTCGCCACTCCGATCCGCAGCGCCATGATCGAGCGAGACTTGCCCTCGGTGAGCGTCACGAAGCACGCCGCCTGCTCGCTCTCCTCGTCGAGGAAGGTGTGGCAATAGGGGCCAACCTTGTCGGCCGTGGCCCAAAGTCCTTCGCCCAGGGGCAGTAGCTGGCCGTTCTCGGTGTAGGCCGCGCCCGCCAGTCCAGGTGCATCGCTGCCGATGGCATCGAGCACGCCGTCGAGCGCGGCCTGCAGGCGGCCGCGATCCATCAGATCCCGCCCGGCGTAAAGTCCTGCCCGGCTTCGCCGAGCGCCTCGCACAGCGTGTCGACGCAGCTCTTGAGTTCGTCGGGGTCGGTCGAGCGGATGACGAAGTTGGCGCCCGTGCGACCTTCTCGAAAAAATGGGTAGCTGCCGATCTGGCACTTGGGATGAGCTTTCTCGACCTCGCGCAGGATGTCGGCGACCGCGCTCTCCTGGATCCACCCGCCGATGGTTTCGGAAAGCAGCGGCGCGCCACCTTCGAGCGTGCCGGTAAGCGCATCGAGCATCTGCGCAGTGATCGCCGGGACGCCCGCCATCATGAACACGTTGCCCACCGTGATCCCCGGTGCGCCTGACATCCTGTTGGGGATCAGGTCGGCGCCTTCGGGCACGCGCGCCATGCGCAGGCGCGCGGGATTGAGGCCGCCGCGGGTGGCGTAATAGGCCTCGAGGATCTCCCGCGCCTCGGGATGAACAATGACCGGCACGCCGAGCGCCTTGGCTACCGCGTCGACCGTGATGTCGTCGTGGGTCGGGCCGATGCCGCCGGTGGTGAACAGATAGTCGTGCACGGCGCGCAACGCGTTCACCGCTTCGGCGATGCGGTCCTCGACATCCGGCACCACGCGCACCTCGGCCAGCCGGATGCCCTGCACCTGCAGCCAGCTCGCGACCTGGGCGATGTTCTTGTCGTGCGTGCGGCCGGAGAGGATCTCGTCGCCGATAACCACCAGCGCTGCGGTCCAGATGCGCTCGGCCATTCAGGCGGCCCTGGTCATGGCGGGCGTCTTCTCGAAGCGCAGCACGCCGTCATCGACCGGGCGCTTGCGGAAGTCGCGGCAGTCCTCAAGGTAATCCTGATTGAGCCGCCACGGCAGTATGGCAGCGCTTTTCGGCACCATGTCCTTCGCGCGCTGTAGATACCCGGACGAGAACGGGAACGGCTCGACCACCTGGAGCTCGTGGTCATCGGGCAAGTACGGCATGACGACATCGGCGCGCTTGTCGCGCATCCGGTTGAGCACGCGACAGATGTAGTCCGAAGTGTTGTCGGCTCGCAGGGTCCAGCTGGCGTTGAGGTAACCGAACACGCTCGCCAGGTTGGGCACGTTGGAGAACATGCACCCGCGGTAGAACCAGCGCTCGGTCCAGTCGACCGGCTTGCCGTCGAGGCTGACCGCGATCTTGCCGCCGAGCGAGAGCCTTAGACCGGTGGCGGTGACCACAATGTCGGCCGCGACTAGCTCGCCCGATTGGAGCCGCACCCCGGCCTTCTCGAAGCTCGCGATCTGGCCGGTAACGATCGAAGCCTTGCCCGCCTTGACCGCTTCGAAGAAGTCGCTGTCGGGTACCAGACATAGCCGCTGGTCCCACGGATTGTACGGTGGCTGGTAGTCAGCTGTGTAGCGCTCGCCCAGCTCCTCGCGCAGCTTGCCGGTCAGGTACTGCGCGACCTTGTCAGGCTCGCTCCGCGCCTTCTTGAAGAAGTATTGCCTGAGGCGGATATTTTTCTGCCGGGTGATCCAATAGGCAAGACATTCGGGCAGCCACTTGCGCAGCCGGTTGGCCATGACATCGCGGCTCGGCCCGGCGGCCATCCAGGTCGGCGTGCGCTGGAGCATCGTCACGTGCTCCGCCTTGTCGGTCATCGCCGGAACGATCGTCACCGCGGTTGCGCCCGAGCCGATCACGACAACACGCTTGCCGGAATAGTCTAGCTCCTGCGGCCAGAACTGCGGGTGGACGACCTTGCCGCCGAAGTTGTCGAGGCCCGGCAGCTGGGCATCGTGGGGGTTGTCGTAATCGTAGTAGCCCGAAGCGAGGTAGAGGAACCGCGCCGCCACCTCGTGCCAGCCTTGCGCATCCTCGACCATCAGGTGCCACATGGCCTCGTCCGAACGCCAGTCGGCAGTGATTACCTTAGTGCCAAAGCGGATATTCTTGTCGATCCCGCGCTCACGCACGATGCGGTTGAGATAGTCGAGGATCGCCTCTCCGTCGGCAATCGCCTTCTCGTGAATCCACGGCTCGAAGCGAAAGCCGAGCGTCTGCATGTCGCTGTCCGAGCGAACTCCGGGATAGCGAAACAGGTCCCAGGTCCCGCCGATCGCTTCGCGCCTTTCGAACAGCGCGAAGCTCGTGCCCGGGCACATCGTCTGCAGGTGCGCGGCCATCGAGATGCCGGAAATTCCGGCGCCTATTATGGCGACATCGATATCGGCTTCGCGCGTCATCCTGGGGCCTTCCTCACGTCGGTGCGCGAAACTAATCGAACGGCGGGCGATTGCTACCCCCGAGGCGCTCTGCAACAAGACGCCGGGGCAAGCAGGGAAACGGCGTGGCGGGACACGAATCGAAACGGGTGCTGGTCATCGCTCTCGCGGCCAACGTTGGCATCGCCGTCGCCAAGTTCATTGCGGCGGCGATCACCGGTTCCTCGGCGATGCTCACCGAAGGGGTCCACAGCCTAGTGGATTCGACCAACCAGTTGCTGCTGCTCTACGGCACCAAGCAAAGCCGGCGGCCGCCGACCGCGATGCATCCGCTCGGATATGGCCGCGAGTTGTATTTCTGGTCGTTCGTGGTCGCGATGCTGGTCTTCTCGCTCGGTGCGGGCGTGTCGATTTACGAGGGGATCCTGCATCTCCTGCACCCCGAGCCGACCGAGGGCGTGCTCGTGGCGTTCGTCGTGCTCGGCGTGGCGGTCGTGCTCGAGGGCTGGTCGACGCTTGCGGCGCTCAAGCAGTTCAACGTGGCGCGCGGGGCCAAGTCCGTGTTCCGCGCCATTCGCGACAGCAAGGACGCGCCGAACCTGGTCGTGCTGCTCGAAAACAGCGGCGCGATTGTCGGGCTGCTGATCGCGGCTGCCGGACTCGGCTTGTCGACGATCACCGGCAGCCCGGCTTTCGACGGTATCGCGTCGGTCTTGATCGGACTGGTCCTCGCCGCGATGGCGGTGATGCTGCTGATCGAAGCCAAGGGCCTGCTGATCGGCGAGGCGGCCGACCCTGCGTTGGTCGAGGCTTTGCATAACTGCACTCAGGCCCACGCCGGGGTGGTCGAGGTAAAGGAAGTGCTTACCGTGCATTTGGCGCCGGACAGGATCGTGGCGATCATCAGCGCCGATTTCGACGACGCCATTTCGGCGCGCGAAGTCGAGCAGACCGTTGCCGACATCGAGCTGACGATCGCCGGGCAGTACCCGTGGGTCACACGGGTTTACATCCGGCCGCTGGGGCAGGAGCAAGGCAAATGACGATCGTCGCCGCGCGCCGCTATCGCGATGGCAAACTGATCGATCCTGCGTTGCCGCACGATTGTGCGCCGCCGCAGCATTCCGAGTTCGACTGGATCGGTCTGCACGAGCCAACCACGGAGGAGATGGTGCAAGTCCAGGCGAGGTATGGACTCCATCCTCTGGCGGTAGAAGACGCACTGGCCTCGCGTCAGGCCCCGAAGGTCGATGTCTACGGCGAGCAGTTGTTCGTGATTGCGCGCACCGCTGCGAAGGGCGAAGGCGACAAGATCGATTACGGCCAGACGGCGATATTTCTCGGCAAAGGCTTCATCGTCACCGTGCGCCAAGGGAGCACGCGCGCGCACGTTGCGCTGCGCCAGCAGCTCGAAGCGACGCCTGTGCAACTCGCCGAAGGTGCCGACTTTGTGCTTCACGCGGTGCTCGACTTCATCGTCGACGGCTACGAACCGCTGATCGACTGGTTTGACCACCTGGCGGAAGACATGGAGCAAGGGGCTATCGGGTCTTTCCCCGATCAGGCGCGCATCCGCCGCATCTTCCGTCTGCGCCGTACGCTTCGCCAGTTCGAGGATATCGCCGGGCGAATGGAGGAAGTCGCCGCCAAACTTGCCGATTGGAACATGCCGGCGATCGATCCGCGGGCGCGCCCCTATTTTCGCGATGTCTATGATCATGCGCACCGCACGGTTTCGCGGGTACACTGGTTGATGGATACGCTCTCTTCGCTGATCGAGGTGGCCCATTTGCTCGAGCAGAGCCGGCAGGGCGCGATCACGCGGCAACTCGCGGCGTGGGCGGCGATCCTCGCTGTGCCGACGGCGATTGCCGGAATCTACGGGATGAACTTCCGCTTCATGCCGGAGCTGACCTGGCGTTACGGCTATTTTATCGTGCTAGGCGCAATCGCCGCGATCTGCTTGCTGCTGTTCTGGCGTTTTCGCCGGATCGGCTGGCTTTAGGCGGTGGTCTGGGCGCCCGTCAGGCGACGGTTTCGCCGGTGAACATCGAGCGGTCGGGCATTTCGTTCCAGTCGATCGCGAAGCCGTCGCTGCTGGTGCCTTCAATCTGCTCGCGCGCCGCCTGGACGGTGTTGGCGAGCAGGCACGAGATCGTCATCGGGCCGACGCCGCCG
>DATIQN010000061.1:0-23799 GCA_035470785.1 Croceibacterium sp. | reverse complement strand
GCCTGGCCGAACACGCCGATCCAGTCGTTGATCTCGTAGTTGCCGCGCGAGAACATGTTGTAGCGCGTCAGCGGCAGGACCAGGTAATATTGCCCATAGTTGGCCGCTGCGCCGCCGTCGGCGGTCCGATGATAGCGGATCGGGTCGTTGCCAGAGAACTGGCCTTGTGTCGGCAGTGCTCCTTGCAGGAAGCGGTTGAAGATGAAGTTGTAGGTGAACGGCTGGGTCGGATGACTTGGATCGTCGTAGGCGGTCAGACCGAACACCGTGCTGATGTCGTTCGCGCCGGTGCCCACGAACTTGTAATTCTTGCCCGGGAAGAGGACGTGAAGCGGCCCGGGAGCTCCGAAGACATCAGGGATGATGTCGCCAGCGTTGAACACCACACCCGGCTCTTCGATAAAGAACTCGTCGCCGGCAACTTGCGGATCGGTCCACAGCTTGTGGTACCACGAGCGGTCACGCTGGTAGTTCGCTTCGCGCTTGTTCATCGACATTGCGAAGCTCACGTTACCGCGGCCATCGGCGAAATCGGAACCCATGATGCCCGACACTTCGAATTCGAAGCCATCGCCATGCTCGCTGATGCCGGCGCGGCCGTCGAGCTCGACACCCTGGAAGTTCTTCTTGAGGATGAAGTTGGTGACGCCGGCGATGGCGTCGGCACCGTAAGTCGCCGAGGCGCCGCCGGTGATGACCTCGACGCGCTCAACGGCCGCCGCAGGAATGGTGTTGATGTCGACTGCGCCGCCGGCATTACCCGGCGTTGCACGACGGCCGTCGATCAGGACGAGGTTGCGGTTGATGCCGAGGCCGCGAAGCGAGACCGTCGCCGCGCCAGGGGTGTTGGTGGCGGTCGGCTGAATGTCGCCGCCCGCGGTCGGGGTCTGCGCCGGAACGAACTGCGGCAGCTTGTTGAGGCTCTGCTCGAGCGCCGAAGTCGAGGAATTCTTCAGTAAACCCGAATCGACCGTCACCATCGGGCTGTTGGACTCGAAGTCCTTCTTCACGATGCGCGAACCCGTAACGACGATACCAGGCTGGTTCGGGTTCGTGCTCTGGTCGGTGACGTTGTTGCTGGCCGGCTGGTCGGCAGTGGGGCTGGTTGTGACCGGCTCCTTGGTCTGAACGGGGGCCCCATCCTGCGCGAACGCCGGCTGGGCCAATGCAATAAAGCCGGCGCCGCCGGCCAGCAGAGCGGCCTTGAACGCCGCATTGCGGGTGGACTGCAGATTCCTCACTTCGAGCTCCCTTCACAGAATTGGTCAGCGGCCGTGCGGCCGATGCCGGATTTATGTAGAATTACACCGGCAGCGGCGAACCGCCCCGGGATCGATCCAGTTAGAAGAGCATTACGACCACGAAGCCCCGTCGAGGGCGCTCCGAATGCGCTGACTTGCGCTATGGCCATTGATCCTCCCCTACGGCCCCGCTCGTGAGTCGGCGGGATCCGTCACCGAAGTTCATATGGCGCAGTGTTGACAGTGTCTAGTGCCGCGGCGTCCTCAAAGGCGCTGAATCATCCCCATTTGCGCAATTTTCGCTCAAGTTTGGGCTTTTAACTGCCGCTCCATTGCTCTCCTCCACAGGTTTGCGGGGCCCGAATGTGACGGAATTGCTGGCTTTATCAGTGAACTCGGCCGCAGCATGCGAACCACTGTTGCCAAGCTGCATCGGTCCGGTGAATCTTCGCCAAGCACCGCCGTTGATAAAGTCCGGCGTTGGCACAGCCGGCTGTTAATTGTCGCAAATTGTAATTAGGCATGACACACGGCCGCGAAGACCGGGAGAGACAATTGCCAATGGCCAAGCGCGCCGCCGCCCCAGCGAAGGCGGAAGAAAGGGTGAAATCACCCAAGGACACTCGTCTCGATGGCTGGCGCGGCGCCTTGCGCGACCAGGCGCTGGCACTGTGGCGTGAAGGCGCGGGTTCTACATCGGCTGCAGTGCCCGATCGCCGGTTGCTCGTTGGCCTTGGCGCAATGGCCGACGAAGCGCTCGAGCTGGTGGAGACATTCACCATGGGCGCGCTGGCGCAGGCCCGGCGCGCGGGTGTGGTCCCGAGTGAACCACCGGACTACTTCACCTCACGCTTGGGGCTTATCCTCAATGGCCTGCAGCCGCCCCCGGTGCGCAGCGAGGAGCCCACCAAGTCGACCGCCCCAATGATCTTCCAGAGCGAGCTGTGGCAGTTTCTCCATAAGACGCGCGAGAGCGCCGAACTCTCGTATGCGCGCGAGGCGGACCTCGTCGAACTCGATCGCCGCATCCTCTTCCTGCTGCGTACAAAGGGCCCCCTGGTCCCCGCCGAACTGTCCAACTCGGTCGGCGTTGACAAGGCGCAGGTCAGCCGCTCGGTCAAGCGACTGCTCGAACTACGGATGGTCGAGCGCGAGCAGATCCGGTCCCCTGTCACGCTCACCCGCAAGGGCGAAAGCCAAGCCGACCGGCTGCTCCGCCTTGCCGACTTGCGCAACCGCGAGTTGACCTTCGATATCGACGACGACGAACTCGCCGGCTTCTTTGCCGCGATCGAATTGCTGCTCGATCGCTCGGTCGCCTTGTACGAACAGGAACGCGCACGCGCGTCGGCGCATGACCGTGGCGACACCGAAGCGGAAGAGATTACGCGGCCAGAGCGGCGCTACAACGAGCCGGTGCTGATCGACCGCGCACGGATCGTTTCGCCGCTACTCACGCTGAGCGCGTATTTCGGCCGCAGCGGCGCGCTGATGTTCAAGCGTCGGACCGGCCTGTCGCAATTCGAGGCCTGGGTGCTCAACGAAATCGCGATGGCCGCGCCCATCGACTGGCCAAAGCTGACCGGGCAACTGCAGCGCGATCACAGCCAGGCAGGCCGGACCGTGCGCGCTCTCATAGACAAGGGCCTGGTCGGGCGCGAGGGTCGCCCGGGCCGGCGCCACGGCCGGTTCTCGCCGACCGCCGAGGGATGGCGGTTGTACGACATCATTCAGGAAACCAGTGTCGAGCGCAGCAGCTTCCTGATGGCTCCACTCGGAGAGGAGGAGCGTCGGCGCTTCCTCGGTACCTTCGATAAGCTGCGCCGCAACGCGGTCGCCCAGCTCGAGCGGGAGCGGGCCTTCGAAGAACTCGACCGCGGTTGAACGCCGCGCGGGTTACTTGATGCGGGTGACCTTCACCCCGGCCTGCCTGCCGACCACCATCATGTAGCTGCCGAGCGCGCCGTGCTCGATTCGCACGGTGTCGCCTTTGCGCGGCGGGGTATAGGTCTGGCTCACGCCTTCGCTGAACAGCCACTGCGCCCCGCTGTCGAGCGTGACCAGGTAAATGCCGGGCTGGCGCTCGCGCACCCCGGCAACGTGGCTGGAGATTTCGCGCGGGCCGCCGCTGCTGCCTTCGCCATAAGGATGGAAGCGTTCAGCCTGCTGGCTGCGCAGGTCGTCGGCCCCGAAGCCGGAGGGCGTGTTGGGATTTGCTACAGCGCGGCCGCCATTCGGCCTCGCCATCTGCCCTGGGATCGCGCCAGTGGCGCCGCCGGCACGAACATTATTGTCGTAACACGCGAGCCGCGCGGTCGGATCGTCGATCTTGGCGCATTCATGCATGATATTGAGGACGATCGCCGGATCCACCTGGGCAAGCACTGGGGTGGCAGTCACCGCCAGGGCGGCGGCGCCGGTGAGTAGGACAATTGCGCGCTGCGCCGTGACCATTCGAAAAACTCCCTCTCGTCGCGTCCTAGTGGCGTTTCGCCCGGTTTCGCGCAAGAGGCTTGCTGCGCTCCGGACGTCCAACCTCAGCGCGTGCTTTTGCCGTAGCGCTCCGAATCCATGACCTTGCGCGCCTCGATGTACTCCATCATCGCCCGGTGCCGCTTCGCCTGTCCCTCGACGTCGCTGTCAGGCGAGGGCAGGGCGTCGAGCGCCTGCTGAAAAGTCGCCTCGAGCATCCCGCGCGCCTCGGGGTAAGGAATGACGTAGAAACGGTTTTCCTCGATCGCCGCCTTGACGTGGCCGGCCAACTCCTCTGGCTCCATTCCTTGCGAATATATCGCGTGCAGCGCGGCGATCTCGCGCTCGTCGACAGCGTAGCCACTCGCTTCATACTTGGCCGGGCGGGTCTTGACGCTCTCGGCGATGTTCGACTTGATGTTTGCCGGGCACAGCACCGAGACGCCGATGCCGTGGTCCTTGAGCGCATCGCGCATGGCCATAGTGATCCCGTGCACCGCGAACTTCGAAGCCGAGTAGATGCCCGAGCCGCTGTTGGCGAAGAACGCGCCCAGCGAGGCTGTGTTGACGATGTGTCCAAACCTTTCTGCGCTACCGCTTCGCTGCTTGAGCGCTTGGCCGTGGGCGATCATCCTGGGCACGAAAGTCTGCATCAGGTTGACAACGCCGCCGAAATTGACGCCGAAGACCCAGTCGTAATCGGCATAAGTCGCCTGTTCGAGCGGGCCGAAGATGGAGACGCCGGCTGTGCCGAACAGCATCGTCACGGGCCCGAGCGCCTGCTCGACTTGGTCGGCGGCGCGGGCAAAGGCATCGCGGTCGGTAATGTCGAGTTCGATGCCGTGGCATTCGATGCCTTCGCCGCGTAACTCGGTCAGCGCTTGCTCTACCGCTTCGCCACGAATGTCGGCGATGCACACTTTGCAGCCTGCGCGCCCGAACACCTTGGCCTGGCCGAAACCGGCGCCGCTGGCACCCCCTGTGATGAACGCGGTTCGGCCTGCGAAATCGAATGACATCGAATCCTCTCCTTTGCGCCTGTCCTAGCAGCGGCTCGGGAGAGAGGGCAGAGGGCTAATCCCGCGCGGTTTCCGGCTCCGCCTTCAGCGCGCCGCGGCGCAGCTGGTCGGCTTCCATCGATTTGAACAACGCTGTGAAGTTGCCTTCGCCGAAGCCTTCGTCCTTCTTGCGCTGGATGAACTCGAAAAAGACCGGGCCGATCTGCGTCTGGCTGAAGATCTGCAGCAGGAGCCGCGGGTCGCCGTCTTCGGTCGATCCGTCGAGTAGGATGCCACGTTTGTGCAATTCTTCGACGGGTTCGCCATGGCCCGGGAGCCGCTGCTCGAGCATCTCGTAATATGTCGCCGGCGGAGGCGGGGCGAAAGGCGTGCCCAAGGCCTTCAGTCGATCCCAGACCTCATATAAATTCGAGCTCGACATCGCAATATGCTGGATTCCCTCGCCATTGAACTCCCGTAAGTATTCCTCGATTTGCCCGCCGCCCTTGGCGCCTTCCTCGTTTAGCGGGATGCGAATCTTGCCGTCGGGCGCGGTCATCGCCTTGGAGGTGAGGCCGGTGTATTCGCCCTTGATGTCGAAATAGCGGATCTCGCGGAAGTTGAAGATCCGCTCGTAGAATCCGGCCCAGTGGGCCATCCGGCCGGCATAGACATTGTGGGTCAGGTGATCGATGATCTCCAGGCCGGCACCGACGGGGTGCTTCTCGGCACCCGGCTCCCACACGAAGTCGATGTCCCAGATGGTGAGTGCGCCGTTGTCGTCTACTTCGTAGCGGTCGACGAGATAAATCAGCGAATGACCGATCCCGCGAATCGCCGGAATGTTGAGTTCCATCGGGCCGGTGCGCACGTCGACCGGCTCGGCGCCGCGTCTCAGCGCCTCGACATAGGCCGGCCCGGCGTCACGCACGCGGAAGCCCATGCCGCAGGCGGACGCACCGTGCTCGGCAGCAAAATAGGCGGCCGGGCTCTTCGGTTCGTAGTTGGCGACGAAGTTGATCTGGCCCTGGCGCCACAGCTGCACGTTCTTGCTGCGGTGACGCGCGACGAGGGTGAAGCCCATGGCTTCGAACGACTTCTCAAGCACGCCTTTGTCGGGCGCTGAGAATTCGAGAAATTCGAAGCCGTCGAGGCCCAGCGGATTGTCGAACAGGTCGGTCATGGTTTCAAATGTAACCTTCTTCGCAGAGATCGACAAGCCGCTAGGCTGCCACCTGGCTAGAAAATGCGGTGAAACTGCCGCGAAAACGCTTGAATCGCGGGGTTAACTGTGATTCTTTCGCAGGATGAAGCGTGCACCGTTCGAGAAGGAAAAGATCAGGCAGTTCCTGGCGCTCGGCTATTTGCTGGTCCTGGGCGGCCTGGCACTCGCCGGACCCTATGGTTTCATCGCCTGGGGCGAGAGCCTCTCGTTACTCGACCAGCGGCAGGCGCAGATCAAGGAGCTCGACAAGCAGCGCGCTGATCTCAAGAACCGCGTCGCCTTGCTCGATCCCAATCACGTCGATCCGGACATGGCCGGGGAGCTGATCCGCAACGACCTCAACGTCGTCCACCAGGACGAATACATCTACCAGATCCAGGACAAGTAGGGCATCGCTGCTCGCCTGAGGGGCGTCGGCGTGGCGGGCGTTGCAAGCGCGCGGGTTGTGCGCTTATAGCGCCCGGCAACCGCCGGTTCCGAACCGCTCGAAAACAGGGAAGAGTCGCCTTGGCCAAAGCCGCCAGCTCCACTCAAAAGAAACCGCAAGTATCGGTAAAGAAGGCGGCATCCGCCATGTCCGCGGCGACAGACGAAAGCTTCGCCCTGCACAGCCTGCAGGAAGAGTTCGAGAAGGACCGCCGCTTCAAGGCGAGCAAGGAGCAACTGCTGCATCTCTACGAGCAGATGCTGCTCATCCGCCGTTTCGAGGAGCGCGCGGGACAGCTTTACGGGCTCGGCCTGATCGGCGGGTTCTGCCACCTCTACATCGGCCAGGAAGCCGTCGCAGTGGGGCTGCAGTCGGCGCTCCAGGAGGGCAAGGACAGCGTCATCACCGGCTATCGCGACCACGGCCACATGCTCGCTTACGGGATCGATCCCAAGATCATCATGGCCGAGCTTACTGGTCGCGAGGCGGGGATCAGCCACGGCAAGGGCGGGTCGATGCACATGTTTTCGACCGAGCACGCCTTCTACGGCGGCCACGGCATCGTCGGCGCGCAAGTGTCGCTCGGCGCCGGGCTGGCATTCGCGCACAAATACCGCGAGGATGGCGGGCTGTGCCTGGCCTATTTCGGCGACGGCGCGGCCAACCAGGGCCAGGTCTACGAGACTTTCAACATGGCCAGTCTGTGGGGCCTGCCGATCGTTTTCGCGGTCGAGAACAACCAGTATGCGATGGGCACCTCGGTCAAGCGGTCGAGCGCCGAGACTCACTTCTATCGCCGCGGCACCGCCTTCCGCATCCCCGGCATGCAGGTTAACGGGATGGACGTGCTCGAAGTCCACCAGGCCGGCAAGGTCGCCTTCGACCATGTGCGGGCCGGCAAGGGGCCCGTGCTGCTCGAGCTCGAGACTTACCGCTATCGCGGGCATTCGATGTCCGATCCGGCGAAGTACCGCACGCGTGAGGAAGTGCAGGACGTGCGCGAGCACAACGACCCGATCGAGCGCGCAAAGCACGACCTCGACAGCATGGGCGTGTCGGAAGACCAGTTGAAGGATCTCGAGAAAGCGATCCGCGCCAAGGTGGCCGAGGCCGCCGACTTCGCCGAGAATTCGCCCGAGCCGCCGCCGGCCGAGCTCTACACAGACGTGTTGGTGGGGAGCTACTGATGGGGATCGAACTGAAGATGCCCGCCCTCTCGCCGACGATGGAAGAGGGCACGCTGGCCAAGTGGCTGGTCAAGGAAGGCGACAAGGTCTCCGCCGGCGATGTGCTCGCCGAGATCGAGACCGACAAGGCGACGATGGAGTTCGAATCGATCGACGACGGAACGGTCGGCAAGATCCTCGTCCCCGAGGGCACCGAGAACGTGAAGGTCGGCACGGTGATCGCGGTTATCGCGGGCGAGGGCGAGGATGCCTCGGCCGTGTCCGCGCCGGCTCCGAGTGGCGCCGAAGCCCCGGCCGAGGAGCAGAAGGCCGCCGAATCCGGCGCGCCGAAGGGCGATGCGCCCTCGGGCACCGACAAGCTGACCAAGCCGGCCCCGGCACCGCGGGCCGCTGACCCGGAGATCCCTGCCGGCACCAACATGATCACTATCGCGCTGCGCGAAGCGCTGCGCGACGCGATGGCTGAGGAAATGCGCCGCGATGCGAGCGTGTTCGTGATGGGCGAGGAAGTTGCCGAATACCAGGGCGCTTACAAGGTCACCCAGGGCCTGCTCGAGGAATTCGGGCCTAAGCGGGTGATCGACACGCCGATCACCGAGTACGGTTTCGCCGGTATCGGCACCGGCGCAGCGATGGGCGGCCTTAGGCCAATCGTCGAATTCATGACTTTCAACTTTGCGATGCAGGCGATCGACCACATCGTCAATTCGGCCGCGAAAACGCACTACATGTCGGGCGGCCAGATGCGCTGCCCCGTGGTGTTCCGCGGGCCCAACGGTTCGGCCTCGCGCGTCGGCGCGCAGCACAGTCAGAACTACGCGCCGTGGTACGCCAGCGTGCCCGGCCTGATCGTCATCGCGCCGTACGACGCGACCGACGCCAAGGGCCTGCTTAAAGCGGCGATCCGTTGCGACGACCCGGTGGTGTTCCTCGAAAACGAGCTGCTCTACGGCCGTAACTTCGAACTCGCCCAGCTCGACGACCACGTATTGCCGATCGGCAAGGCGCGGATCATGCGCGAAGGCGCTGACGTCACGATCGTTAGCTATTCGATTGGCGTGGCGCTCGCGCTGGAAGCAGCCGAAACGCTCGCGGGCGAGGGCATCGATGCCGAAGTGATCGACTTGCGCACGTTGCGCCCACTCGACCACGAGACCATCCTTGCCAGCCTGGCCAAGACCAACCGCCTGGTGGTTGCCGAAGAAGGCTGGCCGACCTGCTCGGTGGCCTCCGAAGTGATCGCATTGTGCATGGAGCAGGGGTTCGACGACCTCGACGCCCCGGTGCTGCGCGTGTGCAACGAGGACGTGCCATTGCCCTACGCGGCGAACCTGGAAAAGCTGGCACTGATCGACAGCTCGCGTGTCGCCGAAGCGGTGCGCAAGGTCTGCTATCGCGGCTAGTTCTTTCGGTCGAAGACGAGCGTTGCGTTCGGCGCGACGAGCGCGAACTCGATGATCGTCGCGCCGCGATCATCGCGTGCGAGGTTGCGGCGGATCACTTCGAAATCCTCAGGGTCGTCCATGTGCTGGCGACGTCCGCGAAGGTCGGCTGCAGATGGGCGGCTTTCTCGACCTGGAAGAAATGCCCACGTCTAGCAAAGGCCCCCGCTGCTCAGCGACAACGGCCCCAGCTGCATCGCCGGCAAACTGGCGGATTGAATCGAGGCGCAGGACATGAGCCATGTGCACGGCGATCCGTTCCCTCTCCAGACCCAGGGCAAGATCGAGCGCTGGCATCAGACGCTCAAAAGCCGGATCCTGCTCGAAAACTACTTCCTGGCCGGTGACCTGGAGCGCCAGATCGAGGCGTTCATCGAGCACTACAACCAGCAACGATACAACGAGAGCCTGAACAACGTGATGCCCCGCCTACTTCGACATGGCCCCAGCCATCATCGAACGACGCGAAAGGATTAAGGACTGACCATCGAACATCGCTTGCAGCACCGCAAGCTCGCCGCTCAATATCAACCCCCAGACCAGGCCAACACTCCGCTGATCTACGCCGCGAGCTGCGCCAAATGTTCTGACGACGGACAGGTCTTTTGCTTGAATGAGCTCTTCTTCACGTACCTTCACGCTGCGCTAGTCTTTTCGCGGTCCGAAACGCAGCCCGTGGTCCCGCCGGCGCGCACGAACGGCCTAGCGCTCGCGCTGCTCCTCGATCGCGTTCGGCATCTGTACCACTTCGTCGATGTCGCCGAAGATTGGACGGATGCGCGTTTTTGCTTGCTGTGGGCCTGAGACGGGGCCTTGGTCACGTGTGGAGAGTCTCGCCTCGTCAAACGGGCCGGTTTACGCACGCCGGCGGGAATGTTGCTCGGGCGGAGCACCCTGCGAGACGTCGACGGACCGCAGCTGGGCACTCCTGGAGAGCAGCGGGAACTCCAGCCTTGATCAGGTCTCTCGACATGCCAACCTACCATCCGTAGCACCACACCCGCGTCAAGGTGCGCCGTGCTCGAAGCGATACGGCTGAGCGGGGCAGTACAGGTCTGTGGGCGCTGCGGCCCGACGTCGCGCTCGCGCGGCGATCCTGTCAGAAGACGCCGGGCATCAGGCGGAAGCGTGTCGTCTGCTGGAAGGCGCGGTAGGCGACGTCCTGCGACAGCAACCGCTCCTCGGCCCGGATGCGCAAGATCTGGGCGGTCCAGCCGATGGCATAAACCGCCAGGTTGACCGTCGACGGCATCACCAGGAACACGCCGATGTTCGCGATCAGGTAGCCGGTGTATATCGGGTGGCGCACGACTCGGTACGGCCCGCTGACTTTGATCCCGCGGTTCGCCGGGGCGATGCCGAAGCTGCGGCGGAGAACCAGCTTTGAGCCGAACTGAACGCAAATGCCGACCAGGACTAGCAGCACACCCGGGATTACGAGCGCAGGCGCCGAGGAATCGACCGGCACGATCAGCAGCGGCGCCGCCGTCGCCGTTGTCGCCAGCAGCCAGTCGCCGAGCCGCACCGAGATCGCTTCGGTCGGCCGCCGGATCAGCACGAAGAATGCGACCCCGCCTTCAGACAGCATCAGCAGCGGGGCGAGCGGATTGGCCGAGGCGAGCGCGCGGTAAGTCAGCAAGCCGAACAGGATGACGATCACCGCCTGCTCGGCCCGGTCGAGCACGACCGGCCGCAGCAACGCCTGCGGCCAGCCGGCCTCGCGTGTTTCGCCAACAGTGCCCGCCATCTTCGCTCCGATCCTGCCCAACAATTCGTCGTGCACCGGATCGCACAACACGGTTAACATCCCCTTGCGCCTTGAATTTGTGACTCGCGACATGCGAGTCCGCGGTAAAGCTCGCTCGCGTCTTTGCGGCCGATGGGGCCAAGGAAGCTGCCTAAGCGGTGTTCCAAACGCGAATTTCCCGGGAGCGGCATGACCCTGGTCCATCAATAGTAGTGAAACACCCTGGCCAATATCGCCAAGCTTGTTGAAGAATTCTCGAGGCTGTCCGTCATGAAAAGCACTGAGCTTGCCAAGGGACTGGAAGAAGAGTGGGCGTTTCCGCCGCGACGACCCGGTGGTGCTCCTCGAGAACGACCTGCTCTAGTCGTAACTGCCAGCTTGTCGAGCTCGACGACCACGTGTTGCTGGTCGGTAAGTTGCGGATCAGGCGCGAAGGCGCTGACGTGACCATCGTCAGCTATTCAATCGGCGTGGCGCTCGCGCTTGAATCGGCCGAAACGCTCGCAGGTGAGAGCATTCCCTCCGTCAAAGGGTAAGTTTACTGCGCTCTTTACGCGACAACGGTTCCGACCCTCCGGCGCGCGACTTTTCTCAATACCCGCCGCGAATGCAGCGCGGGGCAACTATCAGGTCGTTACGTAGATCGGCCGGGTAATCGTTAGCGTCGGCGCCTTGATCCCGGTGAAGTCCAGGATACTCGGTGGGGTATAGGTCATGGTCATGGTGAACTTCGTCATGCCGCTGATGTCGCTTGCAGTACTACCCACCACGGGACTGAATTGGTTTATGTCGAAATTATAAGGCGAATTTACTCCGATTGCGACGGCCTTGCTTGCAATCTGGTCGGTCGAAAGCTGGTTCTGCTTTTGATATTCGACCATCGTGTAACGGGCCGTGTCCGCCGCGATTGAACGCAGCGAGTTATAGCACCACATCTGAATGCCGGCCTGAAGCGCGCCAAACAGCATGGCGAAGATGAGCGGCGCGAGGATCGCAAATTCCACGATCGCGGCGCCGCGAAGATCGCGTCCGAGGTTCAGGACAAGGCGCCTTGCGGTCACGCCACCTTCTCCGATGATACCTGAATGAGGCGGTCGACTCGGAAATTGACAGGAGAGCCCACGCCGAAGCTCGTCCAGTTGGGGTTGTAGGTGTCGCGAAAGGTTACCTCGACATAGGTCGATTCGTACGAGCCCGAACTGCACGGCGATGAAACGAGCGTCGCGGTCGTTCCACACCGAAAGACCTTGTTCACGTCGATGTTGGATTGCGGGATTCCCAAGGTATTTGCGAGGACCGACTTGATGGTGTTTACGTCGGTGGCGGTACCGGAAGCCGCGGCCTGGACGATCTGCTCGGCGTCGGCCGCGCCGTTCTGCAAGTCGTGCTGACGGGCGACCATGTTGCTGACTTCAAAGCCGCCGAGCGCCATGCAAATCAGCACGGGGGCGACGATGGCCGTCTCGATCACCGCCGTGCCGCATGTGTCGCGGCACAGACGCGCCAAGCTTGACGTGAAGACGCGGAAGGACCTTTTCATGCGACCAGCCTTACGGTTGCCGCAGCGTTTCCCGCGCTGTTGGTAGCAGACGCTGGGCAACGCGTCTCGATCGTCGCATTGCCAAGCACCGTGATCGTTTGGGCTGTGAGCTGAAGGCAACTGCTGTTGATGTTAGCGGTGCCGTTCACTTGGGCGTTGCTCGAGGGAAGGTAGATGGTGCCCTGGATCAGCGAGTTCGAGTTGCCGTTGATGATCTGCGAGCTGGTCGGGTTGTTGTTCTTATCTTCGAAGATCAGCATGTTGGCATAGCGGCTCGCCAGAGTGCTCGAATAGCCCAGCGCCGTAAAATCGGCCGCCTGCATCGGTGTAAGCGTGAGGACGTTGCCGTTGCCGCTACCGCCCAGCTTGAGCGTGGCGCCATTCTTCAGGACGAACATCACGTTCGTCCCCGTGACCGCATAATTGCCGGTCAGGTCGAGCGTGCCTCCGTCGATGACATATATGCCGGAGCCCAGGGTTGTTTTGCAGCTCACGGTGAAGCCGTGATAGGTACCGGCGAGCGGCGAGGCCTGGGCCTTCTGGCCGTTGCCGTTGCAGGCATAAGTGCGCGGAGTGTCGTTTGTCGGCGGAGTGAGGTCGGCGAATTCGTCGGTCAGGACCCCCTTGGCAAGATTGTCGCTGACGACGCCGTCGAGCGACGACGGTACGCTGGCGGTGCCGCACGTCGCGATGGAATCGGTGATGACTGAGGCGGATGAGGCGATTACGACTGCATTGTCGGAACACGAAAGCGCCGCCATGCCGCAGTGCGCGGTCACGTTGGCGTTGCCGCCGATCGAGAGCGTAGTGCCGGTGCTGCCGGTCGCGATCAGGCAGGCAGAATAATTTCCGCCGGCCGCGAAGCTCGCTTGCGAATGCGCGCCGATCGTGACGCCTTGACCGGTTATGAAGCTGCTGAAAGGCAGCGTCTTGGTCGCGGTGGCAGTCACGACCACGCTGTTGGCGTTGCCGTTGGAATAGTCCGCGAGTCGGAAAGTCGGTTCGCTTGCGAAGCCCGCGGTGATCGCCAGATTGGCGTGGTAATCCTGGGTGCCGCGCTGCTGGTAGGTATCCGCGGTGTGCGAATCAGTGCGCGCCCAGGCTGCACTGATGGCAGCCTGGTCGGTTGCCAGCTGGAGTTCGCGCTTCCAGAGGTACCACTGCGAGAAGTCGACCGAGAGGCCCGCCGCTCCGATCAGCGCAGGCATTCCGACCGCGACGAGCATCACGGCATTGCCGCTCTTTTCACCTAGCAGCCGCTTGATGAACCGCTTCAAGAAGTGGGTTTCGTGTTCGCGCATAAACCCTGACTCATGGTTGGCTTTTAGATACCTAGCGCTACGTATTAGGCTTTCATGCTCACCGTTTTGTGAAAGGGCAGGGTTAACAACGTTTTGATTATCACTTAGGAAATTCCTCCATCGCCGACGCTTGACCCCTCGCGACGGGCCGCCGATGACGCCCGAGCATGCCGCGGACCTTGTTCGACGAACTGCCCATGGGCTCGAGGCTGGCGCTGGCCTACGCGCTGCCTGCTGTGCGGCCGGTAACACTGGCGTTGCTGGCATTAGACGCGCGGCTTGGGGCAATCGTGCGGCGTGGTAGCGAGCCCGTGCTCGCGCAAATGCGCCTTGCCTGGTGGCGGGATCTGCTCTCCACCGAACCGGCGTCGTGGCCCCACGGAGACCCTCTGCTCGAGTTGCTGTCCCTCTGGCACGAACCCGCCGCTCTCGGGGCGGTGGTCGAAAGCTGGGAAGCCTTGCTCGGCGACAGTCTCGACGCGCGATCGATCTCCGCATTTGGTCTTGGAAGAGGCGAAGCTTTCGCCCACCTCGCCAGGGAGCTCTGCGAGGAGGCTCCGCCCGCGGCGGCCTGCGGTCAGCTGTGGGCGCTAGCGGACCTGGCAGCGAACTTGTCTGATCCTGGCGAGCGCGCCGCCGCGATAGAGGCGGCCGCCCTTTTGCCGCCGTGTCGCAAGCTGCCGCGCGCGCTACGCCCGCTCGCGGTGCTTGCGGGCCTCGCACGCCGTTCGCTCGCGCGCGGCTCTCCCCCGCTGCTCGACGGCCCCGGCACGATGCTGCTTGCGATGCGGCTTGGCATCACCGGGCGCTAAGCTAAGCGGGATGACGGGTCGCTCCGGGGTGAAAGAATCGTGCTTGGAGCGCTGGCTGCGTTGACGTTGGCAGGCTCGGCCTTTTCTGGCCGCAGCGTGGCGCACACCTCGAGAAAGAGGTCGCCATCGCCCGTCGTTCCAACACCGGCTTGCCAAGCCGACCCTTGCCCGCGTCAACGGGCCCCGGACTGCCGCAGGCGAGCCAACCCGCGCGCGCAGCAGCGCTTCTTCCGCTACGACCGCAACCGGAACCTCAAGATCCCGCGTGACGAGATGCTCTCGACGCGGTTCTGCGACTTCCGCAAGTTCGACAAGGGCGGCAACAATCTGCTGGCTTTCGAGGAATGGACCGCGGCCAGAGCGGACCGATTCGGCAGTTCGGATGCCAACCATGACGCTTGGCTGTGGCAAGCCGAGTTCGCCCACCGCGCCCAACCGCAAGCCGAAGGCGAAATGCAGTTGCACGAAGTAGCTCAGGCCGGAATGCGCTCGAGTTCCGACAACCATAGGCCGAAGTCGACCTTTGCCCGTTCAGTATAGGCTTCCTTGCGCTGCTTCTTCTTCACCTCGGGCAGCGGCGGGAACAAGCCGAAGTTGACGTTCATCGGCTGGTAGTTCTCGGCCTCGGCATCGCCGGTGATGTGCGCAAGCAGCGCGCCCATGGCGCTGGTTCGGGGCGGCGCATGCCACTCCTGGCCCGTCAGTTCCGCTGCTGCCATCAGTCCCGCGAGCAGGCCCACGGCCGAGCTTTCGACATAGCCCTCGCAGCCGGTGATCTGCCCAGCAAAGCGAATGTGCGGCGCGCGCTTGAGCCGCAATTGCCGGTCGAGCAGGGTCGGCGAGTTGAGGAAGGTGTTGCGATGCAACCCGCCAAGCCGGGCGAACTCGGCGTTCTCAAGGCCCGGAATGGTGCGGAACAGGCGCACTTGCTCGGCGTGCTTCAGCTTGGTCTGAAAGCCGACCATGTTCCACAACGTCCCGAGCTTGTTGTCCTGGCGCAGCTGGACCACCGCGTAAGGCCAACGACCGGTCGGGTGTTCGGCTGTCGCCCAATGCGGATTGTCGAGCCCTACCGGCTTCATCGGGCCGAACCGGAGCGTTTCGGCGCCGCGCTCGGCCATGACTTCGATCGGCATGCACCCTTCGAAATAGGGCGTATTTGCCTCCCACCCCTTGAACTCGGTCTTTTCGCCGTCGAGCAGCCCCTGGACGAAGGCGTAGTACTGCTCCTTGTCCATCGGGCAGTTAATGTAATCCTTGCCGCCTTTGTCCCAGCGCGCGGCCATCCAGCAGACGTCCATGTCGATGCTGTCGTGGTGGATGATAGGGGCGATGGCATCGAAGAACGCAAGACTGTCAGTACCCGTCGCCCGGCCGATGCTCTCGGCGAGCGAGGCGGCGGTGAGGGGGCCAGTCGCAACGATCGTGACGCCGCTCTCGGGAAGCGTGTCGATTTTCTCGCGCACGATCTCAATGTTGGGATGCGCTTCCAACGCCTTCTGGACCTCGGCTGAAAAGGCGTCGCGGTCGACTGCCATCGCCGAGCCTGCTGGAACCCGCGCCGTTTCGCCCGCGCGCATGATCAACGAGTCAAGCCGGCGCATCTCGTGGTGCAGCAGGCCGACGGCGTTCTTCTCGTCGTCGTCGGAACGGAAGCTGTTCGAACAGACCATTTCTGCCAGTCCGTCGGTCTGGTGCGCCGGTGTCTTGCCGCCGCCCCCGCGCATTTCCGATAAACGCACGCGCACCCCGCGCCGGGCGAGCTGCCAGGCGGCTTCGCTGCCGGCGAGGCCGCCGCCGATGATGTGCACGTCATGGTTCATGTGCCGCGCCTAGAGCTTGCGCGCCTATCGGTTCAAGGGCAACTCATGCGAAAGTCGAAGGGGGAGGCGATGGCGAGGCAGGCCCTGATCGAGAAACGGCCACTCCTGGCGGCAAGCATCGCGGCGGCGATCGTGTTTTGCGCGCTGCGGCTGACGCGGGTTCCGGAGCTCTGGTTCATCCCGTTGCCGGGAGCCGCCACCGGCTTTCTCGCGCTCTATGCCCTGTTTCAAAAGGGGGGAAGGGACGGCCGCCACCTCGCCGCAATGATGGCGGTTGCGGCGGTTCGCGACGTCGTATTACAATTCGATCTCGCCATCTCGGCGCTGCTCTTCTTCATATATCAGATGCTCGCGATGTCGCTGTACTTGCGCCACCCGCGACAGCGCACGACTGGAACTCAGATGGCGGCCGCCGTAGCGATGCTGCTGCTGACGCCGGTGGTGGTGTGGCTGCTTCCCGCCGATCGCACGATCGCAATGCCCGTAGCGCTCTACGGCCTCGCTCTGGGAGGGATGGCTTCATGCGCGTGGATGAGCGCCTTCCCCCGCTACCGCGTGGGCATCGGCGCGGCGCTGATACTCGCCTCGGACCTGCTCGTGATCGCCGGAATCGGCCCGTTGATGGGACAGCAACTGCCAGAGGCCCTTGCTTGGCCGCTCTATTATGTCGGCCAGTTGCTGATCACCGTCGGGGTGGTGCAGACGCTGCGTCGAGGCAATCCCGCCGCCTAGGCAAGCCGCCCGGCATAGGCTTTCATTCCGGCCGTCAGCCAGTTGGTAAAACCTTCGCCGCGTCGTCAGGCGCATCGCCGTTCTGGAATGCCTTGGCCAGCGCCTTCCTCGCCGCTTCGCCTTCTTCGGCCAACCGCGCGGCCATTCCGCCATTGCCGAGCGAGGAGAGCCTGGCCTTGCTGTCCTCGATCCGCTCGCGCATCTCTCTGCCGAAGCGATCGACCAGCCAGTCTTCGTATTCAGCCTTCTTTTCGGGCGCAAAGCCCTTGTAGATGTCCGTGTCGTCTATCGTGCCTTCTCCTTGAAGCTCCGCGATCGTGCGGTTGATCGTGCGGTTGATCGTGCGGAGGAGCTAGCGGGAATGCTTGACCCGCTCGGCCAGAATCGCGCGGTGCTCGGCCAGGATCGCGAGACGGTCGCGGTCCTTCGCTTCGAGTAGGCGCGCGATGTCAGCCAGCGGCACGCCGAGCTCGCGATGGAACAGGATGTCCTGCAGGCGCAGGAGCTCCTCACGGCCGTAGTAGCGATAGCGGTTCTCGCCGGTGAACGCCGGCTTGAGCAGTCCGATCTCGTCGTATTGATGCAGCGTGCGCGCCGACACGCCTGAGAGGCGCGCGAGCTGCTTGACGGTGTAGGTGACCATGGTCGTCGTCCTTCCGCGAGGACGGCTGATAGTCCCCCACGCCGCGTGAGGATCAAGAGGCCATGCGAGGCGGAGCGCTATTCCGCCTCGCTATCGTCGATGTCGTCGCGCGCGCGTTCGGTTTCTGGCGTGGTGTCGCCGCTCTCGCGGCCGACCATCTCTTCCACGATCAGCTCTTCCGCCTCGTTTTCCGGCGCTTCCTGCTCGTCGAGCCTGACGGCGCTCACGACGTGCTCCTCGTCCGCGACGTCGAACAGCTTCACCCCGGCCGAGTTGCGACCGATGACGCGCAGCGATTCGAGGCCAATGCGGATCAGCTTGGCCTGGTTGGTCACCAGCATCAACTGGTGCGCCTTGGTGGCCGTGAAGCTCGCCACCACGGGGCCGTTGCGCTCGATGTTGTCGATGTTGGTGATGCCCTGGCCGCCGCGGCCGGTGCGCCGGTACTCGTAGGCCGAGCTAAGCTTGCCGTAACCGTTGCCGCAGACGGTGAGGATGAACTGCTCCTTCTCCGCCAGCTCGGCGAAGCGTTCGGCGCTCATCTGCGGCTCGGTTTCCTTGTCGGGCTTCCAGGGGGCGTGGCGCAGGTAGTCGTCGCGCTCTTCCTGGTCTTTCACGCCCACGCGGTGGAGGATCGAAAGCGAGATGACCTCGTCACTTGGCTTGAGGCTCATCGCCCGCACGCCGGTGGACGTGCGGCTCTGGAACTCACGGATGTCGTCGGCGGCGAACCGGATCGCCTTGCCCTGGCGGCTTGCCAGCAGCACGTCGTCGCCTTCCTGGAGCAGGGCGACGCCGATCAGCCGATCGTCGCTGTCCTCGTCGAAGCGCATGGCGAACTTGCCCCCGCGGGGGATGTTGGCGAACGCGTCCATCGAGTTGCGCCGCGCGCGTCCCTTGGCCGTGGCGAAGACCACGTTGAGCGCGCCCCAGCTGCCCTCGTCTTCCGGCAGCGGCAGCACGGTGCGGATGGTCTCGTTCGCGTCGAGGGCCGGCAGCAGGTTGACGATCGGCCGCCCGCGCGTGGTCGGCCCACCTTCGGGCAGGCGCCAGACCTTGAGGCGATAGACCTTGCCGGCGGTCGAGAAGAACAGAACCGGGTTGTGCGTCGAGGTGACGAACATTTCGGAGATCGCGTCTTCTTCCTTGGTCGCCATGCCCGCTCGGCCCTTGCCGCCGCGGTTTTGGGCGCGGAAAGTCGAGAGCGGAGTGCGCTTGATGTAGCCGTCGAGGGTCACGGTAACGACCATCTCGTCGCGCTCGATCAGGTCCTCGTCCTCGAGTCCGTCCCACGCAGGCGCGATTTCGCTCAGGCGCGGCGTGGCATAAGCCTCGCGGATCTCGGAGAGTTCCTGACGCATGACTTCGTAAAGCTTCGCCCGGTCGCCGAGGATTGCGAGGTATTCCTCGATCGACACGGCCAGCTTGCGCAATTCGTCGCCGATCTCGTCGCGGCCCAGCGCCGTAAGGCGATGGAGGCGCAGGTCGAGGATGGCCTTCACCTGCGCTTCCGAGAGAAGATAGGATCCCTCGGTCGCCCCGAGGTCGGGCTCGACCGCTTCGACCAGCGTCAGGTAGGGCGCGATCTCGCCGATCGGCCATTCCTTGGAGAGCAGGCGCGCGCGCGCCTCGGCCGGATTCGGCGCGCTGCGAATCATCGCCACGACTTCGTCGAGGTTCGACACCGCGACCACCAGACCGAGCAGGATATGGGCCCGGTCGCGCGCCTTGTTGAGCTCGAACTTGGTGCGGCGGGTGATGACCTGTTCGCGGAACTGGACGAAGCTCTGGATGAAGTCGCGCAGCGTCAGCGTTTCGGGTCGCCCGCCGCGGATCGCCAGCATGTTGGCCGGGAAGTTGGCTTGCGCGGGGCTGTGCCGCCAAAGCTGGTTGAGCACGACTTCGGGCGTCGCGTCGCGCTTGAGCTCGATGACGACGCGCACGCCCTGGCGGTTGGATTCATCGCGGATGTCGGAAATGCCCTCGATCCGCTTGTCCTTGGCGCCCTCGGCGATCTTCTCGACGAGGCCGGCCTTGCCGACCTGGTAGGGGATGCTCGTGAGCACGATCGAGCGGCGGTCGCCGCGGCCTTCCTCGATCGTGTGGCGGGCGCGCATGATGATCGAGCCGCGTCCGGTAGTGTAAGCCGCGCGGGCCCCGGCGCTGCCGAGTATCAGCGGCGAAGTGGGGAAATCAGGTCCGGGAATCAATTCGATCAGCTCTTCGGTGGTGATGCCGGGATTGTCGATGAACGCCAGACAGCCGTCGATCACTTCTCCCAGGTTGTGCGGCGGAATGTTGGTTGCCATGCCCACGGCGATCCCGCCGGCGCCGTTGACCAGCAGGTTGGGGAAGCGAGCCGGAAGAACCGAAGGCTCCTGGCGGCTGCCGTCGTAGTTGTCGATGAAATCGACGGTGTCCTGGCCGATGTCTTCGAGCAAGGTAGTCGCCACCTTAGCCAGCCGCGCCTCGGTGTAGCGCTCGGCGGCCGGCGGATCGGGGTCCATCGAGCCGAAATTGCCCTGGCCGTCCATCAGCGGCACGCGCATCGACCACCACTGGGCCATGCGGGCGAGCGCATCGTAAATCGCCTGGTTGCCGTGCGGGTGGTAGTTGCCCATCGTGTCGCCGGTGATCTTGGCGCACTTGCGATAGGGCCGCCCAGGCACGAACCCGCCTTCGTAGCAGCTCCACAGGATGCGGCGGTGGACCGGCTTGAGGCCGTCGCGCACGTCGGGCAACGCCCGGCTTACGATCACGCTCATCGCGTAATCGAGATAGCTAGTCTTCATCTCATCGACGATGTCGATGCGTTCGTAGCCGCCGGGCTCGGTGGGTGGTTCGAGAGTGTCGGTGGTGTCGCTCACCTGCGAAAATGGCCTGTTCTGTTATCGGGTAAGTGGCGTGGCGCGGACCCTAGGCGAAAGGCCGCCAGAGAGCCAGCGCAAGGGAGGATGCCGCGGCCCATATGGGCCTCGTTTTCCACACTTCCAGCCCGGTTTCCGCACCGCCAGGCATTTCGTCGCCGCAACGCGATGTTCAATCGCTATTCAGTGCCCGGAACCTAGGTTGCATTTGCAAATTGCTCTGCGACACGGCAGGAGCGCGCGCAGATTTTCCCCCGGCGCCCCCAACGGCCGGAATTTCCTCAGGAGAGACGAGCTTATGTACCGCAAGACCACTCACCATGGCGCTGGAACACGCAAGGGCTTCGCGGCTCGCGCCGCCATCGCCATCGCGCTCGCCAGCGGCTTGACGCTTGGCGGCGTTGCCCTGTCCACGCCCGCGGCGGCGAAGGACAAGAAGGAAGAAGCGCCCAAGCCCGAAGGCAACTCCAAGGCGTTTGCCGAAGCTTACGCGCCGATGATGGCGATCGTGAACAATCCGGCCGGCGATTTCGCCGCCGCCAAGGCGATGATCCCGACAGTCCAGGCGTCGATCCAGAACGCCAGCGACAAGAACGTTTTCGGCACCGCCCTGATCAACCTGGGCGGCAAGCTCAAGGACACCCGGCTCGAAACGCAGGGCATCCAGCTTGTGCTCGACAGCGGCAAGGCCGATCCCTCGAAGGTCGGCCTGTTCCAGTTCTTCCTTGGCCAGGCGGCTTACGAGGCGAAGAACTACGCCGACGCGCGCACCCATTTCCAGGCGGCGATCCAGGCCGGTTACACCCAAAACGACCCGCGACCGGCGCTGGCGGAGACCTATTTCGGCGAAGGTCAGGCAGCGCAGGGCCTCAAGTACCTGTCGGATGTGATCAAGCAGGAAGAAGCGGCCGGGAGAAAGCCCCAGAGTACATGGGTGTTGCGTGGCCTTCAGGTGGCGTATCAGGCGAAGCTTGCCCCGCAGGCGACCGAATACTCGGACATGCTGGTGCGAAACTATCCGAGCCCGCAGTCATGGCTCGACGCCCTGCAGGTTGTCCGAGTGATCAACCCCTTCGACGAACAGAGTCAGCTCGACTTGCTCCGCCTCATGCGGGCAACCGGATCTCTTAAGGACCACACGGATTACGTCGAGTACGTTCAGGCGGCCGATCCGCGGCGCCTGGCCGGCGAGGTGCTCGCCGTGCTCGACGAGGGTTTGAAGGCGGGTGCGCTCACCACCGGCGATCCGGTCTACACCGAAGCCAAGGCGACCGCGACGACCCGCGTGGCGGTTGACCGCAAGGACGCGCCGGCACTCGCCGCCGACGCCAAGAGCGCCGCGAACGGCACCACCGCGCAAGGCGCGGGCGATGCCTTCTACTCGCTCGGCGACTATGGTCAGGCGGCCGCGATGTATCAGCTAGCGGTCGACAAGGGTGTGAAGGACAAGGACATGGTCCTCACGCGGCTCGGCATTGCCCAGGTCAACCAGGGCCAACTGGCCCAGGCGAAGGCGACGTTGCAGAAAGTGGGCGGCGCACGAACGACGATCGCGACGATGTGGATCGCCTATATCGACACCAAGTCGGCGCCCCCTTCGCCGCCGACACCACCCGCTCCTCCGCGGGCCGGCTAACGGCGGATCGCAAGCTTACCACGGGGTGCGGGGCCGGGTGGTCCCGCACCCTTTTTCGTGCGCGCTCAGACGTTGAACTTGAAGTGCAGGACGTCGCCGTCCTGCACCAGGTATTCCTTGCCTTCCTGGCGCAGCTTGCCAGCCTCGCGCGCGCCGGCTTCGCCGCCGAACTTGACGTAGTCGTCGTAGGCGATGGTCTCGGCGCGGATGAAGCCACGCTCGAAATCGGTGTGGATTTCGCCCGCGGCTTGCGGCGCTTTCGCGCCCTTATGGAAGGTCCACGCACGCGCTTCCTTGGGCCCGACCGTGAAGAAGGTATTGAGGCCTAGCAGCTGGTAGCCGGCACGGATGACGCGGGCGAGTCCGCTTTCGGTAAGGCTCAGCTCGGCGAGATATTCGGCGCGGTCGTCCGCATCCATGGCGACGATCTCGCTTTCGATCGCCGCCGAGACGACAACGGCCTGGGCGCCCTCGGCAGCAGCCTTGGCGAAGACCTTTTCGGTCATGGCATTGCCGGTGGCGGCATCCTCTTCGGCCACGTTGCAGACGTAAAGCACCGGCTTGGCAGTCAGCAGCTGCGCCTGCGCGAAGACGCGCGCCTCCTCGTCGTCCTTCGGCTCGGTCAGCCGGGCGGGCTTGCCCTGGCGCAGTAGGTCGAGCGCCTGGCCGAGCACGCTGGCCATCAGCTTCGCTTCCTTGTCGCCACCGGTCGCCTTCTTGGCCGCCGCGGGAACGCGCTTTTCGAGGCTTTCAAGGTCGGCGAGCATCAATTCGGTTTCGACCACCTCGGCATCGCTCAGCGGATCGACCTTGTTTGCGACGTGCTGGATGTCGTCGTCCTCGAAGCAGCGCAGTACGTGGACGATCGCGTCGACCTCGCGGATATTGCCGAGGAACTGGTTGCCAAGACCTTCGCCCTTGCTCGCGCCTTTGACCAGGCCGGCAATGTCGACGAAGCCGAGCTGGGTGGGGATGATCTTGGCGCTGCCGGCGATCGCCGCCAGCTTGTCCAGCCGTTCGTCGGGCACGGAGACTTGTCCGACGTTCGGCTCGATCGTGCAGAACGGATAGTTGGCCGCCTGCGCGGCCTGCGTCTCGGTCAGGGCGTTGAACAGCGTCGACTTGCCGACATTCGGCAGGCCGACGATCCCGCAGCGGAAACCCATGAATTACTCCGGTGGTGAGGTTTGGCCGCGCGATAGGCGGGGAACCGACTGAAAGCTAGGGCCTCGGGCGAATGACCGCTTCGGACCCATTGCCGCGGTTTAGTAGAGTGTATCGTGACCGGGAGGTTCTTGGCATGTGTTCATCTAAGTGTATTCATTTCTGAACGTTGCCCAACTTGCCATTCAGCCTTCGAGCAGGGGCACTGGCCGAAAGGTTTCCCGGCAGGGGAATGCAGGAGAAACGTTATGCGAAAACTTGGAACAACCGTTCTGATCGCCGCTGGGGTCTTGGTTTCGTCGGCCGCCAACGCACAGAGCTGGGGCGTCTACGTCGAGAACGCCCCAGGGTACCATGGATACGACCAGCGAGGCGAGGACTGGAACAACGGATTCAGAGCGGTTTGTTCCGGGCAGCGAGCCCGCTCTCTTGAAGCAAAGCTGAGTCACGAAGCTGGCGAGGATGAGATAGACGACTGGGATGCGGCGCGCATTCACCGCCAGATCGATCGACTGGAACAAAAGCAAGACCGTGAATGCCGT
>DATIQN010000060.1:0-60024 GCA_035470785.1 Croceibacterium sp. | reverse complement strand
AGGCGCAAGAACAGCTCGCGCCAAATGCAGCTTCTCGTCCCACGGATGAGGTGTTTCGAGTGCGGTGGCCGGGCGAAATACTGGGGGCCGATTTAGCTGGCCAGAAGTCGAATAAGGCGGTCAGGCGAATGTCTGCTTTGGGTGGATAGCGGACATTGAGTGGGGCTCTGCATAGCTGTAGTCTCGCCCAGTGCTGCACTTGCTCCTACTCTCCGCACTCGCTTCTACCGCCTCCGCTTCGGCTGGACCCACCCGAGCGGAATTTGCCCATGCTTTACAGGATTTCACAGGCAAGCCGGTGAGCGTCGCCGATATTCGGAAGATGTCCTGCGAACGCTTCGACGAGGAACCCACGGAAGCAGCCTGCAATTGGCAGCAGCGGCGCGGAAAGATATGGATGCGGTTCTCGACCTACGTGGCCGTTGATGGCCGGGGTTGGCGTCTCATAGACGAGCCGTATCCAGTTCACTGAGAGCTAGTGTCTGCTTTGGGTCGAAAGCAGACATTCGTGTCTGAAGATCCACGTCCCTAAGCGGCCAGACTTAATCGGCGAAGGCGATTGGCCTCTGACAAGCGCTTGCATACGAGAGTAGCCAGGCGATAGCTTGTGACGATGGCTCATGAATGGATCGCGGCTGCAACAGCTCTGCGCTACCTTTCGGACGACGTTTTCACATGCAACCAGCAACGAGCTATCTGCGAACGCGCCCATAGCGGGCTAATCGCCGCGAAAGCCGACGTTTTGGTTTGGAACGGCGAAGAGCACCGGGAAAGGCCAATTCCCAAGGAGTTCTGGTGGGCCGAGGGGCATGATGCGCTCGAGCAGAACTGGAACACTGGTGATTTCAGCACTTGGATTGACCAGAAGATTGAAGTGAAGGCGTTCGGCGTAAGCTTTGATTTCGTCGGGCTAAGCGACCTCGCTCCAGCCGAGCGGCGCGCGGTCGGCATGCAGCGGATTAGTGTTGCGGGCGATGAGGACTGGATGCCCGCCAAAGAGCTGCATCGTCTGATCTACGAGCGGAATGCAATTTCGAAGGCTGGCCCGATCATACTTGAAGCCAGCGCGATGGGCCAGCTCGCGGCACGCGCAATCCGCGCCACTGGCGTGGCAACGTCCGCTGGGGGAAATGGTAGCATGGAGTGGGCGGCGAGGGAGTGGGACGTGCCTCTGTGGTTTTGGCGCGACTACACGAAGATTGACAGCTCCATGCAGGACTGGGCCTTGGGCAAAGTGCGCGGCCAGGGCTTTCGGAACAGGGTCTCGGAGACGATAGAGCTTCAAGGTCTCTACTTTCACCGCGCCGGGTTGCAGGCGCTGGGCTTAGCCGCCGCAAACACGGCTGCCCATCAAAGTGGTCAGTCCTCAAATCGTGGACGGCGGTCAAAATACGATTGGCCAGGCGCGATGCTCGCAATTTTCGGCCAAATCCATCGCGGTGACTTCAAACCTGAAAACCAGGCCGACATTGAGAAGGCCTTGATAGCGCATCTGACCGATGATGAATCAGAGCCATCGCCGAGCACAGTCCGACCGTTTGCCAAGCAGATTTGGGAAGAATCCATCAGGGAATAACTGAAGGCCGAAAATTCGAGCCGCTGAATTCCCGGCCTCATTTCAGCCTTATCGTCCGACCGCGAATCAACTTTCCGCGATGATGGTCCGTGTCCGCTGGCACCCGCCAGCAACATCGGAGCAACAACCATGGAAAAACTTGCCTACTCGATCAAAGAAACCGCCCGCACTCTCAGCCTAGGCCGGACGTCGATTTACGCGATGATCGCTGAAGGACGACTGGATGCCTTCAAACTTGGCCGCCGCACGTTGATCAAGGCGGAATCGATCAGGCGGCTGGTGGACGAACAGGGCTAGGGCGGTAGCGATGAAGCGGATCAATCCGCGACTGGCGAAGCTTCACCGGTCCTACACAACCCGCGAACTGGCCGATCTGCTGGACGTCCACAAGAACACGGTGACCGGGTGGCTCAAGGCAGGGTTGCCACGGATCGATGGCACGCGCCCGGTGCTGATCCACGGCGACGATTTCCAGGTATGGTGGAGTAGTAAGCGCAAATCGGCCAAGCGCCCGTGCCAGCCGGGCAAGCTTTATTGCTTCAAGTGCCGGGAGCCGAAATCGCCAGCGATGGGCATGGTCGAATATGCCGCTGCCAACGCCATCACGGGCAACCTAAAGGCACTGTGCGAGAGGTGCGGCACTATGATGCACCGGCGGACCCGGCTGGCCGATATTGCCGCCAAAATGCCCGGACTGGAGGTGCGCTGCACGCAGGCGTCTCCAAGCATAGCTGGGCGAGCACAACCCTCTCTAAACTGTGACAATCTGGCTGGAGCCTAGAGCATGGCAAGACACAATCCTGCGAACACGCGGATCAAGCGCGAATACTTCGATTATCTGAAGGAGGCGATGCGGCGCGATGATGCATCGATCGATCAGGTGGCCAAGGCGCTGGCACGCTTCGAAGAGGCAACTGGCCACAAAGACTTTCGCAGATTTCATCGTGAGCAAGCCAAGGCCTTCAAGCGGCGGCTGGACAGTGAAAAAAACGTGCGGACGGGGAAGCCGCTGGCGCGAGCAACTGTGCATTCGACGCTCGCTGCTGTGCGGGCCTTCTTCATCTGGCTGGCAGGCCAGCCGGGTTACAAATCCAAGATTGCCTATGCGGATGCCGACTACTTCAACCTGTCGGAAAAGGACGTGAGGATTGCCAAAGCCAGCCGCGCCAAGCCGGTGCCGACGCTGGATCAGGTGCACCACGTCTTGGGCACCATGCGAGCCGAGACGGACATCGAGAAACGCAACCGAGCGCTGATCGCCTTCGCGATCATGACTGGCGCGCGCGACGGTGCGCTCGCCTCGTTTAAGCTGAAACACGTAAACCTCGCCGAAGGGCTGGTGGATCAGGACGCGCGCGACGTGAAGACGAAGGCCAGCAAGAGCTTTATCACATGGTTCTTCCCGGTTGGGGCGGACGCGCTCCAGATCGTCAGCGACTGGTGCGAGCACTTGCACAACAACCTGCTGTGGAGCGGCGGCGATCCCCTGTTCCCGAAAACTGCCATGGGACTGGGGGAGCAGGGAGGCTTCCAGCCCGCGGGGCTGTGTCGCGAGCACTGGAGCGGGGCGGGACCGATCCGGAAGATCTTCCGGGAAGCGTTCCAAGCGGCTGGCTTGCCGTACTTTAACCCCCACAGCTTCCGAGACACGCTGGTGCAGTTCGGCGAGCGAATCTGCCGCTCTCCCGAAGAATTCAAGGCATGGTCACAGAACCTGGGGCATGAGCGGGTGTTGACCACGCTGACTAGCTACGGCGCGGTGCCAGCGCAGCGGCAGGCCGAGTTGATCAGAGGCCTGGCGCCCACTGGAGAGGTCGACCCCTTTTTCGATCCAGATGTGCGCGCATTGATCGAGCGAATACAGGCGAAACGTAATTGACCTGCCAAGCTTAAGCCTGGAGTACCAAAGCTACGATATCCGCCGGACGCGCAAGAATCGGCAACGCAGCTGGTAATCAAGCAAGCCGAACTGCTGGCGTCTCAGACGATTTAACCGGGCTACTGCTGAGTGAAGATCGCCGTCCCGCAACCCGTTTTTCCATGTCTATTTCATGGAAATGGCGTTCATCTCAGCTAAGTCATTGAAATGATGGTGGGCGCGGCAGGGATTGAACCTGCGACCCCACCCGTGTGAAGGGTGTGCTCTACCACTGAGCTACGCGCCCGTTCCCCAACGCTCTCGCCAGGCGAACAGGCGCGCGCCTTTGCCACGGCGCACGGGGGATGACAAGCGCCGAGGTAACGCGGTTTAGCTGAAAAACCGGGCGAGCAGCGCGGCCAGGCCCAGCTTGGTCGCGGGAGGGCTACCGGCAGGGCGATCGGACGCGGTGGAAGCTTCGCATTCGAGGCACAGGGCTTCCATCCCGCGCACGCCGGTCAACCGGTCGACGTCGGCGAGCAGCCGGTTTCCTAGCGCTGCCTGGCGACCGGCGAAATAGCCGATCATGTCGCGCGCTGCCGGCGCAGAATCGCTGTCGTCGCCGAGAAGACTGGCAAACGTGGATTCCCAGGCACTCGGCTTCTGGCTCAAGTAGACGGGGTGCCATTCGCCCTTCTTGAGCTTGGCCGCGCCCGCGGCGTACTCGAGTGCGTCCTGCAGGTCGCCGAACTGGTCGACGAGGCCGATCTGGCGCGCGCTGCCGCCGTCCCACACCCGCCCCTGGCCGATTTCGTCGACCCGCTGGGCAGGCATCTTGCGCGATGCCGCGACGAGACCGAGGAAGCGCTGGTAGCCGAAGTCGACCGACTTCTGCAGCATGGTTTCGGTTTCGGGCGTGAGGCCGCCAAGCAAGTCGGGCTGTCCTGACATCGACGTGGTGCGCACGCCGTCGCTGGTCACGCCCCACTGCGCCAGCGCGTCCTCGAAGGTCGGGATGACCCCAAAGATGCCGATTGAGCCGGTGATCGTCTCGGGCTCGGCGAAGATCCGGTCGCCGGCGGTAGACACCCAGTAGCCACCGCTCGCCGCGACATTGCCCATCGACACGACGATCGGGATGCCGCGCGATTTCTGCCGCAGGATCGCCCGGCGGATCGCTTCAGAGCCGGTGACGGTTCCGCCCGGGGAATCGATCCGCACGACCAGCGCCGCGAATTTGTCGTCAAGCGCGTCGTCGAGCAGCTTGGAGATCCGTTCCGCGCCGGCTTCACCCGGTCCGGCGCTGCCGTCGCTGATCTCGCCGGCAATGGTGATCACGCCGATCGGCTTGCCCTTGCTCGGCTGCTTCGACCGGACCTCGGAAAGCCAGTTGGCGTAGTCAGTCGAGGCGAAGGCGCCGGGCGTGTCGTTCCATTCGTCCTTGCCGCCGATTTCGGCGACGTGCTTGCCCCAGGCGACCTTGTCGCCGATGGTGTCGGCAAGGCCCGCCTGGACCGTCGCCTTGGCGAGGTCGCCTTGGCTGCCGTTTATCCACGCTTCGATCTGCTGCGTCGCCAGCGCGATGTTGGCCTTGGGCCGCGCCTGCTTCACGTTGGCTTGCCATTCCTGCCATAGCGAACCGTAGAGGGCGGTGGCGTTTTCGCGCGCGGCGTCGGACATGCCGCTAAGCATGTAGGGCTCGACCGCGCTCTTGTAGGTGCCGACGCGGAAGACGTGCGCCTTGACCTTCAGCTTGTCGAGCAGGCCGGCGTAATAGAGGTTGGTCCCGCCTGGGCCGCTGAGCGCCGCGCCGCCCATCGGATCGACCCACACTTCGCTCGAATGCGCGGCGAGCATCATCGAGTCGTCGGTGTAGGCGACAGCATAGGCGAGAACGGGCTTGCCCGTGCGGCGGAAACGATCGAGCGCCTCGCCGATCTCCTCGATCGGAACCAGACCGCCGCCCACGAACGTCGACATGTCGAGCGCGATCGCCTTGATGCGGTCGTCCTTCGCGGCCAGGTCGATCGAGTTGACGAGGTCGCGCGCGGCGAATTCGCGCGTCGGCGCGGCGCTGCTCAACACGGCGTCGAGCGGGCGAATCCGCGAAGGCTCTTCGACCACGCGCCCGTCGAGCTCGAGCAGCAGCGCACCCGTACGCACGGCGGCCGGACTCGGCCGCACGCTCAGGACCATGTAGACCGCCCAGAAGAACAGCAGCAGGAAGACGAGAGACAGCCCGTCCTTGATCCCGACCAGCAGCCGCCAGACCTTGCCTGCGAAACTCATGCGCGTTCCCGCTAAACGTTGACGCCCCTGTCGTTTCGTTCCTTAGGACGCCGCGCCGAGCGGTGCCACCCGAAAGCGTTTGGCATGCGGGACAAGTCAACCAGAGGCTTTGCAATTCGAGTTGTATAGATTACAACAATCAGCATGACGCCGCACAACAAACTGGCCGCCTGGTTGCTGGCCGAGAATGTCTCGCAGGCGGAAATGGCCCGCCGTTGTGAATACGATCGCTCCAATTTCCACCGCCTGCTTTCGGGCAAGCTGTCACCGTCGCTGGTATTGGCGGCGCGGATCGAACGCGAAACCAGGGGCGCGATTCCGGCGGTGGCCTGGGCCGATTTGCAGGCGCTTGGCGACACCTCTCACGCAGGTCGCTACCCAGCGGGCGTGCAGGCGTTCCCGCACCGGCACTTGCTGTCGATCGGCCAGCTTGAAACCCACGAAATCCTCTACCTGCTCGACGAAGCCGAGCAGTGGGTCATGCTCAACCGGCAGTCGCAGAAGCATTCCGACACGCTCGCCGGCCTGACGATCATCAACGCGTTCTTCGAGAACTCGACGCGCACGCTGCTGAGCTTCGAGATCGCCGGCAAGCGGCTCGGCGCCGACGTGGTCAACATGCACGCCGCCCAATCAAGTGTGAAGAAGGGCGAGACGCTGATCGATACCGCGGTCACGCTCAACTCGATGCGCGCCGATGCGATCGTCATCCGCCACCAGTCGAGCGGCGCGGTGGCGCTGATCGCCGACAAGGTCGATTGCCCGGTGCTCAACGCCGGCGACGGCCAGCACGAGCACCCGACCCAGGCCCTGCTCGACGCCCTGGCCTTGCGCCACAAGCTGCGCGAGCGGGGCGAGGACAACTTCAACGGCCTAGTGGTGACGATCTGCGGCGACGTGCTCCACAGCCGTGTCGCGCGCTCGAACATCCTGTGTCTGCAGGCGGTCGGCGCGCGCGTGCGGGTGTGCGCACCGCCGGCGCTGATGCCCGCCGGCATCGAGGCGATGGGGGTCGAGTGCTTCGCATCGTTCGACGCTGCGCTAACGGGGGCGGATGCGGTGATGATGCTCCGGTTGCAGAACGAGCGGATGGAGGGACAATTCATTCCGAGCCCACGGGAATACCGCCATCTCTACGGACTCACGCTCGAACGCCTGAAACGCTGCGCTCCGCACGCGATCGTCATGCATCCAGGGCCAATGAACCGCGGCGTCGAGATCGACAGCGATGTCGCCGAGCTCACCGGACAATCGATCATCACCGACCAGGTCGAGATGGGCGTTGCCATCCGTATGGCGTGCCTCGACGTTCTTACCCGACGCGAGCGCGGTGTGGAGGGCTGGGCATGAAGGCGCAACGCCCCCTCACGATTACCGGCGGACGGCTGGTCCTGCCGGGGGGCGTCCGTCCGGGCGCGGTTCGCTGCCTCGACGGACGTATCGCCGCTGTCGGCGACGTCAATCCAGTTGAGGGCGACGAGGTGATCGACGCCGCCGGCGCTCTGGTCGCGCCGGGTCTGGTCGACTTCGGGGTGTTCGCGATCGACAAGCCGGCGTTTCACTTTGGCGGAATCACCCGGGCCGCGCTGATGCCCGACCGTTCGCCGCCGCTCGACCGACCGTCGTCGGTGCGGTTCGCTGCGCAGAGCGGCAAGCCAGACTTGTGGGTCCATCCGCTCGCTGCCGCCACGGTCGGCCTCGAGGGCGCGCAGTTGGCCGAACTGGCGTTGATGCGCGACGCTGGGGCCAAGGCGGTCGCCACCGGCCGGCAATGGATCGCCGACAGCGGCACGATGCTGCGGTTGCTGCAGTACGCGGCCATGCTCGACCTGGTGGTCGTCAGCCATGCCGAGGATGGCGGGCTTGCCGGCAACGCAGCCGCGACGGCGGGCGAGATGGCCACTCGCCTCGGCTTGCCGAGCGCGCCAGCCGAAGCCGAGGCGCTGGCGGTGGCGCGCGACCTCATGCTCACCGAGATGGCCGGGGCGCGGCTGCACTTGCGCCACGCTACGACGCGCGCCGCGCTCGATCTCGTCCGCGCGGCCAAGGCGCGCGGAGTAAAAGTAACCGCAGGGGTTAGTCCGGCTCATTTCATGCTTTCCGACCTGGCGCTGCAGGACTTTCGTACCTTCGCCCGCCTGTCGCCGCCCCTGCGCAGCGAAGCGGACCGGCAAGCCGTTGTCGCCGCAATCGCCGATGGCACGATCGACATCATCGGCAGCGGGCACGATCCGCGCGGGCCCGAGGATAAGCGCTTGCCGTTCGCCGACGCCGCGCCAGGCATGGCCGGGGCCGAAACGCTGCTCGCGCTGACGCTGACGCTGGTGCGCGATAGCGACATCGCCATCGAACGCGCGTTCGACTTGCTTGCCCGCAATCCGGCGAGTCTGCTTGGTGTCGAAGCCGGCGAGCTGCGCCCGGGCGCCGAGGCCGATCTTGCGCTGGTCGACCCGGAAAGGCCGTGGGTGGTCGATTCGGCGAAGATGGCCGCGAGCGCGGGCAACACGCCGTTCGACAGGCAGCCGGTCGAAGGCCGGGTGATCGCGTTGTGGAAGGGCGGCGTATCGATCGGCGACTAGCTTTGGATGCGATTCGCCTATCTTAACCAGTATGGTACATTCTGTGTGACGCTGTAAGAAATCGTCTTATTCGCCTCAAACGAAAAACCCCTCCCGACGAGGAGAGGAGTCCTTCGGGGTACCGAGAATGTCCGCCGCGCCTAGCGAAACGCCAGCCGCGTCCGGGTGTCGATGGCGCCCGGCAGCGGGCGACCCTCGGCATAGGCGAAGCAACCTTCGCCCGAACTCTTCACGCGGCCGCACATCGCTTGGCTGCTGGCGAGGCCGAAGCCCGCCGCCGACACGCGCCAGTAATGCCTGCCGCCGACAACCGCTTCGCTGATCACCATCTGGTGGTTCGAAAGCTCAGGGTAGCGCTTGGCGTAGATGCCCCAGGCGCGGCGCGCGCCTTGGGCGCTGGCGAAGCTGCCGAGTTGGACCAGGTGCGTCCCGGCCGATTGCTTGGCGGCGCTGGCGGAGCGCGGCGCGGCGCCGTGGCGCACGGCGGCGGTCTGCACCGCCGGCTGCGAGACGAAGCGCATCGCATCCTGCGTCACTTGGGCGATCGATCCGCCCGCCGGGGCGACGGAAGCGAACGCCGCCTGGAAATCGCTTGGCTCGGCGGTCTTCGGCGCGGGATAGGTTGCAACCGCCAGTTGCCGGGCCGAGTCACCGACCGGCGGCAGCTCTTCGTGCGCGGCCGGTTGGGGTGCGGCAGCGGGCTTGTCGATCGCGGCGAGCTCGCTCTTGGGGCTGGCGGCAGCCGTGGCTTCGGTGGCCAGCTGCTCAACGCCGGGATTGTTGACCAGGGCCAGCTGCGCCGGTTGCCCGGCGTCGGCGACACCGGCCGGCGCGCCGATCAGCGCGGCGACTCGCGTCTGCCATGCGGTCGGCTGGGCCATCTGCGACCATTCTTCCATCCGGTCACCGACCTGGTTGGCGGGCACGTCTTGCGACGCCATGATCCGCGCTTCCTTCCAGCGCCCGGCGAGGGCGTAGGCGTAAGCGAGGTTCTGACGCATCTTCGAGGTATTGTCTCCGGCGCGGATGGCGTGCGAAAGCACCTCGATGCCACGATCGGGCTTGGCTGACAGCGCATAGGCGAGGCCGAGGTCGGCCGGGGCGATCTGGCTTTCCCAGTCGCTCAGCAAGGCGGCGGCCTGCTGGTACTTGCCCTGGCCGTCGAGCGCGAGCGCCAGGCTCAGCGCGGTGCGGGTCGAATTGTCGCCCAGCTTCATCGCGTCGTTGAACGTCCGTTCGGCCGAGGCGAAGCGCCCGGCGTCGAGATAGGCGGAGGCGAGGATCGCCCGGTACGAGGCGTTGCGCGGCTCGGCGAGAACGGCAGCCTCGGCGTGCTCGACAGCCAGTTGCGGCTTGCCCTTGGCCATCGCGGCTTCGGCCCGGCTGGCGGACAAGTCGGCACGCGGCGCCGGATGCGTGGCGCAGCCGGTAAGCAGGCCCGCGGCCATCGCGGAAGTGACGGCTAGGCCCATCATCCGTTTGCTGTTGGCGTTGCGCATCATCTCGAGAGACCCCCTTGTGGTCGGTTTCAGTCGCGCTGGACCTGGGCGGCCAGCGCTTCGATTTCCGGAATGTCGTTGAGGAAGCGATCGAGCGCCTCGGTAACCAATTGCTGGGCGCTTCGATTGCGCACGGTGCTGGCGAGGCGCAGCTTGAGGTGGCGCTTGGCGTCGAGCCGCAAGGTGAAGGCGGCCCGTCGGCTGAACGAGTCCGACTTGCGCGCGACAGGCGCTTCGGCGCGAGCGCGCGGCACGGCGGCAACGACCGGCTTGCTTTCGACCAGCGCGTCCTTCTTGCGCAGCGGGATCGCCGGAACCGAGTTCGGGTCCTGGCCGGATTCGGCGAGGCGGAGCGCGAGCTCTTCGTGCATCGTGCGCACCTTCGGCTTCGGCGAGCCCTCATCGGTCTTCGCTTCAGCTTCGGCGTTGTGCGGCGCGGGCGTCAGCTGGAGGACCTCGGCGGAATGGTCCGCCGCGGCGTCGTCCTCGCCCATGTCGTTCCAGCCGAGATCCTCGAGGCTCTGTGCAGCTTCCTTGACCGCGGTGAAGCCTGGGGCCTGCGGGCGCATAGCCGGCTTGGCCGCCCCCTTGCGTGCCAGCAGAGAGGGTCCAAGCGATGCGAGAGGCTTGGGGTCATTCATGGCGACCTACCCCCCGCCGCTTACTGTGCGATCCGACGGCCGAAGCCGCCCTGCGGGCGATTGGCGCCCTGTATCTGTGTGACGCTGCTGCCCGGAGCGGCGAACACGGTGCGGCGGAAATTCCGCTCGAGCCGGTCGGCCATGTAGTGCCACAGCGCGGCGACTTCCTGCGCGCTGCGCCCTTCGGGGTCGACTTCCATCACTGTGCGCCCGTCGATCATCGACGCGGCGAAATCGGTCCGGTGGTGAAGCGTGATCGGCGCCACGGTGCCGTGCTGCGACAGCGCGACGGCGGCCTCCGAGGTGATCTTGGCTTTCGGCGTTGCGCCGTTGACGACGAAGATGAGCGGCTTGCCGGCGCGCTCGCAGAGATCGACGGTGGCGCCGACGGCGCGCAAGTCGTGCGGGCTCGGCCGGGTCGGCACGACGATCAGCTCGGCGACGCCGATGACCGACTGGATGGCCATGGTAATCGCCGGCGGGGTGTCGATCACCGCCAGCTTGAAGCCCTGTTGGCGCAGAGTCGCCAAGTCGCCGGCAAGGCGGGCGACGGTGGTGTGGGCGAAGGCGGGATATTCGGCCTCACGCTCGTTCCACCAGTCGGCGAGCGAGCCCTGCGGATCGATGTCGATGAGCACCACGGGCCCGGCGCCGGCGCGTTGCGCCTGCACCGCCAGGTGCCCGGAGAGCGTCGTCTTGCCCGAGCCGCCCTTCTGCGAAGCCAATGCCAAAACTCGCAAGGCGAATCCCCCAAAGTTGCCGCCGGCGGGAAAATCTCCGGCCCTTCATCCAGCGGGATCGCAGAACACCCCTAAATTTGGGTTAACACACCTTCAGGTTTAGGCGCGCCGTCGCGCATCGTTGTTGCAATGGCTCCGCGCGGGCGGTGAGCGCCGCGGCAATCTTTTCTCGCGGCATAAAGCCTTTGCTAACGCTGCATTTACTATGGCAGGTTCTCAATCAATCGCGGGGACGAACGGATGACGCGTTGGGGGAATGCAGCGATTGCGGGCGCGGCGGCGCTAGCGGCGCTCGCCACCAACGGCACCGCGTCGGCCGACGTCAAGGCCGGTGCGGATGCCTGGAGCCGGGGCGATTACGCCGCGGCGGTTCACGAATGGCAGGGACCGGCCACGACAGGCGATCCCGACGCCATGTTCAATCTCGCGCAGGCCTATCGCCTCGGCCGCGGAGTGCCGATGGATGCGGCCAAGGCCGAGGCGCTTTATGCCCAGGCCGCCGCCAAGGGACATCTCCAGGCCGCCGACACTTACGGCCTGATGCTGTTTCAGGACGGCCGCCGTGAGGCAGCGCTGCCGTACATCGAGGACGCCGCGCGCCGCGGCGATCCGCGCTCGGAATACCTGCTGGGGATCGCCAGCTTCAACGGCGACATCGTGCCCAAGGATTGGGTCAAGGCCTACGCACTGTTGTCGATGGCCAACGCGCAAGGCCTGCCGCAAGCGGCCGCTGCGCTGGCGCAAATGGACAAGAATGTTCCGCTGCTCCAGCGCCAGCAGGCGGCGGGGCTCGCGGTGCAAATGCAACAGCAGGCCGACGCCGCACGCGGACGCGAGCTCGCCGCCGCCGATCTTGGCGCTGGGGTGAGCACCGGTTCCCACGGTCAGCGCCCTGAGCCGCCTGTCGTCGCTGCACCTGCTCCGCGCTCCGCTGCCAAGGCCGCCGTTTCGCCATCGCTGGCCGCGGCCCTCTCCGCTCTGGCGCAGGCGCGCGAAGCAACTGGGACCGAAAGTCCGGCCGAAGCCGGCGCCAGCTATGCCCGTCACGCGGCCGGCCCGCCGGTGCAACTCGCGGTCGCCGCACCCGTGCCGAAGGCCGAGGTCCCTGTCGCCGCTCCAACGGCCGCGCCCAAGGCTCCTATCGCCACCGCGACGGCCGCACCCAAGCCCTCCGTCGCCTCTCCAGCGGCCGCGCCCAAGCGCGCCGTTGCCGCGTCGGCCGCGCCGTCGAGCGGTCCGTGGCGCATCCAGCTGGGCGCCTTCTCGGTGCGCGGCAATGCCGACAAGATGTGGTCGCAGGTGAGCGGCCGTAGCGAACTCGCGGGCAAGACCCGGCTGGCGATCCCGGCGGGCGCGGTGACCAAGCTGGAGGCCGGCGGGTTCGCCAGCCGCGACGATGCCGAGGCGGCGTGCCGCTCTCTGCAGCACAGCGGGCACGACTGCCTCGTGACGCGTTGAGCCGCCGGGCGGACCGTCCGGACATTCCCGGATAACATTTCTCAGGGTTAACGCGCTTCACAAGACGGCGCCTGCGCGCCTAGCGTGCGCACGCTGGACAAGGAGGTCCGTCGTGAGCGTCAAGGCCGCACGATTGACGCAGCGGATCGTGCAAGCGATCCTGACTCGCCATTCGTTGGCCGGCAGCCTGGGCTGGACGTTCGTGGCGGTCGTCGTTCCGACGACGCTGCGCCTTCTCGCTGCCGAGCATAATGGCACCCCTTTCGTAACCTATTATCCGGCGATCGGTCTCGCCGGCGTGTTTCTCGGGTGGCGCTATGCCGTGCTCACGGCGATTGTCTGCGCGGCCACGGCCAACATGCTGTTCATGCGCGCTCTGCCGTCCGTGGCCTCTTCGCCCGAAGGCGTGACCATCTTCGCGTTGTTCGTACTCTTGTGCGCGGTGCTGATCTCGATCGCCGAGGCGTTGCGCCGGGTGCTCGTGGAAATGAACGCCGTCTCGGCGCGTGAAACGCTGCTCAACCAGGAGCTGCGCCACCGGATGAAGAACCTGCTCGCGGTGGTCAATTCGCTGTCCGCGCTCAGCCATCGTCACTCCGACCCGGAGCAGGCCCAAAATGCCTTTGCCGAGCGCCTCGTTGCGCTCGATCGCGCCACCAGCTTCTTGGGTGGTAGCGAGAACGCGATTTCGTGCGCGTTGCCCGAACTGGCGCAGGAGGCACTGCGCCCCTTCCTTGGCGACTACGACATCCGCCTTTCGGGCAAGCCACGATCAATCGACCGCGATGGCTGCGTACCGGCCGTGCTCGCACTGCATGAACTGGCAACCAACGCTATCAAGTACGGTGCGCTCAGCGTGCCGGGCGGCTGGGTGGAGTTGCGCTGGGGCGAGACGGCCGACGGGCTGGTGACGATGAATTGGGACGAAAATGGCGGACCCTCGGTCGCCAAGCCTCAAGGGCAAGGGATGGGCAGCCGGATCCTGTCTATGCGTTCTCCGGCCGCAACGTTTGCCATCGCCTACCCGGCGGATGGCGTGCGCTGCGAGCTCAAGCTGAAAGCCGCCTAGGTCTTCCCGAACGGGTTCTTCGCGCTCTTCAGCGTCAGCCGCACGGGCACCGCGCCGAAGCCGAGCTCACGGCGGATGCCATTGAGCAGGTAGCGCTCGTAGCTGACCGGCAGATCGTCGAGCCGGTTGCCGAAAATCACGAAGCGCGGCGGCCGGGTATTCGACTGGGTGATGTAGCGCAGCTTGATCCGCTTGCCGCCCGGCACGGGGGGAGGATTGGCCTCGATGGTTTTTTCGAACCAGCGATTGAGCGCCGCGGTCGGCACCCGCCGGCTCCACGCCTCGCGCACTTCGAACGCCGCGGCGAGCATCTGGTCGAGACCCTTGCCGGTAATCGCGGATACCGTAAGCAACGGGACGCCCTTGAGCTGCGCCAGGCCTTCGTCGAGCGCGGCGCGCACGCCGTTGAACAGCGAGCTGGCATTTTCGGCCACGTCCCACTTGTTGATCGCAATCATCAGCGCGCGGCCTTCCTCGAGCACCAGGTTGGCGATCTTGAGATCCTGCACCTCGAGGCCGCGGGTCGCATCGAGCAAGAGCACCACGACCTCGGCGTAATCGATCGCGTGGCGCGCATCGGCGACCGACAGCCGCTCGAGCTTGTCCTGCACCTTGGCTTTCTTGCGCATGCCGGCGGTGTCGACGAGCCTGATCTGCCGCGCTTCGCCGGTGGAGGGATCCGTCCATTGCCAGTCGACCGCGATCGAATCGCGAGTGATTCCCGCTTCGGGCCCCGTCAGCAGGCGGTCCTCGCCGAGCATGCGGTTTATCAGCGTCGACTTGCCAGCGTTGGGCCGACCGACAATCGCCAGGCTCAGCGGAGCGGCGGGATTGTGCTCTTCCTCTTCGGTGGCATCGGCGACATCTTCCTCCGCCGGAGGCTGCTTGTGGTCGAGCAAGGGCAGCAGCGCCTCGAACAGCCCGGCCATGCCCTCGCCATGCTCGGCGCTGATCGCGACCGGCTCGCCGAACCCCAGCGCGTAGCTTTCCATGATCCCGTCGTCGCCCGAACGCCCCTCGGCCTTGTTGGCTATCAGCACGACAGGTACGTCCTGTGCGCGTAGCCAGCGGGCGATTTCTTCGTCCAGGGGCGTCAGCGAGGCGCGCGAATCGATCACGAACAGCGCTAGGTCCGCGCCCTTGAGCGAAACCTCGGTCTGCGCGCGCATCCGCCCGGGCAGGCTTTCCGGGTCGTCGTCTTCCCAGCCGGCGGTGTCGACCAGGGTGAACTCGAGCCCGAGCAGGGACACGTCGCCGAAGCGGCGGTCGCGCGTCACGCCCGGCTGGTCGTCGACCAGCGCGATCTTCTTGCCGACGAGGCGGTTGAACAGCGTCGATTTGCCGACGTTTGGCCGGCCGATGATGACCACTTGGGGGAGGGGACGTGCGGTCATGGGGAGCCAAGTGGCGTCTCGCCCTCTCATTGACAAGGCAAAGCGCGCGAGGCGGGCGCCGCGGCGCGTGCGCCAACGCGATTTAAACTACCGTTCGGTAGGCGAAAATTAACCTTGTCCGGCAAAACTCGGGTTGGTCATGAGACGGGTCGCACTCCTCCTCCTCACGGGCGTGCTGGCACTTTCCAGCGCGTCCGCCTTCGCCAACAGCGTCCCCGGCTTCGAACCCGATGCCGCGGGTGACGAGCTGCCCTATCTCCAGTGTGTGCCCTATGCGCGCGAGGTGTCGGGCATCCAGATCTACGGCGATGCCTGGACCTGGTGGGACCAGGCCGAGGGGCGCTATGCCCGCGGCCACACACCGCGCGTCGGCGCGGTGATGGCATTCCAGCCCTACGGCCACATGACCCTTGGCCATGTCGCCGCGATCAGCCGCGTCATCGATTCGCGCACGGTGTTGCTGCGCCATGCCAACTGGTCGCCAATCGACGGCCGGCGTGGGCAAGTCGAGAACGACGTGCGGGCGGTCGATGTTTCGCCGGATAACGACTGGAGCCAGGTCCGCGTCTGGTACGCGCCGATCCAGAACCTCGGCAGCACCGCGTGGCCGGTGGCCGGCTTCATCTATCCAAGCAGATCGGCGCGCCCCGCCTTCCAGATTGCGAGGGCGGATGCGCCGGTCGCGCCGTCGCGGGCGTTCGTCAGAGCCTTCGCTTCGTTCGAAGGACCCGCGTCCACGCAGATGGTTGCCCACGGCAAGCGCGCGAAAGGCAAGCCGATCGACCTGGTTGCCCAGATCGCTAGCAACTAATCCATTTTCGCGACCGGCGCCTCGTCGCCGAGATCCTCATACCACGCCTCGACTGGACCGGTGAGCTTGATCGTCAGCGGATTGCCCTTGCGATCCATCGTCCGGCCGGCCTGCACGCGTACCCACCCTTCGGAGATGCAATACTCGTCCACATTGTGACGCTGCGTCCCCTTGAAGCGGATGCCGATCCCTCGTTGCAGCCTTTCGGCGTCGAAATGTTCGCTGCGCGGATTGATCGACAGGCGATCGGGCGGAACGTCGGATGTGCTGGTGTCGCTCATCCGCCGTTCCCTAGCCTGACCGCCGGCAAAATCAATCGGGAGGCGGGGTTTCGCCCGGGCCTTCGAGCTGAGACGGAGTTTCCGCCGGACCCTGGCCAGGCTGGTCGATGTCCCCGCCCTGGCCTGGCTGCACTTCGTCCGGATTGCTGCCGGGGAAGTCGCTGTCGCCGCCCCCGCCGGACTGAGCCGCGTCGCTCGCGCTGGCGTTGTCGTTGATGGTGGGCGGGGTTGCCGGCGGTACCGTACGGCCGCCGAACTGCTCGGCTTCCTGCTGCTGGAATTGCATGAAATCTGTCCTCATGCTGTCGCTTGAGGAAACAGTTTGCCGAGGGTGCGCGTTCCCTTGCCGATGCGCCCTGTCGTGCCGCTTGCCCTTTTGGCCGCGCCCTAGTAACGGCGCACACCTGTTTGCAGGCTCCAGCCTGCGCGGGGTTCGTCGAGCCGCGGGCGTGGCGGAACTGGTAGACGCGCTGGATTTAGGTTCCAGTATCGCAAGATGTGGGGGTTCGAGTCCCTTCGCCCGCACCAGTTCCTGGCGCATCGGGTAAGACAAGTTTTGGAAGGCATAGAATGCAGATCGTCGAGACCGCCAACGAAGGCCTCAAGCGCGCCTACACGGTGAAAATTCCCGCCAAGGACATCGAGGCGCGGATCGACGCCGAGGTGAAGAAGGTCGCCCCGCAAGTGCGCATGCCGGGGTTCCGCCCGGGCAAGGTGCCGGCGAACCTGATCAGGAAGATGCACGGCGAGGCGCTGCATTCGGACGCGTTCAACACCGCAGTCCAGGAATCGGTCAACCAGCTGATGCGCGACAAGCAGCTGCGTCCTGCGCTGCAGCCCAAGGTCGACCTCGGCGACGGTTACAAGCAGGGCCAGGACGCCGAGCTGACCGTCGAGCTCGAAGTGCTGCCCGAGATCGAAGCGCCTTCGGTTGAAGGGCTCAAGCTCGAGCGCCTGACCGTTGCCATTGCGGATGCGCAAGTCGATGACGCGCTCAAGACGCTCGCCGGCAACCAGAAGAGTTACAAGGAAGCGCCGAAAACCAAGAAATCGGCCGAGGGCGACCAGCTGGTGATCGATTTCGTCGGCCGCGTCGACGGCACCGAGTTCGAAGGCGGCAAAGCCGAAGGCGCGCCGCTCGTGCTTGGTTCGGGCCAGTTCATCCCCGGCTTCGAGGAGCAGCTGAGCGGGCTCAAGGCCGGCGACAAGAAGACCATCAAGGTCAAGTTCCCCGACGAGTACCAGGCGGCCCACCTCGCCGGCAAGGAAGCCGAGTTCGACGTCACCGTGCAAGCGGTCAAGGTGCCCGGCGAGACCAATATCGACGAGGATTTCGCCAAGTCGCTCGGGCTCGAGAGCCTTGAGCAGCTGAGGGGCTTGCTCAAGGGTCAGCTCGAGCAAGAAACTGCCGGACTTACCCGCACGCAGATGAAGCGCCAGCTGCTCGACAAGCTCGCCGCCGCGCATGACTTCGCTGTGCCGCCGAGCATGGTCGACGCCGAGTTCGAGCAGATTTGGCAGCAGCTCGAAGCGGAAGTCGAGAAGGAAGACGATCCCAAAGCCGCGCGCGCCGAGATCGAGGCCGACAAGGAAGACTATCGCCGTATCGCCGAGCGCCGCGTGCGCCTGGGCCTGCTGCTGTCCGAGATCGGCCAGGCCAACGGCGTCGAGGTGACCAGCCAAGAAATGCAGATGCTGCTTCAGCAGGCCATGCAGCAGTACCGCCCCGAGGACCGCGAGCGGTTCGTCGAGTACGTCCGCCAGGATGCGATGGCGCAAGCCCAGCTGCGCGCGCCGCTCTACGAGGACAAGGTCGTCGATTTCCTGTTCGACAAGGCCGAAGTCACCGAGCGCGAAGTGACGCGCGAGGAGCTTGAGGCGGCGATCGAGGCGGAAGAGGTCGTCGAGGCGAAGCCGGCAGCGAAGAAGCCGGCCAAGAGCGCCGCGGCGAAGAAGCCTGCCGCTGAGAAGACCGAGAAGCTTGCGCCGAAGAAGGCAGAGCCGAAACCGGCCGTCAAGCCGGAAGCGAAGCCTACAGCCAAGGCGGCGGCGACGGCCGAAGCCAAGCCCGCGGCCAAGGCCGAAGCCAAGCCGGCAGCCAAGAAAGCTCCTGCCAAGAAGGCCGAAGCGCCCAAGCCCGTGGCCAAGAAGGCTCCGGCGAAGAAGCCGGCCGCTAAGAAGTAATCCGGGATCGGCTGCGCGGGGTGAGTTACTCCCCCGCCGGCGCCCACGGCTTTAGCGACGGCACCGGCAGCTTCGCGGTTCGCGCGCGTTCATAGGCGGCGCCGGCGAGCAGCAGGGCGTGGTCGGCCCATTTCGCGCCGATGAAGCTCAGCCCTACCGGCAATCCCTCGACCGCGCCCATCGGCACCGTCAGGTGGGGGTAGCCGGCGATCGCCGCCAGGCTCGTTGCGCCGATCGAGCCATTGTCATGGTCGCCGTTGACGAGATCGGTGGTCCATGCCGGCCCGACCGTCGGCGCAATCAAGAGCGAGACCTTGTTGGCCGCGAGTAGCTTGTCGATGCCCTCGGGCCCGGCGAGGAGCAGGTTCTCGGCACGCGCCTTCTTGTAAGCCGCGGGCTTGATGGTTTCCGCCTGTTCGAACCGGTCCTGCCCGAACCAACGCATCTCGGCATCGGCTTGCGCCTTGTTGAACGCGATCACGTCGGCAAGGCTGCGCACGGGGATCTGCGCCGGCGAGCCCTTGAGATAGGCGCCGAGGCCGACGCGCAGCTCGTAGAGCAGCACCGGCAGCTCGTTGTCGCCCATGGCCTTGGGCATCTCGTAATCGATCTCTACGACGGTCGCTCCGGCGCGTTTGAGATCGGCGACCGCCGCGTCGAACACCTTGGTGACGCGCGGGTTGTTGCCGACCAGTTTGCGCAGCACGCCGATCCGCTTGCCCTTGAGCGAGGCGGTATCGAGCCCGACGGTGAAGTCGGTCATGTGTGCCGCGGCCCCGGTGGTGGCCTTGTCCGCTGGATCGGGTCCGGCGATCGCGTTCAGCAGCAGCGCGGCGTCGGCGACGCTCCGCGCCATCGGCCCGGGCGTGTCCTGGCTTTCGCTGATCGGCACGACAAAAGTCCGGCTAACGAGCCCCACTGTGGGCTTGAGGCCGACGATGCCGTTGACGCTCGCCGGGCAGGTGACCGAGCCGTCGGTTTCGGTGCCGATCGCCGCCCACGCCATGCCGACCGCCACCGCCGCGCCGCTCCCGGAAGACGAACCGCAAGCGTTGCGGTCGGTCGCATGGGGGTTGCGCGTCAGCCCGCCGACCGCGCTCCAACCGCTGGTCGCGCTGCTCGAGCGGATATTCGCCCACTCTGACAGGTTGGTCTTGCCGAGCACCACTCCGCCGGCCTTGCGCAACCGCGCGATCAGCGGCGCGTCGCGCCCGGTTGCGTTGTCCTTCAGCGCCAGGCTGCCGGCGGTCGTCGGCCATTCGCGGGTCTCGATGTTGTCCTTCACCAGCACAGTGCGGCCCTGCAGGGGCAGGCCGGCTGCGGCGGCGATCTCCGCTTCGAGCGATGCCTTGTCCTTGATGACGATGACCGCGTTGATCTGCGGCCCGGCGTGGTCCCGCGCGGCGACCGTTGCCAGCTGGTCGCCCGCCATCAGGCGCCAATATTGCTGGGCGTTGGCCTCGGGAACATTCTGGGCGAGAGCCGCGCCCGGAAGCGCGAGAAGGGCGAGCGGCGCGATGGCGCGGGCATGGCGAGTGGTCATGAGCTGCCTTTTGCCACCGCGTGCGCCGCGCGCAAACGCTTAACCGCTGCCGTTGCGGGGATGGGATGCGGCCACTAGGCTTCGCGCCATGGTCCAGATCATCGAAGGCGCGAACGACGCGGCGGTCGCCCAATGGCTGCACGCCCGGCTGACGGTGGCACTGGCGGCGAGCGAGGCGCCGTTGGCGATTACCGTGCCCGGCGGCTCGACTCCGTTTCCTATCCTCGAACGCCTCGCTGCCATGCCGCTCGCCTGGCGCCGTCTAACCGTCTGGCCGGGCGATGATCGCGAGGTGCCGGAGGACCACGCGGCGAGCAACACCGGCAAGATCCGCGCGCTGTTCGAACCCGTCGGCGCCGAAGTCGTCGCGCTCAGCGTGATGGAGCAGGTGCCGCACTTTGCGCTCGCGTGGCTCGGAATGGGCGCCGACGGGCACATCGCCTCGCTGTTCCCCAGCACCGATCCGCGCGTGGACGACCCGCAGCGCGTGCGGATGCTCGTGCCCGACCCGCTGCCGCCCGAGGCGCCGTTCGCGCGCATCTCGCTGACGATGCCCGCACTGCTCGATTCGGACGAATTGCTGTTCGTCATTCGCGGCGCGGAAAAGCGCGCTCTGTTCGAAGCGGCCGCGCGCGGCCAGAACGACTTGCCGATCGCCCGCCTACTCGGCGCCGTGCGGCAGCCGGTGACATGCTTCACCTGATTCCCGCGCCGCTGCACCGAGCGTTGCTGCGCGTCGCTCATCGCGTACGCCGCCGCTGGCGGCGCTGGACCAAGCCGCAAATCGCCGGCGTCGCGGTCATCGCCATCGACGAGGCGGGACGGGTGTTCCTCGTGCGTCACGGCTACGGCTCGGGCCGCTGGTCGCTGCCGGGGGGCGGGCTAGGCCGCCGCGAGGACCCGCAAGAATGCGCGCACCGTGAAATGCGCGAGGAGCTCGGTTGCGCGCTCGAGCACCTCGAGCTGGCGGCGGAGCTCGACGAGGTACTCTACGGTGCGCCACATCGCGCTTATGTGTTCACGGCGCGTTTTGTTGGCGACCCGCGACCGGACGGGCGCGAGATCGTCGAGGCCGGCTGGTTCGGGCTCGACGCGTTGCCACCGGATCTCGTGAGCTTTGCCGCCTACCGGCTCAGGCTGGCGTTTCCCGACAGCTAGAGTAGCGAGAGCTGCGCCGTGTCCGGCGGCCGCTCGTCGCCTTCCTCGCCTTCGAGGTTCGAAAGCGCCAGGCCCATCAGCCGCACGGGCATCGGCAGCGGCAGTGCCTCGTCGAGAATCTCGCGCGAGAGGCGGGCGAACTCGGCCTTGCCGTCGATCGCGCGCGGGAGCGACCTGGCGCGGGTCATCAGCTGGAAGTCGGTGAACTTCAACTTCAGTGTCACGGTCCGCCCCCGGGTGTCGTGCTCGGCGATCCGTTCCCACACGATCTCGATGATGTCGTTGAGCGCGGCGCGCAGCGCGGGGCCGCTCGAAATGTCGTCGTTGAACGTGCGCTCGCCGCCCAAAGACTTGCGGATGCGGTTGGCCCGCACCGGCCTCAGGTCGATCGCGCGCGCCGCGCGGTAGAGGTAATCGGCGAAGCTGCCGAAGTTGGCGCGCAGCCATGCGATGTCCTTGGCAGACAAGTCGGCGCCGGTGGCGATCCCGAGCTTCGCCATCTTCTCCGCCCCGCGCGGGCCGACCCCGTGAAAGCGCCGCACCGGCAGTGCGGCAACGAACTGCGCGCCCTGGCCGGGCTTGATCACGCAAATCCCGTCGGGCTTGTTCTGGTCGCTGGCGAGCTTGGCGAGGAACTTGTTGTAGCTCACGCCGGCGCTGGCGGTGAGGTGCGTCTGCTCGCGGATGCGCTGGCGGATCAACTCGGCGATGCGGGTGGCGCTGCCGATCCCGCGGATGTCCTCGGTCACGTCGAGATAGGCTTCGTCGAGGCTCAGCGGCTCGACGTGCGGGGTGAAATGGCGAAAAATCGCGCGGATCTGCTGGCTGACCTCGTGGTAGACCTTGAAGCGGTGGCGCACGAAGATCAGGTCGGGGCACAGCCGACGTGCGGTCATGCCGGGCATGGCCGAATGGACGCCGAACTTGCGCGCTTCATAGCTCGCGGCGGCCACGACCCCGCGGCTGCCCGATCCGCCGACGGCAACCGGCTTGCCGCGCAGTTCCGGGTTGTCGCGCTGTTCGACGCTGGCGAAGAACGCATCCATGTCGATATGGATGATCTTGCGCAGGCCGAGATCGGGCTCTTCCTCCTCCATGGCGCTACCTTACTCGCTCGCGGAGAAAGGGCTATACCGCACTGCAACATGGGGCTAGGGCCACCGTCCCATGTCTTCCGGCGACGCCCTATATCATCCAAAATCGATAGGACCGCGCGAGCTTATCGGCCTGATCGCGCTGTTGATGAGCCTCAACGCGCTGTGCATCGACGGCATGCTGCCGGCGCTCGACGACATTGCCCGCGAGCTCGGCGCGGAGGCCGGCAACCAGCGCCAGCTGATCGTCGGGGTGTATCTCCTGGCCAACGGCATCGGCTGCCTGTTGCCCGGCTCCTTCGCCGATCGATTTGGGCGCAAGCCGGTAATCCTTGTCGCGCTCGCGGCCTACGCGGTGTTCTCGCTGATCGTGGCGACGGTCGACAGCTTCACCCTCTTGCTGGTCGCGCGCGGCTTCCAGGGCCTGCTCTGCGCCGGTCTGATGGTCGCGCCGACGGCCATCGTCCGCGACCAGTTCGAAGGCGACAAGATGGCGCGGACGATGAGTTCGGTCTCGGCGGTGTTCATAACCGTGCCGGTTATCGCCCCGAGCCTGGGGCAGGCGGTTCTGCTGATCGCCGGGTGGCGGTGGATCTTCGTCGGCCTCGCCTGCCTCGCCGGCCTGGCCGCGCTGTGGACGTGGATTCGCCTGCCCGAGACGCTGCATCCGGAAAACCGCCAGCGGATCGACGTGCGCGCCATCGTCGGCAACATGGGCGTCGCGCTCTTCAATCGCGCCTCGATCGGCTACGTGCTTGGCGCGGCGCTGCTGATGGGGGCGGTGTTCGGCTACGTGAACAGCGCGCAGCAACTGATCGGCGAGCACTTCCGCGCCGGCCGCTTCTTCCCGGTGGTGTTCGGCGGCACGGCGGCGATGATGGCGGTGTCCAACATCGTGAACTCGCGGATCGTCGAGCGCTTCGGCGCCCGGCGTGTGTCGCACACCGGCGTGATCGTGTTCATCGGCGTGAGCGCGGCGCAAGTCTGGGCATCGATCCGGCATGACGGCGAGCTTGCTTGGTTCCTGCCGCTGATGGCGACCAACCTCGCCCTGCTCGGCTTCCTCGGCGCCAACTTCAGCTCGATCGCGATGCAGCCGTTTGCCAAGATCGCCGGCGCGGCGAGCAGCATCCAGACGTTTTTCCGCATGTTCGGCGCGGCGCTGGTCGGGATCGTGATCGGCCAGAGCTACGACGGCACCGCGCGCCCGTTCGCCTTCGCGCTGCTGATCGGCTCGAGCAGCGCGCTAGTGCTGGTGCTCTACAGCGAGCGTGGGCGGCTGTTTCGGCGGTTGAACAAGCCCGGCGGGCTGGGTGTCGCGCAAGTAGCGGCGCACTAGCGAGAGCGTTCAGTCCTCCGCCTTCTCCACCCGCGCCAGCAGCGCCTCGACCTGGACCTGCTGGCCCTCGTGCGCGGCCAGATCGGTGACGTTCCCGGCGAACGGCGCGGCGAGCGCGTGCTCCATCTTCATCGCCTCGAGCACCATCAGCCGCTGTCCCGCCACGACGACCTGGCCTTCGGTGACATCGACCGCGATCACCTTGCCCGGCATCGGCGCGAGGATGTCGCCGTCGTGAGCGGAGGCTTGTCCGGACCCATAAGAGCCTGCGAGTTCAACTAGGTGAGGCCAACCGCGATCAACTAGGACCAGTCCGGCTCCGACCTCCACAAGTAGCGAGGCCGGCCCAGGTGCGTGCGGCTCTACGACTACAACTTCGAATTGGCCGTCCGCTTTCAGGTAGATGCGCCTGTCTGGCTCCATGTTGGCCCGAAATCCGAGCATGGCATTCCATGGGTCGAGCGCCCTATCTTCGCGTGCGTCCCCAAACGCGTGATATGCGCCGCCCGCTCGCAGAACGAAATTTATGGCCGCCTGATTCAATAGGTCCGAATTGATCGCTCGGCCTTCGAGAAGGTGCTTGAGCTCCCTCTCGATAAAGCCAGTGTCGACGGCGAAATCCTCAAAGTTTGGGTGGCGCAACAGCGCGACGAGGAAACCCGCATTATTCCTCACCGGCCAAGTCAGTGTATCCGAGCAAGTAAACGCAAGGCGATCGAGGGCTTCGTCGCGCGTAGACGCATGGCAAATGATCTTCGCGATCATCGGATCGTAGAACGGCGAAATGTCCGAACCGAATTCCACCCCAGTCTCGATCCGAGCGACCTGATCGTCCAGATAGACGTTCTCTAACCGCCCCGTGCTCGGCAAGAACCCCCTTGCCGGATCCTCCGCATACAGCCGCGCTTCGATGGCGTGGCCGTTGATGCTTAACTCCTCCTGCTTCAGCGGCAGCGGTTCGCCGCTGGCGACGCGCAATTGCCATTCGACCAGATCCACGCCGGTGATTTCCTCGGTCACCGGGTGCTCGACCTGGAGGCGGGTGTTCATTTCCATGAAGAAAATGCGGTCGGCCTTGAGGCCCTCGCTGGCGTCGGCGATGAACTCGATGGTGCCGGCGCCGACGTAGTCGACGGCCTTGGCGGCGCGCACCGCTGCGGCGCAGATCGCCTCGCGCGTGGCCTCGTCCATGCCCGGTGCGGGGGCTTCCTCGATCACCTTCTGGTGACGCCGCTGGAGGCTGCAATCGCGCTCGAACAAGTGGACCACGTTGCCGTGGCTGTCGCCGAATACCTGCACCTCTATGTGACGCGGCGAGGTGATCCATTTCTCGAGCAGGACCTCGGAATTTCCAAAGCTCGACTTAGCTTCACGTTTGCAGGATTCGAGCGCGGCGAGGAAATCGGCCACGTCGTCGACCTTTCGCATGCCCTTGCCGCCGCCACCTGCAACGGCCTTGATGAGTACAGGATAACCGATTGAATCGGCGTACGTTTGTAGCCGCTCGGGCGACTGGTCCTCGCCCATATAGCCGGGCGTCACCGGCACGCGCGCCTCCTGCATCAGCTTCTTGGCGGCGTCCTTCAGCCCCATCGCGCGGATGCTCGCGGGGGAGGGGCCGACCCACACCAGTCCGGCGTCGATCACTGCCTGGGCGAATTCGGCGTTCTCGCTGAGGAAGCCGTAGCCGGGGTGAAGCGCCTCGGCTCCCGTGGCCTTTGCGGCTTCGATGATCCGGTCGCCGCGAAGGTAGCTTTCGGCGGCCGGCGAGGGACCAATGTGCACCGCCTCGTCGGCCTGCCGCACGTGCAGCGCCTTGGCGTCGGCGTCGGAGTAGACCGCTACCGTGCGCACCCCCATGGCCCGCGCGGTGCGGATCACCCGGCAGGCGATTTCGCCGCGGTTGGCGATAAGGAGGGATTTGATCATCGGTCTCTCGTCAATCGGCCAGGCACCGGCCGCTGGCTTCCTGTTCCTGCTCGGAAGCGCCGTGGACCGCGCAGTAAATGGCCTCGGACAAGTCGTCCTCGCTCGGCACGTGCAGCTTCCCATCGGCGGTGATGAAGTAGTATTCGAGCACCAGGTCGCCGGGCGTGTCGCTCTCGTCGCCCGCGCGATAGATCGAGACGACGTTTGAATCTGGCGCGGTGATCGCGAACAGCTTGCCGGGGTGCGGCGCGCCCTTGGGTATGATTGGCTCCTTGGCCAGCAGGCCGCTGGCGCAGGCCTTCTTGTACGCGGCGGCGAAGTTGGCTTCGAGCTTGGCGAACTCCCGGCTGTCGACTGTGAACTCGTCGCGCGGATCGGAGAAGTCCTGCGATTCGTCGAGCGAAGGGGCGGGCGCGCAAGTGGCGGTCTTTGTCATCGGGGCAGCTGAGGCGATCGCGGTCGGCGTCGGAGTGGCGGTCGCGGGTGGCGCCTTGGGCTCGCTTTTTGCGCAAGCGGTCAACGCCAATGCGCCGGCTAGGGCAAGGACCGCCAGTCGTTCCATCATCGTCCCCCGTATCATCTGAAACCGGTTAGCCGATGCCGGAGGCCAAAGCGAGATGTCAAACCTCGTCGGGCAGGGGCGTCGTCGGCATCGGCGCTATCGGGCCGGCCATCCGCGCGATCGTCATCAGTTCACCGCGGGTCCAGCGCGGCATCGGTTCGGGCTCGGGCGCAGTCTTGAACGCCTCTCCCAGCGCCTGCCAGACGAGCTTGAGCTTGGTGAAAAAACCGATGCGCACGCGGTGGTCCCAGGCTTGCGCCCCCAGCGCGCGCACTTCGCGGCCGATCGCGCCGTAGATGTTCGCCGCTGCCAGCACCGCCCAGCGCTGGCGAAAGCGCAACTGGTTGGCGCCCCAGCGCGCGGCGGCCTCGTGACCGTCGGCGAGGTTGAGTAGCCGGACGACAAGCGCCACCAGTGCCACGCGGAATTCGGGCTTCATGTGCTCGCCCGGCGGGATGTCGGCCTCGGCGAGCCATTCGGCCGGCAGGTAGTAGCGGCCAGCCGCATCGTCCTCGCAGAGGTCGCGGGCGATATTGGATAGCTGGAACGAGAGGCCGAGATCGCACGCGCGGTCGAGCGTATTGTGGTCCTCGGCCGGCACGCCCATGACCCGCGCCATCATCACCCCGACGGCGCCGGCGACATGGAAGCAGTAGCGCATGAGGTCGGCTTCGCTGCGCGGCCGCCAGCCTTCGGCGTCGAGCGCGAAGCCGTCGATCACGTCGCCGGTCATTTCCTCGGTCAGACCGGCTTCGAGCGCCACCTGGCCGAGCGCGTCGAACGCCACGTCCGCCGTCGGCTGGCCGTCGAGCGCGCGGCGGGTGAGCACGCGGATCGCCTCGACCCCGCGCTGCGCGGTGGCTTCGTCGAGCTTGAGCGTGCCGCCGTGATCCTGGCCGTCGGCGATGTCGTCGCAGCGGCGGCACCATGCGTAGAGCAGCCAGGCCTTCTCGCGCGTCGGCTTGTCGAACAGCCGGCTGGCAAGCGCGAAGCTCTTGCTGCCGCGAGCGATCGATTGCCGCGCCAGCGCCACCAACTCGTCCCGCTCGCGCCCGCCGCCGATCTGCCGGGGCGTCGTGCGCAGGATACGGGACGGCGCAAGCGGGCGGGGGCGGAAGGGACGCAGAGGCTTCAAAGCTCCTCGGCTTTCATCCGGAAGATCGGGGTATGCGGGCGATAGGCGGCCATTCGTTCAAGCAACGCGCCAAGTTCACTTTCGGCGATGATGATTGCCTGGTGCACCGGGCGGACGAAGCCGACTGCGGCCATGTGCGCGTTGAATTCGATCAGCCCGTCGTAGAACCCGAATGCGTTCAAGAGCCCGACCGGCTTGGTGTGGTAGCCGAGCTGGGACCAACTCACCGCTTCCCACAGCTCGTCCATCGTGCCGACCCCGCCGGGCAGGGTGAGGAACCCGTCGCTGAGGTCGGTGAAGGCGGCTTTCCGTTCGTGCATCGTCTGGACCACGCGCAGCTCGGTGCAGGCGAGGTTGGTGACCTCGGCCTTGACCATCGCCTCGGGAATCACTCCGATCACTTCGCCGCCCGCCGCGAGCGCGCCATCGGCGAGCGCGCCCATCAGCCCCAGCTTGCCCCCGCCATAGACCACCCCGATGCCACGTTCGGCCAGGGCCTGCCCAACCTCCAGTGCCAGTTCGACATAGCGCGGGTCTTTGGGCGTCGAGGAGCCGCAATAGACGGCGAGGCGCTTCATCGGGAGAGGTCCTCCAGCATCAGGCCGGCGGTCGCCTTGGCGCTGCCGACGACTCCGGGAATCCCGGCGCCGGGATGTGTTCCGGCGCCGACGAGGTAGAAATTGCCGATAACGTCGTCGCGGTTGTGGCCGCGGAAATACGCGCTCTGGGTCAGGAGAGGCTCGAGCGAGAAGGCGCTGCCGAGGTGGGCATTGAGATCGTGCGCAAAGTCACGCGGGGCGTAGTGGAACTTGGTAACGATGCGGTCGTGCAGATCGGGAATCAGGCGCCGGGCCACTTCGTCGAGCACGCGCTTTTCGAGCACTGGGCCGACCTGGTTCCAGTCGATCGCCAGCTTGCCCATGTGCGCCACCGGGATCAGCGCGTAGAACGTGCTCATGCCTTGCGGCGCCATGCTTGGGTCGGTCACCGTCGGATGGTGGAGGTAGACCGAGAAGTCGGCCGGCAGCACTCCGTGATCGTAAATGTCCTTGAGCAGCCCTTCGTAGCGCGGCCCGAACAGGATCATGTGATGCGGGATGCCCGGCCAGCTGCCCTCGATCCCGAAGTGGACGACGAACAGGCTCGGGCTGAACCGCTTCTTCGCCAGCTTGCGCGCCATCTGCGAGCCGCGTGCGTTGCCGCTCAGCAAGTCGCGGAAGGTGTGGACGATGTCGGCGTTGCTGGCGACCGCGTTGAAGCGCTCGCGCCAGCCGCTCTGCGTCTCGACCTCGGTCGCTTGCGTGCCGAGCGTGTGGATCTGCACCACCGGATCGCCCAGCCGGACCGTGCCGCCGAGCCGTTCGAAATGCCGCACCATCCCGGCAACGAGCCGGTTGGTGCCGCCGCGCGCCCACCACACCCCGCCGTCCTGCTCGAGCTTGTGGATCAGCGCGTAGATTGCGCTGGTGGTGAAGGGACTTCCGCCGACCAGCAGCGTGTGGAAGCTCAGCGCCTGGCGAAGCTTCTCGTTGCCGACGAACTTCGAGACCATCGAATAGACCGAACGCCACGCCTGCTGCTTCACCAGCGCCGGGGCGGCCTGGATCATGCTGCGGAAATCGAGGAACGGCTTGGCGCCGAGCTTGACGTAGCCCTCCTCGTACACGGCCGCCGAGTAGGCGAGGAACTCATCGTACCCGGCGATGTCGGCCGAATCGAGCCGGGCGATCTGCGCGGTTAGCGCCGGCTTGTCGTTCGAGTAATCGAAAGTGGTCCCGTCGGGCCAGTTGAGGCGGTAGAACGGGCTGACTGGCATCAGCTCGACGTCATCGGCCATGTCGTGCCCGGTCAGCTCCCACAGCTCGCGCAAGCAGGCGGGGTCGGTGATCACCGTCGGCCCGGCGTCGAAGGTGAAGCCGTCCTTGCGCCAGTGATAGGCGCGTCCGCCGGGCTGGTCGCGGGCTTCGACCACGGTGGTCGCGACGCCGGCCGACTGCAGCCGTATCGCCAGCGCGAGGCCGCCGAAGCCGGCGCCGATCACGCACGCTCGCTTGCCCTCGGGGGTCATTGTGCGGCCTGCAGTGCGGCCCGCGAAGTGACGAGCGCCTTCAGCGCGCGAAGCGGCGAAACCGGCGGCTTGCCGCACAGGATCCGCAGCCGGTCGGCGCGCGTCGACCGGCCCGCGTAGAAGCGCTCGATGAGATCGGTCCGCAGGTGGTAGAACCGGGCGAACACCTTCCAGCGCTTGTCAGCGGGCGAGGCCCCGAGCATCATCGAACCGAGCCGCCGGTAAAAGCGCGTGTGCGCCCAGTGAGCCCTTGCGCGGTCGTCGAGCAAGGCGGCGAGGCCCGGGCCGGACAAGTCCGCCGCGCCGGCCACGGCGAGCGCCGTCGAGACCGCGAACGGCAGCGTGTAGCTGGTCAGCGGATGCTGGAACCCGGCGTGGGCGCCGGCGCGGGCCACGCCCTCGATGCGGCGCTCCGCCTGCCAGGCGGCGAAATTGCCGCCGGTCACCACCGGGAGGACGCCTGTTTCGATGTCCATCGTTTCGCCGCTCCACTTCTTGCGCGACGTGTAGCGGTCGAGGCGGCGTGAAAGCGCCTCATCATCAAGAGTCGGCCGGTTCTGGTAATACGTATCCTCGACGAACAGGTCGTGCTCGCCAAGCGGCAGGACGTAGACGAAGCGATAGCCTCCGGTCTGCCCGACGGTGGCGTCCATGATCAGCGGACGCGTAACGCCGTGCGGTTCAACGGTGCGCAGGTGGTGGCCGAGAAAGACTTGCCAGCCACCTCTCAGGTGCGGGGTAGGGGAAAATCCACGGCAATCGATCACCGCGCTCGCGGCGATCCGCTCGCCGCTCACCAGGGTTACCCCTGCGGCATCGAGCGAGGCGACCGGACTGTTCGGCAGGATCGCGCCATCCGGTAGCAAGCGTTCGAGGCTCGCGGCGAATTGGACCGAAGACAGCGAGGCGTAAGGGGTGAGCAGGTGCCGCCGATGGCGGGGAAAGTGCACCTCGTAACCTTCCTCCCACACCGTCGGCGCGAACTTTGTCATCAGTCCCTCCCCCTCCGGCGAAAGGTCGCTCGCAAACCAGCTCCAGCGATGCCTCCCGCCGAGCGTGGGTCCGGCTTCGATGAGCCGAACCGAGACATCGGGACGCCTTTCGGCAAACGCCAGCGCGATCAAACCGCCGGCGAGCCCGCCGCCGATTATCGCCACATCGCAATCGTTCTTGTTCATCGCAGCGAGCCTTAGCGGCTGCGACAGGCGGCGCAACCGGAGCGCTTGCCAACGGCCGGCACGCGCTGCATCCAGCTGCGATGGGCAGGGGAGAAGCGGGATGAGCCGAAGCAGCGCGCGGACCTTGCTGCCGCACAGCCGAGCCGTATTCGCGACATTTGCGATCGTCGCTTCCGCCGCCGCCATTCTACTGGCGATGGGCCGGGTGCCGATCTGCACCTGCGGCACGGTCAAGCTGTGGCACGGCGTGGTGCAGTCGGCCGAGAACTCGCAGCAGCTGACCGACTGGTATTCGCTCAGTCACGTGATCCACGGCCTGATCATGTGTTTCGTAGCGTGGCTGCTGTGGACCAGGTGGCGCCTGTTCGGGGGGCGGCCCGCGAAGTGGGCGCTGCCGATCGCGGTGCTCGTCGAAGCGGCGTGGGAAGTGACCGAGAACACGCCGATGGTGATCGACCGCTACCGCGCGGTGACGGTGAGCTTCGGCTATAGCGGCGACAGCGTGCTCAATTCGATGGGCGACATCGGCTGCATGATTGTCGGCTTCCTCGTTGCCTCGCGGCTGCCATGGAAGGCGAGCCTGGCGCTGGTGATCGCCACGGGCTCACGCTCTACGTGATCCGCGACAACCTGACGCTCAACGTGATCATGCTGTTCTGGCCGATCGAAGCGATCCGGCAGTGGCAGGCCGCGGGTTAGGAACTCTCCGGAGTGCGCTTCGTTTGGAGGCCGAGCAAACAGGGGCGCATGATGAGAGTTGCAATAATCGCCGCGGGGGCGCTCGCTCTTGCCTCGCCAGCCGTCGCACAGGAAGTCGACAAGCAGCCTTCCATATTCGACGGCGATTATCTCAGCGTCGGCGTCGGCGTCGGCTACGAGCCGAGCTACATCGGATCGAACGACTATATCTTCTATCCAACCGGTATCGCACAGGGGAGCTTCCACGGAATCGGTCTCGTTTCACGCACTAACGGCGTGGCACTCGATTTCATCCCCAACCGCCCCGGCAAGGTCGGTTTGGACTTGGGGATCGCCGGGGACGTGCGGCTCAACCGCACCCAAAAGGCGCACGATCCAGTCGTCGACCGGCTCGGCACGCTCGATGCCGCAATCGAGGTCGGCCCGACGATCGGCGTCACCATTCCGCATCTGCTTAGCGACTACGACAGTCTTTCGATTGGAACGGATGTGTTGTGGGACGTTTCCAACGCTTTCGGCGGCATGGAGATGTACCCGCACATCAGCTACCAGACTCCGCTCAGCCGCGGCATCCTCGCCAGTGTTTCGGTCAGCGGTGATTATGGCGACGACAAGTTTGCCGACTACTATTTTTCGATCACGCCGGCAGGATCGGTGGCCAGCGGATTGCCGGAATTTCATGCAAAAGGCGGGTTCAATCAGCTCGGAACGACATTGTTCGTCGGCGTCGACCTCGACGGCAATCTCGCCAACGGCGGCTTTGCGCTGTTTGGCGCCGCGAGCTACACCCGCGTGCTCGGCGACGCCAAGCGTTCTCCGCTCACCAGCATGCGCGGCAGCGCCGACCAGTGGTTCGGCACGCTCGGCGTCGGCTATACCTTCTAACGTTATTCCGCCGCGATAGCCTGTTCGGCGCTGGCCACCAGCGCCTGCAGCGCGCGCATGTGCGCGGCAAAGGCCTTGCGCCCGGCGCGGGTGAAGCTGGCCCAGGTGCGCTGGCGACCGTCGAGCGCGCTCTTAGTCAGCCGGACATATCCGGCATCGACCAGGGCGGAGAGATGTTTCGAGAGCACTGAATCGCTGACGCCCGTGATCTCGCGCAGCTTGGAGAATTCCGCCGTGTCGACGTTGGCCAGCACGGTGGCGATCTGTAGCCGCGCCGGCGCGTGAAGCTGCGGTTCGAGGGCGACTGGGGTCATGCAGCGCGTTCCATCTCGCGGCGGAACACGCGGCTCCACCATACGCTGCCCGCAATCCCGATGACGAAGGCAATGCCGGCGATGGCAAAGGGCACCCAGACGTCGGCGCGCTGATCGCGGAAGTAGATCTGCGCGAAGATCAGCCCGATCATGCCGAGCAGGATCGCCCCGGTCACCGGCAGGGTTGGGCCCTTGCGATAGCCGTTGATGAAGACTCCGTAATGCCTGCGGTCGTTTGCCGCGATCAGCACTACGCCGCCCATCGCCAGGCACATGCAGGCGGCCTGGACCCCGATTGGGAAGCCGAGGCCGAGGATCAGCAGCCCCATCACTGCGCCGAAGGCGGCATGGCGCCACGGCGGGCAGTTACCCAGCGCGGCGAGCTGGGCGCGGGCCGCCCCGGCGCTTTCGAGCGCTTCGGCGGGAGACATCGTTTCTCGGTTCATCAGATCGGTCCTTCACTTTCCAAGATGGAAAGTAAATAGCCATGACTTTCCGATTTGGAAAGTGAGCGTGACGCCCTACTCGTCGCTGTCGGCGCGGGACAGCCGCACCCGGCGCACGACCCCGCTGAGGACCAGCGCCCAGCCGATCACGAACGAGACCCATGACGGGCCCGTGAACCACGCGCCCGATCGGGCAGGGGCAATGCCGACGGTGCCGAGCAGGACCAGCGCCATGCCGACGAGGCGCAACATTCGAGCGACGCTGCGCAGTTCCCGGTGAAAGGCCCGGCGTGCCTCGGCTTCGTTCATCGTCTTACGTGCCATGCCATAAATAACACGTGCGGTGGCGGGGCGTTCCTCTGAGGCCTTGCAAGCCCCCTGTGGCGCCCAGACGCTGGGCAAGCGGCTGGTTTCCCTCGCTTAACATAGGTGGACGAATGCGGCGGCGAGGCGTAGCTTCCGCGCCGGGAGGAGAGCCCCGATGAACCCGCCCGCCGACATTTCCGCCTGGATCGCGTTTTTCCTCGGCCTCTATGCGCTCGCCGCCGGCACCGGCGAGATCCGCGCGTCGGGCGGGTGGAACGCGATGCTGCTCGATTTCGAGCGCAGCCCGGGATTGCGGTTCCTTATCGGCATGGCCTGCGTCGCGCTCGGCGCGACGGCCTACCTCGCCTCGCCTTGGCGAACGGGCGACTGGCTGGCGATTGCGGTGAACATTATCGGGGGGCTCACGGTGGCCGAGGGGCTGCTGGTCCTCGTCGCCGGCGACCGCTTCCTCGCCTTCGCGCGGCGCCTGGTGGGTAACGCTGCCCGCGTGTGGGCGGGGGCGTACGTGCTGTTCGGCCTGGCCACCATCGCCGCCGCTGTGACACGACTCTAGCGCCGCCTGCCGCTAAGTTGGTCCTTGGCAATAGGGGTCGGGCGGGCAACCATGAGGCGCAAAGGTCGAATCACGGCCCGGGGAGGGATAGATGTCGATACGCCTGCCGGTTCGAAGACTTGTTGCTGGCCTTGCCCTGTGTTTTGCCACAGCCTCGCTCGCCCAGGCGGCCGACCAGCCGATTACGCCTGAGCGCGACTTTTCCGGGGTGTGGACCACCTATGCCGAGCCCGGCGCGCCACCCTTCGGCGGACTTCGCGCCGCGCCGCCCGAACTTCCGCTGACCGCCGAAGGCAAGCGCCGGCGCGACGAATACCGCAAGCTTACCGGCGAGGACAAAGCCGCTCCCGGCTCGCTCGGGGGAGACAATCCCGGCGCGCACTGCGTGCCATATGGCATGCCGACGATGATGCAGTCGGCGGGCGGCTATCCGATCGAGTTCATACTCCGCCCCGAGCAGCTGACGATGATCTACGAGGTCGAGAGCGAGACCCGGCGGGTTTACATGCCTGGCCACGGCGTGGTGCCCGAAAAACGCCTGCCGGTGCGTCAGGGCTATTCCGAAGGGCATTGGGAAGGGAACACGCTGGTGGTCGATACGACCGACATGTCCGACGGGCTCGACCAGCGGAGCTATCCGCACAGCGATCAGGCGAAGATCGTCGAGCACTTTCACGTCGTGCCCGACGCCAAGGTCGGCAAGATCCTCGAATACGACATGACCCTGACCGACCCGGTATACTACACTGCGCCGGTCAGCTTCACGCGCCGCTGGATGCCGCTGAAGGATGGGCACATCATGGCCTACAACTGCACCGAGGAGCCGTGGCTGCGGCTGCTCGATGCGCGCCGCAAGCAGCTTGAGGCGGGCCAGCCGATAACCGCGCAAATGAAGGACGTCATCGACGTTTATAACTGACTCGACCGGAGACCCTTCGCCATGATTCGACATTTCTTCGTTCTTGCCGGAGCCGCCGCCATGGTTGCGTCCGCGCCGGCGGCCGCGCACCACTCCGCCGCGATGTTCGATTTTCGCAACCCGGTGACCACGAAGGGCACCGTGAAGATGATCGAGGTGATCAACCCGCACAGCCACATCGTGATGGCGATCACCGACAAGAAGGGCACCCGCGACTGGACGTTCGAAGGCCACAGCGCCTCGAACTTCTATCGCGCGGGGTTCAACCGCGGTGCGGTCAAGCCGGGCGACGTGATCAAGATCACCTATGCGCCGATGCGCGACGGGACCGATGGCGGCTACGTCGTCGCTTTCACCACGGCCAAGGGCGACAAGGTCGGCTTCGACCCGCCCGGGTGATGCGCATCGGCTAAGCTGTTGCAGGGGCTCGCTTAGGCTCCTACCGTCCGACTCATCCCCGGGGAGCCGCCTGGCTGAGAGGGGCGCATGGCAGCGCTCGACCCGTCGAACCTGAACCCGTTAGCACGGGCGGAGGGAGTGGCCGGTCTTTGTCCCAGTCGCTCTCCCGTTCGAGGAGAGTTTTTTCATGGCCGACATCCCCAGCCACATCGAAATCGGCGTCACCACCGGACCGATCCGCGGATCGAAGAAGGTCTACGTGGGCGAGCGCAAAGTGGCGATGCGCGAGATCTCGCTCGAACCGGGCAGCGGCGAACCGCCGGTGCGGGTCTACGACACGTCCGGCCCCTACACCGACCCCGACACCCGCATCGACATCGCCGCCGGCCTCGCCCCGCTGCGCCGCCCGTGGCAACTCGAGCGCGGCGACGTCGAGGAATATGCCCCGCGCGACGTTCGGCCCGAGGACAACGGCCAGCTCGGCCCCGACCGCAGCGGCGGCGTCCCGCCGTTCCCGTCCGCGCTGCGCCGTCCCTTGCGCGCCAAGGCCGGCGGCAACATCAGCCAGATGCACTACGCCCGCCGCGGGATCATCACGCCGGAGATGGAGTACGTCGCCGAGCGCGAAAACCTCGGCCGCGCCCAGATCGCGCACGAGCGCGACGGCAACGACTGGGGCGCCAGCATCCCCGACTACGTCACCCCCGAATTCGTCCGCGACGAGGTCGCGCGCGGCCGCGCGATAATCCCCTCCAACGTAAACCACCCCGAAGCCGAGCCGATGGCGATCGGGCGCAACTTCCTCGTCAAGATCAACGCCAACATCGGCAACTCCGCCGTCGCCAGCGACGTGGCGAGCGAAGTCGACAAGATGGTGTGGTCGATCCGCTGGGGCGCCGACACGGTGATGGACCTCTCCACCGGCCGTAACATCCACGACACCCGCGAATGGATCATCCGCAACTCCCCTGTGCCGATCGGTACTGTGCCCATCTACCAGGCGCTCGAGAAGGTCGGCGGCGTCGCCGAAGACCTCACTTGGGAGATCTTCCGCGACACGCTGGTTGAGCAGGCCGAACAGGGCGTCGACTACTTCACCATCCACGCCGGCGTGCGTCTGCCGTACATCCCGATGACCGCCAAGCGCGTCACCGGCATCGTCAGCCGCGGCGGCTCCATCATGGCCAAGTGGTGCCTCGCGCATCACAAGGAATCGTTCCTCTACGAACGCTTCGACGAGATCAGCGAGATCATGAAGGCCTACGACATCGCCTATTCGCTCGGCGACGGCCTACGCCCCGGCAGTATCGCCGACGCCAACGATGAGGCCCAGTTCGCCGAGCTCTACACGCTGGGCGAGCTGACAAAGCGCGCCTGGGCGCAAGACGTGCAGGTGATGATCGAGGGGCCGGGCCACGTGCCAATGCACAAGATCAAGGCCAACATGGACAAGCAGCTCGCCGCCTGCGGCGAGGCGCCGTTCTACACCCTCGGGCCGCTCGTCACCGACATCGCGCCTGGCTACGACCACATCACCAGCGGCATCGGCGCGGCGATGATCGGCTGGTTCGGCACGGCGATGCTCTGCTACGTCACGCCCAAGGAGCACCTTGGCCTGCCCGACCGCGACGACGTCAAGGTCGGCGTCGTCACCTACAAGCTCGCCGCCCACGCGGCCGACCTCGCCAAGGGTCACCCGGCGGCCAAGGTCCGCGACGACGCGCTCAGCAAGGCCCGCTTCGAATTCCGCTGGCGCGACCAGTTCAACCTCAGCCTCGACCCGGACACCGCCGAACAGTACCACGACCAGACCCTGCCCGCGGAAGGCGCCAAGACCGCGCACTTCTGCTCGATGTGCGGGCCGAAGTTCTGCTCGATGAAGATCACGCAGGAGGTGCGGGACTTTGCTGCAAAGCAGAACGCCGCGGTGGAGACGTTCGTGGCGGCCGAGGAGGCGGAGGCCGGGATGGCGGAGATGAGCGAGAAGTTTCGGGAGATTGGTTCAGAGCTGTATGTCGGCGCGGGCGGACGGGAGCACGACTGAAACTTAATGGCTCGTCACCCGATTAGACGTTTTCGTTTGAATGAGCCTCTTGATCGGCACCTTTGGGTCTGAAACCTCGGTAGATGTAGAGTAAGACGAAATAGAGCACGGCGGGTTTCGCGGGGGCGGGGGGGGGTGACAAGGTGTAACTTGTGGCACTCTGTTTCGCCCGCTCAGCGCTTGCGCACGAACTCCGCCCGCAGCACCAGGCCCTTGATGCCTTCGTACTTGCAGTCGATCTCCTGCGGGTCGCCGGTCAGGCGGATCGACTTGATCAGCGTGCCCTGCTTGAGCGTCTGGCCCGCGCCCTTGACGGTCAGATCCTTGATCAGCGTCACCTGGTCGCCGTCGGCCAGCAGGTTGCCGACCGCATCGCGCACTTCGACCGTTTCGCCGGCGACGCTGCGGCCTGCTTCGCCGCCAGCTCCGACGCCGGCAGCCACTCGCCGCTCTCCTCGTCGTAGACATAGTCCTCGTCGGGCATGATTGGTCCTATCGGTTCAGCCTGCGGCCGTGCTTCGCGATCGCTGCCACCCCCTCGCTACCGGTTCACCTCAATCATGTCGATGCCGCCGAAAGTCCGGCCTTCCTGCGGCTTGGCGACGAACAGCAGGCGATACATGTCGGCGCTGACGCACTTGGGGTCGATACTCAGCGGAAGACCGACCGTCTGGCGGCGCACCGAGGTCGCGTAGCCGGCGAAGTGCATCTCGTGCTGGGACTGGAGCTGGTAGTAGTTTTGGGAAAGCTGGCGGTAGCACCCGAGCGTGATTGTCAGCGGCGCGTAGTCGGGCGCTGCGGTAAGGTCGATGCGTAGCATCTTTCCGCCCGTCACTGAGAAGTCCCACTTGAAGGAGTGCACGTCTGCCGGCGGATTCCAGAAGATCTGCTTGTTGCCGCTCCACTCGCTGCCCCAGCCGCTCATGTCCTGGACCGTGAAGCCCAGGTCCGGCCGGTTGCCTCAGCCCTCGGCCTCGACGGTGAAGTTCACGAGCGCGGAGATGTCCATCTTGTGGACCGTGTCGGGCGCGGCGGTCTCGATCTTGGGCAGGGTCGCGAGGCTCACAACGCGCGGGGCGATCACGCGCGCCTGCGCCCGGACGGGGGCCTGGATCTTCGGCGTTACCGGCTGCACGCACCGCTGCCCGAGCGCCGACGGTGCTCCGGCGACGGCGAGCAGAGCGCCGAACGCGGCGATGATGCCAGCGGGCTTGCGGCGGGAATCGATCCTGTCTGGTTCATCGTCTGGGCTCCAGGGCCGGCGTTTTCGCGGCGCCTTCACCAGCATGGCCACGGGAGCCAGACCCGCCGTCCGTAATCATCCCGAAAGGGCCGGTGCCCGAGCCGCTCGCTTGCGATATATTCAGAAAAGTCAGTTCAAATATGAACAACTGCTGCCAACCCGGTGCTGACGCCATTCAACCTGGGAGTTCCAGAAAGGCGCCAATGCTTCGCTGCGTACGGCAATCTCGCCGGCCGTGCCGGGCAGCGGAGAAAAACCGTGACCACTTTCAAGAAACTGATTCTCGGCACCGCGCTCGCCGCCACCTCGCTGACCATGGCCGCCCCGGCCTCCGCGCAGGGCTACTACGGCGAGCATCACCACGGCGATGACGCCACCGCGGCCGTCGTCGGCGGCGTGATCGGCCTCGCGCTCGGCGCGGCGCTCGTTTCGTCGAGGCATCACAGCCACGCCCACTATCGCAACGGAACCTGGTACGAAGGCTATTACTACCGCGACGGTGGGTTCTACGATCGCCAGGGCCAGCTCCGCTACAACCGCGACAGCTGGGACCGTCGCGGCTACGACCAGCGCGGCGCCTACGACCAGCACGGCGGTTATGACCAGCGCGGCTATGACCAGCGTGATGGCTACGACCAGCGCGATGGCTACGACCAGCGCGATGGCGACCGTGACGACGACCGCGACCAGTACGACAACCGCTACAACCAGGGCGCCTTTAACGGCGGCTACAACACCGGCGGCTACAACACCGGCGGTTACAATGGCGGCGGCTACTATGGCTACTAAGTCGCTCGCCTAACGCAAACAGGCGCCGGGTCCGCAAGGGCCCGGCGCTTGCGCGTTGCCCCGAGACATGAAATGCAGGGGTCGCGTCCGGCCGTCGGGCCGTTCCTCATCGCCAGGCGTTGTCCCCCCATGCACCTCCTCCGCCCGCTCTCGCTGCTCCTCGCGCTATCCGCGTGCGCCTCCGCGCCGCAGCTCGAAGCCGCGCCCATCGCCGCCGCCGCGCAGCCGCGGTTCGATGCATTCGCGTTCTTCACAGGCCGCACCGAGGGGAAAGGGCGGCTGTCGAAAGTCTTCTCGAGCTCGGCAGCGACGTTCGTCGAGGGGCGGGGCACGATGCAGGGCGGGGTACTCCACCTGGTCCAGCAGGTGCACGAAGGCAAGAAGCCGATGCGCACCCGCGAATGGGCGATCCGCGAGGACCGGCCCGGGCACTACACCGGCACGCTGAGCGACGCGACCAGCGCCGTCACCGGCGAGACCGACGGCAATCGCCTGCACCTGGCGTTCACGATCAAGGGCGGGCTGCCGGTCGAGCAATTGCTGACCGTCTCGCCCGACGGGCAGCGCGCCTATAACGTTCTGACGGTCCGCAAGTACGGCATGACCGTGGCGGTGCTGAGCGAAGACATCCGGCGGATTGATTGACCTCGGGTCACGTTGGCCGCAAGGAGCTGCGCGATGGCCGATCTCTATCTCAAGGCGCTCGAATCCGAACGCAAGCAGTTGTGGGCGACCTGCCGCCTCAAGGGGCTCGCGAAGGGCACACCGGAGCGGCTGCGTATCGCCGAGCTCGACGAGCTGATCGCGGCGCACAAGGCGCGGCCCTCCGCGTAGGGAAGCGGCTGAACCCCTCGCGCGTTATTTGTTCTTCATGTTCTCCAGCCCCTTGATCCCGCCGGGCTTGAGGCTGGGTTGAGAGGCGTTCTGCTTCGGCGCTTTCTCGGCCTTCGGCTTGCGGATCTCGCGGTTCGATTTCTTCTGGCCCTTGGCCATGATTGCTTCCTTGGGGGGCGGAAGGCCCCAGGCGGACAGCTTACCCGCAAAGCACGGTAAGGAACAACGCCCGTCACCAAACATTTGTTGCTCGTTCGGTGGAGAGGAAATGCTCCAGCGCTTGGGCGTATGCTTTGGAGACTCGTAATGAAGACGATCTTTGCGGTGCTAGCCGCCGCCACGACCCTCGCCTCGCTGGGCGCTTGCACGACCACCGATTACGGTGCCGACGCGGGTCCCTGGGGCTATTACGACACCGGCTATTACCACCAGTACGGCCGCTACGATTACAACAACCCCGACCCGCGGTACCACGGCTACTACGCCGACCGCTATTACCGCGCCGACCCGCGCTATCACCCCTATCACCTGAGCAGCAATGACCGCATCTATGTCGGTCAAGACGGGCGCTATTACTGCCGCCGTTCGGATGGCACGACCGGCCTGATCGTCGGCGGCATCGCCGGCGGCGTGCTCGGCAACATCATCGCGCCGGGCGGATCGAAGACGCTGGGCACGATCCTCGGCGCCGGGGTCGGCGCTGCGGCCGGCGCTGCGATCGACCAGAACAACGTCACCTGCCAGTGACGGCCATGCCTCGGCAATAGCGCCGCACGACAACCGCGCGCCGGGCGAGGGCTGACGCTTTCGTCCGGCGAGCGGCTGGCCGCCGGTTGCATTGCCCGGTCGGCGAATTAGTCACGCGATTGATGAAACATTTCGTGCTCACCTACACTCTCGCTCCCGATTATCTCGCCCGGCGTCCCGAATTTCGCGCCGAACATCTCGCGCTGGCCCACGCTGCAGTTGAGCGTGGCGAACTGCAGCTCGGTGGGGCGGTCGCGGGACTGGATGGCGGGGCTCTGGAAGAAGCGCAACTTTTGTTCGCCGGCGCCGACACTCGCGCGGTCGAGGCATTCGCTCGCGCCGACCCCTACATAACCAACGGCCTCGTCACCGGCTGGCGCATACGCGAGTGGCTGACCGTCGTGGGACGAGGCGCGGCGAATCCGTTGTGACGATTGGCTACCCCTGTGCGATCATGTCGACTCCGTCGGAGCAGTGCGTGGCGCACCGGCGCGGGGCACTGTAGAAAGGGTTGGTTCAAGTGCGGAGTCGCAGGGGGACGACGCTCACTTCAGGGGACGATTGATGCATCAGGCAACGATCGCTGCGGCAGGCGCGCGGCCGTTGGGCCGCCCCCCGCGCGTCGCCCTGTTTTCAGGCAATTACAATTGCATAGCAGACGGCGCCAACCAGGCGCTCAATCGGCTCGTCGCGTTCATCGACCGCAACGGCTTCGATGTGCGCGTCTATTCGCCCGTCGTGCAGAATCCGGCGTTTGAACCGGCGGGCGAACTGGTCGGCGTGCGCTCGATGCCGTTCCCAGGGCGCGGCGAATATCGTGTCGCCCTCGGCCTCCCGCCGGAAACGCGGCGAGACCTCGATGCCTTCGCCCCGGATATCGTTCACGTCTCCGCGCCGGACCCGATGGGCCGCGCGGTGCAAGGTTATGCGCAGAAGCATGGCATCCCGATCGTCGCCAGCCTGCACACGCGCTTCGAGACCTATTTCGAGTTCTACCGTCTTGGCTTCATCCGCGGGATGATCGAGCGCTATCTGCAACGGTTCTACTGCCGCTGCGACCTCGTTCTCGCGCCCAACCGGCCGATGGCGGACATGCTCGTTGCCGACGGAGTCGATCCTTCGCGGATTGCCATCTGGAGCCGCGGCGTCGACCGCGCGAAGTTCGATCCCGCGCGCCGCAGACCGGCGTGGCGTGCCGCCCACGGCATCGCCGAGAACGAACTGGCGGTACTGTTTTTCGGCCGGCTGGTGCGCGAGAAAGGCATCGCCGACTTCGCCGCAGCTTTTTCGCGTGCCGCATTGCCCCACGCGCGCGCGGTGGTTGTCGGCGAAGGGCCGGCGCACGCCGAGTTCGCCCGCGGATTGCCGGGTGCCGTGTTCACCGGTCATTTGTCCGGTGCCGAACTGGGTGAGGCTGTGGCGAGCGCAGACGTGCTGCTCAACCCGAGCGCAACCGAAGCCTTCGGCAACGTCAACCTGGAAGCCATGGCCGCCGGACTGGCGGTCATAAGCGCCGACGCACCGAGCAGCCGAGACCTGATCGAACCCGGGCGCACCGGGTTGCTCGTGGAGCCGGGCGACGTTGCCGGCTATGCCTCGGCGCTAACGCTTCTGGCCGAAGATGCAGCGCTGCGTATGCGTCTGGCGCAATCAGCGCGAGCGGAGAGCGCGCGCTATGATTGGGACGCCGAGCTGGCGCGCGTCGCCGAGGCTTATGTCGGGCTGCTGCCTGCCCTGGCAACGGGCTCTGCTGCCGCGCCGCGCCTGCGCTTGAGCGCTGCTTAGAGTTTGCAGCTCTCTAGCAAGGAAGGGTCACCAGACTGCCGGCAGCTGGCCGTCGGGCGTGCTCGGCTCCGGCGTGAATGACGGCGGAGATTGACCTTCGCCGTCTTGTGGCTCTGCTGCCGTTTCGGAGGGCGGCTCGGATTGCTTTGCCGGCCTATGGACGGCGAATTCCACCTCGGGATTGGCGAGCAGCGCGGCCTGCCGAGCGTCGAGTTGAGCGACCGTTGGAAGTGGCGCATCGGCATACGCCCACCTGTCCTCGTGAGGCGGGGTCCAGCGGGCATTTGTCGCCCTCACCACCGGGGCGAAACTGTAGCCGCCGACGTACCCCTGACCGTCTTGCTGCTGGTCGGGGTAATCAGGCGACTGGCCCTTGCGATCGGACCGTGCCTGCAACATAGATGGCCACGGTTTGTCGGTCACGCGCTGGGCCATGACAGGGCGTGTCAGCTCGCCGCTGACCATGCCGAGGATCAAGCCTGCGGAGACTATCACTACCAGGGGCTTCCATGCCTGCATTGCGCTGAATCCAAAGTTCTACGTTGGCAATGCGGGCGATTGAAACCCGTTCCACACGGGGCGCCATCAGGGGGCTTTCGCGCGGCGGCTGGCAAGCTTAGATAGCGCCGCATGCGACGCAGTGGCCGCTTCCTGATTCCTCTTGCCTGCCTTGCTGTGGCTTCCTGCGGAAGCAGCAACAAATCGCCTTTCGCATCGCCGTCCTCATCGGCGGTGACGGTCGCCACGGCCGGGGATACGCAAACTTATTCGGGAATCGGATCTGACGAGACCGTGCGCTTTACCGGCACTGAGCCGTTCTGGAGCGGGGAGGTGCTGGACAAGGCGTTGCGTTACAGCACACCGGAGAACCAAGATGGCGCGATGGTCGCCGTCGATCGCTTCGCCGGCCGCAAGGGCATCTCGTTCTCCGGCGAGCTGAATGACAAGCCGTTCGTGCTGGCAGTGACTCCCGGCCAGTGCAGCGACGGGATGAGCGAACGCAAGTATCCTTTCGTCGTTACGCTTCAGGTCGAAGGCCGACAGCGCAAAGGCTGCGCCTGGACCGACAAGCAACCATTCACCGGCCCAAAGCAGCCGTGAGCGAAGTCGCAACCACGCTGCGCCAGCCTGCGCTGTTCATCCCCCACGGTGGCGGGCCGTGCTTCTTCATGCCTGACCCGCGCGGCGTGTGGCGCGGAATGGAAGCTTATCTCAAGGGCCTCGCTGCCAGCTTACCGGCGAAGCCGCGCGCGATCCTGGTCGTTTCGGGACACTGGGAAGCGCCGGCGTTCGCCTTCACCGGCTCAGCGCAGCACCCGGGCCTGATCTTTGATTATTACGGCTTTCCGCCCGAGACCTATCAACTCACTTGGCCGGCGCCGGGCGCGCCGTGGCTCGCCGAACGCGGGCGCGATCTGATCGAGGCGGCTGGACTGCCTGCGGCGATCGGTCCGGAGCGCGGTTTCGACCACGGTGTATTCGTGCCTCTCAAGGTGGCCTTCCCCGCCGCCGACATCCCGGTGGTGCAGATGTCGCTTCACGCGTCGCTCGATCCGGCCCTACACCTCGCCGCCGGCCGGGCGCTGGCGTCGCTCAGGGACGAAGGCGTGCTGATCGTCGGCTCGGGGATGAGCTTCCATAACCTGCGCGCTTACGGCGATCCTCGGGTGCGCGAGCCTTCGGCGGAGTTCGATCGCTGGCTGGTCCAGGCCGCGGAGGCTCCCGCTGGGGAACGCACGAGGCTGCTGGCCAGCTGGCAAGCGGCTCCGTGGGCGCGCCTGTGCCATCCGCGTGAGGAGCACTTGCTGCCGCTGATGGTCGCCGCCGGGGCATCCGACGAACCGGGGCATCAAGACTACGGCGAGGAAGTGCTCAACGGCGCCGTGTCAGGCTTCCGCTTCGCCTGAGCTACTCCATCAACGCGAGGGGCTGCGGGAGCTTGGCCAGCAGCTCGTCCTCGAATTCCGCGGCGATGTGAAAGAAAGCCATACGGGCAACCTCGTCGGAGCGGTTCTCCCACGCGTGGTCGGTGCCGCGCTGGACCACCACCGAGCCGGGGCCAAGCACCGTCTCGCCGTCGTCGAGCACCAAAACAACCTCGCCTTCGATCACGACCGCGTAATCGAGCGTGCGTGTGCGATGCATCGCGGTGCGCTTCCCGCCCATGCGTGGCGGGTAGATTTCGATCATGCGCATCAAGTGACCGCTCGCCGGCATGATCGCGAACGGCCGGCCGGTCGGTTCGCTGGCGGGCTGAGACGTCAGCTTTGGAACCGCGTCAGGCGTGTTCCAGATCTCGATGAAATCTGCGCCGATCTCGCCGCCCTGCATCGGGTGATCCTGCTGCGGAATGCCGTCCGACAGCTTGATCGATCGTCCATCCGCGTCGTGGCCCGTAACCACGCGCCTTGCCTTTGCCGCCATCCCGCCTCTCCCGGTTCGTAAGGGTTCACGATAAGGCGGCGCACCTTCTGCGGCAACGGCGCCGAGTCTTCAATGCCGTTTGAAGTACTGCACGTCCTTCTCGTGCTCCCTGTCCGCCTGCTTGGTGTCGAAGGTTCCGAGATTGCGGCGCTTGCCGGTCTTCGGATCCTTCTTCTTCAGTAGAGGCGATATTCACCCGAGGCGGGCTTGCGGATCATATCGGTGAAATGCCCCTGGCCTTGCGGCTGTTCCCGCGGATTTTCGCTTAGCGCCGCATGAGACGGTTCATGATCGCGAAGAAGAACGCCGTCGACCAGCCGAGGAGAATGACGCCGTTGATCGCTTCGATGGCGGCGACCAGCTGCCATGAATGGGCGAAGCCCTGGTCGTCATAACCGACTGTCGAGTAGGTGATCGTCGAAAAGAACACTGCGGTCTCGAGATCGGGCAGCGCGCCGAGCCCAACGTAGAGGACACCATAGGCCCAGATTTCCACGCCGTGCAGCACGAACAGGCCAAGCACCAGCGCCAGTACGAATGCCAGCGATCGCGCCGAGAATGTCGGAAGGTGCAGACTGGCTTCCTCGTGAAGCTCGATCCGCAAGAGCCGCATCAGCAGGAGCAGCCCGGCACCGTGGATCATCACGGTGAGCAGGACCATGCCGGTGGCGATCGCGAGCTGGTCGATCATGAGTGCATGATGACGGTGCTGCGCCGTCCGTCAATGATCGGACGAAACATCCGCGGGGGAAGAGCGGTTGCGAAGGCGGGCCTCGCCACCTAGGCTCGCTGCAAAGGAGAACGCGAAGCATGCTCGAACACGTCCCCGCCTGGCTCGGCAAGGCGCTGAAGAATGTGCGCGCCGGGCACGGCAAGTTGGCCATTGCTTCGCTCGGGGCCAACGGTGTGCTCAACAAAGGCGGTTTCCGCCTGTCTTCCCCTGCTTTCAACGACGGCGAAGCGCTCGATCCCAGCTTTACCGCAGACGAGGAAGATGCGGTCGCTCCGCCGCTCGAGTGGACCGCTCCTCCGGCCGGCACCCTCGAGATGGCGTTGATCGTCGAGGATCCCGACGCGCCGACGCCGGAGCCGTTCTGCCACTGGATTGTGTGGGGCTTGCGGCCCCAGCAAGGCAAGCTGCTGGAAGGGGAGACGCCTCCGCGGGTCGGCAAGAACAGCTTCCGCAACTCCGAATGGCTGTTGCCCGATCCCCCGACAGGTCACGGCCCGCACGACTACGTGTTCCAGCTTTTCGCGCTCGATACCGGCATTGCGCTGATGCCTGGAGCCGGGCGATCCGAGCTGGTTGAGGCCATGAAGGGACACGTGCTCGCCGCCGCTGTCATAACCGCAACATACGAGCGAAATGAAAATGGGGATGATTTCGGAGAGGAGTGGGACGAAAGCGCTGATATCGACTAAGAGGACGACACCGATTCTGTAGCCTGGAAAGGATGGGCCCATGGCCAAGAACAATGCATTGCAGAAACCAGTCAACTTGTCGCCGGAACTGGAAGCCGTCGTCGGCAAGGGTCCGCTGACCCGTGCGCAGGTCACCAGCAAGGTCTGGGACCACATCAAGGCGAATGGCTTGCAGGACAGCACCGACCGCCGGATGATCAATCCGGACGCCAAGCTCGGCGCCGTGACGGGTAAGGATCAGATCTCGATGTTCAAGATGACGGGCGCCGTCTCGAAGCACATGAGCTGATCACCGCCGGGCCGCCAAGGCCCAGAATTGCGTGAATAACGGCGGGCGAGGCAGCGGAGAGGCTGCCTCGCCCGCCTTCATTCAGATACGCGAAAAGTTCACGAATCCGGAAATTGACTTGTCGCAAGGCGCCGCCCCGTGGCATCATGCACGGTAGATGGGGCGCCCCTGCGTGGTGGTGCCCGCTCGAGAGGAAAGACCCGCACCATGGCCACTATCGTCGGCGGAATCGCCACGTCGCACACTCCCACTATCGCCTTCGCCAAGGACGCGAACAAGGGCGACGATCCGGTCTGGAAACCGATTTTCGAAGGCTATGAACCGGTTCAGGAGTGGTTCCGCGAGAAGCAGCCCGACGTGCTGGTCTACATCTATAACGATCACATGACGGCGTTCTTCGAGCACTACAGCCATTTTGCTCTCGGCGTCGGCGAGAAGTTTGGCCCGGCGGACGAAGGCGGCGGCCCGCGCGACATTCCGGCGATCATGGGTGACCCCAAATTCGCCCAGCACGTTGCCAAGGCGATGGTTGCCGACGAATTCGACCTCAGCTATTTCCAGGGCCGCAACCTCGACCACGGCGCCTTCTCGCCGCTATCGGTGATGGTCGATTACAATGCGGACGGCTGGGCGACCAAGCTGCTGCCGATCGTCTGCGGCGTGCTGACCGTGCCGCTGCCGTCGGCGCGGCGGTTCTGGAAGTTCGGCCGCAGTCTGCGCCGCGCCATCCAGTCCTATCCCGAGAACATCAAGGTGGCGATCGCCGGAACGGGCGGGCTGAGCCACCAGGTTCACGGTGAGCGCAACGGCTTCAACAACACCGAATGGGACATGGAATTCATGGACCGGCTGGTCTCGCATCCGGAAGGCCTGCTCGACTACCCGATTTCCGAACTGGCAAGGCTTGGCGGCTGGGAAGGCGCCGAGGTTGTGATGTGGCTGATGATGCGCGGTGCCCTGTCTGATGAAGTCGAGTGCACTCACAAGACCTACTTCCTGCCTTCGATGACCCCGATCGCGACGATGATCCTCGAGGAAAAGCCCGAGCCGGCACCGCCCGAGAGCGACGAAGCGTTCCGCGAGCGGATGGATTGGGACTGGATAGGCGCCGCCGATCTCGACGGGACCTATCCGTTCACAATCGAGCGCAGCGTGAAGGGGTTCCGCATGAACCACTTCCTCCACTCGCTGACCGACCCCAAGGTCCGCAAGGCGTTCCGCGATGACGAGGAATCCTGCCTCGCCGCCGCCGACCTGACCGACGAGGAGCGCGACCTGATCCGCCGCCGCGACTGGATCGGAATGATCCGTTACGGGGTGATCTTCTTCATGCTCGAAAAGCTCGGCGCGGTGACGGGCGTGGGCAACATCCACATCTACGCCGCGATGAAGGGCATGAGCGTCGAGGACTTCCAGAAAACGCGCAATGCGTCGATCACTTATGGCGTGGCCGGCAAGGAGAAATAGGCCGCCCTAAGCGCTCGCGCGCTCCGTCAGCTTCACGTCGCCTTCGTCGTCGCCATCCCAATGATGAATGCGCTCGGCGGCGATTTGCAGCAGCACCGTCCCGGGCGTTTCGGCGCCTTGCGGGAACCAACGGTCGAGACTCTTGTCCCAGTGGCGGGCAAACTCGGCCGTGTCGCGGATCACGCGCGCGCGTCCTTCGACATGGATGAAGGCGCCCGGCGCACCGAACAGAACCCTTGAGCCCCGCGCTGCCGAGATAGGTAACGCCAACGTGCGGATCGCGTTCGATGTCCGCGACCATCCGGCGGCCGCCGTACGCGAAGAACCACGCATCACCTTCGAAATCCACGTTGCGGTTGTTGCTCATCGGCCGCGCGCCGATGACGCCGCCGCCGCGGTTTGGCGGCCACGCTGCTGCCCGACGCGCCGCTGATCTGGTTGGCCCGCGATCCACTGGATTGCGCGTTGTCGTGTTTCCGCACGCGTTTTGCGGGCGAGGCGCCGTGGAGCTTCGATCTCGAAGACATCGCCTTTCATTTCCGGCTTGAGGACGAGTTACTGGCGCAATGGCGACAGATTCTCGGCGAGCGGTTGCTGGTGGTGCCTTATGAATCGCTGGTGACCGATCCCCCCGCGTGGATCGGCCGTATCCTGGAGCACTGCGGTCTCGCGAAGGAAGTGGGACCTTTTGCGCCGCACGAAGATCTGCGCCCGGTGACTACGTCGAGCGTGATGCAGGTGCGCCGGCCCATCAATCGTCAAGGGATCGGCTCGGCGGAGCCTTATCGGGAATTCCTCGAACCGTTCATCGCGGCCTATCACCGCTAGCCGGGCCGCCAGTCGGGCGGAGCCAGGGTGAAGCCGGAGAACTTGAAGCCTGGCGTGACCACGCAACTCACCAGCGTAAAGCCGACAGTACCGGGAAGTGGCACCGCCGATTGCCATTCGTGGGCGCCGACGACGACTTGCGGCCGGTCACCCGCGATCACGTCCGGGCCGAGGCGGATTTCGCGCACCGGGCCCTTGGGTGAAACGCTGTGCGAGAGCAGCAGCGGGTCGCCGGCATGCCACAGCCAGATCTCGGCCGCGTCGACTTTGTGCCAGTGGCTGCGCTGATGCGCTTCGAGCAGGAAATAGATCACCGACGCGCGCTCCCGTTCATTTTCCGCTGCGGGCGCGCGCCATATTTCGCGGTACCAGCCCCCCTCGGGGTGAGGCGAGAGCCGCAGCTCCTCGATCAGGGTCTTGGCCGGGCTCATTCCTCCACAATCTCGACACCGTGCCAAAAGGCAATCCTGTCGCGAACCTTTTCCGCTTCCGGCTTGGGTTCGGGATAGTACCAGGCGGCGTCCTCGTTACGCTCGCCGTCGAGATCGATGGTGTAGTAGTGCGCGGTGCCTTTCCATGGGCACTCGCTGGTGGTGGCGCTCTTTTCTAGCACCGAGGGGTCAACGTCCACGCGAGGGAAGTAGTGGTTGCCTTCGACCACCACCGTGTCGTCGCTGTGCGCGATGACCTGATCGTTCCAGATCGCCTCGACGTCCACGTGAAGCCCCTTATACCGGCCTCCCGGCACATAATATCGCTCGAAAGCAGGTTAGGTTCCGCAAGCGGCAGCGCTATGATCGAGACATGACGATCCGCACCGGCATCGGCGGCTGGACTTATCCCGACTGGCGCAAGGGCACCTTCTATCCCGAGGGGCTGGTGCAGAAGCGCGAGCTCGAATGGGCCTCGCGCCAACTTGGTGCGATCGAAATCAACGGTACCTTTCACAGCTTGCAAAAACCCGAGAGCTTCCGCGCGTGGCGCGAGGCGACGCCTGACGGCTTCGTGTTCGCGGTCAAGGGATCGTCGTACATCAGCAACCGGAAGGCGCTGGCCGATACGGGCCCGGCGATGGTTAAGTTCTTCGCCCAGGGTCTTGAGGAGCTAGGCGACAAGCTCGGACCGATCGTGTGGCAGTTGATGGCCACGAAGCGCTTCGAACCGGACGATATTGCCGCGTTCTTTGGTCTGCTTCCGCGAGAATTGAAGGGCTTGCCGCTGCGCTATGCAATCGAGGCCGGGCACGAGAGTTTCGATTGTCCGGAATTCCTGGAGATCGCGCGCAAGGCCAACGTGGCGGTGGTCTATCTCGAACAGGAGGGTCGCGCCCGCATATCCGCGCGCACGACCGATTTCGCCTACTTGCGATGCAAGAATCTGGTGAGTAGCGAGCCCACCGGCTATCCGCCCAAGGATATAAGGCGGATTGGCAAGCTGTGTCGCGAGTGGGGCGAGCACGGCGACGTGTTCGCCTTCATGATCAACGGCGCGAAGGAACGCGCCCCGGCCGCGGCGATCGCACTGGCCGACAACCTGGGGGGACGTCTATGATGCGTTTGATCCTGCCGCTCGTTGCCCTGATGCTGGCGAGCCCGCTCGCGGCGAAGAAGCCCGAAGAGGTCGCCGCCGCGGCGCTCAAGGCGGCACCGATCTGGGATGGGCACAACGATGTCGGCGAGCAATTGCGCGAGCGCAGGCGCGACGTGATTGCCGGGTTCGACTTCAACGACACGACGCACGAGCCCGAAGGCAAGGGTGGTACCAGCGCGATGCAGACCGACCTTCCAAGGCTGGCTAAGGGCCACATCGGGGCGGAGTTCTGGTCCGTCTACGTCTCGGCCGACCAGCCCGAGCCGCAGGCGGCGGTCGCGACGGTCGAGCAGATCGACGTGATGAAACGCCTGATCGCGCGCTATCCCGACCGGTTGCAGCTGGCGCTGACCTCGGCCGATGTCGAGCGGGCGATTAAGGCGGGCAAGATCGCCTCGCTGCTGGGGATGGAAGGCGGCCATTCGATCGACGGCAGCCTAGGTGTATTGCGCCAGATGTACGCGCTCGGCGCACGCTACATGACGTTGGCGCACTTCAAGAACAACGCCTGGGCCGACAGCGCGACCGACGATCCCAAGCACGACGGGCTGACCGATTTCGGCAAGGACGTGGTCCGCGAGATGCAGCGCCTGGGCATGCTCGTGGATCTCGCCCACGTCAGCGAGGCGACGATGAACGATGCGCTCGACGTCGCGAAAGCTCCGCTGATCTTCAGCCATTCCGGTGCGCGGGCGGTCGATGGCGCCTCGCGCAATGTGCCGGACGCGGTGCTCGAGCGAGTAAAGGCGAACGGCGGGATAGTGATGGCAGTCGCCTATCCTTCCTACGTGAACGAAGCGCTGCGGGATTGGGAAGCCGACGACGCCGCCGAGCAGGCGCGCGAGAAGGTCCTGTTCGCCGGGCAGCCCGAAAAAGCCAAGGCAGCGGTGACCGCTTGGGAAGCGGCGCACCCGGCTCCGAAGGCGACGGTCCAGCAGGTCGCCGACCATATCGATCACCTTCGCGCGGTCGCCGGGATCGACCACATCGGCCTTGGCGGCGATTTCGACGGGATGGCGACGGGACCGGTCGGGATGGAGGACGTGTCGGGCTATCCGGCCCTGTTCGTCGAGCTCGCGCGGCGCGGCTATTCGCAGCAGGATCTCGAAAAGATCTCCAGCCGCAACATGATGCGCGTGCTCAAGGCGGCGGAAGCCTATTCCGCTGCGCACAGCAACGACCCGCCAATCGAATATCCGGTAGCCGAGATAGGCTAGGACGGGGGCGGCTCACGCTCGAGGCGGTTGAGAACGCGGACGAAGAACGCTATCGACCAGCCGAGCAGGATGAACCTGAGCAGGCCCTCGATCGCCCCAACCAGACGCCACTGGTAAGAGATCGGCCCATCGGAGCCCAGCGTGGCATAGCTCGAGGTGGAAAAGTACAACGCGTTCTGGAAATTTCTCAGCGCCACCACGAAGTCGTAGAGAAAGGCGAACAGCCAGATCTCGACGAAGTGAACGAAGATCAGCGCGAACACGATGAACACCGTCACCAGGGCGCCGTGCAGCGAAAGCGCCTCCATCCGCTTCAATCGCTCTGCGGCCCGTTCATTCTGCCAAAGCCGGCGAAGGGTGAACAAGCCCACGCCGTGGATGACGACGCAGAGCGCAATCATACCGGCGCTGACCGCGAGCTGTTCGTTGAACGTCGCACTGATGACGTGCGGATCGACCTTGTCCTGGAGTGGACTCACAAAAGGTCCAGCGTCAAGGCATCGCGCTCGCCGCGATAGAAGGCGGCAAGGGCGCGAGAGAATGGGTTGTCGGCGTCATCCGCTACGGCATCGAACAGCGTCATCGAGCTCTTGAACTTCATCGCGTCGACTGACCCGAGGATGGCTTCGGCGCTCTTGCGCCCAGCCCAGTTCAGCATAGCCTGGGTGCATTCGCGCAACCGCGGTCCGAGGATCGGATGGACGAGATAGCTTCGCGCCTCGACCTCGTCGCGGATGGAAAAGCGCATCGCCGTGGAGCTGCGGCCGAGGCCGGCGATTTGCGGGAAGACGAACCACATCCAATGGCTGCGCTTGGCGCCGGCGATGAGCTCGGCGAGCGCCTGGTCATAAACCGGGCGCTGCGCCTCGACAAAGCGGTCGAGTCCTTCGCTCAATCGCCGACGTGCTCTGGCTTGCCCTTGCGCTTAGTGTGGGCGAACTCCTCAAGCTGCCTTTCGGACATGGACTCGTACATGCCCTTCGAAGCGCCCTGGAGTTCGGATTTTTTGGTGTCGCCGCGTTTGGCTGACAGGGCCGCGCCCGCGGCCTTCTGTTGAGCTTTCGACTTCGCCGGCATGGCGGCTCCTCCTTACTTTCCGGACTTCTTATTCGGCATGTTCTGCGGCTCCTGGCCTTCTCCCGGGGTGGCCGCGTTCGACTGGTCGGCGTGGTCGCTGGCGACGGCGTTGTTGCTGTCGCTCGCGTTGGCTTGCGCAGCGTGTATCTCGGCATTCACGCTTTGATTGTTCTGGTCGCTCGACCCGGCGCCGATCACCCAGATCGCCGTCAGCAAAACGATGGCCGCAAGCAGGCTGATGGCCAGAACCCAGCGCACGATGTGAGGGGTCGAACCGGCTCGTACCTCGTCAGCCTCGGTGTCAACTTCGTCGGCCCTGGTCGGCATGGGCTCACTCCCGTGGATCGGCATCATCGCGCGATGCCCCGAATCTACGGTCGTGCGGGGGGAATGTTCCGTCGACGTCCAGTCAGACGAGGCAAATGAAATCCTCGAACTTGCCGGAATCGGGCATCGGCAGGCACAGGCGATCAGAAACCGAAATCGGTGGCCAGCGTCCTCAAAACCATGCAGCTGTTCACCATTCCGAAGACGAGCGACCGTTCCATCTTGCTATAGGACGCGCTCGGAACATGCAAACCGCTAGTCGCGCAATAAGTCGTTGATTCCGGTCTTGGCACGCGTTTGTGCGTCGACCGTCTTGACGATCACAGCGCAATAAAGCGACGGCCCCAGGCTTCCGTCGGGAAGCGGCTTGCCGGGCAACGCACCGGGTACGACGACCGCGTAAGGCGGCACTTCGCCGCGATGCACTTCGCCGGTTGCCCGATCGATGATCTTGGTCGAGGCGCCGAGATAGACGCCCATCGACAACACCGCGCCTTCACCCACGCGCACGCCTTCGGCCACTTCGGCGCGAGCGCCGATGAAGGCGCCGTCGCCGATGATGACCGGCCCCGCCTGGAGTGGCTCGAGCACGCCGCCGATGCCGGCGCCGCCCGAGATGTGCACGTTGCGGCCGATCTGCGCGCACGAGCCGACAGTCGCCCAGGTGTCGACCATGGTGCCTTCGCCGACCCAGGCGCCGATGTTGACGAAGCTTGGCATCAGGACGGCGTTCCTGCCGATGAAGCTGCCGTGGCGCACAACCGCGCCGGGCACCACGCGGAAGCCGGCCTCGCGGAAACGGTTCTCACCCCAACCGGCGAATTTGGACGGGACCTTGTCGAACGCCGGCGCGCCGCCCGCGGCGTTTTCCATGACCGCGTTGTCGTTGAGCCGGAACGACAGCAGTACCGCTTTCTTGAGCCACTGGTTGACGTGCCAGCCGCCGGAGCCGTCCGGCTCGGCCACGCGCGCTTCGCCGCTATCGAGCAATTCGAGTGCCCTCTCGACGGCGTCGCGGACGTCGCCGCTGCCCGGGGTGACCGTGTCGCGCGAGTCCCAGGCGGCTTCGATAGTGGCTTCGAGACTGTCACTCATAGGTATTCCTTAACCAGACTGCAGTTCACTGCCGGTTCAATCGGTGTGGGCAAGGGGGCCGGTAGACCGCCACCCGCCCACGGGCAAGGCGTGTTGCGTTGTGCCTGGCCGGGATGGGCCAGTGTGGGAAGCGGATCGTTCGGCAAGTCGCATTGGCCAGGCGGTTCCATCGGGGATCGGGAAATCATGGGTCGCAAAAATCTTCGTTCAGGTGCCGTGCTTTCGGCACTGATGTTCGTTGCCGCGTGCGGCGGCGGCGGTGGCGGCGGAGGAGGAGGAGGGGTTATCAGCACCCCGACCCCGGCTCCAGCGCCGACTCCTTCGCCAACTCCCACTCCCAGACCGGCCCCAGCGCCGACACCAACTCCCACGCCGGCCCCGGGCACGAACCCCACGCCGGCTCCTGTGCCGAGTCAGTTCAATACTTCCGAGTTCGGCCGTTCGGACGGGCCCGGGCAGCACAATGCCGCGACCGCCTGGAACGCCGGCTGGACCGGACAGGGGGTGACGATCGCCGTCGTCGATACCGGGATCGACAAGACCAGCCCAGAATTTGCCGGGCGCATCTCGTCCGCCTCGCGCGACATGTTCGACGCGACGAGCAATCGCGGCTACAACGCTACTGACGACCACGGCACCGACGTGGCGATGGTCGCCGCTGCCGCCCGCGACAACACCGGCATCCTCGGCATTGCCTGGGGCGCCACGATCATGGCGCTGCGATCCGACACGCCCAATACTTGCGTCAGCGATAGCGGCTCGACCGATCCGAAAGCCGGCTGCCAATTTGACGACCAGACGATTTCCGCGGCGATCGACTACGCCACCGCGCATGGCGCGAAGGTCATCAATCTTTCGCTCGGCGGCGACCCGCCGTCATCGGCTGTCACCGATGCCGTTGCGCGGGCCGCGGCGGCCGGGGTCTTTGTAGTGGTCGCCGCGGGCAACGACGGGAACGCCAACCCCGACGCTTTCGGCGCAGGCCTCGATACGGCCGGCGGTGGCGCCGTGATCATCGCCGGCTCGATCGACGAAAACGGCGCCATCTCCAGCTTCAGCGACCGCGCAGGCAACCAGCCGAACCACTTCCTCGCCGCGCGCGGCGGATCGGTCTGCTGCGAGTACAAGAACGGCCAGCTCTACGTCGACAACAACGGCTTCATCTATCTCCTTTCGGGCACGAGCTTTTCCACCCCGCAGATCGCCGGCGCCGCCGCGCTGCTGGCGCAGGCGTTCCCGAACCTCACCGGCAAGCAGATCGCTGACATCCTGTTGCGGTCCGCCTTCGATGCGGGGGCGCCGGGGACCGACCCGATCTATGGCCGGGGCATTCTCGACATCGACAAGGCGTTCCAGCCGATCGGGACGATGAGCCTTGCCGGCGGAAGCACGCCGCTGGCGCTGTCCGACACGACCGGAGTGACCTCGACGGCGATGGGCGACGCGACCACGCACGCTTCGCTGCAAGCGGTTGAGCTCGACGAATACAAGCGCGCATTCGGCGTCGATCTCGCTCCGGCACTACGCGGAGCGATTGTCAGCCAGCCGCTCCAGGGCGCGATCGGCGTGCAGCAACGTCACGTCGTTACTGGTAACGACCAGGCTTCTCTCGCCTTCACCATCGATGCGAGCGGCCAGCGCGGCCAGATGCCGCATACCGGGCTGTTGCGCCTCAGCATCGAGGACGCCCAGCAAGCGCGAGTGCTCGCCGCGCAAGTGTCGCTGCAGCTGGCCCCGCACACTAAGGTCGCGTTCGGGTTTGCGCAAAGCGGCGACGGTCTGGTCGCGCAACTGCAAGGCCAGGATCGCCCGGCGTTCCTGGTCGCCGGAGGCGCGGTCGGCGATCCGGGGCTTTATCGGACCACTGACGCATCGTTCGCATTGCGGCGCCAGACGGGCCATTGGGGCCTCACGCTGAGCGCCGACAGCGGCAAGACCTGGAGCGCTGCCTACATGCACCGCGCGGCCGCAATGCGCGGGCAGCGTGACCGCAGCGGAGTCGGCAATTTTGGTGCGACGCTCGACCGCCGCTTCGGCAATCTCAGCGCATCGCTCGGGCTCGACTGGATGCGCGAGGACGCCACGATGCTTGGCGCGGAATTCCACCATGCGTTCGGCCTTGCCGGCGCCGACACCTTGTTCCTCGATGCCCAGGCCGGCTGGCAACTCGCGCCCAAATGGCGCCTGGGCGCGGCGCTGCGCAACGGCTGGACCAACGCTCGCGGCGGCGGCGCAGTTGCTGGCGGCTCGCGCCTGACCAGCCGCGCCTGGTCCTTAGATCTCGCGCGCAGCGGGGTGCTCGAGAACGGCGACAGCTTGGCCTTTCGCATCTCGCAGCCGCTCAGGGTCGAGAGCGGTGGGCTCAACCTTAACCTGCCGATCGATTACAGTTACGTCACCTTGAGCCCGACATACGGCATAGAAACGCTATCGCTGACGCCGCAGGGCCGCGAGCTCGATGCCGAACTGGCGTGGAACGGAAGGTTGTTCATGGGCGACGCGGGAGCGAGCCTGTTCATCCGCAAGGACCCAGGGCACTACGCCAGCCTGCCGCTGGACGAAGGCGTGGCCATGCGCTGGTCGACGGGGTTCTAGCGCATCAGGTCGCGAGTGAAGTCGACCAGCCCGGTCTGCCGCGCCCGGCGCAGCCGCTCGGCGCAAAGAATCCCGTGGACCTGTTCGAAACAGGTATCCATGTCGTCGTTGACGACGACGTAGTCGTAGCCGTCCCAGTGGCTGATCTCGGCGCGTGAGCGGGCCATGCGGTCGCGGATTACTTCGTCGGGGTCGGTGCCGCGCGAGCGCAACCGGGCTTCGAGCGCCTCGATGCTCGGCGGCAGCAGGAATACGCGGACGACGTCTGTCTCCATTCGCTGGTAGAGCTGCTGGGTGCCCTGCCAGTCGATGTCGAACAGGAAGTCCTGCCCTTCCTTGAGGCCCGCCTTGATCTGCGCCTTGGGGGTTCCGTAGAGGTGGCCGAAGACCTCAGCCCATTCGAGGAACTCGCCGGCTTCGACCATCGCCTCGAACCCGGCGCGGTCGGTGAAGCGGTAGTCGAGGCCGTCGGTCTCGCCGGGCCGGATCGGCCGGGTGGTGACCGAGATCGACATCGCGATCTCGAGGTCGTCTTCCAGGAGGCGGTGGGCGATCGTGGTCTTGCCCGCCCCTGAGGGTGAGGAGAGCACGAACATCAGCCCGCGGCGCTTTAGCGAGTTGCCAGCCATGCGCGCTGTTGCCGCAGGCAAGGGCGCAAAATCAAGCCCTCGACCCGCGCTATGCTCATTCGGCGTCGTCGGCCTGCTCTTCGAGCGCCTTCCGCCCGCGCCGGCGCGCCTTGCGGCGCGAGATGCTGCGGTCGTAAAGCGTCTTGGCGAGGAGGCCGCCGCCGACCAGCAGCGCGCCGGGCACCGAGCGCGTCGCCACGCGGGCGACCGTCGTGCTGATCAGCGTGTGCGCAAGCCCGCGGCCTTCGATGATCGCGACCGCCTGCTCGCGCTCGAAACGCGCCTTGAGAAGGCCTTTCTCCAGGGCCCTTCGTGCAAGCCGCCCGCCGCTGCGGACGAGGATTTCGGCGATCAGGACGTTGGTGGCCGGATTGGGGCTCGGTCCGGGGACCTTGTCGATCCCGCCGCGGGTCTTGTCGACGGCCCGCCTGACTGCGCGCCCGCCCTTGTGGGTCAGCCGCGCCGGAAGCTTCTTCGTGTCAGGCATCGCCTAGCCCCGTGATCGTGGGCCGCGCAGGAGCGGCTATTTCTTGCGGCCGAAATCGACCGTAACAACGTTCGATCCATCGTCCGCCACGGCAACGTCGGGCTTGTTGCCGCGTTCCTTGGCGCCGGACCCGTCGTTCTCGGCATCCTCGTGCACCGGCGGCGCGGTGTCGCCGGCGACCGCCTGGAACTGCAGCCCGAAATCGACCGCCGGATCGACGAACGCGGTGATCGCGGCGAACGGGATTTCGAGCTTGGCCGGGATCTGGTTGAACGACAGCCCGACGGTGAAGCCCTTGTCGTCGACCGCGAGGTCCCAGAATTTGTTCTGCAGCACGATGGTCATCTCGTCGGGGAAGCGTTCGCGCAGGTTCTTCGGGATCGAGACTCCGGCCGCGCCAGTCTTGAAAGTGATGTAGAAATGGTGGTTGCCGGGCAGTTCGCCGCCGCCCTGCTGGACCTCGCCGAGCACGCGCCCGACGACGGCGCGCAAGGCCTCCTGGACGATCTCGTCGTACGGTATCAGGCTGTCAGGTGCTTCGTCGCTCATATCAGCGGGATAGGTGGCGAGGCGCGCCCGCGCGGTCAACCTGTAACTTACCGAAGGCGTTGCGTGAGCCTCAATTGCCGATATAGCGCGTGGCCATGCGCAAAGGCAGGATCAGCCGCGACACCAGCGAGACGAAGATCCTCGTCGAGGTCGATCTCGACGGGAGCGGCGCATACGACATTTCCACCGGGATCGGCTTTCTCGACCACATGGTCGAACAATTCAGCCGCCACTCGCTGATCGACGTGACGATGAAGGTTTCCGGCGACCTCCACGTCGACCAGCACCACACCACCGAGGACAGCGCGATCGCGCTCGGTCAGGCGATTTCGCAGGCGCTCGGCGATAAGGGCGGGATCGGCCGTTACGGCCACGCCTATTCGCCGATGGACGAGACGCTGGCGCGCGTCGCCCTCGACATCTCGGGCCGCCCCTTCCTGGTGTGGAAGGCGAACTTCACGCAGGAAAAGCTCGGCGAATGGGACACCGAGCTGATCGAGCACTGGTTCCACTCGGTGGCCCAGGCCGCCGGGATCACGCTCCACGTCCAGCTGCTTTACGGGCAGAATAACCACCACGTGTGCGAGGCGATCTTCAAGGGCTTCGCGCGGGCGATGCGCAGCGCGGTCGAACTCGATCCGCGCAAGGGCGGGGCGATACCTTCGACGAAGGGCCAGCTCGGTGGCTGACGCCATCGCGCTGGTCGATTACGGCGCCGGCAACCTTCACTCGGTTCACAACGCGCTGAAGGCCGCCGGGGCCGAACGGGTCGCGGTCACCGCCGATCCCAACATCGTGCGCGGGGCGCGGCGGGTCGTGCTGCCGGGCGTCGGTTCGTTCAAGGCCTGCATGAAAGGGTTGCAAGCGATCCCCGGCATGGTCGAGGCGCTCGAAAAGCGCGTGCTCAAGGATGGCGTACCCTTCCTCGGCGTGTGCGTCGGGATGCAATTGATGGCCGACCGCGGGCTGGAACATGGCGAGACTCCGGGCCTCGGTTGGATCGCCGGACAAGTCGAGCGAATCGAGCGCACCGATCCCGCGATCAAGATTCCCCACATGGGCTGGAACGACGTCTTGCCGCTGCCGCACCACGACGGCGCGCAACTGGTCGAACCGGGCGAAGCCTATTTCCTCCACTCCTATCATTTCGTCCCCGACGAAGGCCACGAGATAGCGGCGATGACCGACCACGGCGGCGGCCTGGTAGCCGCTGTGGCGCGCGACAACCTCATCGGCGTGCAGTTCCACCCTGAAAAGAGCCAGGCCTACGGCCTCGCGCTGCTGGCGCGGTTTCTCGACTGGCGGCCCTGAGGGGGAACCGCTCAGCGAGTGGCCAGTCTCCGCCGGAGAGGAGACCTGCCGTGGTCAGAGCGATTCCGGACGTTCTCACCCAGGGACCGCCCGCGGTTATGCGACAGATGGTGAACATTCAGGGAGTCGACGAGGCATGAGCTTGACCCAGGATCGGCTGGTCCTCACGCCCGATCAGGTCGACCTGTCGCGCTCGCCGATGGCGGGCCGACTCGGCGCCGAGACTTATGTCCTCGGCGCGTTCAACCCCGGCATGGCGCGGCTGCCGAACGGAAACCTGCTGCTGATGGTCCGGATTGCCGAGGCGTTGCGCGAACCGATCTTCGATCGGCAGGTTCACGCGATCCG
>DATIQN010000059.1:0-4120 GCA_035470785.1 Croceibacterium sp. | reverse complement strand
TCTCGCTGATCGCGCTGATCGGCGTGTTACTGCTGCTCGGCATCGTGAAGAAGAACGCGATCCTCCTCATCGATTTCGCGCCCGAGGCCGAGCGTGCCCGGGGTCTCGGCTCGCTCGAGGCCGTCCGCGAGGCATGCCTGCTGCGCTTCCGGCCGATCCTGATGACGACACTCGCGGCAGCGCTGGGAGCGCTGCCTCTCGCGATCGGTTTTGGCGAAGGGGCCGAATTGCGCCAGCCCCTGGGTGTGGCGATCATCGGCGGTCTGATCGCAAGCCAGCTGCTCACCTTGCTGACGACTCCGGTCATCTATGTGCTCGTCGACAGGCTGCGCAGGCGCGGCGCCGACGAGCGCCATCTGAGCCGCGCCGGCGGCGACGCGTTCCGATCCCTGACACCCACATGAACTCACGCCCAGTCCTTGCGAATCGCCCGACGGCGTGGTTGCTGATCGCGACGCTCGCGACCCTGGCGGCGTGCACGACCAGTCCGCCCTACCAGCGTCCGAGCGCCGCCTCGCCGGCCAGTTTCAAGGAGGCGCCCGCCGCGGCCTCGACCTGGTTCCCGGCGGCGCCCGCCGACACCCTGGACCGCGGGCCCTGGTGGCAGCTCTTCGGCGACCCGGAGCTCTCCGCGCTGGCCGCGCAGGTCGAGGTGTCGAACCAGAATGTCGCCGCCGCGGTTGCCGCCTACGCCGAGGCCCAGGCGCTGGTGCGCGAGCAGCGCGCCGCGCTGTTTCCGGCGCTTTCGCTCGCCGCCATCGCCACCCGCAACGGCGGCCAGGGGTTGCTGGTCAGGGGCAACAACGTTCAGGCCGGCGTGAATGCGAGCTGGGAGCCCGACGTCTGGGGCGGGCTGCGGCTGTCCGTGACGAGTGCGCAGGCCAGCGCCCAGGCGAGCGCCGCGAATCTCGCGGCGGCACGCCTGTCCGCGCAGGCCGAGCTGGCGACCGACTACTTCGCGCTGCGCGAGGCCGACAGCGAGATCGCATTGCTCGGCAGCGCAGTCGAGGCCTACGGCCGCTCGCTGGCCATCACCCAAAACCAGTACCGGGCCGGGATCGCCCAGCGCACGGACGTCCTGCAGGCGCAGACCCAACTCGCGACGACGCGCGCAAATCTGGCCGCGATGATCGGCCAGCGCGCGCTGCTCGAGCACGCGATCGCGCTCCTGGTCGGCAGGGCCCCCGCCGATTTCAGCGTGCCCGCCGAGCAGCGCAACGAGACGGTGCCGGCGGTGCCGCTGGTCGTGCCATCGGAACTGCTGCAGCGCCGCCCCGACATCGCTGCGGCCGAGCGCGCGGTGGCCGCGGCGAATGCCCGGATCGGCATCGAGCGCTCGGCCTATTTCCCGAGCCTCCGGCTCTCGGCGTCGTACAGCGGGGCGGGCGCGGACCTGGCCAGCGTGTTCAACGCCTCGAATGCCGTCTGGTCGGTCGGCCTCGCGGTGGCGCAGACGCTGTTCGATGCCGGCGCGATTGCAGCCCGGGTCGAAGGCGCGCAGGCCGCGCAGGACGCGGCGGTGGCGAACTATCGACAGACGGTGCTTGCGGCGTTCCAGTCGGTCGAGGACCAGCTCGCGACCATCCGCTCGCTCGCCGAGCAGGTCGACCTGCGCCGCGCCGCGTCTGCGGACGCGGACCGCACCGAACAGTTGACGCTCAATCAGTACCGGCAGGGGCAGGTCCCCTACACCAGTGTCGTCACCGCCCAGGTGACTGCCCTGGCAGCGCGCCAGACCCTTACGCAGCTCACGTCGAGCCGGCAGGCCGCGACCATCGCGCTCATTCGGGCGCTGGGCGGCGGGTGGCGCGAGCCGGGCGCGGACCAGACCGCGGCCCTGCGCTCGCAATGGGGGCGGCAAAGCCCGGCCGCCGACGCTCCGGGTCCCGATACCCCTTGAAATGCCTGCCGCGCTCCATTACTATTAGCACTCGCAATCGCTGAGTGCTAGCAACACTGGCCGATCATGGCCCATCCGTGCTGACACGCCGGTATCCCGCTTGGCGATAAGCGTCCAACTCATTGTTTTGAGACGAATTCCAATCTAGGAGTGAGCACTGACATGAAGCTTCGTCCCCTGCACGACCGGATTATCGTCAAGCGGCTCGAAGAAGAGCGCAAATCCGCTGGCGGCATCGTGATCCCCGACACGGCGGCCGAAAAACCCTCGATGGGCCAAGTCGTCTACGCGGGACCGGGCAAGACCGACGACAACGGCAAGCTCGTTCCCATGGGCGTGAAGCCCGGTGACAAGGTGCTGTTCGGCAAGTACTCGGGCCAGGAATTCAAGATGGACGGCCAGGACCTGCTGCATATGCGCGAAGACGACATCATCGGCATCGTCGACTGACCCTTCATCCCCCAAGCACAAGCATCAGGAGAACAGAACATGGCAGCCAAAGACGTCCGCTTCGGCGAACACGTCCGGAACAAGATGGTGAATGGCGTGAACATCCTCGCCAACGCCGTCAAGGTCACCCTCGGCCCCAAGGTCCGCAATGTCGTCCTCGAGCGCAGCTTCGGTGCGCCGACGATCACCAAGGACGGCGTTTCCGTCGCCAAGGAAATCGAGCTCAAGGACAGGTTCGAGAACATGGGCGCGCAGATGGTCAAGGAAGTCGCTTCCAAGACCTCCGACGTCGCCGGTGACGGCACGACGACGGCAACCGTGCTCGCGCAGTCGATCGTGACCGAAGGCATGAAGTACGTCGCCGCCGGCATGAACCCGATGGATCTCAAGCGCGGCATCGACAAGGCGGTCATCGCGATCGTCGAGGAGCTGAAGAAGATCAGCAAGCCCTGCTCGACCTCCAAGGAAATCGCGCAGGTCGGCTCGATCTCGGCCAATGCCGACGAGTCGATCGGCAAGACGATCGCCGAGGCGATGGACAAGGTCGGCAAGGAAGGCGTGATCACCGTCGAAGACGGCAAGGGCCTCGAGAACGAGCTCGACCTGGTCGAAGGCATGCAGTTCGACCGCGGCTACATCTCGCCGTACTTCATCAACAACCCCGACAAGCAGGTCGCGGTCCTCGAAGATCCGTACATCCTGCTGCACGACAAGAAGATCTCGAACATCCGCGATCTCCTGCCGGTGCTCGAGCAGGTCGCGAAGTCGGGCAAGCCGCTGGTGATCGTCGCCGAGGACGTGGACGGCGAGGCGCTGGCGACGCTGGTCGTCAACAACATCCGTGGCATCCTCAAGACCGTGGCCGTCAAGGCCCCGGGCTTCGGTGATCGTCGCAAGGCGATGCTCGAAGACATCGCGATCCTGACCGGCGGCACCGTCATCGCCGAGGAGCTGGGCCTGAAGCTCGAGAACGCGACGCTGAAGGACCTGGGCCGCGCCAAGCGCGTCGAAGTCGCCAAGGAAGACACGACGGTCATCGACGGCGCGGGCGAGAAGGCCGCGATCGAGGCGCGGGTCAAGAACATCCGCAAGCAGACCGAGGAAGCGACCTCCGACTACGACAAGGAAAAGCTGCAGGAACGCGTGGCCAAGCTGGCGGGCGGTGTGGCCGTCATCAAGGTCGGCGCGGCGACCGAAGTCGAAATGAAGGAGAAGAAGGCCCGCGTCGAGGACGCGCTGCACGCGACCCGTGCGGCCGTCGAGGAAGGGATCGTGGCCGGCGGCGGCGTCGCCTACCTGCGCGCCCGCGCGAACCTGAAGAACGTCAAGGGTGCGAACCCGGACCAGGATGCGGGGATCAAGATCGTGCTGCGTGCGGTCGAGGAACCGCTGCGCCAGATCGTCGCCAACGCCGGCGAAGAGCCGTCGGTCGTGCTGAACAAGGTTGCCGAAGGCAAGGGCAACTTCGGGATGAATGCGGCCACGGGCGAGTACGGCGACATGGTCGAGATGGGCGTGCTCGATCCGACCAAGGTGACGCGCTACGCGCTGCAGAACGCCGCGTCGGTGGCCGGCCTGATGCTGACGACCGATGCGATGGTCGCCGAGCTGCCGAAGGAAGACAAGGCGGCGATGCCCGGCGGCGGCATGGGTGGCATGGGTGGCATGGGCGACATGGACATGTGATCGTCCTCGCTCCCGAAAGCGAGAAAAGCCCGCGGCAACGCGGGCTTTTTTTTCGATCTATGGGCGAAATGCATTAGACTAGGC
>DATIQN010000058.1:0-2132 GCA_035470785.1 Croceibacterium sp. | reverse complement strand
CAGAGCACGTAATGCCCGGGGCGGATCACGCGGAAACCGTTGGGGCCGTAAAGAAGGGTGGCGACGCGGTCGCCCGAGTTCATCAGCATGGGCGCGACCCTAACAAGTGCGCCCGCTCAAAGCAATTTCGGCTGCGCGGGCGTTGGCGCGCCGGCGGGCCGCCTCTTCGCCGCGGCTCCGGGCACGACGCCGAGCGCGCCGTCGCGGAAGCGCAGCGTCAGCGCGGGCTGCTGGCCGGCCTCGATCGCGCTCGTCAGTGTACGGCCGGCGGCATCGGTCACCCGCGCGTAGCCGCGCTGGAGCACCGAATCGGGGTCGAGCGAGCGCATGACGCGCCTCAGCGAATCGAGGCGCTGGCCGGCGGCGCGCAGGTTGGCCTGTAACAGCGGCGCCGAGAGGCGGTGTCGATCGTCCTGCAAGGCATGCCGGGCCATGGTCGCCCGATCCGCGAGGCCGCGGCGCAAGCGCTCGGCCATCTCGTCGAGCTTCTGCGCCTTCATCGCGACAAGCGTCTCAGGCCGCGGGATACGCAGCAAGCGCGCATCAAGCCGCTCGCGGCCGAGCGTCAGCGGACGGTGAACGCATTTGCTAAGGCGCAGGCGGCATTCGTCGATCGCCACCGCCAGCTCGCGCAGCACCGGCACGGCGATCTCGGCGGCGGCCGTGGGAGTGGGCGCGCGCCGGTCGGCGGCGTGATCGGCGAGCGTGGTGTCGGTCTCGTGCCCGACCGCGCTGATCACAGGGATCGGCGAGCCGGCGATGGCGCGCACGACCACTTCCTCGTTGAAGCTCCACAAGTCCTCGATCGAGCCGCCGCCGCGGGCGACGATCAGCAGGTCAGGCCGCGGAATCGCGCCGCCTTCAGCCAGCTCGGCGAAGCCGCGCAGCGCGGTCGCCACCTGATCGGCCGAGCCACTACCCTGGACTGACACCGGCCACACGAGGACACGACTGGGAAACCGGTCGGCCAGACGATGGAGGATGTCGCGAATCACCGCTCCGGTGGGTGAGGTGATCACGCCGATGACCGCCGGAATGAAGGGCAGCGGCCGCTTGCGTTCCAACGCGAACAGGCCTTCGGCCTCGAGCCGCCGGCGGGTCTTCTCGAACAGCGCGAGCAGCGCTCCTTCACCGGCGATTTCCATCCGCTCGATGACGATCTGGTACTTGGAGCGGCCGGGGTAGGTGGTCAGCTTGCCCGAGGCGACGACCTCGATCCCGTCCTCGGGCACGAAGCCGAGCGCCTGGACGGGGCCACGCCACATCACCCCGTCGATCACCGCGCCTTCGTCCTTGAGGCAGCAGTAGAGATGGCCTGAGGCGGCGCGCTTCACCCCCGAGAGCTCGCCGCGCAGCTTCACGTAGCCGAAGCGCTCCTCGACCGTGCGCTTCAGCAGCTGCGAAATCTCGGTGATGGTGAGCGGAGCGGCGTTGTCCCCGGCCTGCCCCTTGGCTACCAGCCCGCCATCGTTCGGGTAATCGTCGTCATCGGTGGAAGGACCGGGCATGAACATCCTCTTGCTGGGGTCGGGCGGCCGCGAACATGCGCTGGCGTGGAAGCTGGCGCAATCCCGCTTCATCGCCGAGGACGGGGGGACGCTCTATGCCTGCCCGGGTAACCCCGGGATCGCGCAATACGCCCAGCTGGTCGAGTTCGAGCTGACCGACCACGCGGCGGTGGCCGATTTCTGCGCCGGCAACGGAGTCGACTTCGTGGTCGTCGGGCCCGAGGCGCCGCTCGTCGACGGCCTGGCGGATTCGCTGCGTGCCGAAGGGATCGCGGTGTTCGGCCCCTCGAAAGCGGCGGCGCAGCTCGAAGGCAGCAAGGGCTTTACCAAGGACTTGTGCCAGCGCACCGGGATTCCCACCGCCGGCTACGTCCGCACCACCTCGCTCGAACAAGCCAGGGACGCGCTCGACCGGTTTGAGGCGCCGTTCGTGCTCAAGGCCGATGGCCTCGCCGCCGGCAAGGGCGTGGTCATCGCCGAAACGCGCGCCGAGGCCGGCACCGCGCTTGAGGACATGTTCGGCGGCGCGTTCGGCGAAGCCGGTGCCGAAGTCGTCATCGAGGAATTCATGGAGGGCGAGGAAGCGAGCTACTTCGCCATCACCGACGGCTCGACGATCGTCCC
>DATIQN010000057.1:0-33215 GCA_035470785.1 Croceibacterium sp. | reverse complement strand
GCAGTGCCGCGAGCGTGTCCGCCGTCTCCCCGCTTTGTGAAATGAACAGCGCCAGGCCTCCGCGCGGCAGGACGGGATCGCGGTATCTGAACTCGCTGGCGAAATCGATGTCGACCGGAACGCGGGCGAACCGTTCAAACCAGTACTTCGCGACCATTCCCGCGTAGTACGACGTGCCGCAGGCTACGATTGTGATCCGGTCGATGCCGCTGATTTCGAAGTCCATCTGCGGCAGTGCGACTTCCTGTTCCAGCGGGCGCAGATAGCTGCGCAAGGTTTGCGCGACGACGGTCGGCTGCTCGAAAATCTCCTTCTGCATGAAGTGGCGGTAATTGCCCTTCTCGATGGCCTCGGACGATGCGCCAGAGGCGGTAATCTCGCGTGTTACGGCGTTGTTATCCTTGTCATAGATCGTCGCGCCTTCGCGCGTGATCACGACCCAGTCGCCTTCGTCGAGATAGGCGATCTTCTGAGTCAGCGGCGCCAGCGCCAGCGCGTCCGACCCGAGGTAGGTCTCGCCGTCGCCAAAGCCGACTACCAGAGGTGAGCCCAGGCGCGCGCCAATCAGCATCTCCGGATGCGCCCTGAAGGCAATGGCTAGGGCGAAGGCGCCGCGCAGCCTGGGCAGCACCGCTTTCACCGCGTCCTGCGGCGATTTGCCGGCCTCGACCTGTTCGGAAACGAGATGGGCGACAACTTCGGTGTCGGTCTCGCTCTCGAACTTGCGGCCGCGCGCTTCCAGTTCCTGGCGTAAGGGGCGGAAGTTCTCGATGATGCCGTTGTGCACCAGCGCGAGTTCCTCGGTCGCATGTGGATGGGCGTTGCTGGTGGTGGGGGCACCGTGCGTCGCCCATCGCGTGTGGGCGATGCCAACACTGCCTGGCGCCGGATGCCGCTCGACCTCGAGCACCAGGTTGATCAGCTTGCCTTCGGCGCGGCGGCGGATGAGCCGACCTTCATATAGCGTGCACAGCCCGGCGCTGTCGTAGCCGCGGTATTCCATCCTCTTGAGCCCGTCGATCAGACGCTGCGCGACCGGTTCGCTGCCGACGATGCCGATGATTCCGCACATGTTTCTGTCTTCCGGTTAGAGTGTATAGGGAACGCGGATGCCCGGCATCTGCGCCGGGAAATCCACGGTGTTGCGAGTGACTAGGATGGCGCCGTTCACCTGCGCCGTGGCCAATATCATGGCATCTAGCAGCTTCATCCTGGTCGTCTGCCGAATATCGGCCGCGGCAGACGCGATGCGCGCATCGAGTTCGATGATCTCGAAGGGCGCCATCAACGCCTGGATAACGTCGCGCGTTTGCAGCGGCTCGCCGGCAAGAACCTCGCTCCAACTTATTCGGCTAATACGGTGACGTGGATATCGTTCCAATTCAGCCGTGGCCTGCTCGCGGCCGTTCAGCCAATCGATCAAGATGTTGGTGTCGAAGACAGGGTCAGCCATTGTCGATTAGCTCGCGCCCCGGTCTTCTCGCATCCTGCGCTGGTATTTCACTCCGTCGCCAATTTCGGCGCGATCCTTCCAGTAACCCTGGCCGCGCCGAATCCAGTTCCGGTCGGCCCGACGCCGCAAGTAGAGCTCCACCGCCTCACGGATTTCCGCGGCTCGCGAGCGCCCGTTGCGCGCGGCCAACAGGTCGAGCGCGGCAACGTCTTCAACTGGCAGGTCGGCGAGGATTCGTGTCATAATGATATCGCGATATCATATCATGATATCATAGCAAGCAAATTGTCCGCGCCCATATTCCGCACGGCGAGTATGCCTTCAGGCCCGAAGGCAGCCATTTGGTGCTCTAGATGATCAGCAGCGCTATTTCGCCGCGCTGATCGGCTTCCTCAGGAAGCAGGAATAGCGAAGACGACCGGATCCGATTCTTCGGGGATCAGTGGGCCGAACTCGACCGTGCCCCCGGCGAACCGGTATGGCGCGACGACCGAGCGGCAGAAGTCCGGCGCTTCGACCAATACCGAGACCGCGGTCTCGAAGTCGTCCGCCGCCCCGGCCGGCAAGCTGGCGTTGGCCACCAGCGCCGCCGCCAGTATGTCGCGGCGACGCGCATCGTCGGCCAGCATCTCCCCGATCCGGCGGTACAGCGCGTCGATCGGTTCCTGCCCCCCTTCCGCCTCGAGGAACTCGATGTCGCCGTTGGGCCGCGCGCGCGTGCCGAACGGCAAGAAGCCGCCCGCTTCCTCGAGCCGTTCCTTCGCGTGATCGAGGCTCGCCTGGAGGACGACCGCGAGCTGATCTTCCCCGATTGCCATGCTAACCATTCTTCGCCTCGGCCTTCTTCTTCTTCTTCATCGCGTCGTGAAAGCGGTCGGCCCAACCGGGCTTCACCAGTTGCTCGGCGCGGACCATCCGCAATTCGCCGGCGGCAACGTCGCGGCTGACCGCGCTGCCCGCTGCAACGATCGCGTCGGCACCGATGTTGACCGGCGCGATGAGCGCGCTGTTGGAGCCAATAAAGGCGCGCTCGCCGATCACGGTGCGATGCTTGAAGTAGCCGTCGTAATTGCAGGTGATCGTACCGGCGCCGATGTTCGCCCCCGCGCCCACCGTGGCGTCACCGAGATAGGTCAGGTGGCTGGCCTTGGCGCCCTCGCCCAGTTCTGCGTTCTTGACCTCGACGAAGTTGCCGACCTTGGCTCCCTTCCCCAACTTGGTTCCGGGTCGTAGCCGCGCGAACGGACCGACAGAGACCCCCTCGCCGATCGCTGCGCCCTCGATGTGGCAGAAGGCGTGGATCGTCGCGCCATCGGCGACCGTCACGCCCGGCCCGAAGACGACGTTTGGCTCGACCGTCACGTCGCGGCCGAGCTGGGTGTCCCAGGCGAAGAATACCGTCTCGGGCACGACCAGGCTGGTCCCCTCGGCCATCGCGCGGGCGCGGCGGACCGACTGCCAGCGGGCTTCGGCGTCCGCCAGCTCGGCGCGCGAGTTGATCCCGGCAACCTCGTCGGAATCGGGCGTAGTGACCACCGCGCAGACGCCGCCCTTGCGGATTGTCACGTTGACGATGTCGGGCAAGTAGTACTCGCCCTGCGCGTTGTCGTTGCCGACTTGCGCTAGGAGGTCGAACAACAACTCGCTGCGCACCGCCATCAGCCCGGAGTTGCACAACCGGCAGGCGCGTTCCTTCTCGCTCGCGTCCTTGTACTCGACCATCCAGCTGATCCGATCGCCGTTGGCGATCACCCGACCGTACTGGAGCGTGTCCTCGGGCTCGAAGGCGAGCACGACGATGTCGGCGCTGTCGCTCTCGAGGTGAAGACGATCGATCATCGTCCGCATGGTCTGGGCGCGGACGAAAGGAACGTCGGCGTAAAGCACCAGCACGTCGCCCGCGAACCCGGCGAGCGCCTCTTGCGCCTGCTGAACCGCGTGCCCGGTGCCGAGCTGCGGCTCCTGCACCACCAGCGTGGCGCGCCCGGCGAGCTGCTTTTCGAGCTGGTCGCGGCCATCGCCGACGACCACAACAGTCCGTTCGGGCTCAAGCTCGGCCAGCGCGGCGAGCAGGTGCTCGATCATTGGTCGGCCCGCCACTTCGTGCAGCACCTTGTGCCGCGCGCTCTTCATCCGCGTGCCCTTGCCGGCGGCGAGGACGACGGCGGCAATCGGTCTGCTGGTTTCGCTCATCGCTCGCGGCCATGCCACCATTCGATTGCGGTTTCCATATCGCTCTGGCACGCGACGCGGCGATGACAGCCTTCCCCTTCGATACCATCGGTTTCGACCTCGACGGCACGCTGGTCGACACCGCGCCCGACTTGTGCCGCGCGGTCAACCACGCGTTGGCGACGATCGACCGGCCGGCGCTGAGCGAGGAGGCGACGCGCGAGGTGATCGGCGGGGGTACCCGGGCGATGCTGACGCGCGCGCTCGAACGAACCGGCGGTGCGGTCAATGATACGACCTTCCAGCAACTCTACGCCGATCTGATCGCGCATTACGAGCGCCACACCAGCGCGCACAGCACGCCCTACCCCGGCTGCCTTGCCGCGCTCGCAGCGCTCGAGGGCCGCGGTTGCCGGCTCGCGGTGGTGACCAACAAGCCCGAATATCTCGCCCGCAAGCTGCTCGACGAGATCGGCATGGCTCACCGCTTCGACTGCATTCTCGGCGGCGACACGCTGGGCCCGGGCCGTTCCAAGCCGGAACGCGACATGCTCGACGAGGCGCTGCGCCTGTGCGGGGGGAGCCGCTTTGCGATGGTCGGCGATTCGAGCTTCGATGTGAAGGCCGCAAGGGCTGCCGAGGTGCCGGTGGTCGTTCTACGAGAGGGCTACCACGACGCCCCGCCCGAGACGCTCGGTGCCGATGCGCTGATCGGCCATTTCGACGAGTTGGTCGGAGCACTGGCACGACTTTGAGCGCCGATGACAGTTACTCCCTTTCCACCTTGGATGATTCCATCTAAACATCTATAACGTAACGGATATCTGTCATTCTTGCAGGGTGACAGATTCCGGGATTCGCGGCGAAAAATGCCGGCCGGCGTGAATCACCGCGGCGCGTAAGCGAGACGAGACATAACGACGATTTGAGAGAGCCGTCGGGAGTCTGTCAGTCTAACTCGATGTAGGACAGCGTTTTCGCGCCGCCAAATCCATCAATCGCGCAGGAAGATCGCCTCGATCGCCAGGCCGAACAGGTCGGCGATGCGGAAAGCGAGCGGTAACGAGGGATCGTACTTGCCGGTCTCGATCGCGTTGACGCTCTGGCGCGAGACGGCCAGCCGCTCGGCCAGGTCCTGCTGGCTCCAGTCGCGCTCGGCGCGCAGCACCTTGAGCCGGTTCTTCATTGCCCGCGGACCTTCATCCACAGCCGCGACAGCGCGAGGCCGATAGCGAACACCGGCACGGTGAACCAGCCGGGCATGTGCGGCACCAGTTCGAAGGTTTCAAGAAAACCCCAGAACGTGCCGAGCCCAAGGACCAGTGCCATGGCGCCGAGCGCGGCCATGATCGCGCGGTGGCGCATGTACTCGTCGGTTTCTTCCTGCAGGTACCTGGCCATCACCCAGATCATCCCGAAGATCGCCAGTGTCGGCAGTAGCGACAGAACGAAGGTCCCTGCGACCGGCAGCTGGAAATGGGTATGCAGGTAGACCGCGATGCCGAGCGCGATCATGTACGAGAAGGCAGCGACGACGAACCGGCGGTTATAGCGCTGGGCCGCGGGGCTGGCGCATCCCTTGGCGGCCTGGCTGCGCTCGGCGGCGCGGACCATCGGCACGAGCAGCGCCATCGGCAGGAACATCAGCAGATAGCCGAGGTCCGGCCGGACCGCCCCGCTCCTGACGAACGCTGCCATGCCGAGCATCGCCACGACAAAGGTACCAGTCCAAGCCCACAGGGAGCCCTTGCCTGGCGTACGGTTGGCCGCCTCAACCACGCGGCGCATCCCGCCGGCCGAAGCAGCAGTTCGCCTGCCCGCGGATCGACATCCACGCGAGCAACGGAATGATCGTGATCAGCGTCGTGACGGCGCCCTGGTCCATCAGCCCCGTTCGGCCGCAGATCGCCACAAGAAGCATCGCTGCAGCCCAGCCCAGCGCCTTGGAAATAGAGTTCATCGGTCAAGCTTCCTTGATGTCATGTCAAAGGTGCTTTACCAATTCGGCAGCATTAGTCAAGCGCCATTTACATATCGTCGGGCGTCCTTGCCATCGACGCATTCGCGCGCGGCGACATTTCAGGAAACGAAAAGCTCGATCGCGTAGGCCGAAAAGGCCGCGAGCAGCAGCAGGATCGCCACTTGCACACGCGCGGCCAGGCTCGGCTGCATCCGCCCGGCGAGGACGTACAGGCCGACCACGAACGGCGTGGCCAGGATGCCCGCCTGGCACAGCGCATTGTTCGGATAATCGGTGGCGAAAGTCATCGCGACGGCGGACAGCGGGATCACCAGATAACCGGCACGCCGCGGCCACGACGGGCCGCCGAGCACGCGATCAATCGCGACCAGCGCCAGCAGCACGAGCCACAGCAACGCCATCGCCATCAGCGCCTCGATCGCCTGGCCAGTGACAGCGTCGCCATAAACGGTCGCGTAATTGACCGAGAGGAACCAGCCGTAGAGCAGCAGCGCGACCACGCCGAGCACCGCCATCGCGATGGTGTTGGGGCGGGGTTTGGTGCGGACGGTCATGCGGCAGTTGAACGTCGCTCCGATAGGCAATGCAATGCCGCACGCGTACATGACGGTAGTTGCACGGCTTTCTTGTGTTGTTAGGAAATGCCAAAGCCCTCCCCGTTGAGGGGGAGGATTGGGTGGGGTGCTCCAACTTTAGCCGGGATTTGGTAACTAGAATCGAAAGTAGCCTCAGGCCGCTCGGCGAGACCGGACATGGCGTGGGATAAGGATCGAGTTGATCACGAAGCCGGCGATCGATTGCAGGCCTAAGCTCCCGAAAGCCGTCAGAACAAAGGCGCTTACAAACTTGGTGATCGTCCCCCATCCAAATGGAAAGGAGAATACAAATCCAAGCACCAGGAAGAACATCGAGGCTCCGATCGCTCATCGAAGAAATCCGAAAATCTTCACCGCGGTGAAATCGAGCTCTTCTATGACCAGTTTTCCCACGATCGCGACGCGGGCCGCCCAGGCGACAATCCCGGCAATGAACAACGCCAGAACAAAGAGGATCACAACCAGGGACGTCATAGCCTGGTCGGCTAGCCAATACACGGCCGCTGCTAGAACAGCCCCGATGACCCTGGCCATCGCAAGCAGGATGCACCCCTGCCGCCGGGCTTCGGGGGTGGCTTGCGTCACCTACCCCTCCACGACCTTCACCAACCTCCGCTCGACCGGCGCCAGCACGCCGGCCAGCTCATGCCCGCGCTTGAGCACCTGGCCGTGCTCGCCGAACAGGGTCCACATGCCTTGCTTGCCGCGCAGCGCGGGTCGTTTTTCGACGCGCATTTGGGGGACTTCGGCGGTGCGGCGGAAGGCGGCGAAAGCGGCGTAGTCCTTCGAGAAGTCCATCGCGTAGTCGCGCCATTCGCCGGCGGCGACCATGCGGCCGTAGAGGTCGAGGATACGGCTGAGCTCGGCGCGTTCGAAGCCGACCTGGTTCGGTTGGCGGGCCGGGAACGCGACGATCGTGCCGCCGCCCGGCCCGACGCTCATCAGCTATGGCTCCCGGTGCGCTTGCGCGAACGCGCTGCAGGGACTTTCTCGGGTTCTGCCTCGCCGGTGGCCGGACGCATCTTCTCGAGCTCGGCGTGCATCTGCGCGAGGCGCGCTTCGAGCTCGTCTATCCGCTGCGTGGTCGGCTCGCACGGCTCCTCGCACGGGGTGCCGTAGGGGATGAACTCGCGGACATAGGTTTCCACCGGGACCAGCGTCGAGCGGGCTTTGAGGCCGACCATCGTCGCGCCTTCGGGCACGTCGTCGGTGACAACCGCGCCGGCGCCGATGCGCGCGCGCTCACCCACCGTGATCGGTCCGAGGATCTGCGCGCCCGAACCGACGATGACGTTATTCTTCAGCGTCGGGTGGCGCTTGCCGGCCACGCCGTTGGTCGGGTTCGTGCCGCCGAGGGTGACACACTGGTAGATCGTGACGTTGTCGCCGATTTCGGCCGTCTCGCCGATCACCGTGAAGCCGTGATCGATGAACAGGTTGCGGCCGATCTTCGCGCCCGGGTGGATGTCGATCGCGGTAAGGAAGCGGGCGACGTGGTTCACCAGGCGCGCGGCAAAATAGAGCTCGGCCTCGAACAGCCAATGCGCCGCGCGATGCAGGCCCACCGCCCACACACCCGGATAGATGAGGATTTCCCAGCGGCTGCGCGGCGCGGGGTCGCGGGCGTGGATCGAGTCCAGGTAAGCGATGAGCCGGTCGAACATAACGCTGCGATTCTCCTGCAAAAGCCGCGCCAAAGCAAGGCTTCCAACGTTTGCCCGCTAAAGCAGGCGAGGCTCCTCCGGCCCCTGGACCGCTTCGAGCGCCGCGCGCCAGATCGCCAGGGTAGGCGGCACCTTGCGTTCGAGGCTCAGCCGGTCGATCGCCTCGACCAGCCTTTCGAGCTGGAAGTAGGAACGCTCGGCGCGCGGGACAAGATAGGCCGCGGCGTCATGGCCGATCGGCAGCGCGCGCTCCTCGGCCAGCGCCTCGATCAGCTCGGCCGCCATCGCGTCGTCGGGCGGACCGATCTCGAGCTGGAGCGCGGCGCCGAGGCGGCTCTTGAGGTCGGGCAGCGCGATTTCCCACGGCGGCTCGCCGCCGACGATCAGCAGCGGGCGCTCGTCTTCCTGCGCGCGGTTCCAGCGGTGGAACAACTCAGCTTCGTCGAGCGACTCGGCATCGTCGATCGCATCCCCCTTCCCGCTTTCGACGAACCAGCGGGCTAAGAGCGACTTGCCCGAACGCGGCGACCCGGTGAGCACCGCGGTGCGGAATGGCCAGCTTTCGGGATGGGCGAGCGCTTCGGCGACGTGGGCGTTGGCCGCGCCGAGCACGATCCGCGCGGGGCCGGCGGCGACGCGAGAGAGGGGGAGGACGATCTGCGACATGCCGACGCCTCAGCGCCGGATAACGAGGATGCCGGCGACGTTATTGACCTGGAAGCCCCGCGCGCGAAGCGCCGCGGCGAGCGCGGCCGCGTCGCCCGCGAACGTCACCCGCATCACCGACATGCCGCCGATGGCGATGCTGCTGGTCGCCGCACCGCGCACGCCCGCCGCGCCGCGGACGGCGGCGAGGCCGCTGTCGACCGCGACCGCGTTGGGCGTGGCGAACTGCACGGTGAAGCTGTTGACGACTTGCGCCTCCGCCGTTGGCGTAGGCGCGACGGCGCCCGGTGCGGTGATCTGCGTCTGCGCTTCGCCCGCTGCGGCGGCGGCTGCCTCCTGCCGGCGCTGTGCGTCGAGCAGCGCCTGCACCGCCGGGCTGACCTGGATGCTCTGCCGCCCGAGCGTGGGGTCCGGCCGCAACTTGCCCGCGTCGAGCGCTTGGGCAAACAGCTGGTCGAACCTCACGACCGCCTGCGCGAGCATCTGCGGTACCGCCGCCTCGTTCGGCGCGGTCATGCTGAATTCGTCGAGGTATGTGTTGTCCGGGCCATAGCGCGCGGTGAAGGTGCCCTTTACCGGGCCGCCCGGCCATTGCCGTTCGAGCCGCGCCACCGGCACAATGATGTCGGCCGCGCCATAGCTGTCGAGGATATTGTTCCACCACGCGCGGCTGCGGCGGCCGACCTGGCCGTACGTGAGCAGCAGCGAATCGCCTCCCGCGCCGACTGGGCGGACATAGTCGATCTCGCTCGCCCCGGCCTGGAACTCGGCCCACGCTTGCTGCCAAGGGTTGCGGACCTCGTACATCGTCTCGGTGCCGCCCGAGATCAGCACCGGCAGCGTCAGCATCGGCGCCGAACGCGCCTTCTCGCCCTCCGCGCCGAGCAGCGCGCCGGCGCGCTTGCGATCGAACACCACCCCGAGCGTGGCGACGTAGCGGCGCGGACCGACCCGCTCGGACTGGATGACCACCGCCGAGACCATCGATTCGATCTGTCCGGGTGGCAGGTCGGGTCCGCCGATCTTCTTCCACGCCAGCACCTCGGCCTGCTTCCAGCCCTGCTCGCGCGCGTCTTCGGGCGACTTGCCGACGACATTGACCTCGATCCCGCCGACCGAGATGTCGGTCGTCGCCGCGACCGGCGCGATGCCGCGGTCGCCCGAGACTTGCGCGATCAACGCCACGCCGACCGCGAGCGCGGCCCCGCCGAAAACGACGGCGAGCAAGCGGCGGGCATGCGGGGTGGAAGGAAGCGTCAGGGCTATCATCGGGGAAACCGCGGGCCTTTTGCCGAAAGGCGAGTGGAAATCCAAGCGCGAAAGGATAAAGGCGGTCGCGATGGCTTCGAACAACCCTCCGCCCGACCGGAAATATACCTACGAGCAGGCAGGAGTCTCGATCGACGCCGGCAACGCGCTGGTCCGCGCGATCGGTCCGCTGGTCAAGGCCACGAGGCGCCCGGGCGCGGACGGCGAGATCGGCGGGTTCGGGGGGTTCTTCGATCCCCGGGCCGCGGGCTATTTCGATCCGCTGCTGGTCGCGGGCAACGACGGCGTCGGCACCAAGCTCAAGCTGGCGATCGACCACGACCGGCACGACACCGTCGGCATCGACCTCGTCGCAATGTGCGTCAACGACCTGATCGTGCAGGGCGCCGAGCCGCTGTTCTTCCTCGACTACTTCGCCACCGGCAAGCTCGAGACTGGCGTCGCCGAGCGCGTGATCGCCGGCATCGCCGAAGGCTGCAAGACCGCCGGCTGCGCGCTGATCGGCGGCGAGACCGCCGAGATGCCGGGGATGTACGCGCCGGGCGATTACGACCTCGCAGGCTTCTGCGTCGGCGCGGTCGAGCGCGGCGAACAGGTGACCGGCGAGCGAGTGGCACCGGGCCACGTGCTGCTCGGTCTCTCCAGTTCGGGCGTACATTCGAACGGCTTCTCGCTGGTGCGCCGCCTCGCCGCCGACATGGAATGGCAGCTCGACGCCCCCGCCCCGTTCGATTCCGCGCGCAGCCTGCTCGACGCGCTGATGGAGCCGACGCGGATCTACGTCCGCTCGCTGTTGCCGGTGGTGCGCGGCGGCAAGATCGACGCGTTGGCGCACATCACCGGCGGCGGCTTGCTCGAGAATATCCCGCGCGTGCTGCCCGAACGCGCGCACGCGGTGATTGACGCCGACGCGTGGGAGCAGCCGGGGCTGATGGCGTTCCTCCAGCGGCAGGGCAACATCGCCCCGGGTGAGATGGCGCGCACCTTCAATTGCGGCATCGGCATGGTCCTCGCGGTGCCGGCCGAACTCGCCAGCGAAGTCGTTGCCGAGCTCGAGGAAGCGGGCGAAGACGTCGCGCATATCGGCGAAATCGTCTCCGGGCCGCGCGGCTGCACCGTGTGCGGGCCCGCCGGAAGCTGGGGCTCGCCCGAAGCTTGGGAAGCCTCGCACACCGCTTGAGCTAATCCTGAGCCTCGTCGGGCAAACCGTCGATGTCCTCGCCGAGTGTGTCCCGCAAGTAGAGCTCGCGAACCCCGACGTACGCGACAACCAGCAGCGCCCCGGCGAAGAAAACCCCGTAGACGCCGAACACCGCGCCGACGCCGAGTATCACGAACAGCGTCAGCGCCGGCGGTATCTTGACCACGCTGCGGGTCAGGCCGGGCGTCAGCGCATAGGCTTCGACGATTCGCACGAACAGGTAGGCCACCACCGTGTGCCACAGCACATTGCCTCCAGCCGCCGCAGCCAGCCCGACTGCCGGAACCATCGCCACGGTCGGGCCGACGTAAGGCACGAATTCCGACAGTCCTCCGAGCAAGCCCAGCGCCGCCCAGCTTTTCAGCCCGGCGATCCACAGCGCGCCGGCGATGACGATCGTCATCGCCACCATCGCCAGGAGCTTGGCCTTGAGCCACAGGCGCAGCGCGGCAGAGACCTCGCCCAGGGCGTGCCCCATCGCCGCGCGGCCGGAGGGCGGCGTCAACAGCACTATGGCCAAGCGGTACGGCCGCGGATCAGCGGCGATGAACATTGCCCCGACCATGATGATGAAGAAATTGACGAGAATCTCGCCCCCGCCGACGACCACGCTACCGAGGCGGTCGGCGATCGCCGAGCCGCCGAATGCGGCATGGGTCGCTTGCACGATCGCGGCGCCCACTTTCGTGATTGCTAGCCCGCGTTCGACAGAGGCGATGGTCTCCGGCAGATTGCCCAGCATCGCGCCGATCTCGCTGCCGAACTGGACGACCAGCAGGTAGGCGATCAATCCGAAGAGCGCGAGCACGAGAAGGGTGCCGAGAACCAGCGCCGCGCGCCAATTCCTGAAGCCGAGACCCTGGAACATGCGCGCGGCGCTTCGAAACATCACCGCACCGAGCACCGAGCCGAACGCCAGTAGCAGCATGTTCGACGCGCGCCAGATCACGACGATCGCCGCGGCGGCGAGAATCGTCCAGCCCAACCGTCGCAAGTACGGCCAATCTTCGGGAGAGGGTTGGAAAACCGGTCGCATGCGGGCAGGACATGGACGATTGAGCCGCGCGCCCGTTCCCTTGGGCGCCGCGCACGGAGGTAAGCGACAATGGCCGCAAAGGCGCGGGTTGCGGTGATGCTCTCAGGCAACGGGACGACGATGTCGTCGCTGTTGTTCCATTCGCGCCTGCCCGATTGTCCGTACGAGATCGTCCTCGTCGCCAGCAACGACCCCGAGGCGCGTGGCCTGAGGATCGCCGAGGCGGAAGGCATTCTGACCTTCGCGCATCGCCATAAAGGGCTCGAACGCGAGGCCCACGAGGCGATCATGGACAAGGCGTTGCGCGAAGCCGGCGCCGATTTCATCGCGCTCGCCGGCTACATGCGCGTGCTGACCGAAAGCTTCGTCGACAAGTGGGCCGGGAGAATGCTCAACACGCATCCCTCGCTGCTGCCCAAGTTCAAGGGGCTGCACACGCACGAACGGGCGATCGAAGCGGGCGAGACGCACGGGGGCTGCTCGGTCCACGTGGTCGTGCCCGAGCTCGACGCCGGGCCGCTGCTCGGCCAGATCGCGGTGCATATCCTGCCCGACGATACGCCCGAGAGCCTCGAACGGCGCGTGCTGATGGCCGAATACCAGCTCTATCCGCGGATGCTGGCCGACTACGTGGGGCGCGAGCGCTCACCCGATTATCTCGTCGCGCAAGTCCGCGAGCGCGCGCTGGCGCTGCCCGAAAGCGACGAAGCGCTGTCGCACGGCATGCCGAGCTTCGGCATCGCGAAGGGCAAGAAATTCGCCTACGTCAGCCTCGACCACCACGGCGACGGTATGATCGCGCTGCTGGTCAAGATCAGCGGGCCGGACGAACAGGCGCAGCTGATCGACATGGACCCCAAGCGCTATTACCGCCCGGCCTACTTCGGCGACGGCTGGGTCGGCATTCGTCTCGACCTCGGCGACACTGACTGGGACTCGATCGCCGACTGGCTGATGCGCAGCTGGCAATCGGTGGCGCCGCGCCGGCTCCAGGTCCTGGCCGAGCTATGACCGACGATCGTTCCGAACAGGCCGAACGCCGGGCGATCCGCCGCCGGTGGATCAACGTCGGCGAAGTGGTCGCGGTGGCAGGGCTGATCATCGCGGCGCTGTCGCTCTATCTCGGATGGTCCGGCCGGCGAGAGGACGAGGCCGAACGGCGCGCCGAACAAGTCGAGGCGCGCAAACAGGGGAGCCATGTCGGCCTTGTCGCGACACACGCCGACGGGGACGTCCTGAATTTCAAGGGCGCGGCCTGCGCACTGCAAAGTGCCGACATCAGCTTCCCCACCGCCCTGGGTGTCGCAACCCAAAGCACCACCCTCGACCCGCATATCGACGCCGACTGGTTCGCTAAGCCGCTGCTGGCGGCGATTGCCCCCGCCAAGGCGGAGAAGGGTCGGTTGCCGATCCTGATCGAGAGCCGCTGCACGGGCGAGACCGGCGATCGGCTCGAACGCGCGCTCTACGACGTACCGTTTAGCGTCGACAGCCGCTTCCTGCGCGGCAAAACGATCCGGCTTCGCGGCCTGGTGCTGCGAGAATATGTAACCGCGCGCAACGGCCAAGCGCATCTCGACGCGGCATGGCGTAAGCTCGCGCCCGCCACCCCCGCGAAGAAGTGATTAGCCGACGATTTCTTCCGGCTTGAAGAAGAAGTCGGTCTCGATCTTGGCGTTCTCGTCGCTGTCGGAGCCGTGCACGGTGTTGGCCTCGATGCTCTCGGCCAGGGTCTTGCGAATCGTGCCCTCCTCGGCGTTTGCCGGGTTGGTCGCGCCCATCACGTCGCGGTTGCGCTTCACAGCGTCTTCGCCTTCGAGAACCTGGACCACGACCGGGCCGCTGGTCATGAACTCGACCAGCTCGCCGAAGAACGGGCGCTCACGGTGCACGCCGTAAAAGCCTTCGGCCTGCTCGCGAGTCATCCAGATGCGCTTGCTGGCGACGACCCGCAGGCCGGCCTCTTCCAGCATCTTGGTGACCGCGCCGGTCAGGTTGCGGCGGGTGGCGTCGGGCTTGATGATCGAGAAGGTGCGGGTGACCGCCATGGGTTTTTCCTTGGAAACGCGATGGTATGGGATTTGCGCGCGCCCCTAGCGGGCGGGCGTAAGAGGCGCAAGGGTCAGGCCTTCTTGACCCACTTGCCGTCTTCCTGCGCGAAATAGCTGCGCGTCACGTCCTCGCGCCCGTCGAACTGGCGCCACGTCGCCCGCGCCGCCTCGGTGTCGGCGTCGCCGAAGAGCAGGAACACCCGCTCGAACGGCTCGGCCTCGCTGCGCCAGAGACCGTCGGCGAGCACGGCGTAGCGCGCGCCGTTGACCGGGTCGCATTCGCTCGACAGCAGGATCGGCTGACGCTCGGCATGAGGCGCGTTGGCCTCGCCATTAGCCAGGAAGGCTTCGGGCCTTGCTTCCCACAAGGCCCGGCTCATTGCCGCGCGTTGCTCATCATCCGCCACGAGGACCAACAGCTTCTCGCCGGCGTCGCGCGTCCGTTCGGCGATCAGCGCGACGACGCGCTCGACGGGGTCCCGCGACAGCTGCCAAAAGTCGAGTTGCACCTCTTCGCCCCGCCGCTTCGCTGATCGACGGCGATCAACCCTCGACCGTGTCGCGCACGAAGCGGTCGATCAGACGCACACCGAAGCCGGTCGCGCCCTTGTTCCAGGTGGCGCCGGCCTTGTCGGCCCAGACCATCCCAGCGATGTCGCAGTGGGCCCAGGGCGTGCCGTTTTCGACGAAGCGCTTGATGAACTGCGCAGCGGTGATCGAGCCGGCGTAGCGCGGACCTACGTTCTTTATGTCGGCGATCGGGCTGTCGAGCAGCTTGTCGTATTCGGGCGAGAGCGGGAAGCGCCACATCTTGTCGCCGCTCGCCTTGCCGGCGGCGAGCAGGTTCTCGGCGAGCCGGTCGTTGTTCGAGAACAACCCGCCGTGCTCGTGGCCGAGCGAGATGATCATCGCGCCGGTCAGCGTGGCGAGGTCGACGATCGCTGCCGGATGGAATTCCTTCTGCACCCAGGTGATCGCATCGCACAGCACCAGCCGCCCCTCGGCGTCGGTGTTGAGCACTTCGACGGTCTGGCCGGACATCGTCTTGACGATGTCGCCCGGGCGCTGGGCGTTGCCATCGGGCATGTTCTCGACCAGCCCGCAAACGCCGATTACGTTGGCCTTGGCCTTGCGCCGGGCGATCGACAGCATCGCGCCCGCGACCGCGCCGGCGCCGCCCATGTCCCACTTCATGTCTTCCATGCCCGGCGGCGGCTTCAGGGAGATGCCGCCGGTATCGAAGGTGACTCCCTTGCCGACGAACACGGTAGGCTTGCCCGCCTTTGCTCCGCCCATCCACTTGATCGCGAGCATCCGCGGCGGCCTGGCCGAACCCTGCGAGACGCCGATCAGCGCGCCCATGCCGAGCGCGCGCATCTCGTTCTCGTCGAGCACGGTGATCTCGACCCCGGTGCCTTCGAACGCCTTGGCCACGCGTTCGACGAAGGTTTCCGGATAGATCACGTTGGCAGGCTCGGCGACCAACTCGCGGGTCAGCTCTACGCCTTCAGCGAGCGCCTCTTCGACGTGCCAGGCGGCCTCGGCGCCGGCTGGCGCGCCGATCACGAGAATCTCGCCCAGGGTGCGCTTTTGCTCCTCCTTGAGTCTCGTGCGATAGACGTCATGGCGCCAGGCGCGCAGGCGCGCGCCGAGCAGCACCGAAGCGACCTCGCTCGGGCTCAGTTTGCTGCCGGAGAAATCGATCGCCAGCGCCTTTTCGCCCGAGGTGAGATAACGCGCCGAGAGCGCCGCGCCGGCCTTTTCGAGCGCTGCCGTGCGTTCTTCGGCATCGGCCTTGCCCGCGCCGACCAGCACTTGCCGCACCACGCGCCCATCGCGTTCGGCGAAACTTTCGAAGACTTGGCCGGTTTTGCCGGTGAACCGGGCCGCGGCGGCGCCTTCGGCGTCGCTCCGCGACAGGTCCGCTGGCAGTCCGTCGAGGTCGACGATGCGGGCGAGGAGGCGCGGGGTTGAGGAATCGGCGGCGGCACGGAAGGTGATCTGCATGGTCTCTCCGATAGGGCGACGGCCCGGCGCGGCCGGCCGGCGGCGCGGTCTGTTTGCTGGCGTTGCAGTTAGATGCGGGCGGTGCGATAGGCAAGCCATGCCCCCCGCCCGGCAGCCTGAGCTGCAAGCCTTCGCTCGTCGCTTGTTCGCCCTGCGCCGGGGCGCCGCCCTTGCCGCAGCGCTGGCGCTCGCCTGGCCGGCCGCCGCGACCGCGCAGGCCGCTCCCGCCACCGGCGTCGCCCCGACCCCGGCACAGCCGAGCGAGCCGCTCGCCAAGCGGTCGGAGGAGGGAGCGCCGGTGCCGCCGCCGGGCCCGGGAGACACCTGGCAAGGCGATCGACAGGTCGCGTTCGAGGCCAGCCAGGTCGATTACGACAGCAACGCCGATACGGTCACCGCCAGCGGCGAGGTGATCTTGCGCTCCCAAGACCAGTCGGTCCGCGCCGACAGCGTCAACTGGAACCGCAAGAGCGGCCAGATCGTCGCTTCGGGCAACGTCCGGCTGGTCGACGAGAACGGCAACCAGCTGTTCTCCGACCACGTCGAACTGACCGACGCACTCAAGGCCGGGGCCATGAGCAACCTGCTGCTCGTGCTGCGCGAGGGCGGCCGCCTCGCCGCCGTGCAGGGGACGCGAGACGACAACGGCAACATCGTGCTGACCCGGGCGGCCTACTCCGGCTGCCAGGTCGAGACCGCATCGGGATGCCCGAAGACACCGAGCTGGCGCATCACGGCCGAGCGAGTCGCGTACGATGATACGACCAAGAAGCTTCGCTTCCGCGGGGCCTATTTCGAACTTTTCGGTACGCGCGTGCTGCCCCTTCCGGAGCTAATGATGGCCGCCGGCGGCCAGGCCAACTCGGGCGTGACGATTCCCGGCATCGGCTACAGCGCGTCCAACGGCCTCGAGATCAACGACAGCTACTATTGGCGGATCGCCGACAACCGCGACCTGCTGCTGACGGGCTACGTCTATTCGAAGACCGCCCCGATGATCTCGGGTCAGTTTCGCGCGCTGACCAGCCTCGGTGCTTTTCAAATTACCGGCTACGCCACTTATGGCAGCCGCATTCCGGTCGGCTCGCCCGGGTCCGAGTCACAACACGATTTCCGCGGCTACCTCGACGCGAACGGCCGATTCCAGCTCGACCCGAACTGGAGCGTCACCGCATCGCTACGCGTGGCGAGCGATCGGACGTTCCTGCGCCGCTACGACATCAGCCGCGACGACCGGTTGCGCTCGACCATCGACGTCGAACGGATCGACGCCGATTCGTATTTCTCGATCGCCGGATGGGCAACGCAAGTTATGCTCACTGGTCAGAATCAGGGCCTTGAGCCCATCGCGCTGCCGGAGATCGATTATCGCCGGCGTCTCGATGATCCGTTGCTCGGGGGCAAGATCTCGCTGCAGATAAACTCGCTCGCTGTCACCCGCACGGAGGGCCAAGATACGCAACGCGCTTTCGCCAGCGCGCAGTGGGACCTGCGCCGGATAACGCCGTGGGGGCAGGAAGTAACCTTTACCGCGCTCCTGCGCGGCGACATTTATCACTCGGACGAAAATGCCTCCACGGTCACCGCGCTCTACCGCGGCCTCCCCGGTTGGCAGACGCGCGGGATCGCCATAGGCGCGGTCGACGTCAAATGGCCGCTGGTCGGGGCGCTGTTCGGCGGCACGCAAGTGCTGACCCCGCGGATTCAGTTCGTCGCCAGTCCGCCGATCACGAACCTCGCCATTCCCAACGAGGACGCCCGCTCGATCGACCTCGAAGACAGCAACCTGTTCGCGCTCAATCGTTTTCCCGGTTACGACCGGATCGAAGACGGCGTGCGCGTGACTTACGGCGCCGACTGGGAGCTCGACCGCCCGGGCTGGCGAGTGCGCACCACGATCGGGCAGTCCTATCGCCTGAGCGACAAGCCGGCGCTGTTCCCGACAGGGACCGGCCTGCAGGGGCGCTTCTCCGACTGGGTCGGGCGAACCGAAATCCGCTTCCGGGATTTCGTCAAGCTCACTCACCGGTTCCGCTTGGACAAGGACAACTTCGCCGTCCGCCGCAACGAGATCGACGCCACCATCGGCAGCGACAAAACCTACTTCGAAGTGGGCTACCAGCGACTCAATCGCAATATCGATCTCATCTTCGAGGATCTTCAGGATAGTGAGGAACTGCGCACTGCCGGGCGGCTGGCCTTCGCCAAGTACTGGTCGGTGTTCGGCTCGGCGGTGATCAACCTGACTGACAAGAAAGAGGATCCGACGTCGACCGCGAACGGATTCCAGCCGCTGCGCACCCGCTTCGGCGTCGCCTATTCCGACGATTGTCTCGAATTCGGCGTGACCTGGCGGCGCGATTATGTCCAGGTTGCGGATTCCAAAATGGGCAATACTTTCCAGCTGTACTTCTCGCTCAAGAACCTCGGGATCCATTGAGCGCGGACAGGAGTGCTGCGCGAGCATTTGGCAGCCGCGCGCAAACAGGCTATCGGCCCGTGGATCAGTCGGGCGCTCAGCTTCGGTTCAGCCGATTTCGGTGATCCGCTGCCCGAAGATGACCGGCGCATCAGGCGCCGCTGGAGGGATTACTACGTGAGCCGATCCACAAGGCGAATTTGGACTTTCGGGCGCATGGCGGCGTTGGCCGGCGCGTGCGCGCTCACGGCCGGGCTGGCTGTAGCCCAGGATACTGGAGATGCGCCTGACGCCTCAGTCAACGCCGGCTTCAACATCCCCAGTGACGTCAAGATGCTCGGCAAGATGGACCCCAACATCCGCCACGCGACGGCGAAAGTGAACGGGCAGATCATTACCGGTACCGACGTCGACCAGCGTGTTGCGCTGGTGCTGTCAGCGAACCAGGGCGCGCCGCTGTCCGACACGGAACTGCAGAACCTCAGGCTGCAGGTGCTGCGCAACTTGATCGACGAGACGCTGCAAATCCAGGAAGCCAAGGCGCAGAAGATCGAGGTGACGCCCGACCAGGTAAATCAAACCTTCACGCGTCTAGCCACCGATCGCTTCAAGCAGTCCCCGGCGGACCTCGAAAAGTACCTCCGCTCGATCGGATCGTCCTCGACATCGCTCAAGCGCCAGATTGAGGGCGAGCTCGCCTGGAACAACCTGATCCAGCGGAACGTGGAGCCGTTCGTCAACGTCTCCGACGAGGAGGTCAACGAGCTCTACAACCGGCTGCAGGCCTCACGCGGCACATCCGAATACCGGATCGGCGAGATCTACTTGTCGGCCACACCCGAAACGCACGACGCGGTGCTCGCGAATGCTAAGAAGATCGTCGACCAGATTCACGCCGGCGGCAGTTTCCTCGCCTACGCGCGCCAATTCTCCGAGGCCTCGACCGCAGCGGTCGGCGGTGAACTCGGCTGGATTCGCCTCGAACAGCTGCAGAACCCGACGCTGGAGGCGGCTGTACAACAGTTGCAACCGGGCCAGATCGCCGGACCGATCGAAATACCTGGCGGGTTCGACATCCTGGCCCTGATCGACAAACGCCAGATTGGTATGGCCGACCCGCGCGACGCGATGCTGAGCCTGAAACAGGTTTCGCTCGAATTTCCCAAGGGCATCACTGAAGCCGATGCCCGCCCGAAGGCGGGCGTGTTCGCCGACACGATGAAGGCCGTCCACGGTTGCGGCGAAGTTGACGCGGCCGCCGCGAAGCTGGGTGCCCAGGTGGTCAGCAACGACCAGGTGCAGGTCAAGGCTTTGCCCGAACCGTTGCAGAAGGCGATGCTGCAGCTCAACGTCGGCCAGGCAACGCCGCCGTTCGGCTCACTAAACGAGGGCGTGCGCGTGCTGTTCCTGTGCGGCCGCGACGATCCGAAGGCGGACAACGGTCCAGACCGCGCGAAGCTGCAGTCGCAGCTCGAGGACGACCGGGTCGGCAAGCGTGCGCAGCGCTACCTGCGCGACCTGCGCCGCGACGCGGTGATCGAATACGACGAATAAGGTGACACTCGCCCCGCTCGCGGTATCGCTCGGCGATCCGGCGGGCGTCGGTCCGGAGCTGATCTGCGAAGCCTGGACGCAGCGCGAGGAAGAACGCCTGCGACCGTTCGTCGTTTGCGGCGGCTCGACGCTATTGTCCCAGGCGGCAGAGCGACGCGAACTCGCCATTCCCATCGAACGCGTGGCGAACGCCGCCGAGGCGATGGCGACATTCGAGCGGGCCATTCCGGTTTTTGGCGATCTCGACGATACTTACCGGCCAGGTGAGCCGAATCCCGAGGGCGCCAGGCTGGCGCTCGAATCTCTGGCAAGCGGAGCCGCGCTCGCCGCGACCGGCGTGGCCAGCGGTGTCATCACCGGCCCGATCGCCAAGGCGCTGCTCGCCGAAATCGGTTTTGCCTTTCCCGGTCAGACCGAATTCGTCGCCGACGCGTGCAGTGTAGCGGCCGAGAACGCCGTGATGATGCTCGCCGGTCCCAACCTCAGGACAGTGCCGCTGACGGTGCATATTGCCCTCGCCGACGTCCCGCGCAGTGTCACGCGCGATCTCATAATGCGGCGCTCACGAATCGTTGCCGCGGCCCTGCGCGCCGACTTCGGCATCGAAACCCCGCATCTCGCCATTGCCGCGCTAAATCCTCACTCCGGCGAGAACGGGCGCATGGGCCGCGAGGAGATCGACATCATCGCCCCGGCCGTCGCCGCGCTGCGCGCCGAGGGAATCGACGCGACAGGACCGCACCCGGCGGATTCGCTGTTCGCTCCGCGCTCTCGCGAGACTTACGACGTGGCCGTTTGCATGTATCACGATCAGGCGCTGGTGCCTTTGAAGGCGCTCGATTTCGACCTTGGCGTCAACGTCACGCTCGGCCTGCCGATCGTGCGCACCTCACCCGACCACGGCACCGCGTTCGGCATCGCCGGCAAGGGCATCGCCGATCCCGGCGCGATGATTGCGGCGATCCGCATGGCTGGTGAGATCGCAGCGCGCCGGGCAGGCGCATGAACCTCCCGCCCCTGCGCGAGGTCATCGCGCGCCACGAACTCAGCGCGGCGAAAGCGCTCGGGCAGAACTTCCTGCTCGACGAGCAGTTGCTCGACCGCATCGCCGCTATTCCGGGCGACCTCACCGACAAGGCGGTGCTCGAAATCGGCCCCGGCCCCGGGGGGCTTACCCGCGCGCTACTGCGCGCCGGTGCACGCGTCACGGCGATCGAGATGGACCGGCGCTGCCTGCCGGCGCTGGCCGAGCTTGATCAGGCCTTTCCCGGCCGGCTGCACGCCATCGAAGGCGATGCCATCGCGCTCGAACACGACGCCCTGATGGGCGAGCCCTACGCGGTCATCGCCAATCTGCCGTACAATGTCGGCACCGCGCTGCTAGTCCGCTGGCTCTCGGGCGAGGCATGGCCGCCGAGGTGGACGTCGCTGACGCTGATGTTCCAGCTCGAGGTCGCCCAACGGATCGTCGCGCCGCCCGGCAGCGATGCCTACGGCCGCCTCGCCGTGCTTGCCCAATGGCGCACGCAGGCGAAGCTGGCAATGAAAGTCCACCGCAGCGCCTTCACGCCCCCTCCCAAGGTAATGAGCGCGGTGGTTCACCTGACCCCCGCGGCGATGCCCGAGGGCGTTTCGGCAAGGATGCTCGAGCGACTGACCGAAGCGAGCTTCGGCCAGCGGCGCAAGATGCTGCGCCAGAGCATCAAGGGCCTGCCCAGAGCGCTCGACGCGCTCGAAGCGCTCGGCATCGACCCGACACGGCGCGCCGAAACGCTATCGGTCGACGAGTTCGTCGCCCTCGCCCGCCGCCTCTCCTGACGCGCGGGGTTGGACGGCGCTGCAACCCCGGCTAAGCCGGTTGCAGATGAAACATCTCGCAACCGAAGAACGCGCGCTTGCCGAGGGCATCGACCAGGCAGCGATGCTCGTGCTGACCGAGCGCTGGAGCGCGATCAACTCGGGGACCACCAACCTCGACGGATTGGGGCAGCAGGCGTCGGCGCTGGCCGAGGCTTTCGCGGCACTGCCGGGCGATATCGAGCTGCGCGAGCCGGCGCCGGTCAGCGCGATCGATGCCGCCGGCCGCGAGATCGAGCGGCAGCACGGCCGCCATCTCGTGCTCAGCGTTCGCCCGCAAGCCGGGCGGCGCTTGCTGCTGACCGGCCACATGGACACCGTCTATGAGTCCGACCACACGTTCCAGTTCGGCACCTGGCTCGACGCCGACACGTTCAACGCACCCGGCGCCGCCGACATGAAGGGTGGGCTTGCGGTGATTCTCCACGCGCTGCTGGCGTTCGAGCGCGGCGAGACCGCCCGGAACCTGGGCTACGACCTGCTGATCAACTCCGACGAGGAAACCGGCTCACTGTCTTCGGCCGCGCTGATCGCGGAATTGGCGCGCGGCAAGGCGGCGGCGCTGACTTACGAGCCTTCCGCCCTGCCCAACGGCACGCTGGCGCACGTGCGCGGCGGCAGCGGTAATTTCAGCCTCGTTGTCACCGGCGGCTCGGCGCACGCAGGCCGCAACCCGCACGAAGGCCGCAACGCGATAGTCGCGGCGGCGGCGCTGGTGTTGAAGCTCAAGGCGCTCGAGCATAAAGACCTGACGGTCAACCCGGCGAGGATCGAGGGCGGCGCGGCCAACAACGTCGTGCCCGATCACGCGGTGCTGCGGTTCAACATCCGTCCCAAGACTATGCAAGCGGCCGTAGCTTTCGAGCACAATCTCGACAACCTGCTCCGCGCGGTCGAGGCGGACCACCAAGTCGCCATTCGCCTCCACGGCGGTATCACCCGCCCACCCAAGCCGGTCGACGCCCGCGCGCAAGAGCTGTTCGACCTCGTCGCCCACACGTCCGCCGCGCTCGGTCGTCCGCTCGGCTGGCAAGCGAGCGGCGGAGTGTGCGACGGCAACAACATCGCCGCGTGCGGGGTACCGGTGGTCGATACCATGGGCGTGCGCGGCGGCGCGATCCATTCGCCGGACGAATACCTGATTGCCTCGTCGCTGTGCGAGCGCGCGGCCTTATCGGCGGTCGTGCTCCACCGCCTCGCAACGGGAGCCCTGGCATGACCTACGTGATCCGCGCCGCCACCGGCGACGACCTGCAGGCGCTTTACGAAATGGCCAAGAGCACCGGCGGCGGCTTCACCAACCTTCCGCCGGACCGCAAGGCGCTTGCCGCCAAGCTCGACCGTTCGGCCGCCGCGTTCGCGCGCACCGACGACGAGCTAGGCGACGACCTGTTCGTCTTCGTGCTCGAGAACGACAAGACCTGCGAAGTGCGTGGCACCTGCCAGATCTTCTCGCAAGTCGGCCAGCAATTGCCGTTCTATTCGTACCGGCTCCACACGCTGACCCAGCATTCGCAGGAGCTCGACCGCACGGTTCGCGCCGAGCTGCTGAGCCTGACCACCGATCTCGAGGGGTCGACCGAGGTCGGCGGGCTGTTCCTGCATCCGGGCGAACGCTCGGGCGGGCAAGGCATGCTGCTGGCACGCAGCCGCTATCTGTTCATCGCGATGCACCGGATGCGCTTTGCCGAGCGGATCCTGGCCGAGCTGCGCGGGATCATCGACGAGCGCGGCGGATCGCCGTTCTGGGACGGCGTGGCAGGACGGTTCTTCGGCATGACCTTCCAGGAGGCCGACTATTTCAACGCCATCAACGGCAACCAGTTCATCGCGGACCTGATGCCCAAGCACCCGGTCTACGTCGCCATGCTCGACGACGACGCGCGGGAAGTCATCGGCCTGCCGCACCCGAGCGGGCGGGCGGCGATGAAGATGCTCGAGGCCGAAGGCTTCGCCTTCGAAGGCTATGTCGACATCTTCGACGGCGGGCCGACGATGACCACGCGTACCAACCGCGTGCGGAGCATTGCCGAAGCGCGGCAGGGCAAAGTTACGACGATCGATCTCGACATCGGCGAGCGCGCAATCCTCGCCACTGGGCATCTCGCCACTTTCCGCGCGTGTTACGGGATGCGCGACCTCGACAAGGATGGCGCCATCGCGATCGACGAGGTCTCGGCGCGCGCGCTCGGCGTCCACGAGGGCGACGAGGTCTGGAGCATCGCGCGTTGAGTCTGGTCGAGATCAACTTCGACGGAATCATCGGGCCGACGCACAACTTCGCCGGCCTGAGCGTCGGCAACCTTGCCGCCACGGCGCACGCCGGGCAGGTTTCCTATCCGCGCGCCGCGGCGCTGCAGGGTCTGGAGAAGATGCGCGCCAACCTCGCGCTTGGCCTGGGGCAAGGGTTCTTCGCGCCGTTGCCGCGCCCGAACCCGGTGTGGCTCGAAGCGCTGGCGGTGGATACGACGACCGACCCGGTGCTCGCCGTGGGCGCGTGGTCGGCGAGCGCGATGTGGGCTGCCAACGCCGCCACCGTCAGTCCCTCGCCCGATACCCGGGACGGGCTCTGCCACCTGACCGTCGCTAACCTGGTCACGATGCCGCACCGCGCGCACGAGTGGCCCGATACACTGAGGCAGTTGCAACTCGCTTTCGCCGACGCGGCCCACTTCGCGGTCCACGAGCCGGCACCGCCGTGCTTCGGCGACGAGGGCGCGGCCAACAACATGCGACTGGCTTCGGCCCATAGCGCGCCGGGCCTGGAGATTTTCGTTTACGGCCGCAACGGCGGGTCCTTTCCCGCGCGCCAGCACGAACAGGCGAGCCGCGTCATCGCTCGCCGCCACGGTCTCGACCTGGAGCGGGTGTTGTTTATCGAGCAAAGCCCCGAAGCGATCGCGGCGGGCGCGTTCCACAACGATGTCGTCGCCGTGGCCAACGAGCGGGTGCTGTTCGCCCACGAGCAGGCCTTCGCCGATCCGGCCGCTGCCTATGACGCGATCCGTGAGAGGCTTCCCGAGGTCGAGATTGTCATCGTCCCTGCGTCTGAGGTGAGCTTGGCCGAAGCCGTCGGCTCGTATCTGTTCAACGCGCAACTGGTCACTCTCCCCGCGGAAGAGATGGCACTCGTCGTCCCGACCGAAGCCTGGGACAGCGCGCCGGTCCACCGCTGGCTCGACGGCATGCTCGCCGGCAATGGGCCGATCCGCCGGGTCATCCCGGTCGACGTACGCCAGTCGATGGCGAACGGCGGCGGTCCCGCCTGCCTGCGGCTGCGCGTGGTGGCCGATCCGGCGACGGTGGATCCGCGGTTCATGCTCGACGACTCCAAGGCGGACACGATCGAGCGCGTGATCGAGCAAACCTGGCCCGAGCAGATCGACCCGGCCGACCTCGGCAGCGAAGCGCTCGCGCGCACCGTTGTCGCCGCACGCGAAGCGCTTCTGGGGGCGCTTAATCTTAATGTGCTTGCCTGATGTCCCCTGTCGGGGCACGTTACAAACGGCAGTGCGTTAACCGCCAAAATATGCGTAAATGCGCCGTTGGCACGTGCTTTGCTGCTGCGAGCGTTAAGTGCAGGCGTTAAGGGACCCAAATGCTTAAAAAAGTCGCGCGCCTGTTCGTCATTAAGACCCGCTGGGAAGCGTTTCTGATCATCTATGCCCTAGCCCTGGGCGCGACCGAGCGCGGCTCGCACTACCTCAAGCAGTATCCCGGCCGAGGCGGCGAGCTGCTGTTTCTCGCCTGCACCTGCGCGGTGTTCATGGCCGGCGCGAAGATCCTCGATTGCCTGAAGTATGAGCAGGCGGCGCGGGATAACACCCAGACTTCAGAATAATGGGAAGGTGGCGGATTCTGTTGCTGGGCTCCGCCGGGCCCCCGGTTTCCGATTCTGTTACCCGGTTCGGTCCGAACCGTGCTCTTTGCTTTGTAATGTCAGGCCGTTAGGCCGTCAGGTTACGCGGCGAGAGCAAGTGCATGATTGTCATTGGCACTTGTGGGTTTTGAGCCTTGAACGGGTTACTCAGCCCGAGCAAAAACAATGCTTTTCAACACACGTCGATCCTGGTTCGGCCCCATCAGAAGCCCCGGACATCCGGGGGTTTTTGGTGGAGCCGCCGGGTACTGCCCCCGGGTCCGCTGCGTCTATTGCACACTGCAATTTATCGCCATATCCGGTCGAAACCGGCACGCTCCATATAGGGGTTTGCGGCTTAATGTGAAGTGTATCGCGCCTTTCAGGGCCGCTTCTTCAGTTCGTCGCGAATTTCGGTGAGGAGGTCGACTTCGGTCGGGCCTTGCGGCGCTTCCTCGTGCTTGCGCTCCACTTCTTCGGAGATCTTCTTCACAAAGCGCACCAACAGGAATATGACGAACGCTAGGATCAGGAAGTTGAGCACCGCGGTGAGAAACGCACCGTAGCCGATCAGGGATGCGCCCGCCTTCTTGAGCGCGGCGTAATCGGCCATCGAACCGTGATAGTCGGCCGGCATGTGAAGGACGACGAAGTGGCTCGTGAAATCGAAGCCGCCGAAAATCCAGCCCACGATCGGCATGATGACGTCGCCCGTGAGCGAGGCGACGATCGCGGCAAACCCCGCGCCGATGATCACGCCGACGGCGAGGTCCATCACGTTACCCTTGGCGATGAACGCCTTGAAGTCCTTCCACATCGGCGAAACCTCCGTCCAGCGACCCGCGACGCCGACAACCTGCCACCAGCCTCGCCAAGCAACAAGTGCTCAATCCGTCGCGATTGTCTTGCAAGCCGTTAGAGGCGTGCTATCTATGCAATACACCAAGTCCCCGTGGGAGGGTTCAAATGACTATGCCGTTGATTTCGCGTCTTGGACGTTTCGCCATCATCGCGCTCGCCGCCGCCGGTCTCGCCAGCTGCGGGATCAACACGGTGCCGACCAAGGAAGAAGCGGCCAAGTCGCAGTGGGGCGCCGTGCAGAGCGCCTACCAGCGTCGCGCCGATCTCATTCCAAACCTCGTCGAATCGGTCAAGGCGGCGGCCGGGTCGGAAAACCAGATCCTCGCCAATGTGACCAACGCCCGCGCCCGCGCGACCTCGATCAACGTGACGACCGAAGACCTGTCGAAGCCGGAAGAATTCGCCAAGTTCCAGGCGGCGCAGAACCAGCTGACCCAGGCGCTCGGCCAATTGCGCACGGTGGTCGAAGCCTACCCGCAGCTGCAGAGCCAGGGCCGTTTCGCCGACCTGATGACCGCGCTCGAAGGCGCGGAAAACCGCATCAATGTCGAACGTGACCGCTACAACGAGAAGGCGCAGGATTATAACACCACGATCCGCACCTTCCCGGCGATTATGGCCGCCAAGATCATCTACGGCGCCAAGCCGCTATCGTACTTCAAGGCCGACGAAGCCGCCCAGAACGCGCCCTCGGTCAACTTCAACGGCATGCCCGGCGCGCCTTCGGCGGCTTCCGCGGTGAACGACAATGCCGCTGCGAGCAGCGCAAAGCCGGCCGCTGCGGGCCAGTGAGGGCACGTTTGGAGCGCACCTCGTGACGAGGCTAGGCCTGTTCGTCGCGCTGTTGCTGGCGTTTCTGTCGGCGTCCGCAGCAGCGCTCGACCTGCCGCCGCGGCCGCAGGGACCGATCTACGACCAGGCGGGTCTGCTGCCCGCGGATCAGGAAGCCGCGCTTGACCAACGGCTGCGCGCGTTCGACGCGCAGACCGGCGACGCGGTTATCGTCGCCACCGTCTCCAGTCTGCAGGGTGACACGATCGAGGACTACGCTACCAAACTCTACGCGGCGTGGGGCATCGGCGGCGCCGAACGCGATACCGGCGTCCTGCTGCTGGTCGCACCGAGCGAGCATAAGGTGCGCATCGAGGTCGGCTACGGCCTGACACCGTACATCACCGACATCCTTTCGGGGCGGATCATTCGCGACGACATTACGCCGCGCTTCAAGCAGGGCGATTTCCCCGGAGGCATCAACGCCGGTGTCGACGCGATGTTGACCCAGCTTGCGAAGAGCCCCGAGGATGCCAAGGCGGTCGCCGAAGCAGCCGCCGCGGCGGAGAAGAACCGCTCGCACGGCAATGGAGGCGTTCCGGTCGGCGGCATCGTCTGGGCGCTGTTCCTGCTGTTTTTCTTCATCCTGCCGATGTTCCGCCGCCGGCGCGGCCAACGTTATGGCGGCGGCGGAGTAGGCAGCGCGGTCGGCAACGTGCTGCTATGGAGCGCGCTTAACGCCGCGAGCAACAGCGGCCGTGGCGGTGGTGGCGGCGGCTTTGGCGGCGGCGGAGGTGGCTTCGGCGGATTCGGCGGCGGCATGTCGGGCGGCGGCGGCGCCTCGGGAGGCTGGTAGGCATGAAGCACCTGAGCGAAGCCGAAATGGAGCTGGTCAGCAATGCGGTCACCGCAGCCGAGGCCAATACCTCGGGCGAGATCGTCACCGTCGTGACCGACCGCTCCGACGGGTACACCGACGTTGCGCTCGTCTGGTCTGTCGTCATCGCCTTTACCGCGATCGCGGTCCTGACATGGTTTCCCGCTTTCTACCTCGGCCTGGTCGACCACCTTCTCGGCAAGTGGAACGCCGAATGGACTCCCCGCGGAATCTTCGGGCTCGCCCTGTTCGTCGGCATCCTCAAGTTCGCCGGCATGTGGCTGATCCAGCTGTGGCAGCCCTTGAAGTTCTTCCTGATCCCCGGGCCAGTCAAGAGCCACCGGGCCAATGCCCGCGCGGTACAGATATTCAAGGTCAGCGCAGACCGCCGGACCAAGGGGCGCACCGGCATCCTCATCTACCTGTCGATGCGCGAGCGCCGCGCCGAGATCGTCGCCGACGAGGCGATTACCAGCCAAGTCGCGCCCGAAGTCTGGGGCGAAGCGATGGCGGCCATGCTCGTCGAGCTCAAGCACGGCCGCTGCGGCGCCGGTATCGCGGCCGCGGTCGAGCGTGTCGGGAAGGTTCTTGCCGAGCATCTGCCGCGCCAGGCCGACGACGTAAACGAGTTGCCAGACCGGCTTATCGAACTCTAAGCAGCGGGCGTGACTGAGCGCCCCCTTCCCCCCGACGCCGATGCCCCCGAAGTCACAGAATGGGCCGGGAAATTCATCGTCGCCAAGCGCCGCGGACGGTGGGAATACGTCGTCCGTGCGCGCGACATTCGCGCCGCGGCGATCCTCGCGCTCGACGCAGGCGCGGTGATCCTAGTCGAGCAGTATCGCGTGCCGCTCGGCAAGTACTGCCTCGAGTTCCCCGCCGGCCTGATCGGCGACGATACCGAAGGCGAGGACGCGCTGGCCAGCGCCGGGCGCGAGCTCGAAGAAGAGACCGGCTATCGCGCGGCGCAGTGGGAGGAAATCGGCGAGTTCGCTTCTTCCTCGGGCATGCTCGGCGAGACGTTCACGCTAGTCAAGGCGACCGGCCTGACCAAAGTCGGCGAAGGCGGCGGCACTGAGCACGAGGACATTGTCGTCCATCGCGTGCCGCTCGACCGGATTGCGCAAACGATCGCCGAGTTCCGCGAGCGCGGGGTGGCGATGGACTCGAAGCTGCTCATGCTGCTCGCACCGGGCCTTCTCGAGGATGCCGCGCAGTGAAGGTTGCGGTGGTCGGCGCGGGCGCGATGGGCTGCCTCTACGCCGCGGCGTTTCATCGCGCCGGAGCCGATGTGACGCTAGTCGACGTTGACCCGGAGCACATCGCCGCAATCAACCAGCGCGGGCTCGAGCTCGATACGCGCGCCGGGGTCGAGACGCTTCCGCTGCACGCGGTCCGGCCCGCCGAGGCAAATGAACCAGCCGATCTGGTCCTGCTGTTCACCAAGACCTTCCACACTGATGCGGCGCTCGCCGGGGTCAAGGCGATTATCGGTCCCGGCACGCACGTCCTCACTTTGCAGAACGGCCTCGGCAACGACGAGGCGGTTGCGCGGCACGTGGCGCGCGAACGGGTGATCACCGGCGTCAGCACCCTGCCCTCGGACCTCCTCGGACCCGGCCGCGTGCGCAGCCACGGCAAGGGCGGGTCGAAGATCTACCCCGCGTTCGGCTGCGATACCGCCTTAGCGCAGCAGGTCGCCGACCTGCTCACCACAGGCGGCCTGCCGACCCATCTCGAGCCCGATATCCAGGCGGCGATCTGGTCGAAGGCGATCTTCAACGCGGCGATGAACACGCTGTGCGCGCTGACCCGCCGCACCCCCGGGTTCCTCGGCGCGCACGAGGAGGCGCAAGCGCTGATCCGCGCCGTGGTGCACGAAGGCGTCGAGGCGGCGAACGCCAGCGGCGTCGCGATCGAGGCCCAGCCGATCCTCGACCTCACCGTCGTCTCGGTGACCGACCACGCCGACCACGAGGCCTCGATGCTGCAGGACGTGAAAGCCGGCCGTCCGACCGAAGTCGACGCGATCAACGGAGCAATCGTTCTCGCAGCGCGGAAGGCCGGCGTCTCGGCACCGGTGACCGAAACGCTGTGGCGGCTGGTCAAGCTCGAGGACGCGAAGCTCATCATCAACTAGTTCGTCATTGCGAGGGACCGAAAGTTCCGCCGCAATCCAGGGCGATACAGCGCGCCCTGGATTGCTTCGCTACGCTCGCAATGACGACCTTCGGATTCAGGCGAGGTTGATCTCGCGCAGGCGCTGATGGAGGTACTCGTCCGCGGTGACGGTCGGCTCGACCACCCCGCCTTCGCGGCAACTTCCGAGCGGCTCGAGCGCGAAGTCCGGGCGGAAGTGCAGGAAGAACGGCATCGAGTAGCGCGCCCGCCGCGCCGCCTCGCCACTGGGGTTCCCCACCCGGTGCGTCGTCGAGCGTAGGCGGTGCGCGGTCAGCCGCTGGAGCATGTCGCCGATGTTGACCGCTAGCGCCCCCGGCGGCGGCGAGACCGACAGCCAGCGCTCGTCCCTGGCCAGCAGTTCGAGCCCTGCTTCTTCGGCGCCGACCAGCAGCGTGATAGCGTTGATGTCCTCGTGCGCCGCCGCGCGCACCGCGCCTTCGACCTCGGGCGGCACCGGCGGATAGTGCAGCAGCCGCAGCACCGAGTTGCCCTTCTCGACCGTCGGCGCGAAGAAATCGCGATCCAGCCCGAGATGCAGCGCAATCGCCTGGAGGATACGCAAGCCGGTTGCCTCGAATGTCGCGAACAGCGCTTCGAACGTCGGGCGGAATTCGGCAACCTCGGAAGGCCAGACATTCGCCGGCATAAACCTCGTCAGCGGGTCGCCGGGCTCAAGCTCGCGGCCGATGTGCCAGAACTCCTTGAGGTCGTGCACCGCGGCGTCCTTGGCGCGCTCGGTGCCGAAGGGCGTGTAGCCGCGCGCGCCGCCCTGGCCGGGGATTTTGTAGCGCAGCTTCGCTTCGTCGGGCAGCGCGAAGAACGCCCGCGACTCGGCATTCGCGCGCTCGATCAACTCGGCCGGAATGCCGTGGTCACGGACGATGGCGAAGCCGAATTCCTCGAACGAACGGCCGAGCTCACGCGAAAATTCGCCGAGCGGGCGGGACAGGGAAACGGAGGCGATCTCGGTCATCTTCGACGCCATAATCGTCGCTCAGAAGTCTCGCCAGCCCATCCAGCGCTTTCCTTTTGGTGCGTCTCCTCCTAGCGAAATGGACAAAGTCATTCTGAGAGGAGCCGCCCCCATGGCCAAGGACAACACCATCACTTTCTACGACCTCGCGCTGTCGACCGGCGCGACGATCAGCCCGTTCGTGTGGGCGACCAAGTACGCGCTCAAGCACAAGGGCTTCGACCTCGACGTGGTGCCCGGCGGGTTCACCAGGATCCCAGAGCGCACCGGCGGCATGACGGAGCGCCTCCCCGCGATCGTCGACGACGGCCAGTGGGTGCTCGATTCCTGGGGCATCGTCGAATACCTCGACGAGAAGTACCCCGATCGCCCGATGCTGATCCCGCACCCGAGCGTCGCGATCGTCACCCGCGCGCTCGATGCCTGGTTCTGGGGCGTGGCGACCGGCCCATGGATGCGCTGCAACTGTGTCAGCTATCGCGACCTGTCGAACCCCGAAGACCACGAATACATCACCCATTCGCGCGAGAAGATGCTCGGCAAGACGCTCGAGGAAATGCAGGAAGGCTACGAAGACCGCCTGCCGCAGATCTCCGCCGCGCTCGAACCGCTGCGGATCGCGCTGCGCGAAGCCAGGTACCTCGGCGGCGACACGCCCAACTATGCCGACTACCGCATCTTCGGCTCGATCCTGTTCACCGCCTCGGTGTGCAAGAACTCACCCGTGCTCGCCGACAACGATCCGCTGCGTCCGTGGATCGACAGCCTGCTCGACATGTATGGTGGGCTCGGCCGTCATCCCGGGCTGTTCAACCTGTTCGGCCTCAAGCAGCGCCCGCAGGATCCGCCGCTGTTCGCGCCGCAGGGCCTCGGCGGCATCCACAAGCGCAACACCGGCATCGAATCGACCCGCGCCGAAACCCAGCGGATCACCGAAGGCATGGCGAAAGCCTGACACTTGGCGCGCGCCCGCGTCCTCGTCACCCGGCGCTGGCCGGAGCAAGTCGAGCGGCAGCTGGCCGAGCGGTTCGACGTCACGTTCAACGAGGGTGACGCTCCGCTCGGGCCGGCCGAGCTGGCGGCGGCGATGGGCGAGTACGACGTGCTGTGCCCGACGGTGTCGGATCGCATCGATGCTGCGGTGATTTCAGGCGGAGAGCGCGTGAAGCTGATCGCGAACTACGGCGTCGGCTTCGAGCACATCGACATCGCCGCGGCCAAGGCCAAAGGCATTGAAGTCAGCAACACCCCCGGCGTGCTGACCGACGCCACCGCCGACATCGCGCTGGCGCTGATCCTGATGGCCGCCCGCCGCGCCGGCGAAGGCGAGCGCGAAGTGCGCGCGGGCAAGTGGACCGGCTGGCGGCCGACGCACCTGCTGGGTTCATCGCTCAAGGGCAAGACGCTCGGGCTGGCCGGTTTCGGCCGCATCGGGATCGCCACCGCCCGGCGCGCGCATCACGGCTTCGGGATGCAGATCGCCTACTACGGCCGCCGCGAAGCGCTGCCCGACGTCGTGCGCGAACTGGACGCGCAGTTCTTTCCCGAGCTGACAGGCCTGCTCGCCGCGTCCGATTTCGTCTCGCTGCACATCCCGGGCGGGGCTGAAACGGCCAATCTCATCGATGCCGAGGCCTTGGCGGCAATGAAGCCCGGCTCGTATCTCATCAACACCGCGCGCGGCGGCGTGATCGACCACGCGGCGCTGGCGCAAGCCCTGCGCAGCGGCCATCTCGCAGGCGCCGGGCTCGACGTCTATCCCGCCGA
>DATIQN010000056.1:0-14841 GCA_035470785.1 Croceibacterium sp. | reverse complement strand
GTGCGGAACGCGAGCTCCGAGCTGTCGACCGTGTGAAACGAGCCGTCGGTCAGCGTCACCGCCACGTCGACCACCTTGCAGCCGAGCGGGCCTTTCTCCATCGCGTCGCGCACGCCGTGCTCGACCGCGGGGATCCACTGCTTGGGGATGACCCCGCCGGTGATCTTGTCCTCGAACACGAAACCCTGGCCGCGCGGCAGCGGGCGCAGCTCGATCACCACGTCGCCATATTGGCCATGGCCGCCCGACTGCTTCTTGTGTCGGCCGCGCTGGGTCGCCCCCTTCCGGACGGTTTCGCGCACCGCCAGCGAGGGCTCGCGCGTCTCGACCGACAGGCCGTAGCGCCGCTTGAGGCGTTCGAGCGCTAAATTGACGTGCTCCTCGTTGATCCCGCGCAGATGCGTCTCGTGGGTTTCGTCGAGTGTTTCCCACGCCAGGCCCGGGTCTTCCTCGAGCAGCTTGTTGAGCGAGATGGACAGACGCACCTCGTCCTTGTGATCGCGTACGGCGATGCAGATGGCATAGTTGGCCTTGCGCCGCTCGTGCGTCGGGCGGGGAGCGGGAGCCGCGCCGCCGATGCCGAGGCGGTCGCCGGGCTTGACCTGGTCGGCCTTGGCGATGCCGATCACGTCGCCGGGCCTGGCTTGCTTGAGGCGCTGGCTGGTGCCGCCCTGCAGCGCGAACAGCGCGCCGGCGCGCTGCGCCAACCCCGGTCCCGGCGTCAGCTCCGCGCCTTCGGCCAGAGTTGCGCCGAACACGCGGGCGATGGCGAGGCGGCCAACCGAAGTCTCGTTGCACACCTTGAACACCTCGACCGTGGGTGAATGGATGCCGAGCCGTTCAGCGGTCTGGGCGGGGGAGGGCGTATCATGCCGCAGCGCCTTGAGCAGGCGGCGGACACCGAAGCCGTTGACCGCCGAGCCGAACATCACCGGCACGATCAGCCCCTCGGCGGTCTCGCGCTTTAGATCGCGGAAGACCAGCGATGAGTCGGGCTGCTTGTCCTCGAGCAACTGTTCGAGCAGGTCGTCGTCGTGGTCCGCGAGCTGTTCGAGCATGTGGAAACGCGCGGTCGTCTCGGCGTCCTTCATGTCGTCGGAAATGGGCTGTTGCTCGGAGGCCCTGCCCTGGCGGTAATGGTAGGCCCGGTCGAGCGCGAGGTCGATGAAGCCGACTGTTTCCTCGCCCTTGGCGATGGGTATCTGGCGGGCGACGAGCGCGGCCGAGCTGAGCGGTTCGAGTGCTTCGAGCAATTGCTCGATTGTGCCGGGGGCCTTGTCGATCTTGTTGACGAAAATGGCGTGCGGCACGCCGCGCGCTTCAATCTCGCGCAGCAGCGGCTCGGCGAGCGGGGCGCGTTCGGGTTCGGGCGGAATGACGACCAGCGCGAGGTCGGCGATGTCGAGCGCACAGTCGGCTTCGGAACCGAAGCCGACTGAGCCGGGCGCATCGAGCAGGATGTAATCGTCGCCAGCCCAGCTGAAACGGGAGAGGTTGAGTTCTGTGGAGGAGCCGCGCGCGCGGGCCTCCGGGCTCGAATCGCCGACGCAGGTGCCGGCTTCTACCGATCCCAGGCGGGGTATCGCCCCTGCGGCTTCGAGCAAGGCTTCCGCAAGGCTGGTCTTGCCGGCTCCCGCGGGGCCGACGAGCGCGACGACTCTCGCGCCGCTGCCAATGGCATCCATGTTCCTCTCCTTGTTGCGTCTCCCGTCCGTGGGGTTCGTGGCGATCCCTGGGGAGGCAGGATCGGACGAAGTCATCGAGAACGCAACAGGGCTTTTGTGCCTGACGCGTTCAAGCCGCCGCGGGGCGTGACCGGTCCGCGGTATCGCTTGTCCGGCACACGGTGCATCACTTCACTTGGCGTTCACCCGCAGGCTGGTTATAGGCGCTGCCATGCTTCGATCGATCGCCCGCGCGAATGGCGCCGCCGTACTCATCCCCGTCGCCGCCGCGCTGCTGCTGTCGGGTTGCTCCACCCTTGGGGGAGGCAAGAAAAAGGGCGATACCGCTTACGTCGCGCGCGACGTCGAGACGCTCTACACCGAAGGCAAGCAACATCTCGACAAAGGCGAATACAAGGTCGCCGCGGCGTTGTTCGACGAGGTGGAGCGGCAGCACCCCTATTCGGAATGGGCCCGGCGTGCGCAAGTCATGGGTGCCTTCTCGAGCTACATGGACAAGGATTACAACAAGGCGATCGAGGGCGCGCAACGGTTCCTGGCTATCCACCCGGGCAACCGGGAAGCGCCTTACGCCTATTACCTGATCGCGCTGTGCTATTATGAGCAGATCGCCGACGTCGACCGCGACCAGAAGATCACCGAGCAGGCGCTCGAAGCGCTGACCGAAATCCAGCGGCGCTATCCGCAGACCGAATACGCCGCCGATGCCCGGCTCAAGATCGACCTGGTCAACGATCACCTCGCCGGCAAGGAAATGCAGATTGGCCGTTACTATGAACGTTCAGGACGCTGGCTTGCGGCCCAGATCCGCTTTCAGATCGTGGTCGACAAGTACCAGACCACCAGCCACACCGCCGAGGCGCTCTATCGCCTGACCGAGACGAACCTGGCGCTGGGCATCCCCGACGAAGCCAAGAAATATGCCGCGGTGCTGGGATCGAACTATCCCGGCAGCGAATGGTACCAGAGAGCCTACGACCTGATCGGCAAGAAGGCTCCGCAACTAAATCGGAGCTAAGCCGGAAGCTAGGTGCCGTAGCGGCGCTCCGGCGCCATGCGGCTCGCTTCGATCATCGCGCCGAGCTCGGCCGGACGCAACGCTGCGGCGAACTTGACCCCGACGAAGCCGTCGTGCGCCCAGCGTACCCGCCCGCCGAGATGCTCGCCGTCGCCCAGATCGAGAGTGACTTGCTGGTCGATCGTGTAGGCCAGGCTGTTGACGCCGCTGATGCGGCAGCCGTCACCCGATAGCTCGATCATTAGTCCGCCTCGCTTGTTTCCAGTCGCTTCGCGCAAGGTGACCGGGCGCCGGACGGCGTACCTCTTGTGCGAGCGAATGGTAAGAACAGTCACGACGCGGACCCCTCCAGCAGCAGTTATCCACAGAAGGCCAGAAGGTCGTTAAGATTTCGTTGCCGTATCACGCGAAAGTGTCGGCTAACCGACAGAGGTGCCTGTGGAAAATGGCGTGCAAGACCTTGCCGAGAGACCGCGCGCGCGAGTGGTGATTGCCGTGCGACGAGCGTTGCCGGGGGGCGGGGCGGAACGTAATGTCGCGCCAACCGCATGCTGACCCGGCTCGCCATCCGCAACATCGTGCTCATCGAGGCGCTCGACCTGGCCTTTCCGGGCGGGCTCGGCGTGCTCACGGGTGAAACCGGCGCGGGCAAGTCGATCCTGCTCGATGCTCTCGGCCTGGTGCTCGGCAATCGCGCCGACAGCGGACTGCTCCGCGCGGGCGAGGAACGCGCGAGCGTGACCGCGACTTTCGAGTTCGCCGCGCTGCCGGCCGCGGTGCGCGAAGTACTCGGTGAGGCCGAGGTGGAGATCGAGCCCGGCGAGCCGTTGATCCTGCGCCGCACGCTCAGGTCGGACGGGGCCAGCAAGGCTTTCGTCAACGACCAGCCGGTCGGCGCGGCGCTGCTGCGCGAGCTGGCCCCCGTGCTGGTCGAACTGCACGGGCAGCACGACGACCGCGGCCTGGTCAACCCGCGCGGGCACCGGGCGCTGCTCGATCGCTATGCCGGCGCGGATGTCGCGGGGGTCGAAGCGGTGTGGCGCGAGTGGCGCGCAGCCGAGGTGAAGCTGGCCGAGGCGCGCGCGACGATCGAGCAGGCCAAGGCCGACCAGGACTTGCTGGTCGCCCATCTCGCCGAGCTCGCCGAGCTCGAACCACAGGAAGGTGAGGAGGAGGCGCTCGCCTGGGCTCGCGCGGATATGCAGAAGGGCGAGCGGCTCGCAGGAGATCTCGAGGAGCTGCGCACCTTGTGGGACGGCTCGGACTCCGCGCTGGCGACTCTGCGCGCGGCGGCACGGCGACTCGACCGGATCGCCGCCGAACACTCTCTCCTGGCCGAGGCGCTGGCTGCGCTCGACCGCGCGGTGATCGAGGCCGGCGAGGCCGAGGACAAGCTCGCCGCCGCCGCCGAGGCGCTCACGCATGAACCTGCTGAACTGGACCGGATCGAAACCCGGCTGTTCGAGCTGCGCGCTCTTGCCCGCAAGCACCGCTGCGAAGTCGACGAGCTGCCGGCGAAGATGCGCGAGATGCGCAGCAGCCTCGACGCGATCGAGGCAGGAGATGCCGAGATCGGCGCCCTGGAATCCGCCGAGCGAGCCGCGCACGAGGTCTATCGCGCACGCGCCGAGGCGCTCCGCGCCAACCGCGTCGCCGCCGCGCTGAGACTGGATAAGGTGGTGGCGAGCGAGTTGGCGCCGCTCAAGCTCGACGCCGCTCGTTTCCGCACCGCCGTCACCGAGCTGGCCGAAGAGCGCTGGGGTCCGGCGGGCATGGACAGCGTCGAGTTCCTGATCGCCACCAACCCCGGCGCCGAATTCGCCCCACTCAACAAGATCGCCAGCGGCGGCGAGCTGTCGCGCTTCATCCTAGCGCTCAAGGTCGCGCTCGCCGAGCAGGGCGGGGCCGCGACGGTGATCTTCGACGAGATCGACCGCGGAGTCGGCGGCGCGGTGGCGAGCGCGATCGGCGAACGTCTGGCGCGCCTCGCCGAGGGCGGCCAGCTCCTCGCCGTCACACATTCACCGCAGGTCGCCGCGCGCGGGCGCATGCACTACGTCATCGCAAAATCGAGCGAAGGCACCGTGACCCGCACCTCGGTCCACCTGCTCGACAGCGCCGGCCGCCAGGAAGAGATCGCCCGGATGCTCTCGGGCGCCGAGATTACCAGCGAGGCGAGGGCGCAGGCGGATAGGCTGCTGGAGGGGGTCTAGTGCTGAGCAAGGGGTCCGACCTCTCGGAAGCCGAAGCCGCCAACGAGCTGATGCGGCTGGCGAAGGCGATCGCGCATCACAACAAGCTCTATTACGCGCACGACGCGCCGGAGATTTCCGACGCCGAGTACGATGCGCTGGTCCGGCGCAACGACGAGCTCGAGGCCGCGTTCCCGCACCTCGTACGGTCCGACAGTCCCTCGCAGCAAGTCGGTCACGAGATCAGCGCCTCGCCGCTGTCGAAGGTGACGCACGAGGTTCGCATGGTGAGCCTCGACAACGCCTTCACCGACGAGGAAGTGGCTGAGTTCGTCGCCCGCGTGCGGCGGTTCCTGGCGCTCTCCGACGACACGCCGCTGGCGTTTACGGCCGAAGACAAGATCGACGGCTTGTCGTGTTCGCTGCGCTACGAGGACGGCGCGCTGGTGCTGGCGGCAACGCGCGGCGATGGGCAGGTCGGCGAGAACGTGACAGCCAACGTCGGGCACATAGCGGACATCCCGCAACAATTGGCTGGCCCTGCTCCGGCGGTGTTCGAAGTGCGCGGCGAAGTCTACATGGAAAAACAGGCGTTTGCCGCCCTCAATTCACGCTTGATGGAAGAAGCGAAAGCGCGCGCGGAAGCGAAGGGCGAGCATTTCGACGAAACGTCAGTTCGTCAATTCGCGAACCCGCGCAATGCCGCGGCCGGGTCGCTGCGACAGAAGGACGCCAACGTGACCGCGCAGCGCCCCTTGCGCTTCTTCGCCCACGGCTGGGGCGCGGCGAGCGAGCTGCCGGGAGAGAGCCAGTTTGCGATCATGCAGCGCATTGCGGCGTGGGGCTTCAAGGTCTCGCCCGACCTCGTGCTGTGTCATTCGTTCGACGAGCTTCTGCAGCATTACCGCCGCATCGCCGAGCGGCGTGCTGCCCTGCCATACGACATCGACGGCGTGGTTTACAAAGTGGACAGCCTAACGCTGCAGAACCGGCTCGGTTTCGTCGCCAAGGCGCCGCGCTGGGCGCTGGCGCGCAAGTTCCCTGCCGAGCGGGCGGAGACGACGCTCGAGCGGATCGACATCCAGGTCGGCCGCACCGGCAAGCTGACACCGGTCGGCCGGCTCGCGCGGGTGCTCGTCGGCGGCGTCACGGTGGTCAACGTCACGCTTCACAACCGCGACGAAATCGCCCGCCTCGGTCTTCGCCCGGGCGATCGCATCGTCATCCAACGTGCGGGCGACGTGATCCCGCAAGTGGTCGATAACCTGACGCGAGAGATCGAGCGCGAACCTTACCAGTTCCCGACGCACTGCCCGGAGTGCGGCAGCGAGGCGGTCGCCGAGGAAGGCGAGGTCGATGTGCGCTGCACCGGCGGCCTCATATGCCGGGCCCAGCAATTGGAACGCCTGCGCCACTTCGCCAGCCGCGGCGCGCTCGACATCGAGGGGCTCGGCGAGAAGACGATCCTCGAGTTCATGGAACTCGGCTGGCTGGCGAAGGGACCTGCCGATGTCTTCCGCCTGCACAGGCACCGCGGCGACCTCGTCGGCCGCGAGGGTTGGCAGGACAAGTCTGTGGATAACCTGTTGGCATCGATCGAGGCGCGCCGCGCGCCCGACGCCGCGCGGCTGCTGTTCGGGCTCGGCATCCGCCACGTCGGCGCGGTCACCGCGCGCGACCTCCTCAAGCGCCTTCACACGCTGCCCGCGCTGCGTGAGGCCGCCGAGAGAGCTCATGCAGGCGATGACGAAGCGCTGGTCGAGCTGACCGCGATCGAAGGCGTCGGTCCGGTGGTAGTCGAGGCGCTCGGCGACTTCTTCCACGAAGAGCACAACCGCGCAGTCTGGGATGACTTGCTGAGCGAAGTCTCGCCGCCGCCGTTCATTGTCGAGACCACCGCCAGCGCGGTCACCGGCAAGACCGTGGTGTTCACCGGCAAGCTCGAGACCATCAGCCGTGACGAGGCCAAGGCCCAGGCCGAACGGCTCGGCGCCAAGGCCGCAGGATCGGTCAGCGCCAAGACCGACCTGATCGTCGCTGGACCGGGCGCCGGCAGCAAGCTCAAGAAGGCCGCCGAGCTAGGCATTGAGGTGATCGACGAGGCGGCCTGGGCGGAGATCGTCAACAAGGCCGGATAGGAGACCGCGATGAGAAAGATTCTCGCGAGCGCTGCGGCTATAGGGGTGCTGCTTGCCGAAGGCTGCTCGGTCAAGCAACCTGCGCCGGTGCAGCCCAAGGCTTACGTCATCGGCCTCGGCGAGATCATGGGGCAGAACCAGATGCGCCACGCCAAGCTGTGGTTCGCCGGATCGAACCAGAACTGGGCGCTGGCGCAATATGAAGTCGACGAGCTGCAAGAAGGCTTCGGCGACGTGAAGAGTTTCCACCCGAGCATCAAGAATACGGCGACTGCGCCGTTGATCGACGAGTACGTGGAGCGCCCGCTGGGCGAGCTCTACAAGGCGGTGAAGGACAAGAACGAAACCGAGTTCACCACCGGTTTCGACGACCTCTCGGCCGGGTGCAACGGCTGCCACAAGGAAGTCGGCTTCGGCTTCAACGTGATCAAACGCCCGACCGCGCCGCCGTTCACCAACCAGGAGTTCGCACCGGTCAGGCCGAGCTGACCAGGCGGAGGGGGCAAGGTATGAGCAGCGCGGACGAAGCCGCGACTTACGCGAAGATCGCCCGGCGAATCCTGCCGCTGCTTTTTGCGGGCTATTTCCTGGCCATCCTCGATCGGGTCAACGTCGGCTTCGCCAAGCTGCAGATGGCGGGCGAGCTGCACCTGTCCGACGCCGTCTACGGCTTCGGCGCGGGGGTGTTCTTCATCGGCTATTTCCTCTTCGAAGTGCCCTCCAACCTGATCCTCGTGCGGGTTGGCGCGCGAAAGTGGATCGCCCGGATCATGCTGACCTGGGGCGCAGTGTCGGCAGGGTTCGTGTTTCTCGGGGCGCTGCCCTGGGGCCCGGTTTCCGCCGCATTCGGCACCAGCGACGCAGCGTTCAGCTTCTACGTGCTGCGGTTCGTGCTTGGCCTTGCCGAAGCCGGGTTTTTCCCGGGGGTGATCTTGTACCTGACCTACTGGTTTCCGGCCCGGCGCAGCGCGCATGCGGTGGCGTTGTTCATTATTGCCATTCCACTGGCGAGCGCGATCGGTTCGCCGCTTTCCGGTCTGATCCTGCAATTGCTCGGTGGCGCCGGACTAAGGGGCTGGCAGTGGCTTTTCCTCCTCGAAGCTCTGCCGGCGCTGGCGCTCGGTCTGGTCGTGCTCGTCACGTTGCCCGACGGTCCACGCGACGCTCGCTGGCTCACCGAAGAGGAACGCGCGCTGGTCGAGACGAGCCTTGCCCAAGAGCGTGCGGCCAAGCGAATGGAGGGCCAGCGGCACCGGATGGCCGACGTGTTCCTCGACTGGCGCGTGTGGGCGCTTGCCCTGGCCGACTTCCTGCGTGCGATGATCAGCAACGTGCTCAATTTCTGGATGCCGACGTTGGTGCAGGATCTGGGCATCCCGAAGAAGGCCTACCTCGAAGTCGGCCTGCTGACGGCGATCCCGTGGTCTGTCGCTGCGGTGGCCATGGTTCTCATCGCGCGCCACTCGGACCGCACCGGCGAGCGCCGCTGGCACGCGACGCTGTCACTCATCGTCTCCACAATCGGCCTGCTGCTGCTCGCGTTCGCCGGACACGCGCCGATCCTTTCGGTGGTGGCGCTTTCGCTGGTGGCGATCGGCGCGATGGCCTGGCTAGCGGTGTTCTGGACACTGCCGGCAGCGTTCCTTTCGGGAGCCGCCGCGGCGGCCGGGATCGCCTGGATAAACGCGCTTTCGCAGCTCGGGGGTTTTGTAGGCCCGGACATGCTGGGCCGCATCCGCGCCGGCAACGCGGGCGACAATTCGATCGCCTTCCTGATCCTCGCCGCATGCGCGCTGGTCGCCGCGGGCCTGACCATCGTGCTGACGAAGCGCGCCGCGACTTAAGTGGGTGGACTGAAGCCCTCGACCAGGATCGCGTCGCCTTCGCTGTTGTCGGTCCGGTGATGCTTGATCGCCTGGTATTCGGGCGAGTGGTACCAGCCGAGCGCGGCTTCCTTCGACGGGAACTTGAGCACCACGGTGACCTGCGGCGGCGAGCCCTCGAGCACGTCGCCGGCCGGGTCGACCGAGAGGAACTCGACGTCATGCCCCTCGAAGGTCGGCATAACTGCCGGGCGATATGCGGCGAAGCCCTCAGGATTGGTCACGTTGTAGCGGGCGATGAAATAGGCTGACATCCGGGCATTCTCCCCTTGGTCTATGGTCGCCCGGCGCTGTGCCACGAGTGGCGCGGAAAGGCGACAACAGAGTGGCCTCAGACTGGGGTAGTTGCGGAGCGACAGGCATTGCCCGTCCGATCATGGTATGAAGGATGTCGAAAGAGGAAGACACGATGAAACTCCAGGCAGTGAAGTTCGGTCTCGCCGCGGCGATCGTTGCGGGCGTTTTCTGGCTGGTCGGCCGGCTGTTGCTGCTGGCCGCGCCATTCGGGCCCGTGCGCGGCGGCGATTACGCGGTGCAAGGGTACATGCACGGCGGCTATATGATGGGCGGAAACTCCCCATACGGCCACATGGCCGGCCTCGGCTGGGGCGGCTATTTCGCCGGGCTGCTCGTCGGGCTGATCGTCGTTCCGCTGGTCGCCGGCGTGGCGGCGTGGGCGACGGCGACGGTCTACAACCGCCTGCTCGACCGGAGCGCGCCGGACAATCCGGCCGACCAAGCGCCGGACTAGGCGACCGCCGGCCGGGCGGAGCTTTCGAACAGCGCCAGCCTGTCGCGAAGGCGCGCGTTCTCCGCCTCGAGCTGGCGTGCCTGCAGCGCGCAGGTCGAGGCCCATCTGGTGCGCCGCCCAGCCGAGGTTCTGCACTTCGTCGGGGCGGTGGTTCGATGCGCAGACGTTCGAAATTTTCCACGTTTCGCAGGCGCTGTCACTTGCGACAATCATTGACCCACCGGCGGCACCCATTTCATCACGCCGCCGGCGAATGGGGTCCATGCGCCAGTCTTGACCCCTGCGGCGGCGAGGGTGTTGCTGGTCCACTGATTGCAGGTGGTCTCGACCGTGTAGTGGCCGGGCGCATCGTAGAACACGTCCTGCACGCCGTAGCCGCGGTACCGGACGCGCGGATGCTTCGGGAGTGAACGGTCGATCGCGGCCACGAGGCGAGCGTACTGCTCGTGGCTGATCCGCAGCGGGCGAATGTCGTCGGCCGGGGCGGGGCGGATGTAGTGCGCGATGTGCAAGACGCCGTCGCCGCCGATGCCGACGATGCGCAGCACGGTCCACGGGCGCAAATCCCCCCAGGTCGGCGTGTAGAGGAACACCTGCTTTTCGCCCCAGCTGATCGCGACGTGAGTGTATTCGGGGCTTGGCGCGGCGATCTCGCTGTCGGGGAAAATCGGCCGCCAGTCGCGCTCGGGCGTGACCAGCGGCAGCACCAGCGCGGTGTGGACGCCGTTGGTTTCGACCATGATGGTCACGGCGCCGGGATCGTTTGCGGCCGGCTCGCGCCAGTCGGCATTGCGCGGGATCGAGCTGCCGATCCATCCGGCAAGGCTGTAGGCTGCTATGAGGCCGAACAGCCCCAGCGCCGCCCAGCCGACCCAGCGGCTCAGCCGACGAAGCGGCGACGCAGCCACAGGATGCTCCAGTCGCCATTGACGGTCCGCCCGGCGAGCGCGAACCCCACCGCGCGGTAGGCGGCGCGAACCGAGCCCTCCTGCGTCGTGAGCAGGCCCGCCAGCACGAGGTTTCCGCGGGGCGGTACCGCCTTGGCAAAATCGGGCGCGAGCTCGACCAGGGGCCCGGCGAGGATGTTGGCGATGAGCAGGTCGTACGGCCCGCACTCACGCAGCAGCCGATCGTCCATCCCGGCTGCGATAGCGATGGCGAGCTCGCCCGGCCGCACGCCGATGTAAATGCCGTTGCGCGCGGCGTTTTCGGCCACGACCGGCGCGCAGACCGGGTCGATGTCGCTCGCCACCGCGTGCGCGCGGGGCCACAGCGACAGCGCGGCGAAGGCCAGCAAGCCGGTTCCGGTACCGATGTCGGCGACGTTGCGCGCAATCACGCCGCGGCTTTTCATGGCGCTGAGCATCGTCAGGCACCCGGCTGTCGTCGCGTGCTGCCCGGTGCCGAACGCCTGGCTGGCGGGAATGACGAAGTTGGTGACGCCCGGTTCGTTGCTCGAAGCGTGCTCGGGCGTGTGGACATAAAAGCGGCCGGCGCGGATCGGCTCGACACCGCGCTGGCTTTCGGTGACCCAGTCGGCCTCGGGTACCTTTTCGGCGACCAGTTCCGGTGCGCTGTCGAATAGAGCCGCCACGGCCGCGCGGTCCGCCTTGCGCGGCCGGCGTGGCAGCCACGCCTCGAGCATCCAGTCATTGGGCCGGTCCTCGGCGATCTCGTGGCCCGAGACGACAATCTCCGGGTCCCATTCCTCGATTTCGTCGTGGGCCAGCAGCGCCGCGTGAACCTCTGGCTTTGGCGCGAGCGCCACCAGCTTCCAGCTATTCGCCATTGTCCTCTTTCTTCAAGCGCGCATCGAGCTGCTGCTTGAGGCCGTTGGCGTAAATGAAGCAGGCCGTGGGATCGACAAGGCTTCCCTTCAGCAGCCGGTTGCGCAGCCCGCTTGCCGAAGGATGCGGCGACAGGAGAATGTCGCACTGGAGAGAGCCAACCCTGATGAGGCTGTTGTTGAACGCCGCCACGACCTCGCGGTGATCCGTGAACTTGTACCCGTCGCTGCTTACCGGAGTGAGGCTGTCGGCATAGACGATCCTCTTGCAGTCATCGCCCTCACAACTCTGCCACTGCCAGCTGAGCGCGCCCGGCGTGTGGCCCGGTGTCGCGTAGGCCTTCAATGTCAGGTTTCCGAGAGTCACCGTGGCATTGCCTTCGAGAATCCGGTCGACGGGCACGGCGGGAAGCGGGTGGTGATCGGCGTATTGCGGATCGTCGGGATTAGGCGTTCCGCGTTCGAGCGCCTGCGCCGCCAGCGGCGAGGCGAACAGGCGAGCACCGGTCAGTTGTTTCAGCCTGGCAAGGCCGCCGACGTGGTCGTGGTGTTCGTGCGTATGAAGCAGGATCTTGACGTCAGACAGTGCGACTCCGAGTTGCCTGATGTTGGCCGCGATGATGTCGCCGGCGTCGGCCGGGCCGCCGTCGATCAGCACATCGCCGGCGCTTCCCGTGATCAGGATCGCCGTGATGCCGCAGGTGCCGACGTAGTAGGCGTTGCCCCAGATGCGAAAGGGAGGGGCGGGCTTGTCCCACTCGTCCCAGTCCTTGCATTGCCGGGTCCATTGCTCCTGGCCGTCTGCAGCAGGAGCAGGCGCCGACGGTACGGCTGCCGTGGCGGTTAGCAAAAGGGCGGCGCAAAGACCTTTAGCGAACATAGCTGGCTCCATTGGCGTCGAGCGTGGCCCCGGTCATGCTCGCCGGGGCGTCGAGGGCACAGAACACGGCGATCCTGGCGATCTCCTCGGGTGTGGCGACACGGCCCAGCGGAATATCCGCGAGCAGGCCAGCACCGCCGCGGCTGGCGACGTAGTCCTCGGCCATGCCGGTGTTGGTAAAACCCGGCGTTATGGCGAAGCTGAGGATACCCTCGAAGGCATAGGCGCGGGCGATGGTCTTGTGCAGAGCCAGCATGCCGCCTTTCGAAGCCGCGTAGTGCCAGTGGTCGGGCGAATCGCCGCGGTGCCCCGCGCGGCTGGCGATGTGAACGATCCGGCCCGAACGGCCGGCCTTCTGCCAGTGCCGCACTGCGAAACGCGATAGCTGCGCCGCGGCGGTGAGGTTGATCCGCAGCGTTTCCTCCCACGCGTCGAGCCAGGCGATGTCGGACGTGTCGATCGGCGCGGCGGCGAACACGCCGGCGTTGTTGATCAGCACGTCGATCTCGCCTCCCGATCGTTCGAGCGCGGCCTGCCACAAGAGCTGCGGCGCCGGGGGATCGGAGAAGTCGGCGGCGATCGTGTCGGGATCGTCGCCCGGGCGGGAGGCGTGGCCGATCACGTCGGCGCCGCGCGCGCGCAACGCGTCGGCTGTTGCCTTGCCGATTCCTTTAGAAGAGCCTGTAATAAGGACGATGGGCATCGCCGCGATCTAGCCGGTGTTGCCTCGCTTGGCCATTGCGCTAAGGAAGCGCCACACTCGAACGAACGGACCCCCAATGGCCGAACGCCCGCTTTCGCCGCATCTCACGATCTGGAAATGGGGACCGCACATGCTCGTCTCGATCCTCCACCGCATCACCGGTGACGGGATGGCCTTCGTAGCGCTGCCCGTTCTGCTGTGGTGGCTCGGCTCGCTCGCGGGTGGGCCCGAAAGCTACGCGACCTTCGCGCACTATGCCGGCACGTGGTACGGCCTGGTCGTGCTCGTCGGCATCAGCTGGGCGTTCTTCAATCACATGAGCTCGGGCATCCGTCATTTCGTCATGGACGCCGGTGCCGGGTACGAAATTCCTACCAACAAGCCCTGGTCGGTCGCGACACCGATCATCGGCATCCTGCTCACCGCCGCCTTTTGGGCGGCGATCATCTACTACTAGGAGACGCGCGCATGGGTGACGGAACCGAACTCGGCCGGGTGCGCGGCCTTGGCCCCGCGCATGAGGGCGAGGAAGGCTGGATGCAGCAGCGCATGACCGCGGTCGGCAACTTGCTGCTGGTCGGCTTTCTTGCGTTCTCGCTCGTCCTGCTGCCTGACCTCAGCTACGGCAGCGTGGCGGGATGGCTCAAGCATCCGCTACCGACCGTCGCGATGGCGTTGCTGGTGGTGAACGTCTTCTGGCATGCCCGGCTCGGGCTGAGCGAGCTGATCGGCGATTACGTCCACGACGCGGGCAACAAGTTCGCCGCCTTGCTGCTGGTCAGGTTCGCCACCATCGCCGGCACGGCCTTCGGACTCTACTTCATCGCCCGCATCGCGTTCGGAGGCGCACCCGCCTGATGGCCGACACTGCTACGTCGCAGCCTGCCTACAAGATCGTCGACCACACGTACGATGTCGTCGTCGTCGGCGCGGGCGGTTCGGGCCTGCGCGCGGCGCTGGGCTGCGCCCAGGCCGGCCTGAAGACGGCGTGCATCTCCAAGGTCTTCCCGACCCGCTCGCACACCGTGGCGGCCCAGGGCGGCATCTCGGCCTCGCTCGGCAACATGAGCCCGGACGACTGGCGCTGGCACATGTACGACACCGTCAAGGGGTCCGACTGGCTGGGCGATCAGGACGCCATCGAATACCTGTGCCGCAACGCGCCGGCCGCGGTGTACGAGCTGGAGCACTGGGGCGTGCCCTTCTCGCGGACGCCGGAAGGCAAGATCTACCAGCGCGCTTTCGGCGGCATGACCCGCAACTTCGGCGAGGCGCCGATCCAGCGCACCTGCGCGGCGGCCGACCGCACCGGCCACGCCATGCTGCACACCATGTACGGCCAGGCTCTGGCCAAGAAGACCGAGTTCTTCATCGAATTCTTCGCCCTCGACCTGATCATGGACGAAGGCGTCTGCCGCGGCGTCACCGCCTGGAAGCTCGACGACGGGACCCTGCACCGCTTCCAGGCCCAGCAGGTGATCCTGGCGACCGGCGGCTACGGCCGGGCCTATTTCTCCTGCACCAGCGCCCACACCTGCACCGGCGACGGCGGCGGCATGGTGCTGCGCGCCGGCCTGCCGTTGCAGGACATGGAGTTCGTGCAGTTCCACCCGACCGGCATCTACGGCGCCGGATGCCTGATCACCGAGGGCGCGCGGGGCGAGGGCGGCTATCTGACCAACTCCGAGGGCGAGCGGTTCATGGAGCGCTATGCGCCGTCGGTGAAGGACCTGGCGCCCCGCGACATGGTCTCCCGCGCCATGACCATCGAGATCCGCGAAGGGCGCGGCGTCGGTCCGAAGAAG
>DATIQN010000055.1:0-63518 GCA_035470785.1 Croceibacterium sp. | reverse complement strand
GCTCGCCGGATCGTTGCCGACGAGGATGACCGCCAGGCCCGGGCGCGGCTTGCCCGCCGCGACCATGGCGTCGACTTGCGCCTTGGTCTCGGCGTCGAGCTTCTTGGCGACCGCGCGCCCGTCGATAATCTCGGCCATCGGTTCGTTATACCTCAGTTGCGTCGCGCTCATGCGTCAGTGCTTAGCGTCGTAATCGTTTACCCATTCGACCGACGCCTTGAGCGCGCCGAACGGATAGAGGTGCAGGCGCACGCGGCCGAGGTCGGGCGTCAGTCCCTTGTCGAGCGAGGCGACCAGCTTGTCCGGCCCGGCGCTGCCGATCAGGTTGGTAATCGAAACGCCGTACTTCTTCATCACGTTGGCTGAAGCGCCGACCCCGCAGCGCTTGGCGAAGCCGAGCAGGCGCTTGACGCCGGCCGGGCCCGGGACGCCGAGGCGCACCGGCACGTCGATGCCGCGCTGGCGCATTTCCTTGACCCACGCCACGATGGCGTCGTCGTCGAAAGCGAATTGGGTGACGACCAGCGGCACCATGCCGTGCGCGCGGATCGCGGCGAGCTTGCGCTCCATCCAGTCCCACAGTTCGGCCTTGGTGTTGTTCGGATGGCCTTCCGGATGTCCGCCGACGCCGACCACCTCCATGCCGTGTTTCTCGAGCAGACCGCTTTCGATGATCTGCAGCGAGTTCTCGTACGGACCTTCCGGCTCGGGCGGATCGCCGGCAATGATGAAGACGCGTTTCACTCCGGCCTTGCCGGCAATGTCGGACAGATACTTGTCGAGCTCGGCTTCCGAGGTCAGGCGGCGCGCCGAAAGGTGGACGATCGGCTCGAAACCCAGTTCGCGCACCAGCACCGCGGCTTCGACTCGCTGGGCCATCTCCTCGCCCGGAAGAAAGGTGATTGCGATCTGCGTGCCGGGACGAATCAGCGGCGCGGCTTCGCGCAGGCCCTCGGTCTCCTTCGCGGTCATTTCCAGCGAGTAGCCGTCGACCATGTTGGCGCGTGGCTTCTCCCAGTTCGGGTGGATCGCGGAGTACGGCATAAAGGGGGAATCTCCTCTCTCGGCGAGGCGGCTCTTAGGCGCGCCGGCCACTCGCGAAAAGCCCCTAGCGCACGTGCGTTTCTTCGTATAGACGAAAATTTCATACCTGCGAATTCATGGGAGAGGCGATTCCAATCGCCATGCTGCTGTTCCTGCCCGGGCTGGCGTGCGACGCACGCATCTATGCGCCGCAACTCGCGGCCTTCCCGGATTCGCGCGCGGTCGACGGCTACGGCCTGGCCGACACGCTGCAAGACATGGCCCGCATCGCGCTTGAGCAGGCGCCCGAATCGTTCGACTTGCTGGGGCATTCGATGGGCGGTCGAGTCGCGCTCGAAGTCTTTCGCCTCGCGCCCGAGCGCGTCCGGCGGCTGGCGCTGGTTTCGACTGGCGTGCATTCGCTGCGAGAAGGCGAGCCTGCCAAGCGCCATGCGCTGCAGGCGATCGGCTGGAACCATGGGTTCGACAAGCTGATCGACGAGTGGCTGCCGCCGATGGTCGCCGAAGCCAATCGCGCGAAACCCGAGATCTTTGAGCCGCTGCACCAAATGAACGTCGAGGCGGGGCAGCAGGTATTCGACGCACAGATCCATGCCCTGCTCAACCGACCCGAAGTTGAGAGCCTGCTGCCGCAAATCGCTTGCCCGGCGCTGGTGATGACCGGCGAGCTCGATACCTGGTCCGGGCCCGAGCAGCACCGCCAGATTGCGGCGGCCATACCGAATTCCGAACTCGTGATCGTTCCTGGCGCTGGGCACATGATCCAGCCCGAAGCGCCCGAAGCGGTCAACGCAGCCATCGCCCGCTGGCTTCAACGGCCGGCGTGAGATTCCACCTTCAACTCCAACCCCACCCTCTAGGAGAGGCACAAAGCCATGAGTGACAAGACCCTTCAGCAGAAGCTGGATTCGGCCGGTAACGTGGTCGACTTCCTGCGCAACCAGCAGACCGGCCCCAACGTCTATCCGGGCGTTCCGGCAGAGTATTCGAACTGGCGCAACGAACAGCGCGCCTGGGCCGAAACCGCCGTTCTGTTCAACCAGAGCTATCACATGGTCGAACTCTACGTGCGCGGGCGCGACGCCTTCGCGCTGCTCGAGTACCTGGCGATCAACAGCTTCAAGAACTTCGCTGTCAACAAGGCCAAGCAGTTCGTGCCGGTTACCCCGGACGGCTACGTCATCGGTGACGTGATCCTGTTCTACCTCGCCGAGAACGAGTTCAGCCTGGTCGGCCGCGCGCCCGCGATCGAGTGGGTCGAGTTCCACGCGCAGTACGGCAAGGACGGCAAGAAATGGGACGTTACCGTCGAGCGTGACGAGCGCACCGCGCTGCGCAACGACGGCAAGCGCAAGAACTATCGCTTCCAGCTCCAGGGCCCGAACGCGATGAAGATCCTGAGCACCGCGATGGGCCAGCAGGCGCCGGACCTGAAGTTCTTCAACATGGCGCATATCGACATCGCCGGTAAGGACGTGATCGCGCTTCGTCACGGCATGGCCGGCCAGCCGGGCTACGAGCTGTTCGGACCGTGGGAAGACTACGCGGCCGTTCACGGCGCGCTGGTCGAGGCCGGCAAGAACGATGGGCTGACCCTCGTCGGCGGCCGGGCCTATTCGTCGAACACGCTCGAATCCGGCTGGCTCCCGAGCCCGCTGCCGGCCACCTTCACCGGCGACAGCCAGATGATGAAGGACTTCCGTCAGTGGGCCGGCGCCAATTCCTATGCCGGGATTTGCTCGATCGGCGGCAGCTACGTGCCCGACAGCGTCGAGGGCTATTACCTCACGCCGTGGGACATCGGCTACGGCCACATCGTCAAGTTCGACCACGAGTTCGTCGGCCGCGAGGCGCTCGAGCGCATGGCCACCGAGACGCACAAGACCAAGGTCACCCTGGCCCTCGATCCCGAAGACGTGCTGCGCGTGACTAGCTCGCTCTACACCAAGGGCGACCGCGCGAAGTATATGGAGTTCCCGAGCGCGGTGTACTCGATGCACCCGTTCGACGAGGTCCGCGCCGACGGCAAGGTCATCGGCGTTTCGACCTGGATCGGCTATTCGTCGAACGAAGGCGCGATGCTCTCGCTGGCCATGATCGACCCGGCCTACGTCGAGTTCGGCAAGGAAGTGACGCTGGTCTGGGGCGAGCCCAACGGCGGCACCAGCAAGCCGACGGTCGAGCCGCACGTGCAGACCGAGATCAAGGCGATCGTCTCGCCGGTCCCGTACTCGTCGGTAGCGCGCAACGCCTACGCCGACAGCTGGCGCCAGACCGGCAAGGGCGTGAGCTAAGCTACTCGCCCGACGGCAATGAAACGAAGGGCGGTCCCTGCGGGGGCCGCCCTTTGCTTTTGCGAGCCTTCGTTTTCGGGTAGGCAGGGATCATATTCGCCCGCCTCCTTCCCCTTCTTGCCTTGCTGCTGTCCGCGCCGGCTTCGGCCGATACGTGGCGCTCGAGCTTGGCGGAACCGCGATCTTTCGGTTCGATATCGCCAAGGACGGCGGCGGCAAATGGCACGCCATCTGGACCAAGCCGGGTTCGTTCACCAGCGACGGCAACTGCTTCCTGCGCGTGACGGGACCGCCGAAGCAGTTCCGTTCGATGACCGCGCTCGATACGCCCGACGGGATCGAACTGAGCTTCGATGATCCTCGGCCCGGCGCGGTACCCGATATCTTCGATTTCAAGCCGATTGACGAGAACGCGGTCGAGATGACCTACGTCGGCACCCATCTCGCCCCTTACACGCTCGAGCGAGTCAAGCCGGACGCCAGCATGGGCCCTTGGGACCCCGATGCGACCTATTCGCGCGAAGTGCCGCCCGATGCGCTGCCTCCGGTCATTACAACTCCGCCGGTAGAGTCCCCGCCGATCGCGCCGGGCAACTTCAAATTGCCACACGGTGCTCCCATGGGTCGCTAGGGCAATCCTTCGCATTGCCGGTGCAGCCGCGAGGCTTGACGGCAAACCTTCGTTCTAGAAGGTCTTGGCGAGCGTGAACCTTGCCGCCCGGGGCTCGAGCGGATGAACCTGCAAATCCTCGACTCCGCCCACCGCCTCACCCGGCAGGCGCGTGGCGTAAGAGTAATTCGCCGCGTCGTTCTTGCTGTTTAGCAGGTTGGAAACTGTCGCCGCAATCCTCCAGCCGTGGGGCAATTCATAGCCGATATCGAGGTTGAACTCGCTGTAACCCTTGCTCTCTGGAAGCGCCTGGCCATCGACGAGCGGATACGGTCCCAGCCGGCGCCACTGCAGTCCGCCCGACCACCGGCCGAGGTTGTTCACAAGAACCCCGAACGAGCCGGTAAACTTGGGCGCTTCGGCGATGTAGCGGTCGGTCAGCCCATACGCCGCGAGGTCTCCGGTGCGATAGCGGGACTGGGTGAAAGCAAGGTCGCTGTTGAGTTCGAGCCAGGGAGCCGGGTGATAGTCGGCAGATATTTCGAGGCCCCGCCGCCAGCTAGGTGCCCCAGCTTCGTCCTGGCCGGAATCGGCGTTGTAGGTCAGCTCGGATTTGAAATCCTGTTGGAAGGCGGCGAGCTGGACGTGGAGCCGCGGGATGATGTTGGTCCGCAGCCCAACTTCTCCGCCGGTCGTCGCGGCGAGCAGCGGCGTGGCTCCACCCGCCAGCGGAATGCCGACCCCCGGGAGGGTACCGAACACGCCGCGCACGTCGTCCGAGTGGAATCCGCGGCCCCAGCTCACATAGAGCTCGGTTTTCGCGAAAGGCCCAATGGCCAGGCTGAGCTTGGGCTGGAACAGCCACTGATCGCCTCGCCCGCCGGTGCCGGTCACGTCGCTGTGGTCGGTCGCGTGGTAAAGCTCCTCGCGCGCGCCGAGGATCGTGCGTAGCCATTCCGTCCAGTGCGTCGTGTTCTGGATGTAGCCGGCGAGATCGAGCAGGCGGGCGTGATCGGCGTTACAGAACGTGTCGACCGTCGCGTAGGTGGTGATCGTCCCGTCGGCGTGCTGCAGCGTGCAGTAGTCGAGCACCGAGGTTCGGTTCTTGGTGTGCTGGCGCGTCACGAAGACGCCGTCGTAGCGGCCCTGCAGCCCAACCTTGGTATCGCTCATGATCGCGCCAAGATCCGAGTGCAGCGTGTAGCCTGCGTCGCCGCCAAACGTGTCGCGATGCTCGTTTTGCGCCTCCTGATCGCCGTTCAGGGGATCGTCGAGATAATGGGTGAAGTTGTTCCACAGCGTCATCGTCGCGTGGATGCCGTAGAGGCTCAGCGAGAACTGTCCGTTCTCGCCAACGGGTTTGCCGAAATGCGAGGATAGGCTGTAGCGCAGCGACTTGCTGTGATCGGAGGGATCGAGCGTGCCGAAGCGGTCGATGAGGCCGCCTGTAATCGCGCGCAGCGGCTGGTCGGTGATCAATCCGCCGCTGCTCTGATAATAGAGCCCGGTGACACTGAGCCCGTCCATCGCGCCGCCTTGGCTGTAGCGCAGCGCGGCGTTGATCTTCCTGAAATCCTCCTTCGGCTTCCACGGTCCGTCATAATGACCGAACTGGAGTGCGCCGAGCAGGCGCTGACCGCCGGCCAGGTGAGCGGTGCCGCCGAGGAACAGTTCCTGATAGCCGTCGGTGCCCACGGTCACCGCAGCCTGGTTCGCAACTGAATTGGCGAGGCGTGCATGGGACGACGCGACGGAGCCGAAGTCGCCAATGGCCGCGAAATAGGGCCCCTTGGTGTAATCGATGCCGTTGACGATCTGCGGCATCAGGAACGACAGGTCGGAGTAGCCCTGCCCGTGGGTGTTGGTCGGACGATTGACCGGCATGTCGTCGACGAAGTTCGCGAAATCGGTTCCGTGATCGAGATTGAAGCCGCGGATCAGGTATTGATTGGCCTTGCCTTCGCCGGAATGGATCGTGACGACGAGGCCGGGAATGCTTTCAAACAACTGGCCTGGCCTCACTATCGGCCGCAGCGAGATTTCCTGTTCCGTGATGTGGCCCTGGCTGGCGGTGGTAGCGGTGCCGAGCAGGTCTGCGCGCGAGGCGGTGACAACAATCTCTTTGGCGTCCTTCGAGCCCTGTGACGGATTGCCCGCTTTCGATTGGCCGGTCGAAGCGGCCGGACTCTGAGCATCGTCTTGAAGCGCGGGCTGCGCGACGACCGCGCCCGGCGACGTAACAGGCGAGTTGCCGTCTTGCGCAATGGCGCAAGCTGGCTGGATCGCGCTAAGCGCCGCGCCGAAAAGGAGCGTGCCCTTGCCATAGGTGCGCCGAAGGGCCTCGAGGTTCATCGAAATTCCGTCGAACGGGGATGCTGGCTAATTGATCAGGTTGAAGGGTCGACGCCGCTCGTCTTCTTGATGGAATCGATCAGCGCCCGCTGCGACGGGTACCAGTACTTGACGTGGCAATCCTCGCACACGCCATCGAGTTCGTTGGTCAACCGGCCAGCTGCGGCCGCATCGTGCTTGTTCGCCGCCGTGGCGAGATCGCCCATGTGCTGGGCAAGCGCGTTCGCGAGATCGCGCACTCCTTGCGGATCCTGGTCGACGTTGTGCTGCACCGATTTCGCGCTGTCGCCCCACGACGTGTTTTCATAAGCGATCTTCGAGCCGGGCTTCACCACCACGATCGGATCGGGCAGTTTCACTATGTCGAGCGCCGCTTGCTGGAGATTGGTCGCGGCGCTGGCGAGCTTGGCCCAGTCGGCGTCGGTCATCGTCGCGCCGTTGAGCCCGGCGTCTTCGGTCATGTGCTTGTTGCCGACCGCCCAGACATCGTCGCCACGGGTATCGACCTCGTTCTTCATGACCTCGTGCAGAGTGGTCGGCTTGGCCGGCTGTTCCGTCTTTTTCGAGCATCCGGTTGCCAACAGCAGCGCCGGCACCGCAATCCAGACCCAAGTCCTCATATGCCACTCTCCCGCTCGCCGTCGCAAAGTAGCGCAGCAGCCGCGTTGTAACGCAATGTTGCGGGCAGGAACATCGCCAGCTTCCAGGCCATTGTGCGGTCCCCTCGGATTGCCGAGCGGACGTCCTCGCGCTCCATGCTCGCCAAGCCAAGTAAATTACGGTAATCGCCCGTAACAAGGCGTTACAAAGGGCGCACTACGGCGATGGACGGATCGCACGCCAGCTTTGCAGTCCAGGTCGCGCGTGTGCGCGATAGCGGCCTCGTCGGCTATTCCGGACGCCTGCGCGACTTGTTCGAATTCCTTGCCGCACGCGGTCCCGAAGGTGAGCCGGCAACGCAGGCGGACATCGCCGAGACGGTGTTCGGGCAGCGGCAAGCCGAAGCCGACGACGCCACCGCGCGGGTGTATATCCATCGGCTCCGCAAGCGGCTCGAACAGTTCTATGCCGGGCGGGACGACGACGAAGGGCGGCTGATCATCCCGGCGGGCGCTTACGCGTTACGCTTCGAGCGGGGAGAGACGACGCTCGTTGCGCCGCCCCCGCGTAAGCAGCGCCGCTGGCTCATTCCGGTCGTGGCGTTAGCCGCGCTGGTTGCGGCGTTCTTTGCCGGGCACAGTCTCACGGGCAGCGCGAACGAACCTAAGGTCAACGCGATCTGGCGTCCCTTCGTCGAATCCGAACGGCCGATCGTGATCGTGATCGGCGATTACTACATCTACGGGGAGTCCGACGGCTCCCGTCCCGAGGTCAACAAGCTCGTCCGCGATTTCTCGATCAACTCGAAAACCGATCTTGCCCGTGCGCAAGAGGCGGATCCACACCGGTATGGCAACAGCGAAGACATGGGGCTCGATTACCTGCCGGTGTCGAGCGCCTACGCCTTGCGATCGCTGATGCCGGTGCTGGCTCGGAACGGGAAACCTGTGACGGTAATGCCTGCCTCGCAACTCGACAGCCAGACGTTCCGGACCAGCAACGTGATCTACGTCGGGCTGATCAGCGGGATGGGCATGCTCCAGGACGTCAGCTTCGCGAATTCCAACTTTGCGGTGGGAGAGACGTTCGACGAGCTGGTCGATATGGAATCCGGGCGCCGCTACACCAGCGGCGAGGCGTTCGCCTTGACCACGCCGCGCTATTACCAGGACTACGGCTACATCGCCCGCTTCCGGGAGCCCGGCGGCGCGCTGGTCGGGATCGTCGCCGGGGAGCGGGACACCGGGTTGCGGGGGGCCGCGCCGCTGGCCGTGTCGACCAACCTGCCCGACAAGCTTCAAGCGATGGCCAGCAGCGGCAAGTCGTTCGAGGCGTTGTACCAGATCACCGGCCAGCAAGGCGCCGACCTGGGCGAGAAGCTCGAGCAAGTGCGGTCGCGGCCGTAATCCCGTTCGTCAGGCGATTTCGAGCAGCCCGGCAGTGCGCTGAAGCAAGTCCATGATCCGCTGGCGGGCCGCGTCGTCGCAGCGCGCCTTGGGGATGGCGACCGAAAGCGCGCCGACGGTTTCGCCGCCCATCGTCACCGCACGGCCGATCCCGACAATGCCGAGGCTGAATTCCTCGTCGGTGAACGAGAATCCGGTCTTGCGAATTTCGGCGATTTCCTTGCGCATCGCCTTCTCGCTGGTGACTGTCGAGGGCGTGTAGCGCTGCCGCTCGGTCTCGGCGAAATAATGGTCGAGCTCGGCGTCTGTCAGGTTGGCGAGCAGGGCCTTGCCGGCGGCGAGCGGGTGCAGCGGCATGCGATTGCCGGTGGGCACGGCATAGCGCAGCGCCTGCTCGCTCGATTCGGTCACCAAAGCTTCGACTTCCCAGCCCTCGCGTACCCAGAAGCTGGTGGTTTCGTTGAGCTGGACCCTGAGCGTGCGCACCAGCGGCGCGGCGCGATCGGCCAGCGTGTAGGCCTCGGCATGCAACTGCAACTTGTCGAGCCCCGGCCCTGGAGAATAGCGGCGGCCTTCGCGCACCAGGTAATTGCGGTCGACCAGCGTCGCCAGGAGATACGAGAGGCTCGACACCGGGATGCCGAGCGCTGTGGCGATCTCCTGCGCCACCAGCGGGCGCGGGTGGGCGACGACGTACTCGATGATGTCGAGCGTGCGCGTCGCCGACTTGACCTGACTCGACTGGGCGGGATTGCTGGCCATGTCCCCCTATCCGATCCGCGCATCGGCTATATCCGCCCCGGCACGCAGCGCGGCAAGCTTCTTCCACGCCACCGCGGGGTCGATCTTGCCGTAGCCGGCGAAGGTGCCGAAACCGCAGTCGCTGCTGGCGATCACGCGGTCCTTGCCGACGATCGCCGCAAAGCGCTCGATCCGCTGGGCGATCAGCTCGGGCGTCTCGAGGTAGTTCGAGCAGGAGTCGACCAGCCCGGGCGCGAGAGTCTTGCCGGCGAGGTCGGCGGCCTTCCAGACGATCCATTCATGCTCGTGGCGCGGGTTGGCCGCTTCGAACAGGATCGTCGCCGGGCGCGCCGAGAGCACGACGTCGATGATCTTCTCGAGCGGTATGTCGAAGTCGTGCGGGCCTTCGTAGTTGCCCCAGCAGACGTGCATGCGGAGATTCTCGGGCGCGATGTTCGCGGTGGCCGCGTTGAGCGCTTCGACGTTGGCGCGGGCGACCTGGAGGAATTCCTCGTCGGTCAGGTCCTGGTAGCCGGTGTGCCGGCTCATCGCGAGATCGGGACAATCGAGCTGCAGCTGGAAGCCCGCCGCGACGATCGCCTCGTATTCGAGCCTCATCGCGTCGACCAGGTCGGCGAGATAGGCCTCGTGGCTCGGGTAGAACTGGTTCGGCTGGAATGCGGTGATCAGCCCCGGGCTGGCCGAGTTCATGAACGCCTCGACGCCCCTGCCATGCTTCGCGAGCGCGGCCTTGAAGCGGCGGATATCGTCGTGCAGCGGCTGCAGGTTGACCAGCTCGACCTTGGCGATCGCCGAGGCGCGAGTGAACTCCTGCGCGCCCATGATGTGGCTGAGCTTCTTCGCTAGCTCGGGCACCTGCGCCAGATCCTTGGCAGGCTTGCGCGGCGAATGCCCGCCGAAGCCCGACAGTCGCTCGATTATGTAAGTCGAATAACCGACCTTGCCGAGCTCGCCGTCGCTGACGATCGAGACGCCGGCTTCGACCTGGTGCCGCACGGCCTCCTCGACCGCGGCCTGCACCGCGCGTTCGAACTCGGTAGCGTCGTACGCCTCGCCGTGATCGCGCGCGAGCAGAAGCGGCACGAGCTCAGGGCCGCGCGGAAGGCTGCCGACGTGAGTGGTCCTGATCATCGCTCGCGGTATTTCAGATATGCGAAATTTCCGCAAGGGCGAAAACTCAAGGCCCAAACAGGGTTACACAAGTTACACCTTGTCACCCGGTTTGTGGTCCTGAAAATCCGCAGAAATCGTGGGTTTTCCGGCCAAAACGACAGGGTGACGCTATTGCGGAACGCGGAGAAATCGCGAGGCCCGGCGGCGGTTGGACCGCTGCCTCGATAATGTTGGATTCGGCCATCCCGAGCATAAGCCACAAACGTGGGCTTGTAGGACAGCCTATTTTCGCACCCACCCGCGACGTTTCCCGCAAGCGGGAGGGGCTAGGGGTGGGCCTTGCTTTACTTTTGCGACGGGCCCGCGGGCGAAGCCGGCGCGTTCCTGTTCGCCGGCGCGGGCTCGTTCTCCCATCCGCTCGGCGCGTTCAAGGGAGCGAGAAAGCCCATCGCCTCGATCTCGTGCACCTTGCCGTCGGCGCCGACCTTGAAGATGTGCGCGGCGGGCAGGTCGAACGGTTTGAGGCTCTTGAACATCCCTTCGTCGCGCCTGGTCTGGACCGTCGTGCCGTCCTCCGCCTTTGTCGGATAAGACGTGAAGTCCATCGGATGGTGGAACTGCGACAGGCCCATCACGAGGCCGGTCACGGGGTCGGCGGCGAACACGCGGCGGTTGCCGATGGTCTTGATGTACTGGAAGACGCCGCTGGAAATCTGTCCGGTGCAATCGTGCGGCGTCGGATGCGGCTGCGGCTGGCCGCCGGGAGGGCCCCCGGCATTCGGCCCGGCGGTGATCATGCCGTTCTCGTGCCGCTCGCAATCGGCGGCGAACGGAATCTTGGTGCCGTCGTTGTCGTCGAGCGCGTCGTAGTAACTCTTGCCGATCGCGATCAGCTTGTCGTGGCCGGTCCGGTTGGCCGCGGGTACCTCGCTGACAAGTCCGGGGCGCAGGGTTTCGGTATTTTTCAGCGCCGGACCATTGACCGCGGCGTAGAGATGCTCCGCCTCGGAAATTTCGCCGTCCTTGCCGAGCTTGAGGCGAATTGCGACCATCGTCGGCTTGTCGTCGACTTGCATCATGCCGAGCCAGCCGGCGGTCTCGTTGATCGGGTCCGGAACGTGGACCTGGAACGGGGTCGGACCGGACTGGACCGTCTTCCAAAGCCCTTCGCCGGCCTTGATCGGCGTGACGTTCTCGACGATCGCCGCAGTGCTTTTCAGGGGTACGCCGGCTAGACTGTGATTCGCGAAGCTGGCGACATAGGCGTCGGTAAGCTTGAGTAGGCAATCGCGATCGCACGTCGCCTTCGCTGCGGCCGGAGCCGGGGTAACCGCCACCGCGAGCATGGTCGCCGCAAGGGCGCTTGGCATCCATCTCGACATCGCAACTCTCTCCCTTGTTGACGGCCTCCCGACCGCTTCTGCCAATGTTATGCCACAGTTGGGCTACGGCACCAGCGCGCAGCCGACGCTGGCGATCTTCCCGTCCTTCAGGTGATAGTGGATGTGCTGGCGCATCTCCTGCACCTCGCCTTTGGCGATGGGGAAGAACTGATCCATCCCGCGGGCATCGAGCCTCTCCCGCGTCAAATCGTCGGTCGCCTCGATGCGGACGATCGCCTCGACCGCGGCCAGCTCGTCGCTGCCGGCGAAGCGTTCGACGGTCACCGTTTCCTTCACGTAGCGGTGCATGAAGCCGTAGAAGTCCTTGAGCTGATCGCGCGTCGTGATCTCGATCCCGAAGAACGCCATGCGCGGGTTCTCGGCGTAGAAATCGAACACCGCGTCATAGTCGCGGGCGTTGAACGCGGCGACGTAGCGGTCGTAATCCTCGCGGGTCATGCTCTCTCCTTGCGCACCATCGTAACGAACGTTAGCAAGCTTGCGACCGGACTGGGAGAGCGGAATTGGCCGAGAGCGGCGATACTTTCGATTACATCGTCGTCGGCGCGGGCAGCGCCGGGTGCCCTGTCGCTGCACGGCTGAGCGAGGACCCGCGCACCAGCGTGCTGCTGCTCGAGGCCGGCGGCAGCGACAACCACCCGTTCATCCGTATGCCGCTCGGCTTCCTGCGCGCGATGACCAAGCCGCAGTTCAACTGGACTTACTGGACCGAGCCCGAGCCGAACCTCAATGGCCGCAAGATGCCGCTGCCGCGCGGGCGGGTGATGGGTGGGTCGGGCTCGATCAACGGCATGTTCGCCATGCGCGGCCACCCCGGTGACTACGACCAGTGGGCGCAGATGGGCGCGCGCGGCTGGTCGTTCGCCGACGTGCTGCCGTACTTCCGCCGGCTGGAGGATTCGTGGCGCGGTGACGGGACGTATCACGGCGCTGGCGGGCCAGTGCGGGTCAAGGCGATCGACCTGCCGGTGCTGCATCACGAGCGGATGATGGAGACCGGGCGGCGGCTCGGCTTCCCGGTCAGCGAGGACCTCGGCGGCGAACAGGCCGAAGGCTTCGCGCGCGGCGAGATGACCGCCGACAAGCGCGGCCGCCGGGTCAGCGCGGCGAACGCCTACATCCGCCCGGCGATGGGGCGGCAGAACCTCGACGTGCGCTCGGGCGTGCTCGTCCGCCGCGTGGTGTTCGAGGGCAAGCGCTGCGTCGGCGTCGAGATCGAAGGGCCGAACGGGCCGCAGGTCGTGCGCGCGCGACGCGAGGTGATCCTCTCGGGCGGTACGTACAACTCGCCGCACTTGCTCATGCTCTCGGGCATCGGCCCGGCGGCACACCTCAAGCAGCATGGTATCGCGGTGGTGCACGACAGCCCCGGCGTCGGCCGCAACCTGCAGGAGCATCCGACCGCGAGCCTGGAATGGAATGCGACCCAGCCGGTCACTTTCCTCAGCGAGCTGCGCTGGGACAAGCTGGCGTTGAGCGCGCTGCGCTGGGCGGTGCTGGGCACCGGCACGGCGACGTACCAGGTCAACAGCTGCAACGTCGTCATCAAGACCCGGCCCGAGCTCGAGCGGCCGGACATGCAGATCATGGTCAACCCGATCCGCTTCGACGCGCAGACCTGGTTCCCCGGCCTCAAGAAGCGCCAGCAGGACGTGTGGTGGGCGGGCATCGTCCAGCTCCACCCCGAAAGCCGCGGCTGGGTCGAGCTCAAGAGCGCCGACCCGCGCGAAGTTGCGGCGGTGACGCTCAACATCCTCGACACCGAGAACGACCGCAAGCAGCTGCGCGACGCGATCCGACTGACCCGCAAGATCTATCGCACCGAGCCGATGGGCGAGCTGGTCGGCGAGGAGAAAACGCCCGGCGAGCAGGTGCAGAGCGATACCGAGCTCGACGCCTACCTGCGCGACTGGTGTTACGTCGGGCAACATCCGGTTGGCACGTGCGCGATGGGCCTCGGTGCGATGTCGGTGGTCGACAGCGAGCTGAAGGTGATCGGCGTCGAGGGCCTGCGCGTGGCCGACGCCTCGGTGATGCCGACGGTGCCGGGCGGCAATACCATGTTGCCCTCGATCATGGTCGGCGAGAAGGCGGCCGATTTGATCCGCGGGCAGAGCCTGCCGCCCGCCGAGCTGCCGCAGCGCGCGGAGCCCGCCAAGAAGCCCGCGCGGCGCAAGAAGGCGGCATGAGCCGCACTCCCGAGGAAGAGGCGAACCTGGCGCTCGTGCTCGCCATGTTCGAGCAGATGCTGAACCCGATGGACTCGGGCGCGGTCGACCGCTTCATTTCGCCGGACTACATCCAGCACAACCAGATGGCCGAGCCCGGGCGCGATGGGCTCAAGAAGTTCCTCGACATGATCAGGGCGCAGACGCCCGAGGCCGTGCACGACGTGAAGCGCGCGTTCGTCGACGGCGACCACGTCACCGTGCACTACCACGTGCGCCGCTGGCCGGGAGACAACGGCTGGGCGGTGATCGATATCTTCCGGCTCGAGAACGGCCTGATTGCCGAGCACTGGGACGTGATGCAGGACGTGGTTCCCGGCGGGCCGAACCCGCTGGGGCCGTTCTAGGGGGTGATCATGCGTTTCAAGGACAAGGTCGTGCTCGTGCTCGGCGGCAACAGCGGGATGGGACTGGAGGCCGCCAAGGCCTTCGGCGCGGAGGGCGGCAAGGTCCATTTCACCGGGCGCGACCAGGCGACCATCGATGCGGCCGCCGCGGCTATTCCCGGCAGCACCGGCTACCGGTCCGACATCGCCGATCCGGCTTCGACCGAGGACGTGGTGGCGAAGATCGAGGCCGCCGATGGTCGCATCGACGTGCTCTATATCAACGCCGGCGTCGGCGGGTTCGCGCCCCTTCGCGGGATCACCGAAGAGGCCTGGGACCACGTCCATTCGATTAACCTGCGCGGTTGTGTGTTCGCCTTGCAGAAGTGCTTGCGGATCACGGGCAAGGGCGGCTCAATCGTCGTCACCGGCTCGATCGGTGCGCACGGCGCGCTCGAGGGGAACGGAGCCTATGCCGCGGCCAAGGCGGGCCTGTACATGGCGATGAAGGTCTTTGCCAAGGAACTGGTCGGCGAGGGCATTCGCCTCAACGTCGTCAGCCCCGGGCCGATCGACACCCCGCTGCTCCACCGCAACCCCGGCATGACCGACGAGGACGTCGAGAGGCTCAAGGAAATGATGATCGCCAACATCCCGATGCACCGAATGGGCAGGAGCGAGGACGTCGCCAAGGCGGTCCTCTTCCTCGCCAGCGACGACGCCAGCTTCATCACCGGCGCGAACTTGTTCGTCGACGGCGGCCTGATAGAGCTGCGCTGATGGACTTCAACGACACCACCCCGTTCACCGCGCCGTTCTCGGAGCTCGACAACCCGCGGCTCGAGTTCGCGATGGAAGTGCGCCTGACCTTTCCCGAGCTCTACACGATCGCGCCGCACCCCTTTGGCGGGATGCGCAGCGCGGTGCTGGTCAAAGGCGGCACGTTCGAGGGACCGCGGTTGAAGGGCAGGGCGATCCCCGGCTCGGGCGGCGACTACGCCTATTTCCGCCCCGACGACGTCGCCGTTTTCGACGCGCGCTACCTGCTCGAGGAGGAGGATGGCACGGTGATCCTGCTCAACAACAAGGGCTTCCTGTGGGGCCGCCAGCCCGACACGATGGCCCGCCTGCGCGACTGGGCGTTCAACAACGGCGCACCGGTGCCGCACGACGAGTATTACCTGCGCGGCAACCCGACCTTCGAATGCGCGGTCGGCAAGCACGACTGGCTGACCAAGCACGTCTTCATCGGCGTCGGCGAGCGGCGCAGCGACGGCAACCTGCTGAAGTACTACGCGCTGGTCTGACGTCAGTCCTTCGTGATGTCGTAATCCATCCGCGGCTTGTAGGTATCCTTCATCGACTTGGGCAGGCCGCTGTCGGCGATGACGACGCGATGCTTGATCAGCCACTTGCCGTCCTTCTTCACCAGCCGGTCGTACTCGCGGCCCTGCTCCCAGAAGCGGGGCGGGCCGTCGATGTGGTCGTTGAGGACGCCGGTCCACAAGAACGTCGCGGTCGCGTTGTCGCCGTTGACGTCGATCACCGGGTTGCTCAGGATCATGTGGAACACGCCCAACGACGCAGGATTGGCGTCGCCCGCCAGGCTGGCGTAGATTCCCGGCACCTCGGCCTTGCCGTGCGCGACCTTGCCGTTGACGTCGAGCACGGCGTCGTCGGTGAAATAGTCCTCGAAGGCGTGGTTGTCGCTCTTGCCGAAATTCGAATAGTAGCGGCCGACAAGGTCCTGGATCGCCACCCGGTCGAGCAGCCCCTGCGTGGTCGCATCGGGAGCCTTTGGCGCGTTCTGGGCGCAGCTCGCCAGAGCCGCTGCTGCGAGTGCCGCCGTCCATCGTGCAATCATCGTTCTCTCCCCGCGTTGCGTTTGTCCGATCATCGCACCGTGGAGGACAAACGCAAGCGCATTGCCGAGCGCCCGCGGGCGGCGTAGTCTCCCCGCGGGCCCGGGGGAGAGCCGCGGCCGACAACGATAACTCATCGCTTGGGAGGTCTTCGGAAATGCCTGCACTCATTGCACTTGCGCTGTCGGTCGGCGTGCTCGCCGTCCTCGATACCTGGCTGTTCGCGCTGCCCATGTTGGCACTTGCCGGGCTTCAGGTGTGGATTTCATTCATCTCGTGGGGAACGCACTTCCAGGCCGGCGGCAAGGCCACTGGTTCGATTACCGCGGCTGCCTGCATGATCTGGGGCGCGGTCGTCGGAATGGTCGCGATCATCCTTGCCGGCGGCGTGCTGTCGGGGCTCGGTGCGCTTGCCGCGCCGGTGGCGGTCGGCCTCGGCGCAGCGCTGATCGTGCTGACCTCGAAGCTGCCCTACCTCAACATCATCCCGATCGGCTTTTTCGGCTTTGCCTGCATCGCCGGAGTCATCCTGCTCAAGGGCGAGGATGGCAGCATGGCGCCCACGGCGGCGATCGTGCCGGTCGCGATTTCGATCCTGATCGGCGTTGCCTTCGGCTTCGTGTCCGAGATCGTCACCGACATGCTGACCAAGAAGGGCGAGCCCTCAGCGGAAAAGACCGCCGACCCTGGCCACGCCTGATTTGAAACGTATCCCCGCCGGAGCGATCCGGCGGGGGCTTTCCTACTTCGCCCCAAACACATCCGGGATCTGATACGGCGCGGTCCAGCCGACCGCCTCGATCTCGTGGATCTTGCCGCCCCACACCTTGAAGATGTGGATCGCCGGCATGTCGAACGGCTTGTACTCCATGTGTCGGATGGGCGTGCCGGGCACGCCGATCAGCTTGAAGTCCTTCTTGGTGAAATCGTGCTGGAAGTGGCTCATGCCCCACACGAGACCTGTCACGGGGTCGGCGATCTCGACCCGGCGGTTGTTGATCGAGCTGATGTACTCCCACATGTTGGTGTCCATCTGCGCCGCGCAGCCGAGCCCGCCGAGGTAGGCGAAGCTCGGATCGTTGACGTTGCCGGTGCCCGGCCGGGCCATCGGGTTGCGCGCGGTCTGGAAGCCGTTCTCGTGCCGCTCGCAATCGTCGGCGAAGGCGGATTCCTGCGAATTGTTGTCGTCGAGCGCATCGTAGTAGCTCTTGCCGAGCCAGATCAGACGCCCGCGCGAATCCGCGTATTCGTAAGGCACTTCGCGCAGCAGCGCCGGGCGCGGTGCCTGCAGGTTGGCCATCGCCGTAGGCGCGGGCGTGTTGCCAACCAGGTGCTCGGCCTCGATGATCTTGCCGCCGGCGACCTTGAGGCGAACGCCGAACATCACCGGCTTGGCATCGGCGCCCTTGGCCACCGCCATGATGCCGACTTCCTCGGAAACGGGATCGGCGACGTGGATCGCGAACTTGTCGGGCCCGGCGGCGAGCGACTGCCACAGCCCTTCGCCGGGCTTGATGACCTTGAGGTTCTCCGCCGTGACGAGGTTCGCCGCCAGCGGCACCGCCTTGGGGTTGTGCGCGACAAGCGCGGCGACATAATGATCCGACAAGTCGATCAGGCACTGCCGGTCGCACGGGCCGGGCTTGTCTTGCGCGGCGGTCGGCGCGGCGAAGGCCAGCGCGACGCCGGCCAGCAGCGTGGTCTTGAAGCTCATGCGAAAGTCTCCGGAAGTTTGGCGTCAAGCGAGTAGTCGGGCCGCCCGCGCCATGAGAACAACGGCCAGAAATAGCCGCGCCAAGCCCACGCGAGCACGGCGTGGAAGACGATCGTCAGCAGGCCGAAGACGTAATCGACCGGGGCGGGGTCGAGCACGAAGTTCCAGTAACAAATGACCACGTTGAGCGGCACCAACGCGACAATCGTCAGCGGCATCAGCCGGTTGGCCAGCATCGTCATGCCAAGGACCACTTCGAGCACCTTGATCCAGGTGAACAGTCCACTGTCGATCAGCGCCTGGGTGAAGGCGATCGCCGGCTGGTGCGTGCCCATCGGCTGCCAGCCCGGCAGCAGGAAGTGCGCGAGGCCGGAGTAGAGGAACCACGCGCCGAACGCGACGCGCGACACATGGTATACCCAGCGAAACATCGGCTGCCCCTCCGCAGCGGACCGGCGGTCCGGGCCGTTACTTGTTGCTTGAGCTCGTATTGCGATCGGTCGCAGCCAGGGTTCCGGCCTCGCGCGCCTTCTCACGCGCTTCGCGCTTGGCCGCCTCGAACGGGCTGGTTCCCTCGATGTATCCGCGCGTCTGCTCGTTGCCTTCGAAGCAGGCGTATTCATACTGCTTGTAGTTGCTGTTGCGGGTCCACGGGAAATCGTACTTGAACGGCGCCGTCAGCGTTACGGGGTCGCTGACCCAGGCTTCGTAATGGATGTGATCCGGCCCTGTCGGGGTCAGCCGTTCGACCACTTTCATCTGGTCGCTGTTGGGGATCGGGCGCCCGCCGATGCCGCCGTTGCCCCCGATCGGCTGGCCGGGAACGAAGTTGGTCGTTTCGATCACCAGGGTATCGCCCTCCCAGTGGCCGACCGAATAGCCCATCCAGCCCTTCACGGGGGCGGGCGGCGGGCCCTTTCCGGTGGCGATCGGGATGATCCGCGCCTCGTGGATCTCCTCCGTCCTGATCACCGCGTAGCCGGGCGATTGCCAGACCTCGATGCCGCTGTTGTAGGCGCCGGGCAGCATCGAGCCGGGCAGGCCGCGGGTGATGCAGCGGTCCATCGGGCTGAAGTCGGTCACCCATTCGAAGGTGCTCTCGGTCCAGCTGCTCTTGGTGTTCTTGGACAGCTCCTTGCCGAGCGGCGTCGGCGGCGGGATGCGGCCATCGGCCGGTTCCATGATCAGCGAGGTCTGTCGCATCGGCCTACCGCGCTCGGTCCAGTGGCCCATGCCCATGCGGTTGGCCTTGATCTCGAGATTGTATAGCTTGAGCTGGTCTTCGGCGGCCTTGGTCGCGGCGGCGTATTCCACGTCGGTGAGCCAAGCCTTGTTGCCGAGGTTCGGCGGGCGCTGCGAGGGGGTCGAGCTGAGGTTGTCGATGGGCCAGCGGCCCATGAGGTTCGGATCGCCCCATTCGGTGCGTGGCGCCTTCCAGCCCTTGGGCGTCCTGAGGCCGGGCTCGTCGGGTGCGCTGGTGGTGGCAGCAGCGGACTTGGGCGGGTCGCCGGCGGCACTGGCCGCGGCGGCGGCGAAGCACAGTGGAATGGCCAGCGCGGCCCCCAACAAGCGCAGACTCATCGAATTCTCCCTTTGGTTTTGCGAAAGAGTATGCACCGGTTGGGAGCCGATGCAACACTCGCGCGTTGCCGAGTTGTTCATTGAATCGGACTCTTCGATGAATGACGTGCCCACGCTGAGTTCACTTCGTTGGGCAGACACTGCCCGGCAAGTCCGACTTCATGCGTCGCACCCCGCAACAGTGAGAATGACAATGAAACCGACCTTTCGACGCTTCCTCGCGCTCAGCGCGACGACTGCTCTCGCCGCCGCGCTCGCGGCGTGCGGCCCCAACGGCACGCAGCAGAACCAGGCCGCTGCACCGGTCGCTTCGCAGGCCGCCGCGCCCTCAGGCTGGTCGATGAACGACCTTGCCAAAGTCGACCCGAATTTTCTTCTCACCGATGCGAAGCCGTTGCCGCAGGCCCTGCCGATGCGGGCCTCGTACCGCGGCTCCTATGGTCACGCGCCCGCCTACGACTACGGCCCGGCCGCCTCGGGTGACGGCTACTATACCGACGATTCCTCGCCGGACGATTATCAATGGCTGGCGAAGGCCAGCGCGCTCGGCGGCATGCTCGGCAACGCGCCGCCGGACTACGCGTTCGACTATAACGGCGTGCAGCCGTGGGCGTGGGAAACTGGCGACCGCTACATGCGCTATGCCGAGCCGGTCGACGGCGGTTATCGCTATTACTACTACGAGCCCGACAGCGAGCGCCCGTTCCTGGTGAGCGATCCGTACTACAGCTACGGTTATCGCGACGACCGCCTGGTGGCGATCTACGACCGCGAGGGCCGCATTATCGACGCCCGCCGGGCCGAGCGCCAGCGGCAGGCGGCGCAAGACTATTTCGCCCGGGCACGGCAGATGTACCAGGCCGCTCACCGCGATCAGAGGGTCGGCGTCCCGGCGCCGCTGTGGCAGCAGCGTCGCGACGAGGTTGCCCGCCAGCAGCGGCAATGGGAACAGGCTCGGCAGCAGCGCCAAGCGTGGCAGAGCTGGGATGCGCAGAACGAGCAGCGCCTGCATCGCGACTGGGCTGCCGAGGCGCTGGTCCGGCGCGACGCCGAGCGTAACTTCGCCGGCTGGCAGCAGACCGATTTCAAGACCCCGCCGCCGAAGTTCTATACCGCGCAGCAGCGGCAAGCGCAGTTGCAGCAGCTCGCCGCGATCAGGCGCACCGAGCAGCCGGTCGTCCAGCAGCAGCAAGCGCAACGCCAGCAGGCGATGCAACAGCAGGCGGCGCAACGGCAGGCGATGCAACAGCAGGCGGCCCAGCGCCAGGCGCTGCAACAGCAGGCGGCGCAGCAACAGCAAAGGGTCGCCGCCGGCGCGCTTGCACAACAACAGCAAGCCCAGGCCCAACACGCTGCCCAACAGCAGCAGCAGGCCCAGACGGCGCAGTTGAATGCCCAGCGCCAAGCCGAGGCGCAGCGTGCCGCCCAACAGCGCCAGGCCCAGTTGCAGCAGGCCGAGGCGCAGCATCGGCAGCAGCAAGCGCTCGCGCAAAAGGACGCCCAGCAACGTCAGGCCGAGGCTCAACGAGCCAAGGCTCAGCAGGCGCAGGCCGAGCGGGTGAAGGTGCAGCAGGCTCAGGCCGGGGCGCAACACGCCAAGGCGCTGCAGCAGCAAGCGCAGGCGCAAAAGGAAGCGCAGCAACGCCAAGCCGAGGCTCAGCGGGCCAAGGCTCAGCAGGCGCAGGCCGAGCGGGTGAAGGTGCAGCAGGCCCAGGCCGGGACGCAACGCGCCAAGGCGCTGCAGCAGCAAGCGCAAGCGCAAAAGGAAGCGCAGCAACGTCAGGCCGAGGATCAGCGAGCGAAGGCTCAGCAGGCTCAGGCCGAGCGTGTGAAGGCGCAGCAGGCCCAGGCGGCAGCGCAACGCGCCAACGCGCAGCAACAGGCGCAGGCGCGCCAGCAAGCGGCACGCGAGCACCAGCTAGAGACGCAGAAGGTCGCTCAGCAGCATCAGGCGCAGGCTCAACAAGCCCAGGCCCGCGCGGCGGTTCAGGCCCAGCAGAAGCAAGAGCGTCAGGTGGCCGAGCAGGCCCGCGTAACGGCGCAGCAGAAGGCCGAGCAGGACCGCGTGGCGGCGAAGCAGAAGGCCGAGCAAGCCCGTGCGGCTGCGCACCCGGGCAAAAAGCCGGACAAGCAGGCGCAAGACCAGCCTAGCGGTTAAGCCTGGAGCTTGCTCGCCTCGAGCTTCGCGCGGCTGACCCAGGTGCCGTGGACCTGGCTGCGCAGCGCGAGGCCGGTCTTGACCTTGGCGACCGGGCCGCTGGCGATCTCGCCGGCGTTCACAACCCAGAGCTCGGACGAGTAGTCGCCGGGGACTTGCTGCGCCGGGTTCGGGTTGTTCGGCAGGTCGACGACCATGAGCAACCAGCCCTCGTGGCCCGGCTCGCTCGACGGTACGTGCGCCGGTTCGCTGATCGCGGCGCCCGGAGGCACGCCCATCAACTCGACGCGGCCGTTGCCGACCTCGATGCGCAGCAGCGCGTTGAAGTTCGCGCCGACCGGGCCGCCGGGCATCGGTGGGCCCCCTTGCGGGTTCATGCTGAGGTACCAGGCGTGGCTGTACGGCCGCCCCTGGTCGGCATCGGCAAGACGCGGCAAGTCGCCGGGCGGGCCGAGCGGCCGTTCCTGGATCGTCGGTTCGGCCTTGCTCATGTCGATCGTCCAGCGCGTGAGCGCGCCCTGGATTTCCTGCTGCGGCTTATGGATGCCGCCGGCCTCGCGCATGAACGAAAAGGCGTTGGTCTCGGTCAGGCACATGTCGATGTGCACGAAGTCGCCGTCGTCGTAGGCGTTGACCTCGTGGAACACTGAGACGCCGATCGGGCCCTGGATCCACTTCATCTCCGACACGTCGCCGTAGCGCGGCATGATGCCGACCCAGCTCGGCAGGTCCTGGTGATGCGCCCAGTGCGCGCCGCCGGCCTTCAACCGGTCGAGATCGGCGAGCGTCGGGAAGATCGGGAAGATCGCGTATCGCTCGGTGATCACGAAGTCGTGGATCGTCGAGCAATAGGGCTGCTTGAACCACTGCTCGCGGGTCAGGTTGCCGTCCTTGTCGGCGATGCCGTAGGCGACGTCGAGGCTGCACAGCCCGCCCGCTTCGTAACCGAAGAAGAACATCTCGCCGGTGCCCGGATCGATCCGCGGGTGCGCGGTGAAGGTCTCGCTCTTGAGCGCGCCGTAATAGTCCCACTTGCCCGCCGTCGCGAGCGTGTGCGGATTGATCTCGTAGCCGCGCCCGTCCTCCTTGGTCATGAACAGCCGCCCGCCGTGCCACACCGGGGTGGTGTTCGAGACCGTGCGGTCGACGCCCTTTACGCTGGGGTCGTCGGTGAACGGGTTGCGATAGCGCCCGAACAGTGCCCGGCGGGCCTTCTTCTCGGCTTTGTAGCGCTCGGTCTCGACGTACTTGATGTCGAAATCGGCCGCGCCGTTCTCGATGTTGAAGCGCGCGATCATGCCGTCGGCGTTGAGCGCGATGTCGTCCTCGAACATCGGCGCGTGGGCATTGTCGGGCACAGCACGGAAGAACGCCCCGTCGACCTCGGCGGGGATTTCGCCCTCTACCTCGAGGTTGCGCTTGGAAATCTCCGTCCGGCGCGGGGTGTTGCTGCCGATGAAATGGATGGTTTGCGGAAAAGCGCCCATCGCTAGTCTCCCATTGATTCTTGGCTTCGAACCGTAACGGATGTTACAGTCGAGGCAAGGCCGTGCTTTGGCCAGGCGCAATCTCGGGGGGAACGAGACTTGGGACGACACGAAACGATTGACGATCGCCACCTGGGCGTCAGCGAGCCGGAGGGGCGAGTGGGCACGCTGCATCGGCTCCTCAAGCTCAACAATCGGCTGATGGCGCCGTTCTCGATCTACCTATCGCACCGGCACAACATCAGTCTCAACGAGTTCCGCCTGCTCATGGCGATCGGTCGGCTGGGAGCAAGCGCCAGCCACGAACTGGCCGAGCATACAGGCGTCAATGCCATGAGCGTCAGCCGCGCGGTGTCGACATTGCAGCGTCACGGACGAATCACCGTCGAGCCCGACCCGCACAACCGCCGCCGCAAGGTGCTCAAGCTGACTCCCGAGGGACGCCGCCTGTACGAATTGATGCGCCCGCAGACCCACGCCGTGGCCGACTACCTCTTGTCCGACATGGCCGACGGTGACCTCGCCAAGCTGGATGAGCTGGTGTGCAATTTGATCGCCCGTCTCGAAGCGACCGACGAGAAGGGCCGCTCGCTGTTCCTCGAGCGTACCAAGCCCGCGGAGGGCTGAGATGAACAGCGACGACCGCCGGGCAGTCGAGATCGACGTCGAGCGGCTGATCAAGCGCTACGTCAACCTCAACGACGCGCAGGACTGGCACGCCGTCGCGGACCTCTACACGGAGGATGCGCGCTTTGCCCGCCCGAGCAAGCCGGGCGAGTTCATCGTGGGCCGCGAGGCAATCCTCGCGAGCTTCCTCGCCCGCCCGCCAAGGGCGCAACGGCACGTCATCGCCAATACCGTGGTGGACGTCGAAGGACCGGCCACCGCGCGCGCGTTCAGCGTAATCGTGCTCTACCAGGGCGATCCGGCGCCTGAGGGGGAACTGCCGATGATGAGCGCGGATTCGCCGATCATAGGCACGTTCACTGATCGGCTTGCCCTGACCGAGGACGGCTGGCGCTTTACCGAACGCGTCGGCGGGCTCGACTTCAAGCCGTAGCTGGGGCCGCGTCGAACCGCTTGCGCACCGCCAGCGCCATCGGCACCGCCAGGCAGACCAGCGCGCACAGCGCGGCGGGACCGGCGGCGGCGGCGAGGAACAGGCGCGAGGTGACGTTGGCGCTGAGCATGAGCTGCCCGAGGGGCGGCCCGAGGATCGCACCGATGCGGGCGACGAGCACGCCCATGCCGACGGCCGACGACAGCAACCGAGGCGGGAACAGGTAGGCGCACAGCGCGGGCAGCGCCATGCCGCCCGCCGAGGCGCCGCCGACTCCGACCATCAGCAGCAGGGTCCAGCGGCTCGCGTTGGGCGCTGTGGCGCCCACGGCGAGGAAGCACAGCGCCATCAGTACGAACGCGCCGACCAGCGTCGGGCCCGGCCGCCAGCGATCGATCAGCACGCTGACGAGAATGCCAATCGCGAGCCCGGCGAGCTGGACCACTCCGGCGATGCGCGCTGCGGCATCGAGCGAGAAGCCCGCGCGCGGCAGGATCGTCGGGATCCACGAATTGAGGAAATAGAGGTTCATCGCGTTGAGCGATAGCACCAAGGCGAACACCCCGAAGGGCAGCGCCCACGGCGCTCGGAAAAGCTCGAATTGCGGCGCCTTCGTGCGCAAGACTGCGCCCGGCAAGGCTTCCGGCGCTCCTGCCGCGAGCACGACCCCGAGCGCCAGCGCTAGCAGCGCGGCGAACACGCCCGGCACGACGAACAGGCCCTGCCAACCGCTCGCCGCGACCACCGTGGGCGTCAATAGCCCAGCGAGCGCCAGTCCGAGCGGGATGCCGGCCGAAACGACCGACATCAGCGTCGCGCGCAGCCGCTCCGGCGCAAGCTCGGCCGAAAGCGCCGAGACGTTGGGCAGGCACGCGCCGAGCGCGAAGCCGGTCAGCAAGCGCCAGGCAAGGAACGCCGGGATGCTCGCCGCGAGCGAAGTGGCCAGCGTCGAGACGGCAACGCCCAGACACCCGAACACGATAAGCGGCTTGCGGCCGAACCGGTCGCCGAGCGGTGCCAGCGTAGCCCCGCCGACACCGATGCCGACCAGCAGCGCCGAGAACACCCAACCGAACGCCGCGGGCTCGAGCCCCAGCGCGTCCTTGAGACGCGGCACCGCGAGCGCCATCGCGTTGAGGTCGTAGCCCTCCATCACGAACACGCAGCCGAGCAGCACCAGCGCGATGATCCGGCGCGCGCCGGTCATGCGCGCAAGTCCCATGGGGAAGGCATGTGATAAGGGACGGTGATGAAGTTCGCCTCGATCTGCTCGATCGCACCTTGGCGGATCTTGAAGGCCTCGGACAGGTAGAAGGTGTGCGGCCGGCGTATCGGGCTGGTGACCCGGGTGCCGTCGGTCAACTTGTATTCGCCCAACTTGCCGCAGTGGTCGATGAAGCCGTGCGCGAGAACGATGCCGCGCTCCTCGTCGACCAGCGGGAAACGACGGCCGCGCAGGCGATCGTCGTAGCGGTAGTTGCCCTGGCGGAACTGCTCGTCGCACGAGAGGTGTGCGACGGGGACGAAGAAATCGGGGTTGTTGGTGGTCTGCACGCCGTTTTCGATCCGGTTGCAGCCCGGGTGGAACTTGGTGCGGATGGTGCCGTCGTTCTTTTCCAGCGTGGAGAAGTAACCGTCGGCGAGTGCGATCATTGTGTCGCGGCCGCTGCGTTGCGCCGGCTGCACCTCCTGCTCCATCACCGGCTTGCGCTCGAATTTGGGGTCGGGGAACACCAGCGCCTCGTCGGCCTGGCGCACGACGATCGTCTCGACTTCGGTGATCGCTTTCCCGCGCAGGCCGATGCGGATGCACGCGGCCGAACTGGCGTTCGTTTCCTCGACGGTGGTGAACAGCGCGACCTGGCTGTTCCAAACATCGGCGAAGCGCAGGTCATAGGCGCCGCGCCCGGTGATCGTGCCCCACAGCCCGTCGCCCGGCGCGAGCGCGACGTTATTCTCGGTCGTGAGCGCATCGGGCGCCCACGCCAGGCGCGTGTGATCGCGCGCGAGCAGCGCGTCGCAATAGCGGTCGAGCGCCGTGTAAAGGTCCTCGCGGGTAGGCAAACTCACTCCCCTCCTTGACTTGTCGCGGTGCTAGCGGAAAAGTAACGAGCGTTAAAGTCGCGGCATCTGCGACGGGAGAGGACATGGACCCCAGCGGCAAATTGGCCGTCGTCACCGGCGGCAATTCGGGCCTTGGCGAAGGCGGCGTGCGGCGCCTGCTCGGCGCGGGCGCGACGGTGGTCTCGCTCGACCGCAGCGGCAAGCCCCCGATGGGCGCCGATTTCATCGAGTGCGACGTTAGCGACGAAGGCTCGGTCAAGGCCGCGGTCGCGCAAGTCGCCGATCGCTATGGCGAAATCCACATGCTGCTCAACAACGCCGGCATCGGCGGACTCGGCGCGGTCGCCACGCCCGAGGGGCCGTGCGACATGAACCAGTTCCGCCAGATCATCGCGGTCAACCTGATCGGCGCGACGCAAGTCGCCGCGCACGTCTCGCACGGGATGATTGGCAACAAGCCGTCCGGCTCCGACGAGGAGCGCGGGGTAATCGTCAACACCTGCTCGATCGCCAGCTTCGAAGGCCAGGAGGGCATGGGAGCCTACACCGCGGCTAAGGCGGCGCTGGCGGCGCTGACGCTGGTGTGGGCGCGTGACCTTTCCCGCCACGGCATCCGCGTGAACGCGGTTGCGCCGGGTTTCATGGACACCCCGATGGTGGCGATGCTGCCGCCCGACTTCGTCGACGAGCTGATCGGCGGCAACGAATTTCCCAAGCGCGCAGGCACCGCTGACGAATACGCCGCCGTGGCCGAATTCCTCATCCGCACCCCGCTGATCAACGGCGAGGTCGTCCGCCTCGACGCCGGCGCCCGCCCGCCCGCGCGCACCAAGTGGGCCTCGGGCCAGTAAAGAGACCTAAATGGCAGACATCCTCCTCCCTCCCGGCTTCACCGCCGCCAAGATGAGCCAGGCGCTAAAGGCCTTCGAGGTCGCGCTCGGCGCTGACAAGGTGTTCTTCGAGGATCTCGACCGCGTCAGTTACCAGGACAAGTTCGCGATTGACGATGCGCGCCACCACCCGGCGGGCGCGATTGCCCCAACCTCGGTCGAGGAGGTGCAAGCGGCGGTAAAGATCGCCAACCAGTTCCGCCTGCCGCTGTGGCCGATCAGCCGCGGCAAGAACCTCGGCTACGGCGGCACCGCGCCCGAGCTCGCCGGCAGCGTGGTGCTCGACTTATCGCGGATGAAGAAGATCGAGTTCGACGCAGCCAACGGCGTGGTCACGCTCGAGCCGGGCGTCGGGTTCTACGACCTCTACGACTACATCCAGCAGCATAAGCTGCCTTACTGGCTGTCGACCCCGGGCAACTCGTGGGGCTCGGTGATCGGCAACGCGCTCGACCGCGGGGTCGGCTACACGCCGTACGGCGAGAACACGAAGAACTTCTGCGGGATGGAAGTGGTGCTGCCGACCGGCGAGGTCGTCCGGACGGGCATGGGCGCGTTCTCGAAGGCGCCCACGTGGGGCCTCTACCCGTTCGGCTATGGCCCTGGATGGGACCAGATGTTCGTGCAGTCGAATTTCGGCATCGTCACCAAGGCCAACATGTGGCTGATGCCCGAGCCCGAGAGCCTGATGGGCATGGACGTCGAGTTCGACAAGCCCGAGGACCTCCAGGCGATGGTCGACACCATCGGGCCGCTGCGGCGCGAAGGACTGTTGCGGCAGTCTCCCAGCATCGGCAACTGGCTGCGCGCCGCCGCCGTCCTCACCACGCGCAAGGAATGGACCGACAAGCCCGGCGCGCTCGACGACAGCGTGATCGATGCGATCCGCAAGAAGTTCAACATCGGCTGGTGGGGGGTAAGCTTGCGTCTCTACGGGCGCGAAGAAGTTAACAAGGCGGCCTACAAGATCCTCGAAAAGGCGATGAGCGACATCAAGCCGATGCTGCTCAAGCCGACCACCTGGGTGAAGGGCCAGCCGCTCGAATACTCGGGCTGGACCGGCACGCCGATGACTTTCCCGATGCAGAATATCAACTGGTACGGCGGGCGCGGCGGGCACATCGGCTTCTCACCGCTGCTGCCGCAGGACGGCTCGCTCGCGCTGGCGCAGTTCCAGCGGACTTATGCGCGCTACAAGGAATTCGGCATCGACTACCAGGGCAGCTTCGCCTTCGGCGAGCGGCACCTGATCAACGTCAACGCGATGATCTTCGACAAGGACGACGCCGCCAGGATGGCCAAGATCGACCCTTTCTTCCGCCAGCTTGTCGCCGACGCCAAGGCGCAAGGCTACGGCGAATACCGCACCCACCTCGACTACATGGACCTCGTGGCGGAAAGCTACGACTGGGGGGGCGGGGCGCTGCGCAAGCTCAACGAGAAGGTCAAGAACGCCCTCGACCCCAATGGCATCCTCGCGCCGGGGAAGAGCGGCATCTGGCCGACGACTTACAACGGGGAGCGCAAGGCATGAGCCGGATCGCATTCGCCGCCTTGGCCGCGCTGGGGCTCGCCAGCGTCGCCATGGCGCAAGGCATGCCCAAGCCGACCACGATCGTCGACCGCCCGAACGCGACAGGCGGCGAGAAGCTCTACGTCGAGAAATGCGCGATGTGCCACGGCCCCAACGGTATGGGCACCGGCCTGCTCGGACGCCGGGTACAGCCGGCGCTGCTCGAACAGCGCAACAATCTCGCTGCGCCATACGTAATCATGGCCGCTCGCCGCGGCATCGGCAACATGCCGGCAATCCCGCGCGGCGAGGTCAGCGATGCCGACCTCAAGGCGATCGCCGACTACCTCGCAGCCGGTCCGCATGGAGCGGCGAAGTGATCCGCGCGACGCGGCGGGGTGCGCTGGCAGGCGCGCTGGCGCTGCCTGCCGCCGCTTCGCTGGCGAAATCGCCGAAGCGCAAGGCGAGCGGTACTGTCCTGCTGCACGATCCCTCGCTCGAAGCCGGTCGCCAATTCGCGGCAGCTGGGCACGCGCGCGGCGAAGAAGTCATTTCCATCGAAGGCGACCGCATCCGCTTCGCCCGCGCGGTGTTCGGTCGGGCGCCTGCGCTGGTGATCGGCGTCAGCCGCTCGGCCGATGCCGTGCTGATCGAGGATGTGGGCCGCGAAGTCGGATACGGACCGGTAAAGTCGGGCGCGGAAGCGATGCGCGATTTGTTATCCGGCGACAAATATAGCGAACCTGGGCTAACCTGGATTTTAGCCCCACGGCTCTGAAGTGAAAGGCGGGAAAATGAGGCTTGAGCACCGCATCCCGCCGCCATTGATCTTCGTGGTCTTTGCCCTGGCCGCCGTTCTCTGCGCCCGCTTATTGCCCGGCGCGTCAGTAAGCGTTCCCGGCCAATCCGTTGTCGCAGGTCTGCTATTGGCGCTCGGGATCGCCGTGATCGCCGCCGCATTGCTGCAATTCAAGCGCGCTCGCACCACAACCAACCCGCTTGTGCCAGAGGCGGCCAGCGCGCTGGTCGATCGAGGCATTTTCGCGCATACGCGCAACCCGATGTATCTCGGCCTATCGCTCGGTCTTACGGCCCTGGTCGTCTGGCTTGGCAATGCTGCCGGACTCGCGCTGGTCGCGGTCTTCATCGCTTACATCGGCCGCTTCCAGATCGCCCCCGAAGAACGCGCTCTTCGCGCAAAGTTCGGCGAGGCGTTCGACGCTTACGCGACGCGGGTGCGGCGCTGGATCTGAGGCGGTGCGGGCCCTCAGCCGCGCTTGCCGGTCGAAGCGGTACTCGCGGTGTCAGCCCTTCCGCAAACGAAGCTCTTTTCCGAATTCACGTCGCCGGTACCGTCGTACTTCGCAATCAGCGGGTAGGGACATAGCGGACGGCTGATCGGCGGCAGCTTGGACGCGTTCGGATTGGGCGAGGGCGTCCGCGTGGCGACAATGCGCTCGGGCGCCTTGCCGCTGGTCGCCCAGCTGTCGATCGTGCCGAGCGTATCGAAGGTCGAAGCGCCTTCGCCGCCGCCGCAGTGGTCCATGCCAGGGACCATGAACAGCCGCAGCTGGTTGCGCGCCTGCGCCGCGGAAAGCGCGCCCGTCAGCGCGGTGTAGAACTCGACCGAATTGTTCGCCGGGATCAGCCCGTCGGTCCAGCCGTGGCTCATCAAAAGCTTGCCGCCGCGGGCGAAAAACGGACCCAGGCCGGTCGGCGGCACGTCGAGCATGGCGCTGCCATAGGCTTTCGCGGCCGCAAGCTCGGCGCCGTAATCGCTGACCTTCCAGTCCCACCCGGGCTGGCTGGCAAAGACCAGGTCGCGGAAGTAGCTCGTCGCCACCGGGAACGGCTCGTTGCCGCCGATCAGCAGCGCCAGCTGCATCTCGCTGCCGACCGGCCAGCCCGGCCGGATCACCTTGCCCTTCGCATCGCGGACCCCGCCGTAGATCATGTGGAGCGCGTCGACTTGCGCCGGAGCAAGGCATGAGGCGGTCTGACCCGGCTTGCATTGCAGCACGGCGGGATCGAACCCGCAGCGGCGCGGATCTTCGATCAGCCCGTCCTCGAGCCCGTCCTTCTTGTCGCAGGCCTTGAGCACCGCCGCGTGGACCATACCCATCGTGGCCGGCGAGAGCGCCGCACCGGGGGCGTGCTTCGGCGCCCAGCCGACCCACATAGACTGGACCATCAGCCCGGTCATCGGGTTGGCCGGCGCCATCGCGCTGATCGCGTCGAAATCGTTCGGATAGCGGTGCGCTTCCATCAGGCCCTGGCGGCCACCGGTCGAGCACGAGTTCCAGTAAGACTTCTTCGGCGCTGCGCCGTAGAACGCGTTCACTGCCTGCTTGCCGGTAACGACCATTCCGTGCACCGCGCGATAGCCGAAATCGACTATCTTCTCCGGGTGGCCGACCGCCCACTTGGCATCGAGACCGCTACCGGTGTGGCCGGTGTCGGTGGTGGCGACGGCGTAGCCCTGCTTGAGCGGATCGGCCATCGCCGAGTAGCTCAGCTGCCCCGCCCAGACGCCGTTGCCGACGGCGACGAACTTGCCGTTCCAGCCGGTCGCCGGAAGCCAGACTTCGACCTTGATGTCCGAATCCCTGGTCGGCGTCAGCGTCGCCTGGACGCGGCAGAAAGCGGGCACGTCCTTGTACGCCGCGCCGGCGACGCCTGGCGGAAAGCCGGGACCGGCGGGCTGCCGGAAACCTCCCGCCGGGACGAGGGTGGCCGAGGTGACCTTGCCACCAACTTTGAGGCTTGCGAGGCTTTCACAGTCCTTGGCGGACGCGGGCGTGGCGAAGGCGAGTGCGATGGAGCTGGCCGTGAGCGCAGCAGCGGTCTTGCCGATCATGAAGTGCTTCCCTCCCGTGATTCTTTTGCGGAAGGCTAGCCTATCGGTCGCAGGCCGACGACCCCCGAGATTGTCGCAACTCTTCGCAAGGCTAGCGCTTGATGATCAGGCTCTCCGGCCGCTTGCGCGCCACCCATTGCCCGCGTCCCGGGAAGTTCTTCAAGACCTCGCCGTCCCACAGCCGCACGGTGCGGCGCTTGAAGCGCCAGTGGCCGTCGGCGCCCTTCACGGCGTGGTCGTCGTAATAGCCGGTGAAGCGCAGCACATAAGGCGGCTCGCCCTCACATTCGGTGACGAAGGCGAAACCGCGCATTGCCACGCTGCCGTCGGCTTGCGGCCTGTACTGCACTTGCGTGACGTGATGCTGGCGGCCGGGGAAGCCGGGCGCGTTGGCGTAGTGCTTCATCAGTCCGCGGATGCCGTCGTGGCCTTCCCACACGTCGGGGTCCTCGAACACTTCCTCGCTCATCACGCAATCCTCGGTAAAGCAGGCGACGAGGCCGTCGGCGTCACCGGTGTCGAGCGCCCACGAATAGGCGGCGATCAGGTCCTGCAGGGCGATGCGGTCTTCGATGGAAAGCTTGCTCACAGAATCCCTCTCCTCATGTTGCCTCAATCGTAACACTCGTTATGATTGAGGCAAGCGGGCTGGTCCCGCACGGGAGAGATTCGTGGGCAAGATTATCGTGACCGGCGCGTCCGGCCAATTCGGCAATGCGGCGGCGAAAATGCTGCTCGAGCAGGTTCCAGCTGAAGACCTGGTGTTCCTCAGCCGCACCCCGGAAAGGTTGGCGGAGTTTGCCGAAACAGGCGCGCATATCCGCCGTGCCGACTTCGACGATCCTTCTACGCTGCACGCCGCCATGGAAGGCGGCGAGCGGATGCTGCTGATCTCGACCGTGCGCGTCGGCTCGCGCGTCGAGCAGCACACCGCCGCGGTCGAGGCGGCGGCCTCCCAGGGCGTCAAACACGTCGTCTATACTTCGCTCTTGGGCGTGAGGACGCCGGGCAATCCTTCGGTCGAAGGCTTCGACCACATCGCGACCGAGCGGATGATCGAGGCGTCCGGCCTCGCCTGGACGTTCCTGCGCGACAGTCTCTATGCGGAAGCCGTTGCTACCGCGATGGCGATCCCGGCGCTGCAGGCGGGCCACAAGCCGGAGAATGCGGGCCAAGGGCGTGTCCCCATCGTCAGCCGCGACGATTGTGTCGCGACGGCGGTGGGCGTGCTGACCCAGGAAGGGCACGCCAACAAAGCCTACGACGTGACCGGGCCGGAGCTCTGGACCCTTCCCGATGCGATGGCGCTGATATCGCAGATGGCCGGCAAGCCGATCGTGGTCGAGCCCGTCGATGACGAAGGCATGTATGCCTATTTCGATTCGCTCGGGGTGCCGCGCAAGGCGTCCGACGTGGTGCCCGATGGCCCGATTCCCTGGGCAAGCGAGGGCATGGTCACGTTCGGCCAGTCGATCCGCGAGGGGTTCATGGATATCGAATCGCACGACGTCGAACGCATCACCGGCCGCCCGCCGCGTTCGCTGCGCTCTGTGCTCGAACAGTACCAGCACCTGTGGCCGCAGTGAGGAAGCTGGCGCTCTTTGCGGCGCTGGCGCTCGCCGCGTGCAATGCTGTCACCGCGGACAAGCCGCAGGTCGACACCAGCACTTACGGCGCCGGCGACAATTGGGACAACCCGGGCGGCGACTGGGCCGGCAGCCACTATTCGCGGCTGACCGACATCAACGCCAGGAACGTCGGCCAGCTCGGCCTCGCCTGGCAATACGATCTCGGCAGCGACCGGGTTCAGGAAGCGACGCCGGTCGTCATCGACGGGGTGATGTACACATCGGGCAACCTCGGCCGCGTCCATGCGCTTGATGCCGCTACGGGCAAGGAACTGTGGAAGTTCACGCCCAGGGTCGACGGCCAGACCAACCGCTACGCCTGCTGCGACCAGGGTAATCGCGGCGTGCAGGTGCACAATGGTAAGGTCTATGTCGCCGCGCTGGACGGCGTGCTTTACGCGCTCGATGCCAAGACCGGGCAGGTCGCCTGGAAGACCGACACCATCGCCGACCACAGCCGCGCCTACACCAGCACCGGCGCGCCCGAAATTGCCGGCAACCTGGTGATCATCGGCAACGCCGGCGCCGAAGACGATACTCGCGGGTACGTCACGGCCTACGATGCCGACAGCGGCAAGCAGGCCTGGCGCTTCTGGACGGTGCCGCACGATCCGAAGGCCGGTCCGCAGGAGGATCCCGCACTCGACGTCGCGCTCAAGACCTGGGCGCCCAATTCGAACTGGGAGATCGGCGGAGGCGGCACGGCGTGGGATGCGATCGTCTACGATCCGCAGTTCGACCAGGTGATCGTCGGCGTCGGCAACGGCACGCCTTATCCGCAGTCCGCGCGTTCGCCCGGCGGCGGCGACAACCTGTACCTCGAATGCCTGATTGCGCTCGACCGCCATTCCGGCAAGCTCAAGTGGTACTTCCAGGAAACGCCGCGCGACCAGTCCGATTACGACGCGGTGCAGCCAATCGTACTGGCCGATCTCGACGTCGGTCGCGGCCAGAAGAGGCCGGTGCTGCTGCACACGCCGAAGAACGGGTTCTTCTTTGTGATCGATCGCCAGACCGGCAAGCCGCTGGCGGCCAACCCGATCGTTCGCACCAGCTGGGCCGACAAGTGGGACCTCAAGACCGGCCTGCCTCACCTGACGCCCGAAGGCAGCGACTACACGAACGGCGCCAAGATCGTCTTTCCGGCGACGCCCGGCGCGCGCAACTGGTATCCGGCTGCGTATGATCCCCAGCGCAAGACCTACTTCGCGCACGTGCTCGACATGGGCAACCTGCTGTTCCTCGCCGGTCCGCCCCAGCTCAAGCGCGACCCGAAGTTCATGAACGCCGGCGCGGCGGTGATCTTCTCGCCCGACTTGCAGGCTGCCGCACCCGGCCTGCCGCCGCTCATCCGCGACGCGATGGAAAAGACCGCGCAGTGGCAGTGGGTGAAGGACAAGCCGTTTGCGAGCGAGTTGCGTGCGATCGACCCGATGACCGGCAAGACCAAGTGGTCGGTCCCGGCGGCCGGCTGGCAGGACCGCTTCGGCACGCTTGCGACCGCCTCGGGCCTGGTGTTCCACGGCACGGTGACGGGGCAGATGTTCGCCCGCGATGCCGACACCGGCAAGGCGCTGTGGCACGTCGACACCGGCACCTCGATCATGGCCGCCCCGATGACTTATCGCGTCAAAGGCGTGCAGTACGTCGCCGTGCAGGCGGGCTGGGGCGGCGGCGGCTGGGGCTTCACCCCCGGCTATTCGGCCGCCTACCAGCGCGGCAACGCCAACCGCATCTTGGTGTTCAAGGTCGGCGGGGGGCCGGTTCCCGTTCCGCCGCCGCTGCCCGCCATCGAGCCGGCACCCGTGCCGCCCCCGCAGATCGCCGGTGTGACCCCGGCCACGCTCGCGCAAGGGCAGATGCTGTTCACCGCCAACTGCTCGTTGTGCCATTCAAACCAGCCACGCGCGAGCGCGCCTGACCTGCGCCGGATGCCGCAGCCGATCCACGACCAGTTCGACCAAATCGTCCTCAAGGGCCTGCTGACCCCGCAAGGCATGCCGCACTGGGAGGACCGGCTAAGCCCGGATCAGGTCAAGGCGATCCACGCCTACCTGATCAGCCTGCAAGGGCCGCTGCACGACAAGGAAGTGGCGCTGAAGAAGGCCGGCAAGCCGCTCGATTCGCAGAGCCTGACAATTTTGAGTAGTTACTGAGACAAACCCCCCAGACTCGCCCCCGAATTAGGAGAGACCCCATGACCCCCGAAGGCGTATTCATCCGCAATCCCGACAAGCTGTTCATCGGCGGCCAGTGGGTCGCCCCGCTCAGCGGCGAGAGCATCGAGGTGGTGAATCCCAACAGCGAGGAAGTGATCGCGCGGGTCGCCGCCGCCGGTAACGCCGACATGGACCGAGCGGTCGCCGCTGCGCGCGAGGCGTTCGACAACGGCCCGTGGTCGACCACGCCGCCGGCCGAGCGCGGGAAGGTGCTGATGAAGATGGCCGACATCCTCGAAAGGCGCGTGCCCGAGATCGCCAAGGCCTGGTGCGCCCAGATCGGCGGCCTGACTACCCGCTCCGAGGGCATGCAGATGGGCTCGGTCATGGGCCTGCGCGGGATTGCCGCGCTCGGCGAGAGCTTCCCGTGGACCGAAAGCAAGAAGGGACAAATGGTCGACACCGCGGTGATCGTGCGCGAGCCGGTCGGCGTGGTCGTCGGCATCGCCCCGTGGAACGCGCCGTTCGGCATCATGCTCAACAAGGTCGCCTATTCGCTGATCGCCGGGAACACGATCGTGATGAAACCCTCGCCGGAAACCCCGTTGGAGGCCTACATCATCGCCGAAGCGGCAGAGGAAGCCGGCGTGCCCCCAGGCGTGATCAACCTCGTTCCGGCGGATCGCGAGGCATCCGATCACCTGATCCATTCGAAGGACATCGACAAGGTCAGCTTCACCGGGTCCTCGGCGGCCGGCATGCATATCGCCAGCGTGTGCGGCGCCAAGATGACGCGCGCCACGTTCGAGCTCGGTGGCAAGTCGGCGGCGATCGTGCGCGACGACTTCCCGATCGAGGACGCGGCCAACATCCTCGGCAACACCATCACCATGCTGTCGGGCCAGATCTGCGCGATGCTCAGCCGGGCGATCGTCACCAAGGACCGCCACGACGAGCTCGCCGAGGCGATCGCGAAGGTGATGAAAGGCGTGAAGATCGGCGATCCGGCCGATCCCGAGACCCAGCTCGGGCCGCTGGCGATGAAGCGCCAGCTCGAACGCGTCGAGATGTACATCGAGGAAGGCAAGAAGTCGGGGGCGGACCTCGTCACCGGCGGCGGCCGGCCCGCGCACCTCAACAAGGGTTATTTCATCGAGCCGACGCTGTTCGCCAACGTCGACAACAAGAGCCGTATCGCCCAGGAAGAGATCTTCGGCCCGGTCCTGTGCCTGATCCCCGCCGAGGACGAGGAAGACGCGATCCGCATCGCCAACGAGAGCAACTACGGTCTCAACGGCGCGGTGATGACCGGCGACTCCCAGGCGGCCTACGACATCGCTCGTCGCGTGCGCACCGGCGTCGTCGGCCAGAACGGCATGCGGATGGAATTCGGCATGCCGTTCGGCGGCTTCAAGCAGAGCGGCATCGGTCGCGAAGGCGGCGAAGAAGGGCTGTGGCCTTACGTCGAGACCAAGACCATCCTGCTCGATGCGGCGCCGGCTAGCCTGTAGCGCTCGCCCCTGAGAAGGGTCGGGAGCTGGCGATGACCGATCTCGACGTGCTGGTAATTGGCGGCGGGATCGGTGGCTTGACCGCGGCGATCGCGCTTCGGCGCGCCCAGCATCGCGTGACGGTGATCGAGCGCAATCCCGAGTGGTCGGTCGCCGGCGTCGGCATCACGCAGCAAGGCAACGTGTTGCGCGCGATGAAGCAGCTCGGCCTGCTCGACGATTACCTGGCGGCGGCGGTGGGGTTCGATTTCGTCGCGGTGCATGCACCCGACGGGGCCCTGGTCGCCAAGGTGTCTTCGCCGAAGCTGGTCGAGGACTGCCCGGCGAATGTCGGGATCGGCCGGCGCGCGCTGCACAAGGTGCTCGGTGACCGCGCCATCGGCGACGGGACACAGGTTCGCCTTGGCGTGACCGCCGAGAGCCTCGACGACGACGGCGAAAGCGTCATCGTGCGCTTTTCGGACGGCAGCGAAGAGCGCTTCGACATCGTGATCGGCGCCGACGGCGTCCATTCGCAGACCCGGGCGGAGCTGTTTCCCGACGCCCCGGCGGCAGAGTTCACCGGCCAGTCCGTCTGGCGGTACAACCTGCCGCGGCTGGCCGACCTCGACTCGCTGCACGTGTACAATGGGCCCATCGGTGCCGGGCTGGTGCCGATTTCGGCCTCGCTGATGTACCTGTATTTGACGACGCCGGAGCCGGGAAATCCGCGCTATCCGACCGAGGGGCTGGCCGACGCCATGCGCAGTAAGGTGCCCGCATCGCTGGCGGAGCTCGCCGGCCGGATTACCGAAGACGAAGCCGTCGTCTACCGTCCGCTCGAGACAGTCATGCTCGATGGGCCATGGCACAAAGGCCGGGTTGTCCTGCTCGGCGACGCCGCGCACGCTACCACCCCGCATCTCGGGCAGGGGGCCGGGCTGGCGATCGAGGATGCGATCGTGTTGGCCGAGGAGCTCGCCTGCCGCGACACGCCCGAAAGCGCCTTCACGGCCTATCGCGAGCGCCGGTTCGAACGCTGCCGCTATATCGTCGAAACTTCGCTGGCGATCTGCCTCGGCCAGCTCGGCCGGGGGCCGCCGGTCGACAACGCCAAAGTCACCGCCGAGATGTTCAGTCGCGTCGCCGAGCCTATCTGAGCGGCGATCCATGAGCCGCTCTTCTACGAAGCATCCAACACTCGCGCTGCGGCTCATGGGCGAACGGCGGGCGATACGCGTATTCGGCCTAATCCTGAGTATCCTCGCCCTGGCGGCTTGCGGCGGGGGCGAGCATTTTCGGCCGGTAAGCGACGTGCCGGTGCGGATCGGCCAGCCCTACACGGTGCGCGGCACCACATATGTCCCTGCAGCCAATCCGGCTTATGACCAGGTCGGCTACGCCACCTGGTACGGAAATGAATCCGGCAACAAGACCGCCAGCGGCGAGCGCTTCGAGGCGAAGTGGATCACCGCCGCGCACACCACGCTGCCGTTGCCGACCTACGTCGAGGTGACCGCGCTCAATTCGGGCAAGAGGATCATCGTGCGCGTCAACGACCGCGGGCCGTTCGCCGGGCACAGGCGGATCATCGACCTGTCGCGCGGCGCGGCCGAGCAGCTCGGAATCAAGAGTACGGCCCCGGTCCGCGTGCGCGTGGTGCAGCCGTCGGAAAAGGACCGCGAGCGCTTGCGCCAGGGCAAGCCGACACGGCCGCTCGGTCCTGTTCCGGAACGCGAGCTCAGCCGCTTGCGTCAGCAACTGGCGAGCGGCGGCTAGAGCTTCTTCTCGTTCGGATCGACCGGCTTGTCGCTCTTGAGCATCGGATCCCAATGCTCGGCGATTTTGCCGTTCTGGATGCGGTAGAGGTCGAACCACGTCGAATAGTAGGTCTGCCCGTTCGCGTCCTTCTCCGGGCGGACGAAGGCGGTCATCACGTTGTCGCCCTCGGCGATGAGGTTGATCAGCGGCAGCTCGAGCGTGTCCGTGATCGGCCGGTGGGGGCGGGTCTTGCGGATGTAGTCCTGCACGCCCGCCAGGCCCTGCCCGGCGTTGGGATTGTGCTGAACGTAATCGTCGCGAATGAATTCGCCCGCGCGCTCCCACAGGCCGGCCTGCAGCACGATGCGGTACATGTCGTAGACCAGCTTCTTTTTGGCGGCGAGCTTCGGGTCGGGGCTGGCGAGCAGGGCCTGCTGGTCGTGAGCAACTTGCGGCGGGGTCGTGGTCATCGGCGGCTTTGTCTCCTGGGCGTAAAGCGCGCTGCCGGTCATCAGCAGCGCCGCGGCAACAATCTTGCGCATGGGCGGAAATCTCCCGTTCAGACCACCCTGCCAAACGTATGGTGACACGGCAAGCGCGCTCCGCTATCAGCCCGGACAAAGTCAACGAGACTGCATTGAGGGACCCATGAAGATCAAGTACTTCGCGCTCGCGAGCCTCGCTTTGCCCGCTGCTCCGGCGCTCGCGCAAGACGCCGCGGCTCCCGCCGCGACCGAGAACCAGCCAATCGTCGTCACCGGCAAAGGCCTTGCCGAAACGCCGGCCACCCCCGCCTACGACACGCAAGTGCTCAGCCACGACGATATCGTTTCGACCTCGTCGGGCAGGCTCGAGGATGCGCTGCAGAACGTCGCCGGTTTCCAGCAATTCCGCCGTTCGGACAGCCGCTCGTCCAACCCTTCGGCGCAAGGAATCACGCTGCGTGCGCTTGGCGGCAACGCCACCAGCCGCGCGCTAGTGCTGCTCGATGGCGTGCCGATGGTCGACCCGTTCTTCGGCTACGTGCCGTTCTCGGCGATCGCGCCCGAGCGGCTCGGCAGCATCCGCGTCACCCGCGGCGGCGGCTCGGGGCCGTTCGGTTCGGGCGCGCTTGCCGGGGTGATCGAACTCGACAGCGCCGATGCGCGCGACCTCGGCTTGTTCACCGGTTCGGCGATGATCGACGACCGCGCCGAAACCGAGCTCAGCGGCTCGATCGCGCCCGAACTCGGCGACGGTTACGCGGTCGTTAGCGGCCGCTGGGATCGCGGCAAGGGCTTCTTCACCACGCCCGAAAGCCAGCGCGTGCCCGCCACCGTGCGCGCGAAGTACGACAGCTGGTCGACCAGCGCGCGGCTGGTCGAGCCGATCGGCAGCGACCTCACGCTGCAGTTGCGTGGCCTCGCGTTCGAGGACAACCGCGTGCTGCGCTTCGCCGGCGCGACCACCGGGATGCAGGGGCAGGATATCAGCGCGCGCGTTGTCGGCCGCGGCGCGTGGCAATTCGACGCGCTCGCCTATGCCCAGTGGCGCAACTTTAACAATAAGGTCGTCTCGTCGAGCACATACAAGCTGTCGCTCGACCAGAAGGATACCCCGGCCGATGGGCAGGGCGGCAAGATCGAGATCCGCCCGCCGGTCGGCGGCGGGCATACCCTGCGTTTCGGCACCGATTATCGCCGCTCGAAAGGCGACCTCAAGGAAGATGCCTACAACGCTTCCACCGGCGTCCTCACCGCGCACCGCTTTGGCGGCGGGGTCAACACCGACTGGGGCCTGTTCGCCGAAGACGACTGGGCGCTCGGCATCGTTACCCTGACCGGCGGCGTGCGCGGCGACAGCTATGCCATCAAGGACGGATACTTCCGATCGGTCAACGGCGCCGGCACCGCGACCATCGACAACACCTTCCCCAACCGCTCGGACTGGCAATTCACCTGGCGCGGCGGCGCCGTGGTTCACGCCAGCAAGGCGCTCGAGCTGCGCGCGGCAGCGTATTCGAGCCTGCGGCTGCCGACGCTCAACGAGCTTTACCGCCCGTTCGTGGTCTTTCCGGTCACCACCCAGGCTAACGAGAACCTCAAGCCCGAGCGGCTGGTCGGCTACGAGGCCGGAATCGACTGGCAGCCGTCAGCGGCGTTCAAGCTCTCGCTCACCGCCTTCAACAACAAGGCCAAGGATGCGATCACCAACGTCACCATCGGGACCAACCTGAGGAAGCGCGAGAACATCCAGGCGATTCTTGCCAAAGGCATCGAGCTCGGCGCGCAAGCCAATGTCGGCAAGTTCGGCTTCGATGCGTCGGTCGCTTACACCCACGCGCGGCAACACGGCCCGGGCACCGATCTCGACGGCTTCATCCCGTCGCAGACCCCGGCGTGGGACGAAAGCGCGACGGTGAGCTACCACCCGGCCGAGCACATGACATTTTCCGCCACCCTTCGCCATGTCGGCAAGCAGTACGAGGACGACAAGCAGACCGACGTGCTGCCGGCGGCGACGACGGTCGACCTGTTCGGGCAAGTGCCGCTGGTCGACCGGCTGAGCTTCGTCGTCCGCGCGGAAAACCTGTTCGATGCCACGGTGATCACCCGCAACCAGGCCGGCTCCGAGGATTTGGGCACCCCGCGCACGCTCTGGGCGGGCTTCAGGTACGGGTTCTAGGGCCCGGATAAGACAAGGGCCGCGCATCGCACGGCCCTTGTCCGTGTGATCGATAAGATCAGCGGTTGTCGTTGCGGTTGCCGCGATCGCTATCGCGATCGCCCATCTGGCGGCCGCTATCGCCCTGCTGTTCGTGCTGGCGGTTGCCGCCCTGCTGCTGGCGGCCCTGCTGGCCTGAACGGCCGGACTGCTGCTGGCGGCCGGAGCCGCTGCTCTTGTTACCCATCAGATATCTCCTCTTGTGTCCGCCATTGGCCGACGGACTGGAGAATCAAAACGTTAGCAGCGCGTCGTTCCGGAAATTGAGCCGATACGTGGCTCTCCCCGGATCGCGCGCTGTCCACGTCGTTACGGTCAGCCTTCGCTGCTGCCGCCTTCATCCGGCTGCGGGGCCTGGCCACCCTGCTGCTCTTGCTGCTGGCCCGGCTGCTGTGGCTGGCCGAGCTGCTGACCCAGCTGGCCATCTTCCTGTTGTTCTTGGCCGGGGTTCGGCTGCTGTCCGGGCTGCTGCTGGCCGGGGGTCTGCGGCTGGCCCGTATTGCTGTTCTGATCGGTCATACGACTCTTCGCTCTCGATCCGCACCGTTGCGGGGTATGGGACTAACGCTGGGGCGGGCCGTGTATCCCGTGCGATGAACGCATTCTCGACAGGACGCGCGCGGCTCGCGCCAGTCTGCGGAATCCGTCACTTCGCGCTACCCACGGGGCGGCTCACGCGTTACGCAACAACGAGGAATTTCGAAGGGAGAACGATGGCGTCGGCAGCGATCGCACAGGAAGCCATGCTCGAAGTCCGCAACCCGCGCACCGGGTTGACGGATCACACGCTGGCGGTCTCCAGCCAGGCCGAAGTGGCTGAAAAGGCGGCGCGTTTGCGCGTGAACCAGGCGGCCTGGGAGGCGATGGGCGTGGCGGGCCGCTGCGGCGTGATGGCGCGCTGGCTCGGCGCGGTGAAGGCGCGCGCGGCCGACATCGGCGAGGCCGATGCCGTCGATACCGGCGGGTGCCACACCAGCTACATCCAGGGCTTCATCACTATGGGCAATATCGCCGGCTGGCTTGAGGACGCGCCCAAAGCCTTCGAGGCGCTGAAATGGCAGGGCATGAGCACCTCGATGCCCACGGTCGAGATAGAAAGCCAGGTCGTCGCCTACCCGCTCGTCGGCGTCATCAGCCCCTGGAACGCGCCGCTGATGCTGGCGCTGCTCGACGCGGTGCCGGCACTGTTCGCGGGCAGCGCGGTCCTGCTCAAGCCGAGCGAGGTCACGCCTCGTGTGATCGAGACGCTGTTCGAGACCGTCCGGGATGTGCCCGAGCTTGCGGCCATGTTCGACTACGTCACTGGCCCGGGCGAAGTCGGCCAGGCGGTGATCGCCGAGGCCGACACGATCTGCTTCACCGGCTCAGTGCCCACGGGCCGCAAGGTCGCGGTCGCATGCGCCGAGCGGCTGATTCCGTGCAACCTAGAGCTCGGCGGCAAGGACCCCTGCGTGGTCACCGAAAACGCCGACCTCGACCGCGCGGCGACCGCCGTGCTGCGCGGCGCGGTCTATGCCACCGGGCAGGTCTGCTATTCGGTCGAGCGCGTGTACGTTCACGAGAGCGTGCACGAAGCGTTCGTCGCCAAGCTTGTCGAGAAGGCCATGGCGGTACGGCTCAACGCCGACAATCCGCGCGCCGGACACATCGGGCCGTTCACCTTCGCCCCGCAGGCGGACATCGTGATGCAGCACCTCGCCGACGCCACCGCCAAGGGCGCCAAGATCCTCACCGGCGGCGAGATCGAGAATATCGGCGGCGGGCTTTACGTCCGCCCGACGGTGCTCACCGGCGTCAACCACGACATGCTGATCATGCAGGACGAGACCTTCGGCCCGTGCATTCCCGTCATGGCCTACAAGGACACCGAGGAAGCGATCCGCCTCGCCAACGACACCCAGTTCGGCCTCACCGCCAGCGTGATCGCGGGCACCGCCGAGGAAGCCAGGGCGATCGGCCGGCGAATCAACGCCGGCGGGATATTCCTGCAGGATACTTTCCTCACCTTCGCCAAACTGCGCACGTTCGGCTCCGACAGCTTCGGCTGGTCGGGCTACGGCGCTCCACGCATCGGGCCCGAGAGCCTGCGCCGCTTCCTGCGCCGCAAGTGCCTGCTGACGCAGACCGGGCCGGTGGCGGACATCCAGGACGATCATCACCTCGGCAGCCAGGCATGAAGATCACCGCCGCCGTCAGCCGCGGGTCCACCGACGCGCCTGCGCTCGAACAGCTCGAACTGGAGGAGCCGCGCGCGGGCGAGATGCGCATTCGGCTGGTCGCGACCGGCATCTGCCACACGGATTTGCATGAGCACCCCGGCCGCCACTCGCCGCACCCGATCGTGCTTGGCCACGAAGGTGCTGGCGTAGTCGAGAGGCTCGGCGAGGGCGTGGCCGGCTTCGAAATCGGCGATCACGTGATCCTCAGTGGTAACTCGTGCGGGCATTGCCCGAGCTGCAAGGCCAACCGCCCGACTTACTGCGATCTCGCCATGCCGCTGTGCTTCGGCGGGAAGCGGCTCGATGGCTCGACCTCGCTTGAGGGCGGCGCGGTCCACTCGCACTTCTTCGGCCAGTCGAGCTTCGCCACGCATTGCCTCGTGCCACAGCGCACCGCAGTGAAGATGGACAAGGACTTGCCGCTCGAAAAGCTCGGGCCGCTCGGTTGCGGCGTCGTCACCGGCGCGGGCGCGGTGATCGAGGCGTTGAATGTGCGCTATGGCGACACGATCGCGGTGTTCGGCACCGGCGGGGTCGGCCTCAGCGCCGTCATGGCGGCAAAGCTGGTCGGCGCGCGGCGGATCGTCGCGGTCGATATCAACCGCGAGCGGCTCGAACTGGCGCGCGAACTCGGCGCGACCGATTGCATCCTGGCCGACGAGGACGGCGTCGCCGCCAAGGTTCGCGCCGTCACCGGCCGCGGGGTCGATTTCAGTTTCAACACCACGACCGTGCCCGACGTGCACACCATGGCGCTCGAATGCCTGGCGATGAACGGCACCGCCGGGTTTGTCGCCGCGCCGCGAGGAGAATGGACGCCGAAGATGTTCGCCATGCTCGCCGGCGGTAAGCAATTGCGCGGTATCCTCGGGGGCGATGCGCACCCGGGCCTATTTCTGCCCAAGCTGGTCGATCACTGGCGCCAGGGGCGCTTCCCATTCGACCGCCTGCTGACTTTCTACCCCTTCGCCGAGATCGACCGCGCCTTCGCCGACGCCCATTCGGGCAAGGCGATCAAGCCCGTGCTGCTGATAGGAGAGCCGTAAATGAACCCCGAGATCCGCGCCAAGATAGATGCCTTCGGCCGCGACCTGACGCCCGACCTGCTCGGCGGCACGAGCATGATGATGGCCGGCATGTTTGAAGGGATGGACCCGCAGACGATCGAGGAGGAAGATTTCCTCTACGGTCCCGATCCGCGCAACCGGCTCGACCTCTATCGTCAGCAGAACATCGAGAACGCGCCGGTCTTCGTGTTCGTTCACGGCGGCGGCTTCATCATGGGCGACAAGCGCAATCCGCCGGGACCGTTCTACCGCAATGTCGGCGATTTTGCCGCGCGCCACGGCTGGATCGGCGCGGTGCCGACTTACCGCCTCGCCCCGGCGCACCCGTGGCCGGCGGGGCCGGAAGACCTCAAGCAGGTGGTCGAGTGGATCCGCGCCAACATCGCCCAGTACGGCGGCGATCCCGAGCGGATCGTGCTGTCGGGCCAGTCGGCGGGCGCGGTTCACGTCGCGAGCTACCTCGCGCATTCGCAATTCCACGCGGTGCCCGGTGGCGGTGCGCGCGGCGCGGTGCTGATGAGCGGGCTCTACGACACTGTGCGCGGCACGCCGAACGACAACCACCGCGCCTATTACGGCAGCGACCCCTCGAAGTACGCGGAGGCCAACTGCGTGCCCGGCCTGCTCGCTACGCCAGTGCCGCTATGCTTCACCGTCAGCGAGTTCGATCCGGCGCCGTTCCAGCAGGAAGCCGCACGTGTGGCCGGCGCTTGGGGCGAGGCGAAGGGCAGCTATCCCGAGATGCACTACCTTGTCGGCCACAACCACCTGACGCCGTCGCAGTCGCTCGGCAGTCCGGTGAAGGATGTCGAGTTGCTGGTGGCGGACTTCGTGCGCCGGGTTACGGCTTAGCCGCAGGAGCGGCCGCCAGCGGCGGCGCGCAGGCCTGCAGCATCGAGTGCAGTTGCTCGCCCCATTCGCGCAGCGCCTTGGCGTTGGGCGCGAGGACCATGAGGTCGTGCTTGGCGTCGCCGTTGAACTTCTGCCCGACCATCGGCGGTTCGGCGGGAATTTGCGCCGGATCGACGCATGCCGTCTGCACGGGCGGCGGCGCGCTGGCGACAGGCTTCTGCACTGCGGCGCACCCGCCCAGCAGCAGCGCCAGGACGGCGATCGGGCCTAGAGCCCGGTACCTTCGCGAATCGACTTCGGGGTTACGCAATTGGCTTCCCTGACCTTTTCCTGGCGCAAGTTCTCGGCCTGCTGCTCGAGGTCCGCGGCGCGTTTCTGCGCGTCGGCTATCTTGCTGTCGATGATATTTTGATGAACGTCGCTGTTCAACTTGCCGCTGGCGACCTGGTACTTGAGCGCGTTCAATGAAAGCTCGGTCGCCGCGCGCGCCTGGCGCTCGGCCAGCGCTTGCATGCTGAAGCTGTCGCGTTCCGCGGCGATCGCGGTCGTCCGCCACGCGAGCACGCCCACGGCAACGATCAGCGCGAGGATCATCGCCTCGCGAATGCCTATGCCTTTCGCCACTGCCACCTCCATCGTCCGGGCCCCGCCCCGGTTTGGAGGCTATGCGCGCGGAATTCAACTCAAGTCGGCATCCAGCTGCCGTGGAACGCCATGGGCAGTGCGAACGGCAGCTTGACCGTTGCAATCGCCGGACGACTGACGTCGTTGCCGTCGAGAATCAGCAGGTCGGTGCGCTTCTCGGCGAAGCGGTCGACCGCGGTGAGGATGAAGCCGTCGCCCTCCGGCGCATCCGCGCTCCTTGGAATGAACAGCGGCTCCTGCGCCGCGCCGCCTTCGATGTCGTGGAAGCGCATCTCGCGCGTGTCCCAGTCGATCTGCGCCACGCCCATGCGAGGGAAGTCGCGGAAGGCGAGGTAGCCGACGCTGTACTTCTCCATCGCATAGCGGTCGTCGATCTTGGGCATGTCGCCATACGCGCCCTGGACCGGCTCCAGGGTTATCGCCTCGGCGTCGGGCTTCGAGAGATCGAAGGTGATCCGCGTAAGCTGGGTTATCGTCTCGGGAAGGCTCGGCAGGTTGCCGTGCTTGTCCTTGAAGAAGCAGAAGCAATTGCCCGGGCTCACCGGCGTATCGACGATCACCTTGGTGCCGTCGGTATAGGCGTTCATCACGTGGCCCATGACGATGCCGGGAATCTTGAACCAGCGCATCTCTGAAACGCTGCCGTTGCGTGGCATCACGCCCCACATGCTCGGCAGGTCGGGGTCGTACTGGTAGTACTGGCCGCCCGCGTGCAGACGCTTTTCGTCGGCGAGCAGCGGCATGATCGGGAAGACCAGGTGCTCGCGGGTTACGCCCCAGTCGTGGCTGACGCCGGGGTAGGGGGTGTGGAACCACTCCTCGCGGATCAGCGCGCCGGACTTGTCGAACACATGCAGGCTCGCGTCGGTGGTCGGTTCGCCCTTGGCGAACACGCCGTAGCTCCACCATTCGCCGGTCTTCGGGTCGATCTTGGGATGCGCGGTGAGCGCGCTCGAGCCGAGATTGCCGAAACGGGCGATCTCTATCGTGTCGAGCGTTTCGGGATCGACCGAGTAAGGGTGCGAATCCTCGCGCAGCATGAACAGCCGGCCGTGGTGGGTAAAGGCGTTAGTGTTGCCGGTGTTGTCGCGCTCGGGCAGGTTCGAGACGCTCTCGTCGTCAGTGTATTTGTTGCGGTAGTGGCCGTAGAGCCGCCGCCGCGCCTCGCGCTCGCGCTTCAATCGCTCGGTCTGCACGTAGCGGCTGCGGAAGCTGACGTGGCCGTTCTCGAAGCGGAACATCGATACCAGGCCGTCGCCGTTGAGGATGATGTCGTTCTCGAGGCTCGGATACTGCCGGTCGCCGCCGGTGCGGAAATAGGCGCCTTCGAGCTCCGCGGGGATCTCGCCCTCGATCTCGCACTCGAAGACGTCGGCCTCGAAGCGCATCGTCGTGCGCTTTTGCAGGCCGAAGCTGTCGTAAGGGAGAAAAATCTCGGGCATCCTCGCCTCCGTTTGTTATGGTCAGATAGAACCGTCGATCAGCCGCTTGGCAAGAGCGCATTGAGGGAGAGCAAGAATGTCCGACAATCCGTGGCCCGGGGGCGTGCCCGAGATCATGCCCGCGCAGGACCGCGCCGAGATCGAGGAGCTCTACGCGCGCTACTGCTGGGGCATCGACCTCGCCGACGAGGAGCAGGCGATCGCCACTTTCGCCGAGGACGCCGAGTTCGACCACTTGTGGCAGGGCAAGGTCAAGGGCCACGACGCCATCCGCGAGAACCTGCGCAAGCTGTGGTACGACAGACAACACTGGTGGTACGGCCGGCAGCACCTGATGAACCACTTCATCATGGACCCGCGCCCGCAAGGCGCCCGCGTGCGCTGCTTCTTCCAGATCCTGCAGTGGAACGCCGACTACCAGACCAACTTCGTCTTCGGCATCGGCACCCGCGACGACCGGCTGGTAAAGCGGGGCGGACGGTGGAAATTCTGCCGGCTGGTGGTCAACGCCTGGACCGCGGTCGACCAGGTCCCGTGGAAGGGCGAACGGACTCTGCCGATGCGCCCGCCGTACAAGAGCCCGCCGGCGGATACGCGGCCGTTCGACGAGGCGACGGGGGATGAGTGGTAGGGGCTCGCGGTGATGTTCTTGTGGTGGCTGGGGGCAATATTGACAGTCGCGAATATTTTCTCGGGACTCTTCATGGGTCGTGTTTGGCACAGGACCCGATTTGTGATGCCTGCCGAGCCGCTCAAATTCTTTACCGGGCTCGTTGCTTTGATCTTCAAATTGGCGGTCAGCGCAAAGGTTATCGCCACATCGTTTGAACGTCCGGCCCCGGTCCAAGCGGCCGTCGCCGAACACGCTGCGGTTCAATGACGTTTTGGAGGGGGAACCGGTCGAGCCTGATCAAGCGGTGTGCTTGACTCCGCTACCCCGCCGCAGCCACGGCAGCAGGAACGGCCTCAGCACCGCCGACGCGCCGTTGGGCGTCTCGATGTCGATGCTCCGCTCGCGGAACTGCCAGTAGATCACCCCGCTCAGCGTCGCGGCGTAGAAGCACCAGACCGAGGCGAAGGCGTACTCCTTGACGATCTCGGCGATCGTCACCCCGATCACGTTGAGCACGCCGTACCAGCGGACTACGCGGTGTGTCGAGAGCAGCAGCGCGCCGCAGGTGGCGACGATGTACAGGCACGAGATCGCGAAGTTGCCGGTCATCGGGTTGCGGTAGGCGACTGAATGGTTTTCGGCGAAGCACTGGCTCGGGAATACGACCAGGCCGTAGATGTCCCATGCGCTCACCAGCGCGCCTACGGCCGTCAGGGCGAGGATCGCGTGGTGGCGGCGGCCGGGCGGCTCGAGAAGCGCAACCGCCGCCGGCAGCAGCACGGGCAGCACGCCCATCGCGTAAACCATGAACAGGAAGGCGACATGATCGAGCGCGAGCGGCCCGATCCGTCCGTCGAGCCCGAGCCAGACGAGACCTTCGGTGGCCTGGTGCAGCGCGAACAGCAGCGGCACCGCGGCGAACAGCAGCGCGCGCGGCTCGCGCACATGGCGAAGCGTCGCCACGCCGATGATCCCGATCACCCCGGCGGCGAGAAAGCTGGCACTGGCCGAAAAACACATGGCGTTCTCGCTGCGATCAGGGGAAGTCCGCCCGATGTGCAGCGGTTCGGGTACGATAGCCAGCAAAGCATGGGCGCGCGTGCGCGGCGAAGTTCGGCCGCGTGACCAGCTAACGACAGATGAGAGACAGGTGTTCGCTCCTCGGGGCGCAGCCTATGCGGCTTCCCGCAGGCGATGGCTCAGCCCGGGCTTATGTTCGGCGGCGGGTTGCCCTGGTGCTTGCCGTAAAGCAGGGCCGTGAGGATGGCCACGGTCGCGGTTATCGTGACCGCCGGCACCCAAAATTTGGCATCGCCCTCGATCGTCACCGCTTCCTCAGGGAAAATCGCCACCGCGTAGAACACGAAGTGTACCTGGGAACGCTAGATGCCCGACCAGTTCACGCCGACCTACGAATGCTGGACCGTGCGCCGTGAATCCGGGCTGCCGCCGCTCCCGCCGGCGCATCACTACGCGCGCGACGGGAGGGCGAAGGGCGTTCCGAGGACTAGCGGGTACTTAGCCGGGACTCTTGTTGTTGGTGACGAGGGTGAGTACCAGCCGGCTGACGAGACTGCGGCCGTGCAACAAAAAACTGTCTTACAAGGCTGCGTTTATGGCTTATCCTCGGGACGGCCGAATCCACCTTTATCGCCAGGCTTGCGCACCCGCGCTGCGTCATCGGAGTGGCGTTTAATTTCCGACATCGCCAAGAACATTCTATTTTTCCTGGCGGACGATTCGGTCGCTTTGGCCCCTCGAGTCCGCAGAAATCCGCGACTTTCGAAGGGCGACACAAATGCAGGAAGTGTCGCTCGTGTCGCCCTCGGTTGGATTTGCAGCTCAAGCCGCGCGAACGTGCTGCAGGAAATCGTCGGCCTGGGTCTTAAGCGCCGCCGCCTGACGTTCGAGCTCAGTCGAGCTGGTCAGCACCTGCGTCGCCGCGCTGCCGGTCGCGAGTGAGGTGTCGCGCACCTGGTCGAGGCTGCTGGTCACTTCCTCGGCGCTGCGGGCGGCGAGGTCGATCGAGCGGGCGAGGTCCTGCCCGGCGACCGACTGCTGGTCGACCGCCGCGGCGATCGAGGTCGCGGTGGTCTCGAGCTGCTTGATCTGCTCGGCGATCTTGCGCAGCGCGTCGACGCTGGCGCCGGTCGTTTCTTGCATCGCGCGGATCTGCCCGGCGACCTGCTCGGTCGCCTTGCCGGTCTGCGTTGCCAAGTCCTTGACCTCGGTGGCGACGACCGCGAACCCGCGCCCCGCCTCGCCGCCGCGCGCGGCCTCGATCGAGGCGTTGAGCGCGAGCAGGTTGGTGCGCTGGGCGATGTTCGAGATCATCTCGACGATGTCGCCCACCTGGCTGGCCGAATCGGCCAGCTCGGAGATGGTCGTGTCGGCGGCGATCGCGGCGCTGCTGGCCTTGCGGGCGAGCTCCGCGCTGGTCGAGGCTTGGCGGCTGATCTCGCCGATCGACATCGCAAACTCGTCGCTCGCCGCGGCCGCGGCGGTGACGCCGGCGGTGGCTTCGGACAGCGACATGGAGACGCGCGAAGACTGGTTGGCCGATTGCTCGGCGCACGCCGCCATCGCGGTGGCGGTCGCCTGCAGCTCGCTCGAGGCGCTGGCGACGCTGCCGACGATCTCGGAAACATTCTTCTCGAAGCCCTCGGTCAGCTTGCGCAAGGTGGCGAAGTGACTTTCGCGGTCGGCGTCGGTTTGCGCCTGCAGCTTCTGGAACTTGTAGGCTGCCTTCTTGATCGTCAGCAGCGCGCGGGCGATGTCGCCGATCTCATCGAGCCGCTCGGCGTTTTCGACGTAGACGTCGTGGTGGCCGTCAGCCAGCTCGACCGCGCTTGCGGCAGCGCTCTGCAGCGGATGCACGATGTCTTGCTGGATGAACTGCCGGGCGAACCAGACGAGGCCGGCCGCGCCGAGTGTCAGGACTGCCAGCACACCGAACACCCAGCGGGGCGCTCCGCCCATGCTCGTCAGCGCGGCGGCGGCGAGGAGGCCATTGCCGGCGGCGAGGAAGCTCTGCGCGGCCACCACCGTGCGCATGCGTTGCGCGATCGAACCGATGCCGAAATAGCCGATGTCTCGCCTCGCGGGCGCGCCGCGCATGGCGCGCCGCTCGGCGCGGTCGCGGTCGAGCTCGTCGGCTTCGGGCACCTCAGGCGTGTGCGACATGTCCATGGTATTCGTCTCCGGTGTCAGTCTTCGTCTTAGCGATTGCCAGGTGGCTGGTTATCTCTGCAGCGGGGATGGCCTTGTAATAGAGCCAGCCCTGGATCGTGTCGCAGCCCGCTGTGCGAACGAGCGCGGCCTGCGCCTGAGTCTCTACACCCTCAGCGGTTACAAACATGTTCATGGCGCGGGCGACCGCGATGGAAGACACCATCATCGCCCGGCTGCCGGCGTCGTCGGCCGCCTCGACAATCAGTGAGCGGTCGATCTTGAGCTTCTCGAAGCGGAATTTGCGCAAGAAGCCGATCGAGGCGTAGCCGGTGCCGAAATCGTCGAGCGATATGCCCACGCCGAAGCCGCGGATCATGTCGAGCGCGCGGCCGGCAACGATGGGGTCGCCGACGAGATAGGTCTCGGTGATCTCGAGCTCGAGGCGGTCGGGCGGGAAGCCGGTCTCCTCGAGGATGTGGCCGAGCTGGACGGGGAAATCGGGGTTTCGCAACTGGGCGGGTGAAACGTTGACCGAGAGCTTGATCACGTCCCACGCCAGCGCATCGGTACACGCCTGGCGCAGCGCCCAGCGGCCGATCGGGTTGATCAGGCCGGTCTCCTCGGCGATCGGGATGAACACCGCCGGGCTGACGAAGCTGCCGTCGGGCTGCTCCCAGCGCATCAGCGCTTCGACCGCGACGATCTCGCCGCTCGTCGCGTCGACCAGCGGCTGGTAGTTGAGGGTGAATTCGTGGTTGGCGATCGCTGCGCGCAAGTCGGCCTCGATCTGCTGGCTGACTTCGAGCTTGCGGTCGAAGTCGTGGCTGAACCAGGTACAGCGCATCTTGCCGCCGGTCTTCGAAGCGTACATCGCCACGTCCGACTGGCGCAGCAGGTCGGACGACGTGGCGCGCTTATGGCGCGTGCTGCGCGACAGGCCGATGCTGGCACCGATGCTCAGCTGGCGCTCCTCGATGCCGATCGGCTTGGCGAGGCGTTCGAGCAGGCGGCGGCAAAGCCCTTCAAGGATGTTGCCGGCGATCGGCCCGATCACCACGACGGCGAACTCGTCGCCGCCGAGGCGGTAGGCCCGGGCCTCGTTGCCGCACAGATCGGTGAGCATGCTGGCGCATTCCTTGATCAGCTTGTCGCCGACGAAATGGCCGTGGTGGTCGTTGATGGACTTGAAGCCGTCCAGATCGACCAACGCCAGGGCGACCTCGTCGTCGGCATCGGCGAAACGGCTGATGTTGAGGTGCAGCGCGCGGCGGTTGGGCAGGCCGCTGAGGCTGTCGGTGAGCCCGAGCAGCTCGAGGTGGCCGATGCTCGAAAGGCCGATGCGGATGAAAACCAGCACCGCTGCGAAGTACAGCGCCAGACTGATGCCCATCGCGCGATAGCTGGCGAGATTGGCGAAGAGGCCGCGAGTGGACAGGTACAGCACGGCCCCGGCGACGATCGCGGTCAGCACCACGATCGGGGCGAACACCAGCATCCTGGGCGCCATTTGGTACCTGCGCAGCGTGCTCGCCACCTGTCTCTCCCCCCTTTGACTTCATCAATAGGGGCGAAGGGTTTAACGAAGGTTTAAGCCTGTTTTGCCGTCTTATGCTGCTCTCGCGCAGGAGGGTCGGGCGTTTGGGGAGAGCGGCTCGTAGAGCGCGAAACGTTCTTCGCGCGGGCGGAAATAGGCGCTCTTCTCGAGCACCGTCTCGCCGCCTCCGAGCAGCAGCTTGCCGTTGGTATTCAGCGCCTCGGCGAGCCGCGCGAAGGCGCGGCCGCGGACCGGCCCGTCGAAGTAGAGCAGCACGTTGCGGCACAGGATCAGGTCAAACTGTCCCGGGTAAGGAGCCGGGTGCAGAACATTGTGCACCTCGTAACGGACCATCTGCCGCACGTTGTCGCGCGCCCGCCAGCCTTCGGGCGTTTCGGTGAAGAAGCCGAGCATCTGCCCAACACCGAGTCCGCGCTGGATTTGGAAGTTCGAGTAGGTTGCCGCGCGCGCGAAATCGACCGCCGAAGCGGAGACGTCGGTACCGAGGATCTCGATCGTCCAGCCTTCCCAGCGGGCCTGCTGCTCGAGAAAGGTCATCGCTACCGACAGAGGCTCTTGCCCGGTGGAGCAGCCGACGCACCAGATCGAGAGCTTGCGTTCGGCCGCTCGCTTGGCCGCGAGTTCGGCTAGGACAGCGCCACCGAGGTAATCGAAAATCTGCCGGTCGCGGAAGAAATAGGTTTCGTTGTTGAGCAGCGCCTCGACGACGTCTTGCGCGAGCGAAGATTCGTCCGGCTGAGTCAGCAGCACCACGAGGTCCTGATTGCTCGAGATGCCGCGGTCGCGAAACAGCCCGGCCAGCGCCGGCGCGATGCGCCAGCGGCGGTCGTCGGTCAGCTTCTGGCCGGTGCGTGCTTCGAGCAATCCCGCGATGATGCCGATCGCGATATCATCGGGATCCATCAGCCGGTCCGACTGGTGGCGGCGGACGCGATGCGTCCGGCGATGTCGAGCGGATGGAGGATGGCGGCGGCGAGACCCGCTCGGGCGATCGAACCCGGCATGCCCCAAACTGCCGAAGTCGCTTCGTTCTGCACCAGCACCGTGCCGCCCGCTTCGACGATTTCTTCGGCGCCGAGCGTGCCGTCGCGGCCCATGCCAGTGAGCACGACACCGAGCGCGGTTGGGCCGAACACTTCGGCAATCGAAGCGAACATCGGATCGACCGAGGGCATGCAGCCGCTCGGCGCCGGGCGGCGCTCGAGCTTGACGGCCGTGGCGCTTGGTTTGCGAACGACCGTGAGATGCGCGTCACCGGGAGCAATCAGGATGCCGTCGGGGATCAGTGCCATGCCTTCGGTCGCGGCGAACGTCTCGCGCCCGGTCAACTCGCGTAATTGCTGAGCGAAAGCCGGAATGAACGAGACGGGCAGGTGCTGCGTGATCAGGATCGGAATGCCGAGCCCCTTCGGCAACGCGCCGAACAACTGGCCGATCGAATGGATGCCGCCGGTCGATGCGCCGATTGCGACCACCCGGGCGCGTTCGCGCGACGGGTTGCGCAACGTCGCGGTGGTTGCCGAGCCGTGAGCAGCGACGGCCTTGCGCAGCGGCCGCCGGCCGAGCGCGCGGATCTTGGCGAGCAGCTTATCCTTGTAATCGCGGTCGAAGCCTCCCGAAGCCGGCTTCTGCAAAGTGTCGGCTGCGCCGAGCGCAAGCGCTTCGACGGTATGCTCGGCACCGTCGGCGGTCAGGCTCGAGACGACCATGATCTTCGCTTCGCGGGCGCGCTCGATCATCTGCGGCAGCGCCCCAAGGCCGCCCATTCCTGGCATCTCGAGATCGAGCAGGATCACGTCGACTCGCTCGCTGGCGAGCAGGGTCAGGGCATCCTCGGCGGTCGAGACGGCGGCGGCGAGCTCGAGATCCTCTTCCTGGTCGACCAGACGCGAAAACGCGGCGCGGACGATCAAAGAATCGTCGACCACCATCACGCGGATCTGGCGGCCGCGCTGGAGCGCCGGCCCCTGTCCGGGGGCGCCTAGCGGGGAAGAGTAGCCCAAGCTCTCCTCCTTAAGCGGCGCCGACCAGCTGCAGTTTGATCTGCAGCGTATCGTGGTCAAACGGCTTCATCACGTATTCGTCGGCTCCGGCGTCGATGGCCTCGCGGATGTGCGCGACATCGTTCTCCGTAGTGCAGAAAACGACTTTGGGCACGCGGCCGTCGGGCCTTTCGCGCAGCTTGGTCAGGAACTCGATCCCGCTCATCACCGGCATGTTCCAGTCGAGCAGGATCACGTCGGGCATCTGTTCGGCACACTTGGCGAGCGCCTCCTGCCCGTCTGCGGCTTCCTCGACCTGGAAGCCGAGCGTCTCGACGATGTGCCGCGACACCTTGCGGATTACCCGCGAGTCGTCGACGATCAGGCAGTTCTTCATGGCGTTCGGCCCCTTGTTGGCGGTGTCCGATAGTCGCTTCACGGTAAACATTGGCTTACGCAGCCTTCCTTTTTGCAGGGCCTTCGATCAGTTTTGCTGGGTCGAGCACGAGCGCGGGTCCGGCGCTGGTCTCGACCATGCCGAGCGCGGCGCGGGTCCAGCCCGGCAGCAGGTCGGCGCGAATCTCGCTGGGTTCGGTGTCGAACGCGACCACTTCCTCGACCGCATCGACAACCAGGGCGTAAAGGAATTCATCGAGTTCCACGACCACGGCCAGTGCCACGGGCTCGGCCGCTTCGGGGAGTTCGAGCGCGCGCCGGCAGTCGACTACCGTCATCGCCCGGCTGCGCAGTGCGGCGAGACCGGCGATGTGCTCGGGCGCCCGCGGAACGGGAGTGATGCGATCGAGCTCGACGACCGAGCGGATGATTTCGGAAGCGATGGCCGCGCGCTCATCAGCGATCGAAACGAGGAGGAGAGAGCGATCCATCGTCAGGATTCCGCATTCGATGCGAGAGTTGCGGCGGCCATCAGCGACGCCGCGTCGAACAGCTCGACCGGGCGGCCGTCGATCAAGGCCAGGCGCTGCCCTGCGTTGCCGTCGGCCACGACCACCTCGGCCGGGTCGAACTCGCACAGGTCGACGATCTCCGCATAGGCGTAAGCCCGTTCGTCATCGGGCTCTCCGACCCGGAACAGGTTGATCTCCTCGCCCTCAGGCTTGAACCCGCCAAGCCCGGAGAGCGGAACGATGCGCCCGTCGATCACCGCCTGTGCGGTCCCATCGGCGGCGGTGCGCAGCGAGGCCACCGCTAGCTTTTCGATTCGCCGCACCGAATCCATTTCGACCGCGCGCTCGGCGCCGTCGAAGCCCCGGAACAGCAACGCGGGCACCAGCTCGCGCTCTTCGGCACGTTCATGACGCAGCTCGCGTCGCAGCGACCGATCCTTGACCTCGCGGATCATGCCGGCGGAGCGGGCGACGCCGGAGACGTCGAGCATTGGTATCGGGCTGCCGTCGTCGAGCTGGGTCGTGCCGACATAGAAGCCGCAGGCCATCAGCACGGGCGCTATGGGCTTCACCACCAGCTCTTCGTGATTGTGGATCGCGTCGACCGCGAGGCCGAACAAGTCGCCGCCGACGAGGCGGATGAGGACGTAAAGCCGCGCCTCGCGCGGACAGGTCGATTCCACTCCAAGGATCTCGTCGAGCCCGACGCAGGCGATACGCTGCCCCCGCACGGTGATGAATTCGCGGCCGCCGATCAGCGCCCTGTCCATTTCCTCGCTCGACGCACGGACGATCTCTTCGACATAGCTGCGCGGGATGGCGAAGGTCTGCCGGCCGACGCCGATCGTCAGCGACGGGACGATGCTGAGCGTCAGCGGTACATTGAGCATCATCCGGGTGCCCGATCCCGGCGTGCTGTCGATCAGCAGCGAGCCGCCGATCTTCTCGATATTGGCCCGGACTACGTCCATGCCGACTCCGCGGCCGGAGACCGAAGTGACTTCCTTGGCGGTGCTGAGGCCGGGCTCGCAGATCAGCGCGTTGCGTTCGCGCATGGTAAGGAGCTTCGCCTCGTCGGCGGTGAGGATTCCGGCTGTGATGGCCTTCTCGACAAGCTTGTCGCCGTCGATGCCCTTGCCGTCGTCGACAATTCCGATGCGGATTTCGCTGCCGGTCTGGCGGGCGGAAATCTGCAGCATGCCGATCTCGCGCTTGCCGGCGGCCTGACGCTCGGCCGGCGTTTCGATGCCGTGGTCGACGGCGTTGCGGATCAGGTGGACGAGCGGATCGCGCACGACCTCGATCATCTCCCGGTCGATCTCGACGTCGCCGCTCTCGATCTCGACCATCACCTGCTTGCCGAGTTCGTGCGACAGGTCGCGGACCATCCGCGGGAAGCCGGAGAACAGCGTCTCGATGCGCTGCATGCGGATGCGGGTAATCGCCTCGCGCAAGTCGGCGAGGATCGCGGACAAGCGATTGAACGGCGCCTCGAGCCCGGTTTCGCCGTCGTGCTGGGCAAGCCGGCGGGCGAGGTCGTTGCGCGCCACCGCCATGTCGGACACCCCGCTCATCACGCGATCGAGCAGGTCGACCGGCAGGCGAATCGTTCGCGGTGTCGCCGACTGGCGCCGTTGGGCAGGGCTCGACGCGGCGGTTGCGGGGGCGGCCGCGCCATCGTCGGTACTGCCGTCGAGCGCGGCGATCAGGGGAGCATCGTCTGAATCGGCCTGTTCGCGGCCGTCGCCGATGGTGGCGACGATTTCGGCGATGCGGTCGATCACGGCGAGCACTGAGGTGACCAGTCCCTGGTCCGCTTGGCGGCGCCCGGCGCGCACATCGGCGAGCGCATCCTCGGCGGCGTGGCTCAAAGCCTCGAGCCGCGGGAATTCGAAGAAGCCGCAATTGCCTTTGACGGTGTGAACGAAGCGGAAGATTGCGTCGAGCCGCGCGCGGTCCGCCGGGTCAGCCTCCCACGCCACGATCTCGCCCGACAGCGCTTCGAGCATGTCGCGCGATTCGGCTACGAATTCGGCAAGCAGATCATCCATCAGGCTTGGGTCCCTAACAGCCTCACCTTATGGCCCGAGATGGTTAAACGGCAGTTACCCGGCTTGGGGGTTCGCTTGACGCCTCTTCTGCGGACGGCGGAAGCCGGTCAGCCGCTGTAGTAATTACCCGACGGCAAGTGGATTGTCGCCTCGGCCTCTTCGAACGCGACGCCCGGCGGATCGCCGCCGGCCGCAACCGTTTCCATCGCCCGCCGCAACGCGCGTCGCTGCATCGCGATGCCCTTGTCAGAGGTCACCAGGTGCTCCTCGGTGTGCAGCGAGATCGCGCCCTGGCCTGCCTGCGCTTCGTAGTCGCCGGGTTGGTCCTGCCGTTCCTCGATGGTTCGCTGCGACCACGGCCTGAAGCTCTCGGCCTCGAGCCCGCGCATTGGCCGGCGGCCGTCGCGCGACATCGGCGTGCGCATGGTCATCAGGATGCGGCTGTGGGCATCGTCGACCGGGACCGAGAAACCGATCCCGTTGGGGCGCCCGGGGCGCATCGCCACGTCGGGCACGCACATCACGTTGGGCATGATCCAGGTCGACACGCGATTGACGTGGCGGCCATCTTCAAGGTCGCGGTGCGCCTTGTAGATCACTCCGGCCTCGATCTCCTCGAACTCGACCGTCGGCATGACCGCGAATTCGCGCACGAACTGCGTGCCGCTGAAGGTCGTGTGCAGCACCTGGACGTGGAAGGGGTCCATCACGTTGTCGTTCATGTGCAGCCAGCTGTACGGCACGACGTCTGGACCGTTCATGTCGCCGTGCGAGCCGAGCGAGTTGTCAAAAGCCAGGTAATCCTCGCCGTCCTCAAGCGGCTCAAGGGCATCGAACCGCGGCAGTACCGGCATCTTTTCGGGCGGGCCCATGTAGGCCCACACCAGGCCATAGCGCTCGCGCACCGGATACCACGGCTGGCGGTGTTCTGGCCGGCACAGGTAGGGATTGGGCTCGCAAGGCTGTTCGATGCAGTTGCCTTCGACGTCGAACTTCCACCCGTGATAGCAGCAGCGCAGGCCGTCGCGCTCGACATGGCCCCAGAACAGACTGGTGCCGCGGTGCATGCAGCGCGGATAGAGCAGCCCCGGGCGTCCTTCGCCGTCGCGAAAGACGATCAGGTCTTCGCCCAGGATGCGTACCTCGCGCGGACGCGTGGTCACATTCTTTGAGGCGAGCACGGGCTGCCAGTAACGGCGCATCAGCTCACCCATTGGCGTGCCTTGACCCACTTGCGTCAGCGCGGCCTCGGGCTGCTGTGCCGGACGACCGTAGGCGGTGCCTTGCTGGACTTGCTGGGTTTGGGCGGTCGGCTCGATCACGCTGGCCATTGGCGGCTCCTCATTCCCTTGACGCACAGTGTTGAGCAGAGGGCGGACAAAATCAACGCTTCGCTTCGCCCAGGGCCTCGAGCAGCCGGTCGAGCAGCGGCAGCTGACTGGGAAGCATCATCTCGCGGGCTTCGGGAATGCTCATCCAGCGCGCAGCATCGACCTCGGGAAAGGCGAATCTCTTCGCGCTCCGGGGCGGCCATTCGAACTCGAAGGTATTGCTCACGAGCTTGGCCGGATCGAAGTCCTGCCGGGCGGCGAAGGCCACCACCTGCTTGCCGCCGGCCTGGCGAACTTCGCCGAGCGCCAGAAGCTCTCCCACCAGCCTGACGCCGATCTCTTCGGCGGCCTCGCGGCGGGCTGCGACATCAGGCTCTTCCGCCGGGTCTATCGCGCCTTTGGGAATCTGCCACGCCCCGCGATCCTTGCGTCGCCAATAAGGCCCGCCCGGATGCACCAGCAGAACCTCGAGCACGGGAGCAAGCCTGTAAAGGAGAACTCCGGCGCTGCGTGATGGCATGTGTTCTGGCCGTCAAATGCGAAATGGCGGAGACGGAGGGGCAAGAAGTAAGCGCACGCAGTCGAGGTGACAAGCGCACGATCTGCGCGGCTTCCCTAAGATTGACCCTAAAGCCAAAATCTTGATTGCGGTCTGTCAGCCCCTGTCACCACCGCAACACTATGTGCTAATTTTCTTGCTCCAAGGGAGAACTCGAATGCGCCGCAGCATTGACCACATACTCGTCACTCATGTCGGCGCTCTTCCAGCGCCCGCTGACGTCTGGGGTCACACGGACATCGACCAGGCACGGCTCGACGAGGCTGCTCGCGAAGTCGTCGCTCGCCAGAAGGAAGCAGGGGTCGACTTCGTGAACGAAGGCGAACTCACCAAGGGGGGAAACTGGGTCGAGTTCGTCGTTTCTCGTCTCACTGGTTTTGAGCCTGAGGAACGATCGGCGACGACGGCCAACCTGATGTTTGCCAGTGCCGATTGGCAGGAATACTCCGAATTCTATCAGGCTGCGATCGGCAACGGCACGCTGTTTGAGGAGAGCGGTACTGCCGCGACCCAAGGAACTGAAAGCAACGTCCGACGGGATTGGGCCTGCAGCGGTCCGATCGAGTACGTTGGGCAGGACCTCCTCGATAGGGAGATCCAGACGTTTCTGACTGCGTTGGGCGAGACGCCGGCAGCCGATGCGTTTCTAACATCGACCGCGCCCTCAAGTATCGAGGTGGGCCGAACAAACAGGCATTACGAGGACGATGAGGCGTTCGTGTTCGCGATCGCGGAAGCGATGCGCCACGAGTACGAGGCCATCGCGGCGGCGGGCCTGCAGCTGCAGGTCGATGACGCGTGGCTGGCCGGCCTATGGGACCGGATCGGCATCGAAATGGGCATTGAAGCATATCGCCGCTATTGCGAAGTCCGGGTCGAGGCGTTGAATCACGCTCTGCGCAACGTTCCCGAAGAGCAGGTCCGCTATCACTTGTGCTGGGGGAGCTGGCACGGGCCGCATTCCCATGACCTTCCTCTCAAGGATGTCATTGACATTCTCCTCAAGGTTAAGGCCCAAACCTACCTCTTCGAGGCCGCCAATGCCCGGCACGAACACGAAGTGGGAATCTGGCAGCATGTAAGCCTGCCGGAAGGCAAGATATTGGCGCCTGGCGTAGTGAGCCACGCCACGCGATTGATCGAACATCCCGAACTCGTCGCAAGTCGCATCGAGCGCTTCGCAGCTCTGGTCGGACCAGAGAATGTCATAGCTTCAACCGATTGCGGGCTGGGCCTGCGTTGCCACCCCCAGATCGCCTGGGGCAAGCTTCGAGCCCTGTCGGAGGGAGCAGCGCTTGCCAGCAGGAGACTTCTTGGCGGGGCAAACGGCCATTCCGTTGTTGGGTCACGCCTCTGCACCTGATAGCGGACGCTCATGATCACGATCAGATCCATCACGGTAAGGCTGGAGGGCGCTCCCAGCCTCGAACGACAACTGGCCTAGCGAGTGCGTACGCGGCTGAGCGTTTGTGCGCGGAAGAGGCGGTTCGCAGCGAGCGGCGAAGCAATCGAAGCCGCGCGTACGACGACCGTGTCGCTCAGGCATTATCGGTGCGATCGCTGCCGGCAGTATCACCTCACTAGCCGCACCAAGGGCAAGCGTATCCCGCGGCCCGCTCTCGCCGACGAGTGATACGCGTGGCTTCGCTGATCCTCTTCAACAAGCCCTTCGGCGTACTTTCGCAGTTTACCGACGAGCGAGCGGGGCCGGCGCGCCCGACTCTGGCTGATTTCGTCGACTTTCCAGGTGTCTATCCGGCGGGCAGGCTCGATTTCGACAGCGAAGGCCTGCTCGTGCTGACCGACGACGGCCGGTTGCAGGCGCAAATCGCGAATCCCCGGTTCAATCTGCCCAAGTCATATCTGGTCCAGGTCGAAGGCGAAGCGGACGAAGCTTCTCTCGAGCGCCTGCGCCAAGGGGTGCAGCTCAAGGACGGCCTCACGCGCCCGGCCAAGGTCGAGCGGTTGCCCGATCCCGCAATATGGCCCCGCGACCCTCCGATCCGCTATCGCAAGTCCGTGCCGGACGGCTGGCTCAAGCTGACCATCAGCGAAGGGCGAAACCGGCAGGTGCGCAGGATGACCGCTGCCGTGGGATATCCGACTCTTCGGCTCGTGCGCTGGTCGATCGGGGAATGGACCCTGGACGAGATCGAGCCCGGAGAATGGCGACAAGTTCCTGCGGTGCTTTCGCAACGCTGACAATGAGGTCAGTCGCCCGGTTGGAACGCCACGCTGCCCTGTCCCAGCAGATCCGAAACCAGCGCGAGTCCTTCTTCTGAATCCAGCAAATTGCGGGCAATGACCATGTGGTCATGGGCGCAGAGTTGTTGTGCAAAGTTGCCGGCCGGGCCGGAACAGTCATGCGAACACCCGTCGACGAACAAGATCACCCGGCCCTTCTCGTCCCGGATGAACGAGAAGCGGCTGGCGGGATTGCGCAGCAGCGGACTCCCTGACGCGATGCGCGAGCGCAAGTCTTCCATTCCGACCGGCTGTTCGGGGCGCCAATCCTTTTCCTCATTCTTCGGCGCCGTGGTGTAACGCCCTAACCAGCGCGCGAATTCATCCCGGTCGAGCATGCGTTCGGCGATCATGCCCTGCAGGCGGGCGACAGCGTCGGCGGAAATTTCACCGGGATTGTCCTGTGGTTTCAGTTCGGGGTCAGCGTAGCGATCGTCATCATCGAGCTCGGAAATCAGGTGGTCGGCCCAGTGGGCGATCAGCTCGCTCCGCGACGGAGCACGAAAGCCGACCGAATAGGTCATGCAGTCGTCGCCGACAGCGATGCCGTTGTGCGCGACGCCCGGTGGAACATAGAGGATGTCACCCGGCCCCAGGATCCATTCGTCGGTTGGCTCGAAATCCGCGAGAAGGCGCAAATCATCGTGCGGCAAGAGCTCCACGGCATGATCGCAGCGCGCGCCGATCTGCCACCGCCGCTTGCCCAGACCCTGCACCAGGAACACATCGTAGTTGTCGAAGTGCGCCCCCACGCCGCCGCCGTCGACCGCATAGCTGACCATTATGTCGTCCACCCGCCAGTTGGGTATGAAGCGGAACGGCGTCAGCAGAGCGGCAACTTCCGGAGCGTGGTGATCGACGGCCTGGACCAGCAGCGCCCAGGGCTCGCTGCCGATTTCGCTGAAGCGAGTTTCGGAAAACGGGCCATGTTCGACTTTCCAGCTATCTGGCGAACGCATGACCAGCCTTGATTCGACGCCTGGTTCGCAAGCAAGGCCTGCGAGCTCATCTGGTTCAAGCGGATTGGCCCACCCTTCAAAGGCGCTCCTGATCAGAAGGGGCTTTTTCTGCCAGGTATCGCGAAGAAACGCGTCGACGTCGAAATTGCGTAGCTGCATGGCTACGGGCCCTGGTCACGCTCAGCGGCCGCCAGCAGGTCCATGAAGTTGCGCGCAGCCTTGCGATCGGCTTCGTCCTTGAAGGCGACGTCGAGGTCGGGCGCCGCCCCGAGCAAATAAAGCACCGACCACAAAGCGAACCGCTTTCCCGCATCTCGTTCGAGGCCGAGATCGACCAGGATGTGTTCGACGCCGGCCGCCTGCGTCGACGGCGTCATCAAAGAGAGATCCGAGCTACCGAAGTAGCGTCGGAGCAAGTCGTCAAGGTCCATCGGGTGGGGCTAGCGAACTCCGGGCAGAACGCAAGGCTAGCGGGGTGGCGTCCGAGCCTGATTCCCCGGAGCCGAAGATCGCGTCCGAACGGCGGCGGTGAACCGCAACGATTACCCACCGGTCCCCGTAGGGGGTACCGTGTGCCGTCATGAACGGCTGCGATCAAAATCGGGCAGGAAGTGGCGGAGACGGAGTCCGCAATAGCTTTGGTTTCCGACGCATCCATAATGATCCATGACCGTCCGCAACGGTCCATAACAAATACGTTAATTCATATGGTTGCGGTCCATCTCGATGATCTGACAGCCGAAATAGGTTCATAACGATCCATTGCAATCCACGCCAATCCGCGATAAATTTGTATGGTGGATTGTATGGAGAACGGCAATGGCGCGGCCTCTCGCACGTTTGTCGCCTATCGAA
>DATIQN010000054.1:0-22967 GCA_035470785.1 Croceibacterium sp. | reverse complement strand
GAAAGCGGCCACCCGCTGCTCGGACGCATGCCGCGGTTTGTGCACATTCTCGACGGGCGCGGCAGCCTGGTGGTCGAATTCCTCCTGCTGCTCGGCGCGATGCTCCTGGCCGGAACGGGCAATCCGGGCTGGGCGTGGGTCTACGCCGGCTACACCGCGCTCAACGCTCTCGCGGCGTGGCTCATCCTTACGCGGCGGGTATAGGTCTAAGACCGGAACCGCACGTGCGGCCGAGCGCTGTGTCGGGATGACGGGAGCGCAGCGGATCTGGCTGGTGGTGAACGACGCCAGCGGCAGCAATGACGAGAAATCGATCGCGACCCTGGAGCGCAGCTGCGTCGGCGCCGGGCTCGCGCTCGCGCGGATCGTCCGTTTCCCCGAGCAACCGTTACCGATCGCCGCGGAGCTCGATGGCGCGGGCATCGGCCTGGTTGCCGTGTTCGCCGGAGACGGGACGGTCAATGCGCTGGTGAACGGGCTCGCCGGCTGGGGCGGCGCGGTCCTGGTGCTGCCCGGCGGCACGATGAACCTGTTGTACCACCTGCTCCACGGCGAGCAGCAAGCGGGCGAAGTCATCCGGCTCGCCGCCGCCGGCCGAGCGACCCCGATGCGCCCCGGCGTAATCGCCTGCCGGGCGGGAACGGCGTTGGTCGACTCGCTCGCGGGTCCCGGCACGCGCTGGTACGAAGTGCGCGAGGCGATGCGTGAAGCCGACGTGCTCGCGGTTGCCGGCAGTGCCGCGCAGGCGCTCGGCGAGACCTTTGGCACGCCGGGCATCGCCTGCCGCGCACCTGAGGTCGGCCGCGCGGAAGGATATCCGCTAGTCATGCTGACCCCCACCGACGAGGGCATTCGCGTGTGCGGCTTCGGCGCCGAAACCGCGGGAGAATTCCTCGAGGGGAGTTGGGCCCTGTTGCGCTACCGCTTCCGCGAGGGGTCGCACGACGAGCTCGCGCTGGTCGGACAGGTGACCCTCGCCAGCTCCGCAAACGCGCCCTTCGGCATCCTGATCGACGGCAAACGCGCCGAAGCGCCCGAAGAAGAGGAATTCTGGCTAGTCCCGTGCGCGGTCGACCTGCTAGCGACCCGGGCCGATGGCCGATAAGACGCTCCTGTTCCACATTTCCGATATTCACTTCGGGCTCGAGGACGACCGCGCGCTCGAATGGGTGGTGCAGGAAATCGCCGAGAAACGCCCTGCGGCAGTCGCCATCACCGGCGACTTGACGATGCGCGCGCGCCACCGCGAGTTCGCCGCCGCGTGCAGCTGGATCCGCTCGCTCGACGCCCCGGTGACGGTCGAAGTCGGCAACCACGACTTGCCTTATTTCAACCTGATCGAGCGCTTCACCGCGCCCTACCGCCGCTTCCACGCGATCGAAGCGCTGGTCGAACGCAAGCTCGACTTGCCCGGCCTCGCGATCGTCCCGCTCAAGACTGTGCGCCGCTGGCAGCCGCGCTGGCCGTGGTCACACGGCTGGGTAACCGAGCGCGCGCTCGAGCAGACACTGGCGATGATCGATCGGCTGCCGCACGGCACCGGGGTGCTGGTCGCCTGCCACCATCCGCTGGTCGAGGTGGGCACGCACGGCAAGGCATGGACCAAGGGCGGCGACCGCGCGCTTGCGGAGCTGGCCAAGCGCGGCGTGCTGGCGACGCTCAGCGGCCATGTCCACGATGCTTTCGACATCGTCAGTCAGACGCCCGCTGGTCCGGTACGAATGATCGGCGCCGGCACCCTGTCGCAGCGCATTCGCTCGACCCCGCAAAGTTTCAACGAGATCACCTGGGACGGCGCGGCGCTCGACGTCCGCGTGCGCAGCATCGCCGACGTGCCGACCAAGGCGATGCAGGTCCCCGAAGTACCCGAAGACGCAATGCCCCCGCGCGAGCCCGACGAACCGGTCGCGCCGGTCGCCACCGTCCCGCAGGTCGATCCGCCCGTGCATTGAGCCCGAGCGATCGCTCAGGGCGCGCCCCCGCGCGCCATCCGCGCGCGGCGTTCATCTTTCTCGACGAAGTGCATCGCCTCGAGCTTGAGGCCGTCGGGGTCGAGAAAGAACACGGCATAATAGCCCTTGCCGTAACTCGGGTAGGCGGCCGGCGGGTCGAGGATTTCAACGCCTTCGGCGAGAAGGAAAGCGTGGAGCTCGTCGACCTGCGCGGCGCTTTCAAGCTCGAAGGCGTAGTGATGGAAGCCGATGTTGCCGGTGCGGTGCGGATGGCGCAACCCTTCCGCATCGGCCTGCGTGATCCAGAACATCGTGGTCCAGTTGTTCCAGCCGACGACTTCGCCGAATTCCCATTCGCGCTCGAAGCCCATGAAGGTCAGCAGGCGGTCGTAGAACCGCTTCGAGCGCGCGAGGTCGGACACGCGAATGGCGAGGTGATCGATGGCGACAACGCGAACCATCAGCCGGGCTCCTGGCCGTGAGACTGTCCGACCCTAAACCCTATCGCCAGCGGCGGCTACCGATCGCCAAACTAAAAGGGCGGTCCCACGGGACCGCCCTTCGCTTGTTCGGTAAGAGACGCGCTTAGCGCTTCGAGAACTGGAAGCTGCGGCGGGCCTTGGCGCGGCCGTACTTCTTGCGCTCGACCACGCGGGGATCGCGGGTGAGGAAACCGGCGGCCTTGACCGCGCTGCGCAGCTCGGGCTCGAACTTGGCGAGCGCCTGCGAGATGCCGTGACGAACGGCACCGGCCTGACCGGAGAGCCCGCCGCCCTTGACGGTCGCGACGATGTCGTACTGTCCGGCGCGCTCGGCTACGTCGAACACCTGGTTGATCACCAGGCGCAGCGTCGGACGGGCGAAATAGACTTCCTGATCGCGGCCGTTGACGACGATCTTTCCGGTGCCGGGCTTGAGCCAAACGCGGGCGACCGCGTCCTTGCGGCGGCCGGTGGCGTAGGCGCGGCCCTGCGCGTCGACTTCCTTCTCGCGCAGCACGGCGGCGGGGCCGGTGCGCACGGGCGGCGCGGCGGGGGCTTCTCCGCCGGCGGCAGCCGGTTCGGCGGCCGGAGCGGCGCCGGCGGCGAGGTTCTTCAGATCGGCGAGATCGGAGACGGTGTTCTGTTCGTCGGCCATTACTTGGCAACCCTGTTCTTGCGGTTCATTGAAGCGACGTCGAGCGGCCGCGGCTGGGTGCCGCCGTGCGGGTGCTCGGTGCCGGCGTAGAGGTGCAGCGCGCGCATCTGCGCGCGGCCGAGGGGGCCGCGCGGGATCATCCGCTCGACCGCCTTCTCGAGCACGCGTTCGGGGAAGCGCCCGTCGAGCACCTTGGCCGCGGTGACATCCTTGATGCCGCCGGCATAGCCTGTGTGCTTGTAGTAGTGCTTGTCCTGCAGCTTGTTGCCGGTGAAGCGCACCTTGCCGGCGTTGATCACGACGACATGGTCGCCGCAATCGACGTGCGGGGTGAAGCTCGGCTTATGCTTGCCGCGCAGGAGGTTGGCGACGATCACCGCGAGACGGCCGACGACCAGGCCGTCGGCGTCGATCAGGTGCCAATTCTTTTCGACCTCGGCCGGTTTGATCGACCGGGTCTGCTTGCTGAGCGCCTTCATGGCTCTGTGTACCTTAGTTGCTGAAACGGGTGCGCGGCGGCGATTCCAGCCGGCGCGGAGCGGCGCATTTGTGCGGGGAGGGGCGCGAAGTCAAGCTTTTCCGCGGGTTTGCTGAGAGGTAAAATAATACCGTCCGCCTGTCGCGTCAGTCAGGCCCATCCCCCGCCCGCGCCATCAGACAAGCTCGCCGAGCCACGCCGCCGTCACCGGCGGGGTGGCGTCGGCACGCCATCCGGCGATCGCCGGCGTGTCGTAGGGATGGATTGCCGCGAGCCGAGCGACGGCCTTGTCGAGCAGACCGGCCTCGGTCTTGAACAGCGCGCCGCATTCGCGCGCTTCGCCGCGCTCGCCCCGCCAGACGTAGAGCGAACGGACGTCCGGGATAAGGTTGGCGCAGGCGATCAGGCCCTCGTCGAGCAGCTGCGAGGCGACCTTGGCGGCGGCGTCCTCGCTCTCGAACGGGCACCAGATCAGCGCCGCGCTCATGCGCGCCTTCCCAGCGCGTGGACACCCCAGGCGGTTGCCGCGACCAGCAGCGCGCCGACCAGCTGGTGCAGCGCGGCGAGCCAAATCGGCACCCCGGCCATGACCACGGCCACGCCCAGGATGACTTGCGTGCCGAACGCGATATGGATTGCAACCGAGGCCGGCCGCGCGCTCTTGCGCACCTTGCGCGCCAGCCAGACCAGCGCGGCAACCGTCACCCATGCCCACCAGCGATGGATGAAGTGGACGATCGCCGGGTCGGCGAACAGATTGTGGCCGAGGCTCTCGCCGCTCTGCGTCGGGCCGGGCCAGACCGCGCCGTTCATCAGCGGCCACTCGTTGGTGACTAGGCCCGCGCGCAATCCCGCCATCAGCGCGCCGTAAAGCAGTTGAACCGCCAGCACCGCCCCGGCGATCGCGCCGAAGCCGGTCAACCGGGCGGGGCGCGACGCCAGGTTCGCCTCGAGTGCCAGCAAGTCGAGCGCGGTCCACAGGATCGCCGCCATCGTGAACAGCGCGGTGAGCAGATGCGTCGCCAGCCAGCCCGGCGCCACCTCGACCATGCCCGGCTGCAGGCCCGAGCGGACCATCAGCCAGCCGAACACACCTTGCAGACCACCGAGCGCGAGCAGCGCGACCAGCCGCCAGTGGTAACCGGCCGGGATGGCGCGGCGGAGCCAGAACCACACCAGCGGGACCAAGAAGGCGAGGCCGATCAGCCGCCCGAGCAGGCGGTGGGAATACTCCCAGAAGAAGATGCCCTTGAACTGGTCGAGCGTCATCCCGGCGTGGATCGCGGCATACTGGTCGATCTGCCGGTAATGATTGAACTCGGCTTGCCACTGGGCCGGGTTGAGCGGCGGAAGCGTGCCGGTAATCGGGTTCCAGCGCGTGATCGACAGCCCGGACTCGGTCAGCCGGGTGATGCCGCCGACCACGACCATCGCCACGATCAGCGCCGCGACCATGAACAGCCAGCGCGCAATTGCCCGCGGGCGGGTGTCCCCGCGCTCGCCGACCCGTCCCGAAGCCCTGTCCTCCGCGATCGCGACCATCCGACAGCCTCTGCGCGAGGGCGCAGTGAATCGCAAGCGCCGTGCGATGAGTGCCGTTTTGCTTCGCGCGAAAATTACCTGAGGCTGCCCTTGCGTCACGTTACACCGTCACATACATGGTCGCGCATGACCTCGTCGCTCTCATGGATTCGCAGCCGGCTCGACCGGGTGGGCCTGACGCTTTCGGTGCTGTGCGCAGTCCATTGCGTGGGGACGCTGGTGCTGGTCGCCGGGCTCGGGCTCGGCGGTTCGGTGCTGCTCAATCCGGCGATTCACCGCGTCGGGCTAGTGCTGGCGATGCTGGTCGCCGGCGTGGCCATCGGCCTCGGCGCGCTGCGCCACCGCCGGCCGGCGCCGTTCGTCATCGTGATGATGGGCCTGACCTTCATGGGCGGGGCGATGGCCGCGCCGCGCGAGATAGAGGAAGCGGTGCTGACGATCATCGGCGTGGCGCTGGTTGCCTGCGCCCACGTCCTCAACGTGCGCCACCTGCACAGCTGCAACTTGCGCCACCCGTAACAGGCGCTATCGCGGGGCGGATGACCGCTACGCTTGCTCTCACCGTCAATGGCGAACCGCGCAAGAGCTCGGCCGCGACGATCGCTGCGCTGGTCCATGAGCTCGAACTGAAGCCTGAGAAGGTCGCGGTCGAACGCAACGGCGTGATCGTCCCGCGATCGACGCTGGCCGAGGCGCCGCTCGCCGACGGCGACGTGCTCGAGATCGTCACCTTCGTCGGAGGGGGCGACCATTCGGCCAGGGTAGACGAAGACTCCTGGAGCGTTGCCGGGCAGACCTTCCGCTCGCGGCTGATTGTCGGCACCGGCAAGTACAGGGATTTCGCCGAGAATGCCGCCGCGGTCGAGGCGAGCGGTGCGGAGATCGTTACGGTGGCGGTGCGCCGGGTCAACGTGTCGGACCCGGGCCAGCCGTTGCTGATGGACTTCATCGATCCCAAGCGTATCACCTACCTGCCCAACACCGCCGGCTGCTTCACCGCCGACGAAGCGATCCGCACGCTGCGGCTCGCGCGCGAAGCGGGCGGCTGGGAGCTGGTCAAACTCGAGGTGCTCGGCGAGGCGCGCACGCTCTATCCCGACATGCGGGAAACCTTGAAGGCGACCGAAGTGCTCGCGGGCGAAGGATTCAAGCCAATGGTCTACTGCGTCGACGACCCGATCGGCGCCAAGCAGCTCGAGGACGCTGGTGCGGTGGCGATCATGCCGCTCGGCGCGCCGATCGGCAGCGGGCTCGGCATCCAGAACCGCGTGACGATCCGTCTGATCGTCGAGGGCGCCAGGGTGCCGGTGCTGGTCGACGCCGGCGTCGGCACGGCGAGCGACGCGGCGGTGGCGATGGAGCTTGGCTGCGACGGCGTGCTGATGAATACCGCGATCGCCGAAGCCAAGGACCCGATCCGCATGGCCCGGGCGATGAAGCTGGCGGTCGAAGCCGGCCGCGAAGCCTATCGCGCCGGGCGCATGGGTACCCGCAAGTACGCCGACCCTAGCAGTCCGCTCGCGGGCCTGATCTGATCCCTTCGCGCACCCGTTAAGGCCGCCCTGGGCGCGAGGCGAACGCCACAGCCATGCGCCACGGCCGTCCGGCGCGATTTTTTCCGGCTCGTTTACCCGACGCTAACCAAAGTCGGTGAAATTCGCCCCCGAACCACACGGGGATAATCCATGGCCAAGGCCGGGACTGCATCGCTGACCATTGCCGAGCTGCGCGAGTTCGCCAGCTTCTCGGAAAGCGAGCAGCTGTTCATCGAGCGCAGCCTCGATATCGGGCTTGGCCGGGGCGATGCCTTCAAGGCGTGGGGTACGGGCGGCAGAGACGGCGCCATCCGCGGCCAGTACCTCGCCTATCGCGAACTCAAGGCGTTGCGCGACGACATTCCCTGCGAGACCTCGATCGACGGGCTCGACACGTTCATGGGCCCGCTGCTCAGGGTCACTGCGCAGGATCTCGCGCTCGAGCAGCTCGAGAGCTTTTCGGCCTATCGCTTTCTCTACGAGCGGCTGTTCGGCGCGCGCGTGCGGCCGTGGCTGCCGGCGGCGTTTTGCGCCGCCGCGGCGCTGCCGCAAATCCGTCCCGCGCGGCGCAAGGTGCTGCTGCAATCGCTCAGCGAAGCCGCCGCCACCGCGCCCGGCTGGTCCGACCGCGAACCGTGCTTCTATCCCGAGCGGGTCGAGGCCGAAGCCGCCTAATCCTTGTACAGCGCGGCGAGCCGCTCACCGTAGCGTTCCCTGATCGGGCCGCGGCGAATCTTCAGGCTCGGCGTCATCATCGCGTTGTCGATGCCGAACGGCTCGTCGGCGAAGGTGAACTGGCGGATCTTTTCGGTCACCGACAAGTCCTGGTTGACCCGGTCGATTGCCGCGCGGATTGCCGCGCGATAGGCGGGAAGCTGCTGCAGAGCAGCCAAATCGAAAACTTCGCCGTTCGCCTGCGCCCAGTCGCACGCCCATTCGGCGTCGGACACGATCAGCGCGACGACGTAGGGCCGCTTGTCGCCGCTGACCATCGCCTGGGCGATCTCTGGCTGGAGGCTGAGCATGCCTTCGAGCTTCTGCGGGGCGATGTTGTCGCCCTTGTCGTTGACGATGATGTCCTTCTTGCGGTCGGTGATCAGGATCCGTCCGCGCTCGTCGAGATGGCCGACGTCGCCGGTGTGCAGCCAACCGTCGACGATCGTCTTTGCGGTCTCTTCCTCGTTGCGCCAGTAACCGAGCATGACCAGCTCGCCGCGCACGAGGATCTCGCCGTCGTCGGCGATCTTCACCTCCACCCCGCGCAGCGGCGGCCCGACGGTGTCGAGCTTGATGCCCGACGATGGAAAATTGACGCTGACGATCGGCGCGCTTTCGGTCTGGCCGTAGCCTTGCGCCATGACTAGGCCGAGCGAGTGAAAGAACGCACCGACTTCGGGATTGAGCGGTGCACCGCCCGAGATGAGCGCCTTGATGTGGCCGCCGAAGCGGCCGCGAATCTTTGGGCGAAGCGTCAGGTCGAGGAGCCGCTCGATCGGCCAGTCGGCCAGGCGGCGGCGCTGCCCGGTCCCCTCGCGTTCGGCCAGCGACAGCGCCCGGTCGAGCAGGAAATTGGCCACCTTGCCCTGCTTTTCGACTTGCTTGACGATTCGCCCGCGGAGCATCTCGAACAGCCGCGGGACGACAATCATGAAGGTCGGGCGGCATTCCTCGAGATTGGCTGCGAGCTTGTCGAGGCCTTCGGCGTACCAGATGTTCGCCCCAAGCCCGATCGGCAGGTAGAGGCCGGCGGTGTGCTCGAGCGCGTGGCTCAGCGGCAGGAACGAGAGGAAGCGCTCGTCGTCCCAGCCGAAATCGCCGGCGAGCACTTCGGCCGCGCCGGCGACATTGCGCAGGATCGCCCCGTGCGAGAGCAGCACCCCACGCGGGGCGCCGCTGGTGCCGCTGGTATATATGATGCACGCCGGGTCGTGCCGGGCGATCCCGGCGATGCGCGCGTCGACCGCCTGGCGCGCGGCAGCGGCATTGCCCTGAAGCAGGTCGGTCCAGGTGTGGGTGGCGAAATTGCCCTGCACGTTGCGCAGCGGCTCGATGCCGATCGCGTGCTCGGCCCCGCCGGTTCTGATCACCGCCGGCAGCAGCGCTCGGGCGAGCTTGCGGTCAGATACGATCACCGCCTTCGCGCCTGAGTTTTCGAGCACGTGCGCGTGGTCGCGCTCGGTGTTGGTGATGTAGGCGGGCGTGGTGATGCACCCGGCGGCCATGATCGCGAGGTCGGCCAGCGCCCATTCGGGGCGGTTCTCCGAGACGAGCACGACCCGGTCGCCATCCTCGAGGCCGAGCCGGCGGAGCGATTCGGCGAGCAGGCAGACCTGCTCGGCCGCTTCGCGCCAGCTGATCGAGCGCCATTCGCCGTCGCGCTTCGCCGTCAGGAACGGCTTGTCGGCCAGCTCATCGGCGCGCTTGAGGAACAGCTCGACTAGGCTCTTCGAAGCGTCGAAATCGGCGATCTGCACGGCGGTCCACTCTCCCTCCCGCCAAAGGGATTAGGGCCGTGCGGGGGCGGCGGCAAGGAGCGCTATTCGTGCGCCCCGTTGAGGTCGTTGGCGCGGCGCTGGATGGTCGTGACATGGCCGCCCACGTCCATCGCCACGCCTTCGCTGCGCGGGTCCGCCGCGCCGACCCAGCGGCCCCCCACATATTCGATTGCGTTGGCCTTGAGCCCGAGCGGTCCCACCCGGAGCGTTTCGCCGAGCGCCTGCAGCTGCGGCAGCATCGCCGTGAGCTCGGTGCCTTCCTCGATCGTGCCGCCCTTGGTCGGCGTGTAAATCAGGCCCATCGCGATCGCGTCCTGCGCGCTCAGGTGCCAGTCGATGATCCCGACCAGCGCCTTGGCCACCTGCGCGATGATCGTCGCGCCTCCGGCCGCGCCGAGCGCCGCGCGGACCTTGCCGTCGGGGCCGTAGACGACCGTCGGCGCCATCGAGCTGCGCGGCCGCTTGCCGCCCTCGACGCGGTTGGCGACGAAGTAACCGTCCTTCGCCGGCACGCTGTCGAAATCGGGCATCTCGTTGTTGATCATGTAGCCGCCGACCGAGACGCCCGAGCCGAAGTAGCCGTTGATCGTGGTGGTGACCTCGACCACATCTCCTGCGGCATCGGCCACGGCCAGGTCGCTGGTCCCCTGGTCGGGATTGAACACCGCCTTGACCCTTGGCGGCGCGCCCGCCGGTTGCCCCGGATCGTAGCTGGCGAGCGTGTGCTGCGGGTCGATCAGCGCCGAGCGCCGGGCGAGGTAGTTCGCATCGAGCAGCCCGGCGACCGGCACGCTGACGAAATCGGGATCGGCGATGTATGCCGCGCGATCGGCGTAGGCGAGCCGCTCGGATTCGGCGAGCACGTGCCAGGCGACCGGCGACTGGCGGCCCATCCCGGCCATGTCGAAGCGCTCGAGCTGCTTGAGGATCATCAGCACGGTGATTTCTCCCGACGAGGGCGAGCCCATCCCGCAGATCTTGTAGGCGCGGTAAGTGCCGCAGATCGGCGGGCGCTGCTTGGCTTGGTAGCCCTCTATCTCGGCTGCCGTCATGTTCGACGGGCTGGTCTCGGCGCTGTCGAGCGCCTGCGCGATCTGTTTGGGGTTGGCGCCGCGATAGAACGCCTGCGCCCCGTCCTTGGCCAGCGCTTCGAGCGTGTCGGCAAGCGCGGGTACGCGCAGCGTCGATCCGGTCGCAACCGGTTCGCCGTTCGGCAGGTAGGTCTCCTTCGCCCAGCCGGTGACGTGGCGGCCCTGCAGCGCGAGGCCGTTGTGCAGCCTCTGCGACACGACGAATCCGTCGCGCGCGAGATGGATCGCCGGGTCGAACAGGCGCGCCCAGGCCAGCTTGCCGTGGCGCCGGTGCGCTTCCCACATCGCCGCGACCGCGCCGGGCACGCCGGCGCTCTTGCCGCCGACGTAGGCCTCGCGCGGAGGCAGCGGCTTGCCGTCGGCGCCGTAGAACCATTGCGGCGTCGCGGCCTTCGGCGCGGTCTCGCGGCCGTCGATGGTTTCGAGCGCCCCGGTCCTGCCGTCGTGGCGCACGAAGAACAGCCCGCCGCCTATCCCTGAGTTCTGCGGCTCGACGACGTTGAGCGCGAGCATCGTCGCGATCGCCGCGTCGGTCGCGTTGCCGCCGGCGCGGAGGATTTCAACGCCGGCTGCCGCGGCGCGCGGGTCGGCGGCGGAGACGATGCCTTCGGCCGGCGCGGCCGCTGCTTGCGCGGCGGGAGCCTGGGCGGGAACGGTGGCGCAACCCTGCAGAAGGAGCAGCGGCGCGGCGAGAAACGTCAGGTTGCGCAAGGACATCGCCGCCCTGCTATTCGCTGCCGACCGCTTCCGCAACCGAGGCGAAGCCCTCGCGACGCACCAGGGCTTCCATCCTGCGCACGATCCGCCGGGCGATGCCAGGCCCTTCGTAGACCATTGCGCTATAGAGCTGCACCAGGCTCGCCCCGGCACGGATGCGCGCCCACGCGTCTTCGGCACTGGCGATCCCGCCGACGCCGACCAGCGGCAGCGCGCCGCCGGTCGCCTTGCGAAAATCGCGCAGCCGCCGGAGCGCGAGCGACTTCAGCGGTTCGCCCGACAGGCCGCCCGCTTCTCCGGCATGACGCGACTTCAGCGGCGGGCGCGAAATCGTCGTGTTTGAGACAATCAGCGCGCCGAGCTTCTTGTCCAGAGCGATGCGGGCAATGGCGTCGATGTCGGCCGGTGCGAGATCGGGCGCGACCTTCAAGAACACTGGCGGCCCGTCGCTGCCCCGCGCCTCAAGCACCGCGTCGAGCAACCCGGTCAGCGCCGCTTCGTCCTGCAACGCGCGCAGGCCGGGGGTGTTCGGGCTCGAGATGTTGACCGCGAGATAGCTCGCCAGCGGTGCCATGATTCGCGTCATCGTGACGTAGTCGGCGATGCGGTCAGGCGAATCCTTGTTCGCGCCGAGATTTATGCCGAGGATGCCTTGCCGCTTGCGTACGGCGAGGCGCGCGGCTGCTGCCTCCGCGCCGCTATTGTTGAAACCCATGCGGTTGATCACCGCGCGGTCTTCTTCGAGCCGGAACAGGCGCGGCCTGGGATTGCCCGGCTGCGGCAGAGGGGTGATCGAGCCGACCTCGGCGAACCCGAAACCCAGCCCGAGCAGCGCGTCGGGCACCTCGCCGTCCTTGTCGAACCCCGCCGCCATGCCGAGCGGGTTGGGGAAGGCCAGGCCCGCGACCTCGATCGCCAGCGGTCCCGGTGCGGGGGGGGCGCCAGGCCCGCGGACCTTCAGCGCCACCAAGGCCAGTCCATGCGCCCGCTCGGCGTCTAGCATGAACAGCGCGGGGCGGAGCAGGCGATAGAGCATCGGCGCGCCGTATGGCAGCGGCGCGGGCGGCTGTCGATTGCAGTGCTACGAGGCAGTCATCGAGCGAATCTCTCCTCCCCAGCGGGGAGGGGCAGGGGTGGGGAGCGTGGCCGGCAGGCCTCGCGTCAACGCTGGCCTCGAGCACCCCCACCCAACCCTCCCCTTCAAGGGGGAGCGCTTGCGGCAGTGTCGCCGAGGTTGATGCAAACGACTCGCAACAGTCATTTTTCATTGAAACCTAACCGCAGATTCCTAGGTGGAATTGGAACGAATCACTCCAATTAGGAAACCGACGCGAAATGCGCCTGTCGAGCATGGCCGATTATGCTGTCGTAACAATGAGCGCCGCCGCGCGCCATTGCGGCGGCGCGCGCGTGTCGGCGGGAGAGCTGGCCGAGGAAACCGGGCTGCCGCTGCCGACCGTGCACAAGGTCGTCGCGCTGCTCGGCAGGGCAGGGCTGCTGCGTTCGGTGCGCGGCGCCGGCGGCGGCTTGCAGCTCGCGCGCCCGGCGGCGGCGATCACGCTGGCCGATATCGTCGAGGCCGTCGAAGGGCCGATCGCGCTCACGGCCTGCGTCGAGCACGGCAAGCACGATTGCGCGCTCGAAGGCACATGCACAGTCCAGCCGCACTTGGGCGTGGTCAACTCCGCGCTGCGCGGCGCGCTGGCAGACATACCGCTCACCGACTTGGCTCGGCCGAGGATTCTGTCATGAGCGACGACGTCGAAATCCAGGACCGCGCCGCGCGCGAAGCCGCCGCCAAGGCCGCCGACTACGAGCACGGCTGGTCGGCCGACATCGAGACCGAGTTCGCGCCCAAGGGCCTTTCCGAAGACACCGTCCGCTTCATCAGCGCCAAGAAGAACGAGCCCGAATGGATGCTCGACTGGCGTTTGAAGGCGTTCCGCCACTGGCTGACGATGCAAGAGCCCGATTGGGCCGAGATCGGCTACCCGCCGATCGATTACCAGGACGCGTTCTATTACGCTGCGCCCAAAGCCAAGCCCAAGCTCGCCAGCCTCGACGAAGTCGATCCCGACATTCTCGCGGTCTACAAGAAGCTCGGCATCCCGCTTGAGGAGCAGAAGGTCCTCGCCGGGGTCGAAGGCGCGCGCAAGGTCGCGGTCGACGCGGTGTTCGACAGCGTCTCGGTCGCCACCACCTTCCGCGAGGAGTTGAAGCGCGCGGGCGTGATCTTCCTCTCGATCAGCGAGGCGATCCGCGAATATCCGGACCTCGTAAAGAAGTGGCTCGGCCGCGTGGTCCCGCAGCACGACAACTTCTTTGCCGCGCTCAACAGCGCGGTCTTTAGCGACGGCACCTTCGTCTACATCCCGGAGGGCGTGCGCTGCCCGATGGAGCTCTCCACTTATTTCCGCATCAACGCCGAGAACACCGGGCAATTCGAGCGCACGTTGATCATCGCCGAGAAGGGCGCCTACGTCAGCTACCTCGAAGGCTGCACCGCGCCGATGCGCGACGAAAACCAGCTCCACGCCGCGGTGGTCGAGCTGGTCGCGTTGGAAGACGCCGAGATCAAGTATTCGACGGTGCAGAACTGGTACCCCGGCAATGCCGAGGGGCTGGGCGGGATCTACAACTTCGTCACCAAGCGCGGGCTGTGCCAGGGCGCGCGCAGCAAGATCAGCTGGACCCAGGTCGAGACTGGCAGCGCGGTGACCTGGAAGTATCCCTCGTGCGTGCTCAACGGCGAGGATTCGGTCGGCGAGTTCTACTCGGTCGCGGTGACCAACAATTACCAGCAGGCCGACACCGGCACCAAGATGATCCACAACGGCAAGGGCAGCCGCAGCACGATCATCTCCAAGGGCATCAGCGCGGGCAAGTCGAACAACACCTACCGCGGGCTGGTGCGCGTCGCGGCCAACGCCGACGGGGTGCGCAACTTCACCCAGTGCGATTCACTGCTGCTCGGCGACAAGTGCGGGGCGCACACCGTCCCCTACATCGAGGTCAAGAACCCGACCGCGCAAGTCGAGCACGAGGCGACCACCAGCAAGATCAGCGACGACCAGCTGTTCTACGCTATGCAGCGCGGGCTGGGGCAGGAGGAAGCCGTGGCACTGATCGTTAACGGCTTCGCCCGCGAGGTGCTCAAACAGCTGCCGATGGAGTTCGCGGTCGAAGCGCAGAAGCTGCTGGGGATTTCGTTGGAAGGATCGGTCGGATGAGCGAGCGCCGCAAACTCTCGCTCGGCAACGTGACCGACCGCGCGGAGGATCGCGAGGTCGCGAGCGACAAGACGCGCGCCTGGAAGGTCTCGCCTGGGCGCGCCGAGCAGCTCAAGCAACGGGCGCGCGACATGCGGCGCAATCCCACCGAGGCGCAGACAGCGCTTTGGGAGCGGCTTAAGGACAAGCGGTGCGGCTTCACCTTCAACCGCGAGGTGGTGATGGGCAGCGCGATCGTCGATTTCGCCTGCAAGACGCGTTGGCTGGTGGTCGAGACCGGTGGCGACAGCGAGTCTGAAGCCACCCTCGCCGCGCTGAGCGACCGCAAGTTGGCCGAAGTCGGCGTGCGCGTGCTGCGCTTTGCCGACGACGCGGTGCTGGCCGACAGCGACGCGGTCGTGAAGGCGATCAAGGAAGAGCTGCAGAAGCCGTTCGAGAAACCAAAAATCGGGACTTCAAATGCTTAAGATCGACAACCTCCACGCCACCGTCGGCGGCACCGAAATCCTTCGCGGACTCAGCCTCGAAGTGAGCGCGGGCGAGGTCCATGCGATCATGGGCCCGAACGGCGCTGGCAAGTCGACGCTGGCCTATGTCCTCGGTGGGCGGCCGGGGTACGAGGTGACCGCGGGCTCGGTCACATTCATGGGCGAGGACCTGCTTGCGCTGGCGCCGCACGAGCGCGCCGCCGCGGGGCTGTTCCTCGGCTTCCAGTACCCGGTAGAGATTCCCGGCGTTTCGAACGTCCAGTTCCTGCGCGAGGCGCTCAACGCGCAGCGCAAGGCGCGCGGCGAAGAGCCGCTCTCGGGCGGCGAGTTCCTCAAGCTCGCGCGCGAGAAGGCCGGGCTGCTCAAGCTCGACATGGAGATGATGAAGCGCGCGGTGAACGTCGGCTTTTCGGGCGGCGAGAAGAAGCGCGCCGAGATGGTCCAGATGGGCATCCTCGACCCCGCGTTCGCGGTGCTCGACGAGACCGATTCCGGCCTCGACATCGACGCGCTGCGGGTGGTCGGCAAGGGCATCAACGCGATCATGCGCAAGCCCGACAAGGGCGTTCTGCTGATCACCCACTACCAGCGCCTGCTCGACTACGTGCGGCCGGATTTCGTCCACGTGCTGGCCAAGGGCCGCATCGTGAAGAGCGGCGGCGCCGAGTTGGCGCACCAGCTTGAGAGCGAAGGTTACGAGGCGGTGGCGGCGTGAACGCGATTACCCATCCCACGAAGCGCGACGAGGAATGGCGCTACGCCGATTTCGCAGCGCTGGAGACGCTGCCGCCCGCGGCGTTCGGCGAGTGGAAGGAAATCGAGCTCACCGCCGGCGAAGCGTGCCGGAAGTGCATCGTGCTCGACGGCGCCGGGCCAGAGCTGCATCGCGTGCGTCTCACGGTAGGCGAGGGCGCGCGGGCCGAGCTGTTCGCCGTCAACGCCGGCGCGGATTATGCGCGGCTCGAAGTCGTCGTGCGGCTGGCCAAGGGCGCGCATTTTGAGTTCGGCGGGGTGACGATCGGCGGCGGCGAGGTGACGCGCGAGTTCGTCACCCGCGTCGAGCACGCCGAACCCGAGGCGACCAGCCACCAGGTCGTGCGCAGCGTGCATTGGGGCACCGCGACGGGCAATTTCCTCGGCCGGATCGAGGTCGCGCGTGACGCGCAGAAGACCGACGCGGCGCAGGACTTCAAGGGCCTGATCCTCGAGCGCGGCGCGAGCACCAACGCCAAGCCCGCGCTCGAGATCTACGCCGACGACGTCAAGTGCGCCCACGGCGCGGCGATCGGCCAGATGGACGAGACCGCGCGCTTCTACATGGCCGCGCGCGGGATTCCGCCCGAAGTCGCGCGCAAGCTGCTGGTGCGCGCGTTCGTTGCCGACGCCTTCACGGCGCTAGGTGACGAGGGTGAGCAAGAAACGATGCTCGATGCGGCGCTGAAGGTGCTGGGGGAGGCGTTGTGAGCACCGTCGCCGCCATGACCCGCAAGGCCGATTTCCCTGGCCTTGTCACCGCCAAGGGCAAGCCGTGGCATTACCTCGATAGCGCGGCGACGGCGCAGAAGCCGCAGACCGTCATCGATGCCGTCACGAAGGCGCTCGGAGTCGATTACGCTACCGTCCATCGCGGCGTTTACACCCGCTCGGCCGAAATGACCCTCGGCTACGAGGCGGCGCGGCGGCGGGTGGGGGCCTTCATCGGCGCGCGCGAGGACGAAGTCGTGTTCACCCGCGGCGCAACCGAGGCGATCAACCTCGTCGCCTACAGCTACCCGAACAAGGGCCGCGTCCTGCTCTCGACGCTCGAGCACCATTCGAACATCGTCCCCTGGCAATTGGCGGGCTGGCAGATTGACGTCTGCCCGCTGACCCAGGACGGCAAGATCGACCTGGACGCCGCCGAGCGCATGCTTACGCCCGAACATACGATGGTCGCCTTCGCGCACGTCTCGAACGTGCTGGGCTCGGTGCTGGATGCGCGGCGCGCGGCGGACCTGGCGCATGCGGTCGGGGCGAGGCTGCTGCTCGACGGCTGCCAGGCGGTGCCGCGGATGGCTGTCGACGTCGCCGCGCTCGATTGCGATTTCTACGCCTTCTCGGGCCACAAGCTCTACGGCCCGACCGGGATCGGCGCGCTGTGGGCGAGAACCGAAATTCTCGACGCGATGCCGCCGTGGCAGGGCGGAGGTTCGATGATCGATCGCGTGACCTTCGAGAAAACCACTTACGCACCCCCACCGCAGCGCTTCGAAGCGGGCACCCCGGCGATCGTCGAGGCGATCGGGTTCGGCGCGGCGTGCGATTATGTCTCGGCGGTCGGGATTGACGCCATTCATGCGCACGAAGCCCGGCTTGTGGCCCAGACCCGCGAGGCGCTCCGCGGCATGAACGACGTCACGCTATTCGGACCCGAGGACGCCGCGGGGATCGTCAGCTTCGCCATCCGGGGAGTTCATCCGCACGATCTCGGCACCATATTGGACGAGGATGACGTAGCGATCCGCGCCGGGCACCATTGCGCGCAACCGCTGATGAACCATCTCGGCGTCGACGCCACCGCGCGGGCCAGTTTCGGCCTGTACAGCGACGAAGACGACATTGCCGCGCTGCTGCGCGGAATCGAGCGAACCAAGAGGATTTTCGGATGAGCGAGGAAGCCGACAAGCGCTTCGATGTCGAGGAAGTGGATGGCGTCACTCCGCCGCCTAGGGCACGTGTAGATGATGCCCGCGTCGAAGATGCGCCTGAGGAAAGCGCGGGCGAGAAACTCGAGCGCAAAAAGGATTACCTCGAGGGTTTCCTGGCGCAGCAACCCGCGGCTGCCTCTCCCGGCGAGCCCGGCGGTGACCTGTACGAGCGGGTCGTCGACGCGCTGCGCGAGATCTACGACCCGGAAATCCCGGTCAACATCTACGACATCGGGCTGATCTACGGCGTCGACGTCACCGACGAGGGTGACGTCGCGATCACGATGACGCTGACCACGCCGCATTGCCCGGTGGCCGAATCGATGCCCGCCGAGGTTGAGCTGCGCGCCAGCACTGTGCCCGGCGTGCGCGACGCCGAGGTCAACCTGGTGTGGGACCCGCCGTGGGGGCCCAACCTGATGAGCGACGAAGCCCGCCTCGAACTGGGGATGCTGTGAGCACGCTCGCGCCCGCATTGACGGTCGCCCTGGCCGACTACGCCGATCCGCGCGACGCGGCCGATCTGGTCATGCTGCTCGACGCCTATGCGCGTGACCCGATGGGCGGCGGGGAGGCGCTGGGGTGGGAGACGCGCGAAGCCATCGTACCGGGGCTCGCAGCCACCGCGGGCGCCTTTTCGCTGATCGCTCGCCTCGATGGCAAGCCCGTCGGGCTCGCCAACTGTTTTACCGGCTTCTCGACCTTTGCCGCGCAACCGCTGATAAATGTCCACGATCTCGCGGTCCTGCCGGGCTATCGGCGACGCGGCGTGGGCGGCGCGCTGCTGCGCGCGGTGGAGGCCGAAGCAGTGCGGCGCGGCGCGAGCAAGGTCACCCTCGAAGTGCTGAGCGGCAACGAGCAGGCGAAGTCGCTGTATCTTGCGCTCGGCTATGGCGACTACCAACTTGATCCCGAAGCCGGGCACGCGCTGCTCTGGCAAAAGAAACTGGCATGACTGAAACCAAGCTTCGCGCCCGCCCTGCCGCCGTTTTGCTGACGCCCGCCGCCGAGGCGCGCGTTGCTGCGCTGATGGCGAAGGCGCCCGCCGGCGCGATCGGCGTGAAGCTGTCGACTCCGCGCCGCGGCTGTTCGGGCCTCGCCTATTCGGTCGACTACGTCACCGAGGAAGCGCCGTTCGACGAGAAGATCGTCACTCCCGGCGGCACGTTCTATATCGACGGTGCCAGCGTGCTTTATCTCGTCGGCTCGTCAATGGACTGGCGCGAGGACGACTTTGCCGCCGGCTTCGTGTTCGACAACCCCAACGCCAAGGGCGCTTGCGGTTGCGGCGAAAGTTTTACGGTCTGACCTTCCTGAGTGCGGCGATGCAGGCCGCGCGGTCGACGTCGAGCCCATCGCTCGACCGGCGGGCATCGACATAAGTCGCGATCGGCTCGCTGCCTGGGTGCAGCGGATAGAGATAGACGTCGAGCACGCAGGCCTCGCCGGAAAACTGCAGCTTGCGCATGTCGCCTTCGTGGACGTCGAGCTGCGGGTTGCCGAACTGGCGCACCAAGGCGGCCGCGTCCCTGTCGATCACGTTTTCGAGACCGGGCAAGTGCTGGATTTCCGGCGCGCGGAAGGCCTGTTTGGGCGGCGGCGCGGGTTCCGTCGGCGGCACCGTGCCGCTGCGCGGATGCTGGCGGGGCGCCGGCGCAGGCCGATGCGTGGGCGGCGGCGTGGTCGGCGCGGTGGCGCAGGCCGCCAGCGGCAGCAGCCACACCAGCGCGGTTACGCGCCGCGTTGCTTGTCGGAAAAACCTCACCATCCACGGGCAGGAGTGCAAGGCCAGGAGGGCCAAGTCAATCGCTCCGCTACGGCTGCGCTTGGCCGCGGCACGATCCGTCGCTAAGGCCGCGCGTTGCAGCCAGCACTGGAGAGCCAATGACCGAAGCCCGTTATGACGTGATCGCGATCGGCAACGCCATCGTCGACGTGATGGCCCCGTGCGAGGACGAGCTGATCGAGGAGCTCGGCCTCAGTCACGGGGGGATGACGCTGGTCGACGCCGACCGGGCGCAGGAACTTTACGACGCGATGGGCCCGGCGCGCGAGATTTCCGGCGGCTCGGCGGCGAACACGCTCGCCGGCCTCGCCGCGCTCGGCGCGCAATGCGCGTTCATTGGCCAGGTCGCCGACGACCAGCTGGGCGAGGTCTTCGCCCACGACATTCGCGCCGCGGGGATCGATTACGAGACGCCCGCGCGCCCCGGCCATCCGCCGACCGCGCGCTGCCTAATCTTTGTCACGCCCGACGCTCAGCGGACGATGAACACCTTCCTCGGCGCGAGCCAGTACCTTCCCGCCGCGCTGCTCAACGCCGAAGCGGTCGCCGCGGCCAAGGTGCTCTACCTCGAAGGCTACTTGTGGGACCCGGAAGAGCCGCGCGCAGCGATGCGCCGCGCGATCGAAGCCGCGCGCACGGCGGGCCGGCAGATCGCTTTCACGCTCAGCGAAGTGTTCGTGATCGAACGCCATGGCGACGATTTCCGCGCGCTGATCGAGGATGGGCTGATCGATATTCTGTTCGCCAACCATCACGAGCTGGCCGCGCTGACGGGCACCGACGACGTCGAGGCCAGCATTGCCGCCCTGCATGGCAAGGTGCCGACGCTGGTTGTCACCCGCAGCGCCGACGGGGCGATCGGGATTTCCGGCGGCGAACGCGTCGAGATCGCTGCCGAGCCGATCGACGAGGTGGTCGACACCACCGGCGCGGGCGACTTGTTCGCCGCCGGGTTCCTCCACGGCCATGTCAACGGCGATCCGCTCGAGCGCTGCCTCCGCATGGGTGCAATTTGCGCGGCGGAGATCATTTCCCATTACGGCGCGCGGGCCGAAGCCGACTTGAAGGAGCTGGTCGCGCAGCGGCTGGCATAGGCTTACTCGGCCGTTAGGGTTGGCGCTTTTTTAGGACTTCGGGGCGTATCGGGCTGCCGGAGGCCCCGAACCTGTACCAGTCGCCGATCACTGCCCCCGCGGAGGGCTCGCGCGAAGCGGACGGCTTCGCCGCGCTGACGCTCGGCTGGGAGAGGCTCGAGCCGTTTGCAACGCTTCCCACGCAGAGCGCGGGTTTCGTCGCATCGCTGGCCGAAACGATGCTCGCCGGCGCGCTGATTCGCGTGTTCGAGGCCGTAACTGCAGACGGCGTCGAAGCGATGCTGCCGCTGTGCCATGGTCCCGGCCGCTTCGCTCCCTGGCGTATGCCTGGCGCGGCCGAAGTGTTCGAGCCCGGCGACGCAGTCTGTCGCGATGCCGCGGCGGCCGCGCATCTGGCGCAAGTTCTCGGCGCCGAAGCGCGCCCGATCGAGCTGGCGCGCATCCCCGCCGCCTCGCCGCTCATTCCCGCGCTGAAAGCGAAGCTGAAGGGCCGCGGGCTGGTTTCGGTCCGTCGGGCCACGCCGAGCCCGACCATCGCGCTCGGCCCCGAGTGGCGCGAGCCCGAAAGCCAGTTCAATTCCCGGCGCCGCTCGGATTTCCGCCGCGCCGCGCGCAAGGCGGCAGAGTTCGGCGAGATCAGCTGCGAGATGCTCGCGCCCACGCCCGACGAATTCGACGCGCTGTTCGACGAAGCGATCGCCGTCGAGGCGAAAAGCTGGAAACGCGCGGCGGGCACCGCAATCGCGTTCGATCCGGCGAAGGAAGCGTTCTTCCGCGCCTATCTGCGCGACGCCTGCGAAAAAGGCGCGACCCGCGTCGCGTTCCTCCGCCTCGACGGTCGCGTGGTGGCGATGCAGCTCGCGGTCGAATGGGGCACCCGCTACTGGCTTTACAAGATCGGTTTCGACGAGGCCTACGCGCGCTGCTCGCCCGGCACTCTGCTGATGCTCCACGCGCTGCGCGATGCGGCCGAGCGCGGACTGACCGGTTTCGAGCTGATGGGCGATTCCGAAGCCTGGATCGCCGACCTGTGGACCCGCGAGGCGCACGAATGCGTGCGGGTGCGGACCTATCCCTACAGCCTGGCGGGGCTTGCCACGGCGGCGCGGCACGGCGTCGTCTGGGGCCGCAGCCGCCTGCGGCTCAAGGCGCGGCTGCGCGATGCCCGCTATGCGCTGCCGGGCTGGATCGAGCAGCACGTTCGGGGCGAAGACGCAGCGGCGGCGGCGCAAAAAGTGACACGGTTGGGCGCGCCCGTCAGCGTCGCATTCTTTCAGGCTGGCCATGCAACCCCCGCCGAAGTCGCCACGAATTACCGGCAACTTTCAAGCGCGCTGGCCGGGTCGGGCTGCGACGCGCTGTTCGCGCTCAAGGCGCCCGCGCTGGGGTTCGAAGAAGCACTCGTGCGCGAGATCGCCGCGGCGGACGTGCCTCTCACATTCGATTCGCTGACCGAACCGCAGGCCGAGCGCACGCTGGCGCTTGCCGAAGCTGTTTCAGCCGGCGTCGCGTTGCCGGCGCGCTGGCGCCGCAGCTCGGCCGACGCCGCGCGCTTGCGCGACGGGGCTTGCCGCATTCGTCTCGTCAAAGGGGAATGGCCCGACCCAGATGCCGACGTGCCGGATATCGTGGAGGCCTATCTCACCCTCGCCCGCCTCCTCGCGGGCCGCAAAGCCCCGGTCGGCGTCGCGACCCACGACCCGGCGCTCGCCGACGCCGCGCTGCGCGTCCTCCTCAAAGCCGGCACCCCGTGCGAGCTCGAGCAGCTGCGCGGGCTGCCCCGCCGGCGGACCATGGAAGTGGCGCGAAAGCTCGGCGTGCCGGTGCGCCTGTATTACCCGTTCGGTCCCGGCTGGTGGCCTTACGCGGTCGACAAGGCGCTCGCCCGGCCATACCTGCCGTTGTGGGCGCTGAAGGACCTGATCGGTGCCTAGGGCTTGCTCCGCGCAAGTTCGCGCCAGCCGATGTCGCGGCGGCAGAAGCCGCTCGGGAAATCGATCTTGTCGACCGCGGCGTAAGCCCTCCGCTGCGCCTGCGCGACATTCTCGGCGCGAGCGGTCACGTTGAGCACCCGGCCACCATTGGCGACCAGCTTGCCGTGCTTGAGCGCGGTACCGGCGTGGAACACCTTGGCCCCGGTTGCCTCGGCGGCCTCGATCCCGCCGATCGCGCCGCCTTTCCGGGGCGTGCCCGGATAGCCGTTCGCCGCCATCACCACGGTCAGCGCGGTGTCGTCGGAGAACTTGGGCGGCGGCAATGAGGCCAGGCTGCTGGTCGCGCAGGCGTAGAGATATTCGGCGAGGTCACTTTCGAGCCGCATCATCAAGACCTGGCACTCGGGATCACCGAAGCGGCAATTGTACTCGACCAGCTTGGGCCCCTCGCTCGTCAGCATCAGCCCGGCGTAGAGTACGCCGACATAGGGCGTGCCTTCGTTGGCGAGCGCGCGCACGGTCGGGCCGATGATTCGCTGGATCGCCTCGCCGCGGATTTGCGCGGTCAGGATCGGTGCCGGGCTGTAGGCGCCCATCCCGCCGGTGTTGGGGCCGGTATCGCCCTCGCCGACGCGCTTGTGGTCTTGCGCCCCGCCGAACGGGACGATCGTCGAGCCGTCGGTGATGGCGAAGTAGCTCGCTTCCTCGCCCTCCATGAATTCCTCGATGACGACTTCGGCACCGGCTTCGCCGAACGCGCCGCCGAACATGTCCTCAAGCGCGGTGCCGGCCTCGGCGCGC
>DATIQN010000053.1:0-11792 GCA_035470785.1 Croceibacterium sp. | reverse complement strand
CCGCCGCCAGCGCGCTGTGGTGGACGCGCGTGCCTTCGCAGCGCCATTCGCGCGAGTGGACGATGCGGTCGAGCTGGGCGAGCGGGCGGCGGCTGGGATAGCTGCGTCCGGGCGAAAGAACGGTCCAGCCGTCACCGAACGCGGTAAAGCAACGCGGACGTTGCGACCATTCGTTGAAGTCACCCATCAGCACGCCGGGCCCCTTGCGCTTGCTCATGTGCAGCTGGACGGCCTGGATCTGGTGCATGCGGCGAATGCCCGAGAGATCGAGGTGCATGCCGACGACGTGCAGCGGCCTCCCTTCGACCATCAGGTGAGCGCAGACCGCGCCGCGCGGCTCGAGCCGCGGCAGGTCGATCGGCTCGGCCCCGGCGATCTCGATTCCGCGCCGCACCAGGATGGCGTTGCCGTGCCAGCCGATGCTCGCCGCCTTCATCCGCAGCGGTGCCGGACACCAGCCGTGCTCCTCAAGCGCCTGGCGCGGCAAGACCGAGGCGCGCAGGCCGAACCGGCGGTCGACTTCCTGCAGCGCGACGACATCGGCGCCAATCTCGCCCAGCACTGCGAGGATACGTTCGGGATCGCGCCGGCCGTCGAGGCCGACGGCCTTGTGGATGTTGTAGCTGGCGAAGGTGAGCTGCACGGTTGCGGGTCAAGTGCTCAATCGGCCGGGACAGTTCCCGGATCGCCGGCGATGTAGCGATCGGTGGTCTTGGCCGGCAACCCGTCGATGCTGGTGCGGCGGGTCTTGTGCTTGCCCGCCCATTCACCCGGATCGGTCTTTGCGTGGTGCTTGAGCAAGGTCGGCCGCTCGCGCTCGAGCGTCATGAGTGGCACGCCATAGCCGCAGCTGGTCAGCACGCTTTCGACCTCGATGTCGAAGATCTGCCGGGTTCCGGGGAGAAGGGTGAAATGCGGCGCCAGCTCCTCCCACTCGCGGTCCCACGGCACGACCGGAACGCCCTTGCCGTAGATGCGCAACACCTGCGCCGGTTGCTGGAAGTTGCAGAACATCAGCGTGATGCGACCGTCGGCGAGCAGGTGGGCGTTGGTCTCGTTGCCCGAACCGCCGAGGTCGAGCCAGGCGACCCGCTTCGGTGACAGGATGCGGAAGACGTCGTAGCCCTTGGGGCTCAGGTTGATCCGCGCGTCTTGCGCCGCGGTGGCGACGAAGAACACGGGCTGCTGCCCGATCATCGCCACGTGCCGCTCGTTCAGTTCGTCGAAAAACTCGGCCATGCGGCAGCGCTATAGCCGCTGGCCGGCCACGGCAAGGCTAGCGTTCCTTGGTAGCCGAGAAGACGAGCTCGGGATTCTTTTCCCGCTGATAGTTCACATCCCACGGGCTCCTGGCCATGAACACCGGGTCTCCGTCGCGATCCTTGGCCAGGTTGGCGCGGTTGAACTCGGCGAAAGTGTCGAGAGCGGCTTGCGGTCCCTTGAGCCAGCGCGCGGTGGCGAACGGCGCGGCTTCGAGCGAGGCTTCGACCTTGTATTCAGCCTCGAGCCGGCTGACGAGCACCTCGAGCTGCAGCTGCCCGACCACGCCGACGATCCATTGTGCACCGAACTCCGGGTAAAACACCTGGATCACGCCTTCCTCGGAAAGATCGTCGAGCGCCTTGCGCAACTGCTTGGTCTTGGTCGGATCTTTGAGCTGGACGCGGCGGAGGATCTCCGGCGCGAAGTTCGGCAACCCGGTGAAGCGCACGTCGTTGCGCTCGGACAGCGTATCTCCGACCCGCAGCGTGCCGTGGTTGGGGATGCCGATGATGTCGCCGGCTTCGGCGGTGTCGGCGATCTCGCGGTCCTGCGCGAAGAACAGGATCGGCGAGTGGACGGCGATCGGCTTGCCCGAGCCCGAGGGGGTCAGCTTCATACCGCGCTTGAAGGTGCCGCTGACCATCCGCATGAAGGCGATGCGGTCGCGGTGCTGCGGGTCCATGTTGGCCTGGACCTTAAACACGAAGCCGGTGACCTCGTCGCGGTCGGGGCTGATCGGGCCCTCCGCGCTCGGCTGCGGCCGCGGCGGCGGGGCGTACGTGGCGATCGCGTCGATCAGCTCGGCGACGCCGAAATTCTTGAGCGCCGAACCGAAGTAGACCGGCGTCAGGTCGCCGTGGCGATAGAGGTCGACGTCGAATTCGGGATAGCCGCCGCGCGCCAGCTCGACTTCCTCGGCGATGGCCTCCGGGAGCACGGCGTCCTTGTCGCGCTTGCCGAGGAATTCCTTGCTCGGTCCTTCGGGACGGCTGATCAATCCGGTCGCGAAATCGAGCACGCCTTCGAACATGCCGCCCATGCCCACCGGCCAGCTTTGCGGCGAGACGTCGAGCGCCAGCAGGTCGGCCACTTCGTCGAGGAGTTCGAACGGCGAACGGCCCTCGCGGTCGACCTTGTTGACGAAGGTGATAATCGGCACGCTGCGCAGCCGGCAGACCTCGAACAGCTTGCGCGTCTGTGGCTCGATGCCCTTGGCAGCGTCGAGCACCATGATCGCCGAATCCACCGCGGTCAGCGTGCGATAGGTGTCTTCCGAGAAGTCTTCGTGGCCCGGCGTATCGAGCAGGTTGAAGACGATCCCGTCGCGCTCGAACGTCATTACCGAGCTGGTCACCGAAATGCCGCGCTGCTGCTCGATCTTCATCCAGTCCGACCGCGCCCGCCGCGCCTGGCCCCGCGCCTTGACCTCGCCGGCCAGGTGGATTGCGCCGCCTTGCAGCAGCAGCTTCTCGGTCAGCGTGGTCTTGCCCGCGTCGGGGTGGGAAATGATGGCGAAGGTGCGGCGATTGGACATGGTGGCGCGCCTAGCCGGGGCGCACCGTCACGTCCATGCGGAAGCTGCGTTCGGCGCCCGGCTCGAGTTCGATCACGCCCGGCTTGTCGCGGAAATCGCCGGTGAAGCCTTCCGGGTCATTGAAACCGTGCCACGGCTCGATCGCCAGGAACGGCGCGCCGGGCTTTTGCCAGATGCCGAGGTTGGGACAGTCGGGGAAGGCCAGCTCCAGCGATGCATCCTCGCCCGCAAAGGTGAGCGCACGGCTGTTCAGCCGGTCCCAGATCAGCGCGTCCTTCTCGAAGAGCGAGGCGTCGGGACGCAGGACGCGGCCCATCACGGGTGTCAGCTCGGATTCGGGCAGGAGCGTCGTTGTCTCCGGATCGATGCGGCGGATCGGCTCGGGCTCGTCTTGTGCGAAGATCACGCTATGCGAAGCCTTGGGTCCGCCACCCGGGAGCGGCCAGGCGAAGGCAGGGTGGAAGCCGAAGCTGAACGGCATTGTCTCGTGGCCGGTGTTGCGCACCGTGATGGTCATGGCCAGCTTCGGCCCCCTAAGTGCAAATTCGGCTTCGAATTCGAACGCGAACGGGTAGACGGCCAGGGTCTCCTCGCTGTCACGCAGATGGAAGCGCACGCGGTCAGGCCCCAGCGCCTCGACACCGAACATGCTGCGGCGCGCGAATCCGTGCTTCTCCAGCCTGTATTCCCGCTCGCCTAGACGGTAGGTTCCGCCATTCAACGCGCCGACGATCGGGAACAGCAGCGGCGCGTGACCCGTCCAGTATGCCGGATCGGCGTTGGTCATGTATTCACGGCCCTGGCCGTCCGACAGCGACCACAGCTCCGCGCCCAGCGGATTGACTCGGGCGCTGAACCCGCCGTCGACAATGGTGACGAGATCGGTACCGGCCACGCTATCCGCGCAGCTCGGCGCCCAGCTTGGCCGCCGCGGCGACGATCCGCTCGGAAATCTCCTTCAGCTCGGCATCGGTGTAGCTCTTGTCGCCCGGCTGGAGCGTAACCTCGATCGCCAGCGACTTCTTGCCCACCGGAACACCCTGGCCGCGAAAGTTGTCGAACACACGCGCCTCAGCAACATTCGCCTTGTCCGCGCCGCGCACAGCCCGCAGCAAGTCGCCGGCTGGCAGCGCCGCGTCGACGAGGAAGGCGAAGTCGCGCTTCACCGCCTGTAGCGCGGGCGGCCGGTAGGCCGGCCGCGCGAACGCGCCGCCCCCCTTCTTCGTCGGGATACCGTCGAGGAACACCTCGGCGGCCATGACCGGTCCCTCGATGTCGAACGCCGCGAGCGTCTTGGGGTGCAGCGCACCGAAGCGGGCCAGAACGGTCTTTGGCCCCAAGCGCAATGTCGCCGACTGGCCGGGGTGGAACTGCGGCCCCGCCTCGCCCATCACTTGCAGGTTGGCGACCGGAGCGCCGGCGGCTTCGAGCAGCGCGAGCGCCTCGGCCTTGGCGGCGAACGCGTCGAACGCCTGTGCTTTGCCCGAAGCCCAGCCGCGCGCGGTCTTCTCGCCCGCGAGCAGTACGCCGACGGTTGCGCGCTCGTCGCTGTGTCCCGCCTCACCGCGCAGGTAGCGGCGACCGATCTCGAACAAGCGCACAGCCCCGGCACCGCGGTCGAGGTTGCGCTTAGCGGCCGCGAGCAGGCCCGGCAGCAGCGAGGGACGCATGGCCTTCATGTCCTCGCTGATCGGGTTCTCCAGTCGCCATACGGCAGCGCTGCCCTCGGCGAAATGATCGGCGTCCGCTTCCGGGATGAACGACCAGGTGACCGCTTCGTTGATACCGCGCGCGGCCGCAGCACGGCGCACGCGGCGCTCGGTTGCCTGCTCGAGCGTGGCGGTCGGGCGCGCGACGCCGTCGGCCCGCGGCAGCGCTACGCTCTCGATCGTGTCGAGCCCGTGGATGCGCACGACCTCCTCGACAATGTCGGCCGCGCCCTCGATGTCGTGGCGGCGCAGCGGCGCGGTCACGCGCCAGTCGGGCGAAACGCGGAATTCGAGCGCAGTCAGCGTCCGCCGCTGCTCCTCTTCCGAAATCGCGATGCCGCCGAGCCGTTCGGCGAGGCCGGGATCGTAGTCGATCGCTGTCTGCGTACTCGGCGGCGATCCGGCGCGGACCACTTCCGACGCTTCGCCGCCGCAGATTTTGAGGATCATCGCGGTCAGCAAGTCGAGCCCTTGGTCGAGGAACGCCGGATCAACCCCGCGCTCGAACCGCGTGCGCGCGTCGCTGGCGAGGCCGAGCTTGCGGCCGGTGGCACCGATCCGCTCGGGATCGAAGTAAGCAATTTCGAGCAGCACGTCAGTGGTGCCCTCCGACACGCCCGAATGCTCGCCGCCCATGATCCCGGCGATGTCGTGGACGCAGGCGTCGTCGGCGATAACTGTCATCGAGCTGTCGAGTGTGTAGGTCTTCTCGTTGAGCGCCAGCACTTGCTCGCCATCTTTCGCGCGGCGGGCGGCCAAGGCGCCGTTGAGCTGGGCGAGGTCGTAGGCGTGCGCCGGGCGGCCGAAGGCGAGCATCAGGTAATTCGTGATGTCGACCAGCGCTGAGATCGGCCGCTGGCCCGCGGCGAGCAATCGCTGCTGCATCCATTCGGGCGCCGCGCCGTTGGTCACGCCGCGGATCACCCGGCCAAAAAATGCCGGACAGCCTTCGGGATCCTCGGTACGGATTTCGACCGGACAGGGGAAGCTGCCCGCCACCGGCTCGACGCGGTATGGCTTGAACGTCCCCATTCCCGCCGCGGCGAGGTCGCGGGCAATGCCCTCGACGCCCATGCAGTCGGGCCGGTTGGGAGTTATGGCCACGTCAAACACCGGGCTGGTGCCGCGATAGTCGGCGAAGCTCGCGCCGACCGGCGCGTCAGCCGGAAGCTCTATGATCCCTTCGTGATCGTCGCCAAGCTGCAGTTCGCGCGTCGAGCACATCATGCCGTTGCTCTCGACGCCGCGTATCGCCGACTTGCGCAACTCCATCCCGTTCGCCGGGACCACCGCGCCAGGTAAGCCGAGCACGCCCTTCATTCCCGCGCGCGCATTGGGGGCGCCGCAGACGACTTGCAGCAGGTCGCCCTGTCCGGTGTTCACTGTGAGCACTTTCAGCTTGTCGGCATCCGGGTGCGGCTTGGCGGTGAGCACTTCGGCGACGCGAAAACCGGCGAGTTTCTCGGCGGGGTTATCGAGCCCCTCGACCTCGATGCCGATGCGGTTGAGCGCGGCGGAAATGTCCCCGGCCAAAGCGTCGGTCTCGAGGAACACCTTGAGCCAGTCGAGCGAGAACTTCATGCCCGCGCTCCCACGCCGGCGCTGAGCGTCGGCTGGTCGAACGGGGAGAAGCCATAGTGCCTGAGCCAGCGCACATCGCCGTCGAAGAACGCGCGCAAGTCGTCCATCCCGTACTTGAGCATGGCGAGGCGATCGACGCCGACGCCGAACGCGAAACCCTGCCATTCGTCGGGGTCGAGTCCCGACATCTCGATCACCCGGCGGTTGACCATCCCGCTGCCGAGCAGCTCCATCCAGCCGTGGCCCGGCTCGTCGCCCGACCCGCCGAGCACGCGTCGGCCGTCATCGAGCGCGAAGCCGACGTCGACCTCGACCGATGGCTCGGTGAACGGGAAGTAGCTCGGGCGTAGCCGCAAGACGATGTCCTCGCGCTCGAAAAACGCCTTGAGGAATGTCTCGAGGGTCCACTTAAGATGGCCGAGATGAATCCCGCGATCGATCACCAGGCCTTCGACCTGGTGGAACATCGGCGTGTGCGTTGCGTCGCTGTCCGAGCGGTAGACCCGGCCTGGGGCGATGATCCGCACCGGGGCCCCCTGGCTCATCATCGTGCGCACCTGCACCGGGCTGGTGTGGGTACGCAGCAGCATTCGTCCACCTTCTGGCGCCGCATCAGGGAAATAGAAGGTGTCGTGCATCGCCCGCGCCGGGTGGCTCTCGGGCATGTTGAGCGCGGTGAAGTTGTGCCAGTCGTCCTCAATCTCGGGACCGGTGGCGACGGCGAAGCCCATGTCGGCGAAGATCTCCGCCAACTCGTCCATGACCTGGCTGACCGGGTGGACCGAGCCCTTCGGCGCCTCAGGAGCGGGGAGCGTGAGGTCGAGCGTCTCGCTGGCCAGGCTGGCTTCGAGCGCCGCATCGGCGAGCGCCGCCTTTTTCGCGACCAGCGCCCCAGCAACTCGCTCGCGCGTGGCCTGGATCGCCGGAGCGGATTTTGTCCGTTCCTTTGGCGCCATTCCACCGACGCTCTTGAGCGCCTGGCTGATCCAGCCCTGCTTGCCGAGCGCGGCGATGCGGATCGCCTCCACCGCGTCGACGCTTTCAGCCGCGTCGATCGCGGCGAGCGTTTCGGAAATCCTCTGATCGTCCATGGTGCAAGTCCGCTAGATCAATTGAGCCCAAAGAAAAAGCGCCACCCTCTCGGATGGCGCTTCAACTCGTCAGCGCGAATGCGCCGATTCAGGCCAAAGGCAGCGCCTGCTTCGCCTGCGCGATGATGGCGGTGAACGAGCCACCCTCGTTCATGGCGAGGTCGGCCATGATCTTACGGTCGAGCTCAATGCCGGCAAGCTTAACGCCGTGCATGAACTGCGAGTAAGTCAGGCCTTCGGCGCGGACCGCGGCGTTGATCCGCTGGATCCACAGCGCGCGGAAAGAGCGCTTCTTCACCTTGCGGTCGCGGTAGGCATACTGCCCGGCCTTCTCGACCGCCTGGCGGGCGACGCGGATGGTATTCTTGCGGCGGCCGCGATAGCCCTTGGCCTGCTCGAGGATCCGCTTGTGCTTGGCGCGGGTGGTAACGCCGCGTTTAATACGGGACATGCTTAAGTACTCCTGTCTCTAAACCGGCGCTCAATCGAGCCCGTAGGGGGCCCACTTCTTGATCGTCCGAGCATCGGCGTCGGCGATCACGGTGGTGCCGCGGTTCTGGCGGATGTACTTCGCATTGTGGCTGATCAGGCGGTGGCGCTTACCAGCGACACCATGCTTGACCTTGCCTGAGGCGGTGATCTTGAAGCGTTTCTTCACACCGCTCTTGGTCTTCAGCTTGGGCATTTCAGTCTCCTTTCGGGGACACGTCCTAGCCAGCCCTGGCAGCCCTTTTGGCCAGACCGGCAGATAATCACGTGTCGGTGAAGGACGCGCCCCTAGTCGCAGGCGTGGAAAAACGCAAGCGTCAGTGCGCGTGCCCCTGATGGCCGCCCATCGCTTCGAGCACGTCGTCGAGCCGCGCCGGGTCGCCGAGGGCAAGAACGTGGCCATCCGAACCGGCGTGGAGCGGCTCGCCGTTCCAATCGCACATCAGGCCGCCGGCACCTTCGACCACCGGCACCAAGGCAGCGAAATCGTGCAGCTTGAGGCCTGCCTCACAGACCACGTCGATATGGCCGCTCGCGAGCATCGCATAATTGTAGCAGTCGCCGCCCATGATCATCCGACGGTGATCGGTCGCCTGCGCGAGAGTCATGAAAACGTCGCCCTGGTCCTGCGTGAAGTAATGCGGGCCGGTAGTGGCGAGCGCGGCGTGTGATAGTTCCGGACACGCCCGAGTGGATACGGGCTGGCCGTTGAGGGTCGTGGGCTCGCCCGCCACCCCGAGCCAGCGCTCCGCGAGCACGGGCTGGTCGATCACCCCGAGCACCGGGAAGCCCTTCACCAGGAGCGCAATCAGCGTGCCGAAAGTCGCCCGCCCGGCGAGGAACGCGGTCGTCCCGTCGATGGGGTCGATCACCCATTGCCGGCCCGAGCGCCCCTCGCTCGTGCCGAATTCCTCGCCCGCGACACCGTCCTGGGGCACTTCGGCGGTGAGAATCTTGCGCATGGCCTGTTCGGCGGCGCGATCGGCCAGCGTCACCGGCGTCGCGTCGGCCTTGCGCTCGTGCTCGAGCCCGCTGCGGAAATGCGGCACGATCGCCGCCCGCGCGGCGTCGGCGAGGCGGTGGGCGAGCGCGATTTCGGCGGTAAGGTTCAAGTCAGTCGAACAGCGAGGAGACGCTGCTCTCGTCGGCGATGCGGCGCACGGCCTCGCCGATCAGCGGGGCGATCGGCAAGATGCGAATGCGCTTCGACTCCTTCGCGGCATCGGTCGGCATGATGGTATCGGTAATAACCAGCTCGGTCAGTGCCGAGCCGTCGACCCGCGCCACCGCGCCGCCCGACAGCACGCCGTGCGTGATATAGGCCGCAACCGACTTCGCGCCGGCGTCGAGCAGCGCCTGCGCCGCGTTGCACAAGGTGCCGCCCGAATCGATGATGTCGTCGATTAGGATGCAGGTGCGGCCGCTGACTTCGCCGATGATGTTCATAACCTCGGATTCGCCGGCGCGCTCGCGGCGCTTGTCGACGATCGCCAGGGGGGCGTTGTTGAGCCGCTTGGCCAGGGCGCGAGCGCGGACCACGCCGCCGACGTCGGGCGAGACGACCATCAGGTCCTGCCCGCCATAACGCGCCTGGATGTCGGCGGCCATCACCGGCGCGCCGTAGAGGTTGTCGGTCGGGATGTCGAAGAAGCCCTGGATCTGCCCGGCATGAAGGTCGACCGATAGTACGCGATTGGCTCCTGCCTGGGTGATCAGGTTAGCGACCAGCTTAGCCGATATCGGCGTGCGCGAGCCCGATTTGCGGTCTTGCCGGGCATAACCGAAATACGGCACAACCGCGGTGATCCGCTTGGCGGAGGCACGCCGCAGCGCATCGGTGCAGATCAGCAGTTCCATCAGGTTGTCGTTGGTCGGGTAGCTGGTCGACTGGATGACGAACACGTCCTCGCCGCGGACGTTCTCGTGGATTTCGACGAACACTTCCTCGTCGGCGAAACGGCGCACGCTGGCGTCGGTCAGCGGAATCTCGAGATAGCTCGCAATCGCCCGGGCGAGCGGCAGGTTGGAATTGCCGGCCATGATCTTCATCGCGCGCGCTGCTCCTGTTGTACTGCCGGTCGGAATCGCCTCGGTCCGCTTAGCCGAGCGTCATCGTATTGCAACACTAGCGGGCGGGCTTTCCCCGCCGGCTCAATGGCTGCGGTGCTCGCCCTTGACCCAGCGGATTGTGCCCGAGCTGGCGCGCATCACCACACTCTCCGTCGTCATCCGGCCGCCCTTGAGGTACTTAACCCCCTGCAGCAGCGAGCCGTCGGTGACGCCGGTGGCGGCGAAGATGCAGTCGCCCTTGGCCAGGTCTTCGAGCCGGTAGATCCGGTCGAGGTCTTCGATTCCCCATTTGCGCGCGCGGAGCTTCTCGTCATCGTTGCGGAAGATCAGGCGGCCGTTGAATTGCCCGCCGACGCAACGCAGCGCTGCCGCCGCAAGAACGCCTTCGGGAGCGCCGCCCGAGCCCATGTAGAGGTCGATCGTGGTCTCGGGGTTCGTAACCGCGATCACCCCGGCGACATCGCCATCGGGGATCAGCTGGATGCCGCAGCCGAGTGCGCGCAACTCGGCTATAAGAGCGGAGTGGCGCGGGCGCTCGAGCACGCAGACGATGATCTCGTTCGGCGCGACCCCCTTGGCGGCGGCAACGGCCTTGACGTTTTCGGTCGCGCTCCTCGCCAGGTCGATTACGCCTTCGGGGTAGCCGGGGCCGACCGCGAGCTTTTCCATGTAGACGTCGGGCGCGTTAAGCAGGCAGCCTTCCTCGGCCGCCGCGAGCACCGCGAGCGAGTTGGGCCCGGCCTTGGCGGTGATCGTGGTGCCTTCGAGCGGGTCGAGGGCAATGTCGATCTTCGGTCCCTTGCCCGGTGCACCGCCAACCTTCTCACCGATATAGAGCATCGGCGCCTCGTCGCGCTCGCCCTCTCCGATCACCACGGTGCCATCAATGGCGAGCTGGTCGAAAGCCTGGCGCATCGCCTCGACCGCTGCGTGGTCGGCGGCCTTCTCGTCGCCGCGGCCGACTAGCTTGCTCGCGGCGACCGCCGCCGCTTCGGTCACGCGGACCATCTCGAGCACGAGCACCCTGTCGAGGACGTGGCTGGCGGAAACGGCACGGTCGTTCATAAGCGATTCAGTCCCTCCAGGGTGTCTGCGGGTCGATTTGGGCGAAAGGGCGGGCGATGTCGAGCATGCTGTTTGCGGCAGCCGCGGCCGCAGTGTCTCCCACCCCGACGATCACCGCTGAACAGGCCCTGGCGAATGCGCAGGCGGCTTATTCCGTGACGCCGAAAAAGGCCGAGCCTTGCCCCGAGGCCACCGGCGACGAGATCGTCGTTTGCGCCAGGAATGAGGATCCGGCCACGCAATATGTCCCGTCGAACACCGACAACGGCAATCCCGACGACGGGGTGCCGCACGCACCGAACGTGTCGAGCTTACCCTCGTGCGCCGGAGCCAGCATGTGCTCACGGATCGGCAAACAACCCCGGCAGCTCTACATCATCGACCTGAAGGCCATTCCCGAGCCTCCCGCCGGATCCGATGCCGACAAGATCGCCAAGGGCGAAATGGCAGCCCCCTAAGCGAGCAAGTGCATGACCAGCGGCTGTTCGGTCAGGCTTTCGGAGCCTTCGAGCAGGACTAGCGCCTTGGCCACGTTGGCCTCGGGGCCTTCGTGAGTGACCATCGCCACCAGCACTTCCCCGCCTTCTTCCGGACGGCCCTGCTGGATCAGGCTTTCGATCGAGACCTCGGCGTCGCGCATCGCGGTGGCGATCTCGGCCAGCACACCCGGCCTGTCGGCAACGGTGAAGCGCAGGTAGGTGCGATTGGTGCGGTGGCCAGCATCGGCGGGCGCGCTGGCTTCGAGCGCGGCGACCGGCACCGAGAACGGCGCGCCGATGTCCCCGCGCGCAATGTCTATGAGGTCGGCCGCGACCGCGCTGGCTGTCGGTCCGTCACCCGCCCCGGCGCCTTGGAAGAGCAAGCGTCCTGAAAAATTACCCTCGGCGACGACCGCGTTGGTGGCCCCTTCGACCGCCGCGAGCGGATGGTGCCGCGGCACAAGGCACGGCTGGACCCGCTGGAACAGTCCGTTTTCGTCGGCACAGTCGG
>DATIQN010000052.1:0-4274 GCA_035470785.1 Croceibacterium sp. | reverse complement strand
GTGGTCAACACCGCCAAGGTCCAGGTCGGCGACAATGTCGTGGTATTCGGGCTCGGCGGAATAGGCCTCAACGTGATCCAGGGCGCGCGGCTCGCCGGGGCGAACAAGATCATCGGCGTCGACATCAACCCCGACCGCGAGGCTTGGGGCCGCCAGTTCGGCATGACCGAGTTCCTCAACACGAAGGGGATGAGCCGCGACGAGATCGTCGCCAAGGTGGTCGGGATGACCGACGGCGGCGCGGACTACACGTTCGATGCCACCGGCAACACCGAGGTGATGCGCACCGCGCTCGAATGCTGCCACCGCGGCTGGGGCACCTCGGTGATCATCGGCGTCGCCGAAGCCGGCAAGGAGATCGCCACCCGCCCGTTCCAGCTCGTCACCGGGCGCAATTGGCGCGGCACCGCGTTCGGCGGCGCCAAGGGCCGGACGGACGTGCCCAAGATCGTCGACTGGTACATGGACGGCAAGATCCAGATCGACCCGATGATCACCCACGTCCTCAGCCTCGAGGAAATCAACAAGGGCTTCGACCTGATGCACGCGGGCGAAAGCATCCGCAGCGTCGTGGTCTTCTAACGAAGGACCGGACATGTTTAGCCACGTTATGCTTGGAACCGACGACGTCGCGGCGTCCAAGCGCTTCTATGACGCCGCGCTTGGCCCTCTCGGGGTGCCCGCGGGTGAGATCGACGAACTGGGGCGCGCGGTTTACGCGCACGACGGCGGCCGCTTTGTCATTCGCACGCCGCTCAACGGCGAGCACGCGAGCGGCGCGAACGGCGGCACGCTCGGCTTCCTTGCCCCGTCCACCGAATCGGTCGACGCCTTTCACGCCGCCGGGCTCGCCGCGGGCGGCACGGCGATCGAGGACCCGCCGGGCCCGCGCAATGCCACCGGCGGCCGCGTGCTCTACCTTGCCTATCTACGCGATCCGGGCGGCAACAAGATCTGCGCCCTGCATCGCCTCAAGTAACCCCAACCCAACCAAAGGAATTCCCATGTTTACTCACGCCTTCCTCGGCTCGAACGATCTTGAGAAGAGCCGCAAGTTCTATGACGCGACGATGAAAGAGCTCGGTTACGAGAACGTCGTGCCGCCCGAGGCACCGATGCTCGTTTATTCCAGCCCTGAAGGCACGCTGGTGATCGGCAAGCCCTACAACGGCCAGCCGGCCAACCCCTCCAACGGCGCGACTCTTGGCCTCGCGGCAAAGGACGACGAGACCGTGACTCGCTGGCACCAGGCCGGCCTTGCCGCGGGCGGCACGGACGATGGCGCACCGGGGCCGCGCGAGCGCGCACCGAACAACTCGGTCGGCGCTTATTTGCGCGATCCGGACGGCAACAAGATCTGCGCCTTCCACATGCGCCATTGAGCGGAGAAGCGACGATGTACACCCACGTGATGGTCGGCACCAACGATCCCGACAAGGCACGCGCCTTCTACGACGCCGCGTTCGCAGCGCTCGGCATCTCCGGGCAGCACACGCCGAAGGGCGCGTTCTACGGCAGCCCCGAAACGGGCATGTTCGGGATCACCACCCCGCGCGACGAGCAGCCGGCGACTTACGCCAACGGCGGCACGATCGGCTTCAAGGCGCAAGACCGCGCCGCGGTCGACGCCTGGCATGCCGCGGGCATGGCCCACGGCGGCAGGGACGAAGGCGGCCCGGGTGAGCGTGAGTACGGCCCGCAGCCGATCTACGGCGCCTACATGCGCGACCCCGACGGCAACAAGCTGTGCGCCTTCTGCCCGCCGGGGGTTTGAGCCCGTCGACGTTCTCGAATCCCCTCCCCGGCGGGGAGGGGATTTAACGCGCGAAATTGATTCTTTCCGAAATTGCGCCGCTTAGGGTTCAATCTTTCGAAGATTGGCTCTACCGGCCCATACGGGAGTCGTTTCGGCCCGACAGCGAGGCCGGCCTGAAGGATCTGGAATGGAACGCGTAAGCGAGTCGATGTGCTTTGGCGGGAGCCAAGGGGTCTATACCCACCAGAGCTCCAGCACCGGCACGCCAATGACCTTCCAGGTCTTCATCCCCGACCATACGCCCGGCGAGAAGCTGCCGGTGCTCTGGTGGCTCTCGGGCCTGACCTGCACCCACGCCAATGCGATGGAGAAGTGCGAGTACAAGCGCGCCTGCGCCGAGCACCGCGTGATCCTCGTCGGTCCCGACACGTCCCCTCGCGGCGATGACGTGCCCGACGATCCGGCGTACGATTTCGGCAAGGGCGCGGGGTTCTACGTCGACGCGACGCAGGCGCCGTGGGCCACGCACTTCCGGATGCGCACGTACGTCGAGCAGGAACTGCCCGCGGTCATCGCCGAGGCCTTCCCCGTCGACATGGACCGCCAGGGCATCTCGGGCCATTCGATGGGCGGCCACGGCGCGTTGACCGTCAGCTTGCGCAACCCCGGCCGGTTCCGCTCGACCAGCGCCTTCGCGCCGATCGTCAGCCCGATGAACTGCCCGTGGGGACAGAAGGCGCTGACCGGCTATCTCGGCGAGGACATGGCGGCGTGGCGGCAATACGACGCCTGCGCGCTGATCAAGCAGGGCGCGCGGATCTCCGAGCTGCTGGTCGACCAGGGGACGGCTGACAACTTCCTCGACGAGCAACTCAAGACACATTTGCTGGACGAAGCCTGCCGCAAGGCGGATATCGCCGCCACGATACGGATGCAGGAAGGCTACGATCATTCGTATTTCTTCGTGTCCAGCTTCATCGACGACCACATCGCCTGGCACGCGGAAAGGCTGAAGGCATGAGTACCAAGGAAGAGAAGATCGGCGCGATCGTCGCCGAGAACCATCGCCGCGAAGGCGCGCTGCTGCCGGTGCTGCACGCGGTGCAGGCGGAATTCGGCTGCGTCGATGCCGAGAGCGAGGCGCTAGTCGCCAAGGGCCTCAATCTGAGCCGGGCCGACGTCCACGGGGTAGTCAGCTTCTACCACGATTTTCACGAGGCGCCGGACTTGCGCCCGGTGGTGCAAGTCTGCCGCGCCGAGGCGTGCAAGGCGCGCGGGGTCGAGGCGATCATCGACCAGGCCACCGCCGCCGCGGGCGACCGGGTCAAGGTCCAGACCGTCTATTGCCTCGGGCTGTGCAGCTCGGGCCCGTCGGCTCGCGTCGGCGACCGCCTTTACGCCCGGCTCGACGGGCCGGCGCTGGCGCAGATTGTAGAGAACGCGTGATGATCATTCGCATTTCGGACGACGCCCTCGCCCGCGCGCTCGGAGCCGACGAACTGGCCGCGGCCTTCGCCAGCAAGGGCCACGAGGTCCAGCGCACCAGCAGCTGGGGCATGCAGTGGCTCGAGCCGCTGGTCGAGATCGACGGCAAGGGCTTCGGCCCGGCGACGCTCGAGGATGTCGACGACATCCTCGAAAGCGGCGCGAGCGAGATCGCCATCGGTGCGATCGCCGAGCATCCCTTCATCGCCAAGCAGCAACGCCTGACTTTCTCCCGCGCCGGCAAGACCCGACCCCTGAGCCTCGAGGACTACGAGGCGACCGGCGGCTGGAGCGGCCTCAAGCGCGCGCGCCAGATCGGCCCCGAGCAGATCCTCGCCGAGGTCACCCAGTCGGGCTTGCGCGGCCGCGGCGGCGCGGGCTTCCCGGCGGGCATCAAGTGGCAGACCGTGGCCAAGGCCTCGGGCGCACAGAAGTACATTGTCTGCAACGCCGACGAAGGTGATTCCGGCACCTTCGCCGACCGGATGCTGATGGAGGGCGATCCGTACCTCCTCATCGAAGGCATGACGATCGCCGGCGAAGCAGTCGGGGCCGACAAGGGCTACGTCTACATCCGCAGCGAATACCCCGACGCGATCTCCAAGATGGAGCGGGCGATCGAGCTTTCCGCGGGGCTTGTCGCCCCGTTCGAGCTCGAAGTGCGCGTCGGCGCGGGCGCTTACGTCTGCGGCGAGGAAACCTCGCTGCTCAACAGCCTCGAGGGCAAGCGCGGCGAAGTGCGCGCCAAGCCGCCGCTGCCGGCAATCGAAGGGCTGTTCGGCAAGCCGACGGTGGTCAACAACGTGCTCACCCTCGCCGCGGTGCCACACATTCTCGCCGAGGGCGGCGCGAGCGCTTACGAGCAGCTCGGCCTCGCCCGCTCGAAGGGCACGATGCCGATCCAGCTCGCCGGCAACATCAAGTACGGCGGCCTCTACGAGACTGCCTTCGGCGTGACGCTGGGCGAGCTGGTCAACGACATCGGCGGCGGCACCGAAAGCGGACGCCCGGTCAAGGCGGTGCAGGTCGGCGG
>DATIQN010000051.1:0-128987 GCA_035470785.1 Croceibacterium sp. | reverse complement strand
AAAGGGGCAGGGGTAAGCTGCAGCAAATGCGCTGCATGGCGCAATGAATTCTCAACGGGCCCAACTTCTCCGTTGGCGATCATCTCAATCCGCGAGAACCATAAAACTGGCTCGAGTGGCTCAACGTAGTTAGTCATCGTTCACCCCATGCCTCCACTATCCACCGCCTATTTCAGCCAAAAAAGGATTCCATGCGATCCGGAATGTCCACAATGGGTCGGATCTTCAATCACTTTGTAGGACACGATTTCGAACGGGGAGAAACTTGCGCTGCGTGGCGTAACTGGCGGAGACTGAGCGTCTCGCGACCTTCATTTGCGCGCGCTACCCCCGGCAAGGGCCCGGAATGGGCGGGTTTCATGGGGCATTCTCGGCCGTCCTACGAATTGCGGGCCTTCGTACGACAGCAGCGTGGTGAGCCCTGCTGGATTCGAACCAGCGACCTACTGATTAAAAGTCAGTTGCTCTACCGACTGAGCTAAGGGCCCGACCGCCGATGCGCTTAGGCAGCGGGCGGAGGCCGGTCAACCGGGCGTGCAAATGGTGCACCGTCAGGCCGGTGAGCGGATCGCGCCAGACGGGCGCGATCGCGATGGCGGGGGTGAGAACGAAAGCGCGCTGGCGGAACAGCGGGTGCGGGATCACCAGAGCGGCAGATTCGAACGGGCCGCCGCTCCATAGCACCAGGTCGAGGTCGAGCACGCGGGCGCGCCAGCGCTGGCCGCCCGGGCGGCGGCCGAAGTCGCGCTCGATGCGCTTGAGCAGAGCGAGCAGAGCTTCCGGGTCAAGCGCGGTGTCGATCACCGCCGCCGAGTTGGCGTAGCGGCGGATCGAGGGACCGACCGGCGCGGTCTCGGACACCGGCGCGATGGCGATCACGCGCACGCCCTCACCCGCCAGCCGCTCGAGCGCGGCCGCCAGCACCCGCCGCGGCGGGCCATAGCGCGCGTGGCGCTGGTTCGAGCCGAGCGCGATCAGGTAGCGGTGGGCGGTTGCGGCGGGCATCGGCCCGGCTTACCCGCAGGCCATGCGCGTGGAAATGCCCCTCGCCGCGACCGAGCCCGACCGCGATTGCCCGCTGTGCCCGCGGCTGGTCGCCTTTCGTGAGGAGCTGCGCCGCGCCGAGCCCGAATGGTGGAACGCGCCGGTGCCCGCCTGGGGCGATCCGCAAGCGTGGCTGGCCATTGTTGGCCTCGCCCCCGGACGACGCGGCGCCAACCGCACCGGGCGGCCGTTCACCGGCGACGATGCCGGCGACTTCCTGTTCACCGCGCTGGCCGAGGCGAGCCTGACGCGCGGCACGTTCGATCGCCGCGCGGACGACGGTTTCCAGCTGCGCGGCGCCATGATCCTCAACGCGGTCAAGTGCCTGCCGCCGCAGAACAAGCCGCTGCCGCAGGAAATCGCCACCTGTGGCCGCTTCCTCGCCGCGCAACTGGCCGCCTTGCCCACAGTGCGCGTTGTCCTCGCGCTCGGGAGGATCGCCCACGATGCCGTGCTGCGCGATTGCGGCCTGACGCCCGCCCGCTTTCCTTTCGCCCACGGCGCCGAGCATGCGCTGCCCGATGGGCGCATCCTGCTCGCTTCCTATCACTGCAGCCGGCAGAACACCCGAACCGGCCTGCTGACACCCGCGATGTTCGCCGCGGTGATCGAGCGGGCGAAGGCGCCATAGCACAAGGGCTGAAAGCCCTTTCCTACACGCAATTGTTCTGCGTATGTTCCAACCATGCGAAGCATTGCGTGCGTGCTCCGTCGCATGGCCTTCGACCAGGCGCGGCAGCGCGTGATTTCCTCCCGCTTCCCGAAGAGTCTCTTCCGCCCAATTTCCCGGCAAACATATGGACTTAAAGGACATTATCAGAGGTCGCGAGGGTTACAGGGTGTAACTGGTGTAACCCTGATTCCCTCAAATATCCTCGCTGATGCGCCCGTAAAGCTGCGGCCGGCGGTCGCGGAAGAAGCCCATGCTGGCGCGGTGGCGGCGGGCGGCGGCGAGGTCGAGCTTGACGACCAGCGCGCCGACTTCCTCGCGGCCGAACTCGGCGACGCGGTCGCCCCATTCGTTGGTGATGAAGCTGTGGCCATAGAAGCTCTGGCCGCCTTCATCGCCGATGCGGTTGGCGGCGATCACCGGCATGCAGTTGCTGACCGCGTGGCCGACCATCGCCCGGCGCCACATGCGGTGAGTGTCGAAATCGGGCGCCTGCGGCTCGGAGCCGATCGCGGTGGGGTAGAACAGCATTTCGGCGCCCATCAGCGCCATTACGCGGGCGCTTTCGGGGTACCATTGGTCCCAGCAGATGCCGACGCCGATGCGCGTGCCGGCAACGTTCCACACCTTGAACCCGGTGTTGCCGGGGCGGAAATAGAACTTCTCCTCGTAGCCCGGCCCGTCGGGGATGTGGCTCTTGCGGTAGGTGCCGAGGATCTCCCCCGCGTCGTCGATCATCGCCAGCGTGTTGTAGTAGTGCTGGCCGTCCTTCTCGAAGAAGCTGGTCGGGACGGCGACCTTGAGACCTTTCGCCAGCTTCTGCATCGCGACGACCGAGGGGTGCTCGGCGGTCGGACGGGCAAGCGCCCAGAAGCGGTCGTCTTCCTCGCGGCAGAAGTAGCCGCCGGAGAACAGCTCGGGCGGCAGCACAATCTTCGCGCCATTGCCTGCTGCTTCCTCGACCAGCGCGGAGACGGCGGCGATGTTGTCGGGCTCGGCCTCGAGGTTGAGGTGCAGCTGCAGCGCGGCGACGGGAAGCGTGTCCATCGGCGCCGATTAGGGCCTCGCTTGCGGGCTGGCAACGATGCGCACGCGTGCCTATCTCTCCGCCAGAGGAGACTTTCATGAGCGATACCGAAACCGCGATCCTGGCCGGCGGCTGCTTCTGGTGCACCGAGGCGGTGTTCCGCGACGTGGTCGGCGTGAGCCAGGTCGAGAGCGGCTATATCGGCGGCACAGTGGCCAACCCGACCTACAAGCAGGTCTGCGGCGGGCAGACCGGCCACGCCGAAGCGATCCGGGTGACTTACGATCCGGCGATCATTTCCCACGGCGAGATCCTCGACGTGTTCCTCGGCACGCACGATCCGACCCAGCTGAACCGCCAGGGCAACGACATCGGCACGCAATACCGCAGCGCGATCTTCCCGCTCGACGGGACCCAGCGCGCCGAGGCCGAGGCGGCGATCGCGCGCTGGAACGCCGAGCACGAAGGCCAGCGCGCGGTCACCACGATCGAGGGCCCGGTCGTGTGGTACCCGGCCGAGGACTATCACCAGGAATACTGGGAAGGCGAAGGCCAGCGAAACCCCTATTGCCTCGCGGTCATCCCGCCCAAGCTGCTCAAGCTAAGGAAGAGTTTTCAGGCGAAAGTGAAGGCCTAGGCGCGCCAGCGGGCGATGAAGAACCCGTCGAGCCCGCCGTGTTCAGCGAGCATGCCGGGATCGGTGCGCAGCCAGCCTTCCGCCATCGGCTGCAGGCCCGCCGGGAGCTCCTCTGCAGTGATCGGGAGCGGGGATAGCGTAACACGCGCGGCATGGTCCTCGCCTTCCTCGCGCTCGAGCGAACAGACGGCGTAGGCGAGCACGCCGCCCGGTTTGAGCCAGCGCTGCGCTCGCTCGAGCAGCCGGACCTGCACCTCGGCCATCTCGGCGATCTGCCGCGGGCCGATGCGGTGGAGCACGTCGGGATGGCGCCGGCAGGTGCCGGTGGCGGTGCACGGGGCGTCGAGCAGGATCGCGTCGAACGGCTCGCCCGGCTCCCAGGTAAGCGCGTTGGCGATCCAGATCTTGGCGTCGAGCCCAGTGCGGCGCAGGTTGTCGCGCAGCCGGTCGAGGCGCTTGTCGCTCTTGTCGAGCGCGGTGACTTGCCAGCCCGCGCTCGCCAGCTGCAGCGCCTTGCCGCCGGGCGCGGCGCACAGGTCGAGCGCGCGGCGGCCCTCGCCCTTGCCGAGGAGGCGCGCGGGCAGCGAGGCGGCGAAATCCTGCACCCACCAGGCGCCGTTGGTATAGCCCGGTAGCTCGGCAACCGACGATCCGCGCGGGAGGCGCACGTGGCCCGGTGCCAGGCTGATGCCGCCAAGCTTGTCGGCCCACTCGCCGGTCTTGGCGGGGTCACGCAGGGTGAGGTCGAGCGGCGGCGGATCGGCGAGGCCGGTGGCGATCGCAGCGGCGCGATCGCCCCAGCGCGCCGCGATCTCCGGCGGCAGCGTTGGCATCGCGGGCAGCGTGACGCCCTGCTTGTGCAGCGTCGAGAAGACGCCATGCGCCAGCCGCCGCGGACCGCCGGCGAGCAAGGGCAGACCCGTGGCGATCACCGCATGCGGCGGCGTATCGAGGCGCAGCCACTGGGCGACCATCATCCGCAGCACCGTGCGTGGCTTGGCGTCTTCGGGCAGGTTGGTCTTCGTCGCGCTGTCTATCAGCGCGTCGAGGTCGGCCAGCCAGCGCAGCACCTCGCCGGCGATGGCCCGGGCGAGCGCGCGGTCGGCCGGCGCGTTGACGCCGCGCATCGCCGCGCTCTCGGCCGTTTCGAGCGTCTCGCCCCGGCGCAGCACGGCGTCGAGGAGTTTGAGCGCGGCGCGCCGCGCGGGCAGTCCGGAGGTATCGGGCATAGGCTCCGCGCCCTATCCGCGATTGCATCGCCGCGCCAGCGCGCCCATTTTCAACTCATGACCAATCGCGCTACCAAACGTCCCGAAGCCTTCAAGAAGCCCGCGCACTGGAGCAGCGATGCGCCGCCCGAGCCAGACGTTGGCGATGTCTCCAGTGAAGAGTTGAGCCCGACGCGCTACGGCGACTGGGTAAAGGACGGCATCGCGGTGGACTTCTAGCTCTTCTTCCTGGCCAGCAGCTTCGCCCAGTCGATCCTGGCCAGGGCGATCAGCGCAGCGAGCATGACGACCTGAATGCCGATGCCGACCGGGCTCCTCAGCGCTTCCTTGAAGGTGTCGCCCAAGGTCAGGCCCTCCACCGCCTTCGCGCTGCCCGCGTAGATCGCGTAGGCGACCAGCCGGCCGGTGAAGAAGGCCAGGGTGAATGGCAACAATCGCACCCCCGTCAGCCCCGCCGCCTCGAACAGTTGCGCCGACGGCAGCGGCGACAAGGCGAAGAGGCCGAGGCCGATCAGGCCGCTGCGCTTGTTGCGCTCGAGCGCCTCGCGGGCGGCATTGAGGTTGGCCTTGGTCTTGTCGGAGACATGATGGGCAAGAAGCCGGAATCCGTTCGCCAGCGTGAATCGGCCCGTGGCCGCCGCGAGGGCGCCGACCAGCACGATCGCCCACGGTGGCAGATGCGAATTGAGGCCATAAAGCACGATGATCGTCCACGTCGGCGGTCCGAACGCCGGCAGCAAATTGACGCCGAAGACGATCGCGAAAAGGGTCAGGTAGTCCATCGCGGCGAGCGGTCAGATCCAGCCCGACAGCTCGCGCCGCACCAAAGCCTCGAGCATGTCCATTCCCGCCTCACCCGCATTGAGGCACGCCAGCGCAGCGAAGCGCTCGCCGCCGGCGGCGAGGAACTGCTCGCGCCCGCGGATCGCCAGTTCCTCGAGTGTTTCGAGGCAGTCGGCGGCAAAGCCCGGCGCGGCAATGGCGAGACGTTTGGTCCCCTTCACCGCTTCCTCGGCCAGCACCGCATCGGTGGCCGGTTCGAGCCATCTGGCGCGGCCGAAGCGGCTCTGGAAGGTGGTGACCATGCGCAAGGCCGGGCGGGCGAGCGCCTCTTCGAGCAACCGTGCGGTCTTGCGGCACTGGCAGTGGTAGGGGTCGCCGAGGTGCAGCGTGCGCTCGGGCATGCCGTGAAAGCTGAGCAGCAGCACTTCGGGTTCGAATTCGAGCGCGTCGAGCTGGCGCGAGAGGTCCTTCGCGAGCGCGTCGATGTAGACGGGATCGTCGTGGTACGGAGGCAGCGTGCGCAACGCGGGTTGCCAGCGAAGCGCGCGCAGGGCGTCGGCTGCCTTGTCGACCACCGTGGCGGTCGTCGCCGCCGAGTACTGCGGGTAGAGTGGCGCCAGCAGGATACGCTCGCATCCGCCATCGACTAGCTTCTGCAGCTCCGCAGCTATGCCGGGACGGCCATAACGCATGGCGTACGCAACGCGCACCCCGTCCCCCAGCCGTGCTTGCAGCTTGTCCGCCTGCTCGATGGTGATCGCCGCGAGCGGCGATCCTGCTTCGGTCCACACCTGCTTGTAGGCGTGGGCGCTCTTCTTCGGGCGGGTGGTGAGGATGATTCCGCGCAAGATCGGCTGCCATGCCCACCAGGGGATCTCGATCACGCGGCGATCGGACAGGAACTCGGCAAGGTAGCGCCGCACAGAGGCTGCGTCGGCCGCATCGGGCGTGCCCAGGTTGACCAGCAACACGCCGACCTTGCCGCTCGTCACGGGCCGGTGATCGTCCGGTAAGCGTTGCTCGCGCCAGGTCATGTTTCTTCCGACAACAGCGGCAGGCGGCGCAAGCGAAGCCCGGTGGCGGAGAACAGCGCGTTGCCCACCGCGGGTGCGACCGGTGCAACAGCGATCTCCCCCGGGTCGAACGGCTCGTCGTTGCTGTCGATCAGGACCACGCTGATCTCCGGGCAATCGGCAAGCGTGGGGATCTGCAGCGCCCCGAGGCGGCCGTTGGTCGGCATCCCCCGCTCATAGCCCGTCGCCGACCCCAGCGCGAGGCCAAGGCCGAACAGCAGCCCGCCTTCGATCTGCTGCAGCGCTATGTCGCGATTGACCACCCGGCCGATGTCGACCGCAGCAGCGAGCTTGCTGACCTTCACCCCGCCCTCACCGGTCGTCGCCGTGGCGACCAGCGCAATGCACCCGCCGGTCTTCGGGTCGCCCATCCGGTGGCAGGCGATGCCCTGGCTGCTGCCGCTCGCGCCGCCGCCCCATTCGCCAAGTTGCGCCGCGCGCTGCAGGCAGATCGCCAGGCGCACGTCCTGCCCCAGCATCGACATGCGGAAAGCGAGCGGCTCCTGTTGCTGGTGGTGAGCAATCTCATCGATGAAGGTTTCGACCATGAACGCGGTATAGCCATGGGCATTGCCGCGCAGCCGGCCAGACGGCAAGCCGATCGAGACTGGCACATGATCGATCGCCACGTTGGGGATCGAATAAGGCGGCATCAGACCTTCGAGCGCCATCACGTCGGCCATGCCCTCGACTGCATCGATCGCCGCCCAACTGGCCTCGTTGTCGAACAGCCGGCGACCGAATTCGAGCGCCGAGGGCGGCATGGCCAGCCGGGCGCGAAAGGTATCGATGAACCCGGCGTCATTGGTGCGCGCAGCGAGTACCGCCGCGGCTGGCGGGCGTGGCCGCAGGGCAAGTTGTTCCTGCCAGCGCGACCAGATCAGCTGTATCGGCCGCTTCCCTTCCCGCGCGATCAGCGCCGCTTCGACAACGTGGTCGTGCTCAAGCCGCCGATCGAAGCTGCCGCCGGCAGGCATCGGATAGAGCACGACGTTGTCGAGGTCGAGCCCGAGCGCCTTCGCCGCCGCGCGGCGAGCCAGCTCGGGCGCCTGGCTCGCCAGCCACAGCTCGAGCCGGCCGTTCTCGAGCCGCGCAGTGCAGCTCGCCGTTTCGATCGTGCCGTGAACCGCCGGGGCGATGTCGTAGCGCGCAGCGAGCGTCAGCTTGCCCATCTCGCTATCGCCCTCGCCGCGGCTGGCGACGCGCTGTGTCTCGCCGTGCCGAACACCGTGGTCGAGCGCCTGATCGATTCGTTCACCCTCGACCATATTCGCCACCCGGAAGCGCGGTGCCATCTTGTCGAGCGCCCGCTCGGCGGCCCACCAGGTCTCGGCCACCGCGGCGAGCCAACGCTTGCCCTTGACCACCGCCAGCAGCCCGTGGGTGGCGGCGTCTTCCGCCTCGAACGTGGTCAGCTCGGCGCGATTGAGTGGACCATGCCGGATTGCGGCATAAGCCATGTTGGGCAACCGGACGTCGCCAGCGAACAGATAGCTGCCATCGACTTTGGACGGCAGGTCGAGCCGCGGAAAGGCCGTCTGCAGCGCCTCGGGATCGAGAAAGTCCGCGGCCTTTTCCGCCGGCGCCTCGGACCGCAGCGGTGCCGGATGAGGCGGGTGGTACTCGGCGGCATCGTGGGCGAGCTCACCGAAAGTGAAGGACTTACCCTGATGGCTGACCAGGCCTGCCTTGGCCTCGCATTCTTCCCAGCGCACGTCCCACTGGTCGGCGGCGGCCATGCACAGCATCGCCCGCGCCGTCGCCGCCGCCTCGCGGCAGGGCTGCTCGTAAGCAGCGAGCGTCGTGCCGTCGGCAGTGGCGGTAAACGCCTCGTCCTGAGCCCAGCGCTTGAGGAGCAAGTCCCCGGCGTCGTCGGCAAGTAAAGGAACGCCGGGCCGCCACATCGGCGTCCAGCGCGCGGCGAGGGGAAAGTTGGCGTACGCGCCGCTGATCGGGGCAGGCTCGACGGCGATCTGTCGCCAGTCGGCCCCGAGTTCGGTCGCGACGATCTGCGGCAAGAGCGTGGTCACGCCCTGGCCCATCTCGAGTTGCGGCACGGCGACGGCGATCACGCCATCCCTGCCGACTGTCAGCCAGGCCCCGAACGCCGTTTCGTCAGGCCCTGCCGAAAGAGGCGAGCCATAGCGGCGCGGCATCAGCGCCCAAGCCACCAGCAGACCCCCGCCGGCCGCCCCGCCGATCAGCAAGCCACGCCGTGATACGCGCATGCGCTAGCGACCTTCCGTGTCGAGCCAGCTGGCGAGACGCTCCGCGATTGCCGCAAACGCCTGCCCCTGCGGCGTATCGTTCGCTGCCGGTGGCTGCCCGGCATCGCTGGCGACGCGAATCTCAATGGCCAGCGGCACACGGCCGAGGAAGGCTTCGCCGAGCGAACGCGCCGCCGCCTCGGCCCCGCCCGAGCCGAACGGGTCGGAGATCTCGCCGCAATGCGGGCAGGCGTAACCAGCCATGTTCTCGACCACGCCGACGATCGGCACGCCGGCCTGCTTGAACAGGTTGAGCGCGCGGGTCGCGTCGATCAGCGCCAGGTCCTGCGGGGTGGTCACGATCACCGCGCCGGCGGGGCGGAATTTCTGCAGCATGGTCAGCTGCACGTCGCCGGTGCCGGGCGGCAAGTCGACCAGCAGGACCTCGGTGTCAGCCCAGTCGGCTTCCATCATCTGCCCCAGCGCGCTGCCGACCATCGGCCCGCGCCAGGCAATTGCCCGCCCCGGCTCGACCAGTTGGCCCATGCTGAGCAGCTTGACGCCGAACTCGGTCTCCACCGGCAGCAGCGTCTGCTCGCGCGCCTGGGGCCGCTGGTTCTCGGAATCGAGCAGCATCGGCTGCGAGGGGCCGTAGATATCGGCATCGACGACGCCGACCTTCCGGCCCATCCGGGCCAGTGCGACCGCGAGGTTGGCGGTCAGGGTCGACTTGCCTACCCCGCCCTTGCCCGATCCGACCGCTACGATCTTGCGCGTGACCTTGTCGGCCATCAGCGCGACGTGCGCGGTGTCGACTCCCGCGAGGCGCTCGACCCGCGCGCGGATCGCTGCCTCAAGTGCCTCGGCTTGCGGACGCCCCAGGCCCGAGGCATCGACCACGAGAGTCGCCGTCGCGCCCCGCATCGTTACCGACTTCACGCGCCCGACCGCTTCGGTCGGCAAGGCTTCCCTGATCTCTTGTTCGGTCATCGAGGCCGCTGCTAGCGCACCTCCCGCCGCGGCGCAGCGAAAACTTGGGCTCGCCCCTGTTTTTCCAGTAGGGGATACCTATAAGGGGGCCAATGGAACGAACGGGCGGGTTGATCGAAAGGATCGCGCTGGCGATGGCCGGAAAGCGCAGCCCCTGGGGCAAGGGGCCAACTGGCGGCGACGACGAAGAAAGCGGCGCCGAAACTCCGCCTCCGTCCGGCGATGCACCCAAGGGGCCACGCAATCCGTGGCTGCCGGGCAGCGCCGGGGCCGGTGACGACGACAAGCGGCGCCGCTCTGCGAGCATCGAGGATATCTTCCGCAACCGCGGCCGCGAAGGCCCGCGTCGCGGCGGCAGTGGCGGTGGCGGTTTTCAGTTGCCGCGGCGCCCTGACGGCAAGAGCTGGCTTCCGATCGCGATCGGAACGGTCGCCGCGGTGGTTCTGGCCATCACCATGATCCACGAGATCGGTCCGCGCGAAGAGGGGATCGTCACCACCTTTGGCAAGTACAGCAGCACGCTGCACCCCGGCCTCAACTGGACGCTGCCGTGGCCAGTCCAGCACGTCGACGTCGAGAACGTCAGCGAGTTCCGCATCGAGCAGATCCCCGAAGGCAGCGGGCAGCGCCTGATGCTGACCGGCGACCAGAACCTGGTCGACCTGAGCTATGTGGTGCGCTGGAACATCAAGGACCTGAAGCAATTCCGCTTCCAGCTGCTCAATCCGGAAGACACCGTGAAGGAAGTCGCCGAAGCGGCGATGCGCGCCTCGGTCGCGGAAGAATCGCTCAACCGCATCTTTTCGGGCGCCGGCCGCGCCGATACCGAGAACGCGGTGAGGATGCGGATGCAGGAGGTACTCGACGCCTATCGCTCGGGAATCGCGATCCAGGGCGTGCAGATAAAGAAGACCGATCCGCCGAGCGAGGTGATGGACGCCTTCAAGGACGTGTCGGCCGCGCAGCAGGAAGCGCAGGGCTACGTCAACCAGTCCGAAGCGGTCGCGCAGCAGGTACTCGCCCGCGCGCAAGGCGATGCCGCTTCGTTCGACAAGGTCTACGCCCAATACAAGCTGGCCCCCGAAGTCACCCGTCGACGTATGTATTACGAGACCATGGAACGCGTCCTGCGCAAGACTGACAAAGTAGTGATCGAGGCGCCGGGAGTGACGAGCTACCTCCCGCTGCCCGAAATCAAGCGCGGCGCCAGCCAGGCGCCGGACTTGAGCCCCTCGGGCAAGGGGCAGTAAGATGGAAAGCGTTTGGCAAAACCATAAGATGAGCCTGATCGCGCTCGCGGCGCTCGTCGTCGTGGCCTTCATGACCCTGATCGTCGTGCCCGAAACGCAGGAGGCGGTAATCATCCGCAACGGCGATCCGGTCGCCGTGGTCAACAAGTTCAAGCCCAACCAGCCCTACGGCAAGACCGGCGCCGGCGTGTGGTGGCGGATCCCGTTCGTCGACCGGGTCGAATATATCGACAAGCGCGTGCTGGCGCTCGACATGGAGCCGCAGCAAGTGCTCTCGACCGATCAGCTGCGCCTCAACGTCGACGCCTATGCCCGCTTTCGCATCATCGACCCGGTTAAGCTGGTGCAAACCGCCGGAACGCTCGAAAACGTCCAGACCCAGCTCGTGCCGATCTTGAGTTCCGTCGTTCGCCAGGAACTGGGCCGGCGCAGCTTCGCTTCACTGCTGACGGCAGAGCGCGGCACGACGATGCAGAATATTCGCAGGCTGCTCGATACCCAGGCGCGCGAATATGGCGCGCAAGTGATCGACGTGCGCATCAAGCGCGCCGACCTGCCCGACGGCACGCCGCTGGCGTCGGCCTTTGCCCGCATGCGCACCGCGCGGCAGCAGGAAGCCGCAACGATCCGCGCGCAAGGCCAGAAGAACGCGCAGATCATCCGGGCGACCGCCGACGCCTCCGCCGCGAAGATCTATGCCGATGCCTACAACAAGGATCCGCAATTCTACGATTTCTACCGCGCCATGCAGAGTTACGATACGACGTTCGGCGGCGAAGGCGGGTCGAGCCAGATGATCCTGTCGCCTGATGTCGAATATCTGCGGCAATTCCGCGGTCATTGAGGCAATATTAAAGCGGGGTTCAGCCTTGTGCGGCTGAATCACAGCTGGGACTTGAGAAGGGCGCGCCAGCGCCCACGATGAGAGGAAATAGAGGACGTGAAGCCCGTGCGCTATTCATACGCCATCACTTCGGCCTTGCTGCTGGGAGGCGCGGCGATTTCGCTCGCCACCGGCAATCCCGCGGGCGCGCAAGTCGCCCAGAACGACGACCGCGCGATCGCCCACGTGATCCCGCGCGCCGGCGCTCCAGCAAGCTTCGCCGACCTGACGGCGCAATTGCAGCCGGCTGTGGTCAATATCTCGACCCGGCAGAAGATAACCGTCAGCAACAATCCCTTCGCCGGCACCCCGTTCGCCGACCTGTTCGGTGACCAGCAGGGCGGCCAGCAGTCTCAGCCGACCACGCGCGAGGCGCAGTCGCTCGGCTCGGGCTTCTTCATCTCGGCCGATGGCTACGTCGTGACCAACAACCACGTGATTACTGCCGACGGCCAGGGAAAGGTCGAGCAAATCACCGTCAGCACTTCCGACGGCACCGAATATCCGGCTACGCTGGTGGCCAGCGACCAGGCTTCGGACCTCGCGGTCCTCAAGATCAGGGGCACCAAGCCCTTCCCGTTCGTGCATTTCGGCGATTCGCGTCAGGCGCGCGTGGGTGACTGGGTTATTGCCATCGGCCAGCCTTTCGGCCTGGGCGGCACGGTTACCGCGGGGATCGTCTCGGCGGTCCTGCGTAACACAGGCGGCGGCGCTTACGACCGCTACATCCAGACCGACGCCAGCATCAACCGCGGCAACTCGGGCGGGCCGCTGTTCGACATGCAGGGCAACGTCATCGGCATCAACAACGCGATCTACTCGCCGACGGGCGGCAGCGTCGGCATCGGTTTCGCGATTCCCGCCGAGACCGCCGCGCCGATCGTCGACAAGCTGATCAAGGGCGAGGCGATCCTGCGCGGCTACCTGGGTGTCCGCATCCAGCCGGTGACCCGCGACCTGTCCGACGCGCTCAACATCCCCGATAACCGCGGCGAGTTCGTCCAGTCGGTGGAATCCGGCGGACCAGCCGACAAGGCCGGGCTCAAGGTCGGCGACGTCGTGCTCAGCGTGTCCGGCAAGGACGTGACCCCCGATCAGACCTTGTCGTACATCATTGCGAACCAGCCGCCGGGCTCGCGCACGCCGATCGTCCTTTTGCGCGACGGCAAGCGGATGACGCTCACCGCCACGGTCGGCAAGCGCCCACCGGAAGACCAGTTGGCGCAGCAGTCGTTCGATCCCAACGGGCCGGCCTCGCCATCGCCGAAGGGCGACACCGGCAGCGGCGTGCTCGAAAAGTCGCTCGGCATTCGCGCGATCCCGCTGACGGCACAAATTGCCGGCCAGCTCGGTCTCGACCAGGGCGTGCGGGGACTCGTCGTGACCGATGTCGACGCCAATTCAGACGCCGGACAGAAGGGCTTCACCCGCGGTGTGGTGATCCTGTCGGTCAACGGGCAGCCGCTCACGGCGGCCGCGCAACTCGAAGCAGCCGTCAAGGCCGCACAGGCGGCGGGCCGCTCAGCCATCCTGCTGCGCGTGCGGGCACCGGGGCAGCCCGAGCAGTCGGTCCCGATCAGGATTCGCTGACACAGCTGCCGTTAACGGCGGCCTAGGAACTTCAAAGCCCTCTCCGTCCGCGACGGGGAGGGCTTTTTGGCGCGTCAAGGCTGCGGAGGCGGCGGAATGTTGACCCGCGAGGGGGGCACCTGTGCCGGGCGCCGCGCAGCTGGCTCGCGGGGAGCCGAGTTGCCGGTCGCACGCTGGAGAAAATCGTCGCTCGCCGCCTGCGGGGGCGGACCGACCGGTTGGCCGCCCGGCTGCGGACGGCGATCGGGCTCGGTCGCATCGGGTGGCACGGCGTTGCCGCGCTGTTGGTCGGGGCCCGGCGGCGGCACCAGATTGCCGTTCTCGTCGATGAAGTAATAATCCTGCGGGTTGCCTTGCATGTGTTCGTCATCGGGCTCGAGTTGCCAGTCAGGCAGCTTTAGGTCGGTATCGAATTTCTCGACCGGGCGATCCTTTACGGCGTAGCGCATGAAATCGGCAAAGGTGCGCGCCGGCGAAGTACCGCCCCACAGCCCGCCTACCGGCTTGGCATCGTCGCGGCCCATCCACACGCCGGTGGTGATCCCGCTCGAGAACCCGAGGAACCAGCCGTCCTTATTCGAATTGGTGGTCCCCGTCTTGCCGGCGACCGGCCTGCCAATTTGCGCTGCGCGGCCGGTGCCGGTGTTGACCGCGGTCTGCAACAGGTCGGTGATGCCCGCCGCGACATAGTCGGGCACCAGCTGACTGCTGCCTTGGTTCTGGTGCTCGTAGAGAACCCGCCCGCTGGCGGTGGCGACCTTCAAGATGCCGTAAGGCTCGAGCGACTGGCCCTTGGCCGAAACCTCGGCGAAGGCGCGAGTCATGTCGAGGACGCGGACCTCGTTCGTGCCCAGCACCATCGAGGGATATGTCGAAATCGGCGTGGTGATCCCGAAGCGGCGGGCCATCGAGGCGACGGCGCCGAAGCCGACTTCATTGCCCAGTTGCGCGGCGACGGTGTTCTTGGAGTAGGCGAACGCGCTGCGCACGTCGATTTCGCCAGCATAGCCGCCGTCGTTGTGCGGGCTCCAGCCATCGATCGTGACCGGCACGTCCTTGACCTTGTCGTCGGGCTTGTAGCCGGCTTCGAGCGCGGCGAGATAGACGAACAGCTTCCACGCCGATCCCGGCTGGCGCAGCGCTTCGGTGGCGCGATTGTAATTGGTCTTTACGTAGTCGGTGCCGCCGACCATCGCCAAGATCGCCCCATCGCGGTCCATGCTGACCAACGCGCCTTGCGCCCCCTTGGGAACGTTGTCGACGATCGCCTGCGTGGCCGCCTTCTGCATGCCGAGATCGATCGTGGTCCACACCTGGATCGGGTCGGTATTGCCGTCGGGCAACAGCAGGTCGAGCTGCGGAAGCGCCCAGTCGGTGAAGTAGCGGACCGAGTTCTGCCCTTCTTCCTTCTTCAGGTTGACCGTCCGGACATCGACCGAGGCCTCTTCGGCCGTGATCATGCCCTGATCGCGCATCAGGCCGAGCACCACGTTGGCCCGCGCCACGGCGGCATCGACGTCGGCGGTCGGCGAGAAGCGGCTTGGCGCCTTGACCATTCCGGCAATGATCGCCGCCTCGGCGTTCGAGAGGTGCGTGGCCGGGTGACTGAAGAACTTGCGGCTGGCCGAGTCGATGCCGTAGGCGCCGCCGCCGAAATAGACCTTGTTGAGGTAGAGCTCGAGAATCTCCTGCTTGGAGAACTTGGCCTCGAGTGCCATCGCCAGCACCGCCTCGCGTAGCTTCCGGTCGATCGTGCGGTTCGAATTGAGGAACACGTTGCGCGCGAGCTGCTGGGTAATCGTCGAGGTCGCCGAAATACGCTTGGATCCGGTCGCCCATGTGTAAACCGCGCGAGTGAGGCCGAGCGGGTCGACGCCGATGTGGTGGTAGAACCGTCGATCCTCGGCCGCGACCATCGCGTCTTTCATCGACCGCGGAATCTGGTTCCACGTCAGCCATTGGCCGTAATTGGGTCCGAGCTCGACAATTTCGGTGCCGTCGCGCGCGCGCACGACAATCGTCTGGCCGTTCTGGCTGCCCATGAGCGTGGCGAAGCTGGGCACCGAACGCGCGGCGAAGAACACCGCGCAGCCGAGCGCGAAAGCGCACAGCAGGGTGAACGAGCCGCCCCACACGAATAGCCGCCTGAGCCACAGGCGCCACCCTGTGCTCCGGCTGCGCGGCGGCTTCGCCCGCTGGCGCCGCTCGTTTTCCCGTCTTTGCCTGGAGCGCGAGCCCCGCTTGTCAGCCATCTGGCCCCGTCAGCTCTGAGATGGGCGCGTCGCGCCACCCGGTGTGTTCGCGCCGACGTGCATAGGGCAAACAAAACGCAGCGTTAACGGCAACGCCGTTTGCGGCGGTCAGTTATCCTCCGGCTTGAAGTTGAGCGCGGCGCTGTTGATGCAATAGCGCAGGCCGCCCTGGTCGCTCGGGCCGTCGGGGAAGACATGTCCCAGGTGCCCCTCGCAGCGCGCGCAGACGACCTCGGTGCGGACCATCCCCTGCGCCACGTCGCGATGCTCCTCGACCGCGCCCTCCTCGGCCGGACGGACGAAGCTGGGCCAGCCGGAGCCGGAATCGAACTTGGCATCGCTTTCGAACAGCGGCTGGCCGCAGGCGGCGCAGACGTATTCGCCGGCCGCCTTGTTCTTTTCATACTGCCCGGTGAACGCCCGCTCAGTGCCCTTCTGGCGCAGGATGGCGTATTGCTCGGGGGTCAACCGCTCGCGCCACTCGGCGTCGGTCAGGTTCATCTTCTCGACCACAGGAATCTCCTTCGGCTCGAATATGGGATCAGCTGTTAGGATCGGAATACCCGGTGGGCGCCGGAATTCCTTCCATCTTTTCGGTCAGCAGGGGCCGAAAGCTCGGGCGGCTCTTCATCACCCGATACCAGCCGTGCGCCTCGTCATGGCCCGCCCAGTCGATCCCGCCCAAGTATTCGGCGACCGATATCTGCGCCGCGGCGGCGAAGTCGGCCAGGGTCAACTGGGCACCGGCAAGCCAGCGGCGGTTGTCGATCAGCCAGTCGATATAGTCGAGGTGCTCGTGCGCCAGCCGCATCGTTTCGCGCAGCAGCTTGGAATCGGGCGGAGTGCGCAAGATCAGGCGCTTCTTCATGCGCTCGTGAAGCAGCGGGTGCGTCACTTCGCCGAAGAACTGCTCGTCGAATAGCGCGACCAGCCGGCGGATTTCGGCGCGCTGCGCCGCTGTGCCGAGAATGAGCGGCGCCTTGTCCACGGTCTCTTCGAAGAATTCGCAGATAGCCTGGCTGTCGATCAGCGTCAGCGGCTTGTTGGGGTCGCGCAGCACCGGCGTTCGCCCGGCCGGATTGAGCGCGTAGAACGCATCGCTGCCTTCCCACGGATTCTCGCGAACGATCTCGAACGGCACGCCCTTCTCGCTCATGGCGAGACGAAGCTTGCGGCTGAATGGGCAGAGGGGAAAGCAATGCAATTGCCACATGGCGGCTCGCCATGCCGCAAGCTGCGCGGCGCGTCTACTGCTCGCTTGAGGTTACAATCCCGAGGCTTGCAGCGAGGCCAGGCAGGCGGGCATCTGCTTGTACAGGTCGGCCGAATTCTGCAGACCCGCGGCCTCGACCTGGACCAGCTTGGCGACCGCGTCGTGATCGAGGCCGGCATCGTCCATCAGCTGGACCAGCGCCCGGACGAAGTATTCGCGCCCGCGCCGGGTGACGTCGGGGAACGCGAGCGCCTCCTTGTCACCGGCGTGCTGGCGGCCCGAGACGAGCGCGAACGTGGCCGAGCAATGCAGCAAGGTGCGTTGCTCGTCGTTCAGTTGCGGCGTGGGCTGCTGGGCAATGGCGGGCGCCGCGGCCAGCGCGAGCGAGGCGGCGATGATGGTTCGTATCATGGCCAACGCCCTAGCCCAGCCAAGCTGAATGGCAACCGTCAGATCTCACGCGCCTTGCGCCGGGTCTCGGCAAAGTTGTCGCGGCGGATCTTTTCGAAGGCTACGCGCTGGTCGAAGCCCGGGTCCTTCGGGTAGTCGCGATAGTCCGCCAGGATCTCGTCGAAGATTTCCCGCACCTCTTCCTTGTGATCCGGATGGGTGAAGATGTTCGCGCGGTTCTCGCGGATGCCGTCGAGGATGCGCGCGCCGATCACGTCGGGCTCCATGCCGAACTTGTGCACGCCGGCGAGCCGGTCGACCATCGCCTTGTCGACCGGCTTCATCGCGCCTTTGAGCTCGTCGGGGCGGACATCATCGCTGGCGTAGATGTAGCTCTTCACGAGGCCCGGATGCACGCACGAGACGCCGATGCCGTACTGGTACATCGAGTGACGCAGCGAATAGCTCAGGCCGCGCACCGCGAACTTGCTGGTGTTGTAGATGCCGGGGCTGCCGCTGCCGATGAAGCTCGCCATGCTGGCGGTGTTGGTGATGTGCCCGCCATTCAGTTCGCCCGCTTGTGCGCGCGCCTTCATCCGCGGGCCGAAGGTCATCACTCCGTTGATTACGCCCCCGAGATTGACCCCGAGGACCCAGTCCCAGTCGTCGTACGAGCTGTCCTCGATCGGCTGGAACAGGTTCACGCCGGCGTTGTTGAACACCAGGCTGACCGGCCCGAACTTCTTCTCCACCTCGTCGGCGGCGGCCGCGAAACCCTCTCGGCTGCGGACGTCGAGCTGGATGCCCATGACCTCGCGATTGTCGAGCGTCGCGAGGGCCTGGTCGATCGAATCCTGGCGGATGTCGGCGACGGCGACCTTGGCCCCCGCCTCGAGCAGGTTTCGAACGATGCCGATGCCGACGCCGTTGGCGCCTCCGGTGACGAAGGCCGTGCGGCCGGCGAAATCGATCATCGTGATCCTCTCACTTTGCGGGTGCGGCATCCATCGCAAGGACGGGATTGACCGGGCCTGACTCGCGTCCGGGCAGAAACTCGTTGTAGATCTTGCGCCGAGTGAACAGCCAGCGGCCCCCGACCCGCGCGAGCGCGTCCTCGTAGACGCCGAAGCTCGGCAAGGCGATCGAACCGTCGGGGCCGCCGTTGGTCATCTCGAACCAGAACCCGGTGTTCCACGCGCGGTCGCCCTCGACACGGATTGCCTTCTGGGCGACCACGTGGCGCAGCTTGGCGGGCCGCCCCTCGCTGTCCTTGAAGATCTCGCCGATCCGCTCCTTGAACGAAAGCGCCTCGGCGCGGATCGCCTCGCGCCCCTTCGCCACGCCCATCGCCCAGTCGAGCTCGCCGTCCTCGGCGAAGCATTCAGCGTAAGTGTCGGCGTCGTGGTAATCCATCGCGAACAGGTACCGCGCCATCAGGTCTTCGATCTCGGCGCGATCCTCGGCGTAGCTCACTTCTTCAAGGCCTCGGCAGCCGCGTCCATATCGCGCACAGGGTTGCCGGGCCCCGAATTGCGCCCCTTGATGAACTCGTTGAGCACGTTGCGCTTGGCGATGAACCAGTGCCCGCCGAGCTTGACGAACTCGTCCTCGTAGATGCCGTATGTTCCCATCTTCATGGTGTCGCCGGGACCGTGGTTGGCCATCTCGACCCACAGCGTGCGGCCCCAGGCATGGGTCCCCTCGACGCGGATCGACGATTGCAGCACCACGTGGCGCAGCTTGGCCGGCTTGCCGTCCTCGGTGTGGTAGAACTGGCCGATCCGGCTGCTGAAGCTGGTCACCGCGGCGCGGATCGCGTCGCGCCCCTTCGAGGTGCCGCTGGCAAAGGTAAGCTCGCCGTCAGGGGCGAAGGTCTCGACGTAGGAATCCCAGTCGAAGTAATCGATCGCGAACAGGTAGCGCGCCATCAGGTCCTCGATCTCGGCGCGGTCCTCGGCATAAGTTCTGGCATAAGTCGGCTGCTTCGCGTCTGCGCTCATCGTGGGAACTCCGGCAAGGGTAAGGGCGGCGGCGGCAAGCGCCGCGCGAGCGATCATTTTCGGCATGTGATTCTCTCTCCCCGAGACGCTGGTACGCGCCACATCTGGCGACAACTTTTTTCTTCGCCTTTGTCTATTCGCTGCCTACAAACCGCCGCAAGCAGATTCACGAAGGCCCGCGAAAGACGGGTCCGATGGGGAGTAGAGTGAATGGCGATTGCGCCGACCGGTCCGGGAATGGTGGCCGAAGCCGAGAATGGGATGGCGGGGGACCCGGGTGCCAGCACTCAACCCTGGCCCGCCGAGGGGGCCGGTTGGTTCGCGCTGTTCGCGATCATCTTCGCGACGTTCACGATGTTCTTCGACCAGACCGTGTTCGCGATGCTCGCCGAGCGGATGAAGACCAGCTTCGGCATCTCCGATGCCACGCTCGGCTTCGTGCTCGGGCCTGCCAGCGTCATCGCCTTTGTTATCGTCGGCGTTCCGCTGGCCCGGCTGGTCGACATCTACCCGCGCAAGTACGTTCTCTCGCTCGGCATCTCGGTGCTCGGCGTGATCATGGCGCTCGGCGGCCTAGCCCAGAACTTCGCCCAGCTGATCGGCTCCCGACTGTTCGTCGGCGCCTCGGTTTCGGCCAATGGTCCGGGCTCGTATTCGCTGCTCAACGATGCCTTCCGGCCCTTCCGCATCCCGTTGGTCTTCGCGCTGATCCAGCTCGGCTACATCGGCGGGAGCTCGCTCGGCAACATCGCCGGGGGGCAGATGATCGCGTGGACCGCGAAGATGCCGACGAAGATTTCGGTGCTCGGCCTAGAAACCTTCAACTGGCAGCTGGTACTGATGATCATCGGCGGGCTCGGCATCGTCGCCGGCCTGATCATGCTACTGGTCAAGGAGCCGCCGCGGCGCAGCCCGCCCGAGGCACACAAGCTGGTGCCCGACGACGCCTCGTTCGGGCGCAAGGCGGCGGCGTTCATGGGCTGGGACGCAATGGTGGCCATCTGGGAGCATAAGCAGGTGTTCCTTCCGCTGTTCGCCGCGCTGGCATTGTCGGCGGTCGAAAGCCAGGGACTGCCTGCCTGGCGCATCCCGTTCATGAAGCGGACCTACGGCTGGAGCGAGGCCGAAACCGGTGCGCTGCTTGGCTCGTTGCAGCTGGTAGTGATGCTCGCCGGCATCGCTGTCGGCGGGGTGTTCGTCACCTGGCTCGGCAAGCGCTACAAGGACGCCAACATTCGCGCGACGGCGATCATCTTCGCCTGTACGACGGTGTGCACCGTCGCCACGCCGCTGATGCCGAACGGTTATCTCGCGCTGACAATGATGGCGCTCGGCATCTTTTTCGGCCTCGCCGGAGCGCCGGCGCAGAACGCCGCCGTGCAGCGCATCACCCCCAACGCGAAGCGCGGCCAGATCAGCGCGCTGTACCTGTTCATGTTCACCTTCTTCGGCGCGATGGGCAGCTTCGTGATCGGCTGGGTCAGCACCTACGTCGTCGTCGATGAGAACCAGGTGTGGAAGGCGATCCTGATCACCGCGGTGATCTTCCTGCCGACCGCGACCTGGTTCATGTATCGCGGCATCGGCCCCTATCGCGAGGAAGTCGAACGGCTGGAGAAGCTCGGCCTCTGATCTTCCGTTGACAGCGGCGGGCGATATCTCCCAAATCGTCAGCAACACTTACAAAATTTGGGAGAGTCGTGATGTCCGAAGACAAGCTCGCGCAGCTTGAGTCCAAGCTCGAGGCGATGGAGAAGCGCCTGCAGCGCCGCGAGGACGAGCTCGACGTGCGCAAGCTGCAGTTCCTCTACGGCTACCTGATCGACAAGTGCATGTACGACCAGGTGATCGACCTGTTCACCGACGATTGCGAAGTGCGCTTCTTCGGCGGCGTGTGGCGCGGCAAGGAAGGCGCACGGCGGCTTTATTGCGAGCGCTTCCGCAAGCGCTTCACACATAACAACAACGGCCCGATCGACGGCTTCCTGCTCGACCACCCGCAGCTGCAGGACATCGTCGACATCGAGCCCGACGGCGTCACCGCTAAGATGCGCGCCCGCTCGACGATGCAGGCCGGCCGTCACAAGGATTACACCGACGAAGCCGCCGGTCTCGGCGTGCGCCAGTGGTGGGAAGGCGGCCTTTACGAGAACACCTACAAGAAGGGCGCCGACGGCAAGTGGCGCATCCATGTGCTCAACTACTTCCCGCACTGGCACGCCGATTTCGACAAGGGCTGGGCTTACACCGACCCGGAGTACACGCCGTTCATCCGAGTGCTCTACCCGCAAGACCCGTCGGGTCCCGACGAGCTGATCGAGGACCACTGGCTGTGGCCGGTGCACAAGCTGCTTCCCTTCCACATGAAGCATCCGATCACTGGCGAGGAAATGGTCGCCGACCGCTGGGAAGGTGACAGGAAGCGCGACGAGGAACGCGCCGCTCGCAAGAAGGCCGAAGCCGCGGCGGCGGTGACGGGGTAGCGCAAGCTCATCCCAAGAGCCGTTCGTAGTGAGCCTGTCCAACTACGAAAGGCGCCCCCCTCGGCGATCCGTCCTTCGACAAGCTCAGGACGAACGGAACGATTTGCTCCGAAAGTGAGAACCGAATGACCCAATACCCTTCCCTGCACATGATCATCGACGGCGAGAAAGTCTCCGGCGGCGGCCGGCGGACGTTCGACGTGGTCAACCCGGTCACCGCCGAGGCGATCGGCGCGCTGCCGTTGGCCGAGGCGGCCGATCTCGACCGTGCGCTCGAAGTCGCGGCCAGGGGCTTCGCGATCTGGCGCAAGTCGACCCCGCAGGAACGCGCGGCCGTGCTCCAGGGTGCGGCGCGGCTGATGGTCGAGCGGCAGGAAGACCTTGCCCGCATCGCCACCATGGAAGAGGGCAAGCCGCTCGCTGAAAGCCGCATCGAAGTGATGATGAACGTCGGCCTGTTCAACTTCTACGCGGGCGAGGTCTTCCGCCTTTACGGCCGCGAGCTGGTCCGGCCCGAGGGCATGCGCTCGACCATTCGCCACGAGCCGGTCGGCCCGGTCGCCGCCTTCGCGCCGTGGAACTTCCCGCTCGGCAACCCCGGCCGCAAGCTCGGCGCGCCGATCGCCGCGGGCTGCTCGGTGATCCTCAAGAGCGCCGAGGAAACACCCGCTTCGGCGCTCGGCGTGCTGCAGTGCCTGCTCGATGCCGGACTGCCCAAGGAAGTGGCGCAAGCGGTGTTCGGCGTGCCCGACGAGGTCAGCCGCCACCTGCTCGGCTCACCGATAATCCGCAAGCTCAGCTTCACCGGCTCGACCGTGGTCGGCAAGCATCTTGCCAAGCTCGCGGCGGAGAACATGCAGAGGACCACGATGGAGCTCGGCGGGCACGGCCCGGTGCTGGTGTTCGACGACGCCGACTTCGACAAGGCGCTCGCAACTGCGGTCGGCGGCAAGTACCGCAACGCCGGCCAGGTCTGCGTTTCGCCGACCCGCTTCATCGTCCAGGAAAACGTGTTCGAGAAGTTCCGTGACGGCTTCATCGAAGGTGCCAAGGCGCAAGTCGTCGGTGACGGCCTGGCCGACGGCACGACGATGGGCCCTATGGCCAACGCCCGTCGCCCCGAGGCGATGGAGCGGCTGATCGGCAACGCCGTGCAGAAGGGCGCCAAGCTCGGCGCCGGCGGGGAGCGGATCGGCAACCGGGGGTTCTTCTATGCCCCCTCGGTCCTTTCCGAGATCCCGCTCGACGCCGACATCATGAACGAGGAGCCGTTCGGCCCGGTCGCGCTGATCAATCCGTTCCGCAACGAGGACGACATGATCGCCGAGGCCAACCGCCTGCCCTATGGCCTCGCCGCCTATGCCTGGACCGGCGACGCCCGGCGCCAGCGCAGGCTGGCCGCCGAGATCGAATCGGGCATGATCGGCATAAACAGCCACATGATCGGCGGCGCCGACAGCCCGTTCGGCGGCGTCAAATGGTCGGGCCACGGCGCGGAGGACGGGCCCGAAGGCGTGCTCGCGTGCATGGTGACCAAAGCAGTTCACGAAGGATAACGATGACCCACGAACTCAAGACCGGCGGCGACCGCGGCTACCTGCGCATCGCCACAGAAGAGGCTTTTGCCACCCAGCAGCAATTCGACGCGATCATGCGCCAGATCAAGGAAGGCCGTGCCGACAAGGGCACGATGAGCCTGTGGGGCTTTTACGGCACAAGTCCGAGCGAGCGGACGACCTTCATCCGCGAGCGGCTGCTCGACCTGGGTCCCTTACGCATCCAGGCGATGGACGATACCGGCATCGACAAGGCGGTGCTGGCGATGACCAGCCCGGGCACCCAAACACTTTACGACGCCGATGAAGCCCGGGAGATCGCCCGCGACGGCAACGACCAGCTCAAGGCCGCGTGCGAGAAATACCCCGATCGGTTCTACGGCATGGCGGCGATCGCTCCGATCGACCCCGAATGGTCGGCTGGGGAGCTGCGCCGCGCCAAGGAAGAGCTCGGTTTCCACGGGGTGCAGGTCAACAGCCATACGCAAGGGCATTACCTGGACGAGCCGCAGTTCGACCCGATTCTGCGCGCGTGCGCCGATCTCGACCTGCCGCTTTACATCCACCCGCAGGGCCCGCCCGACGAGATGATCGGGGACATGGTCGGCGCTGGGCTCGACGGGGCGATCTTCGGTTTCGCGGTCGAGGTCAGCTATCACGCGATGCGGCTGATGACGACCGGAGTGTTCGATCGCTATCCCAACCTGCAGCTGATGCTCGGCCACGGCTGCGAGGGGCTGCCGCACATGCTCTACCGGCTCGACTACATGCACAAGGCCGGTTTGCGCAGCGGCCGCTACCCGCGCCTCAAGCCGCTGCAGAACGACCTGTTCCACTACATGCGCACCAACGTCCTCGCGACCAACAGCGGTCTCCCTTTCGGCCCGGCGATCAAGCTGATGATCGAGGTGATGGGCGAGGACCGGGTGATGTACGCCATGGACTATCCCTACCAGTACGTCCCCGACGAGGTGCGCTGGATGGACGAGCTCGACATCCCGTTCGAGCAGAAGAAGAAATTTTTCCAGACAAACGCCGAGCGCTGGTTCAAGCTGTAAGGCGATTCCTGCGGGAGACAGGCAAACTGCCCACGCGGAATCGTGGGAGACGGGGAGAGGGAGAGCAATTTGGCCACGATCGCCGACGAAGCGCCGCCGCAGTCCACCCGCGTAAGCCGCGCCGGGTGGTACGCGCTGACGCTGGTCTCGCTGGCCCAAGGGATGAGCCTGCTCGACCGGCAAGTGCTCTCGATCCTAGCGCCGGCGATCAAGGCGGACCTTAAGATCGGCGATTCCGAGCTTGGCCTGCTCTACGGGACGGTGTTCTCGCTGTTCTACGCGCTGTTTTCGCTGCCGCTCGGGCGGCTGGTCGACGGCTGGATAAGGACGCGGCTGCTGGCGATCTGCATTTTCGCCTGGTCGCTGTTCGCCGGGATGTCGGCATTCGCCAGCGGCTTCGGGCTGCTGGCGATCTCGCGCCTCGGCGTCGGCATCGGCGAAGGCGCCTCGCAGCCCGCCGCGAACTCGATAATCTTCGACACCTTCCCGCGCGCCCGGCGCGGCACGGCGATGGCCGCGCTCGGCGTCACCACCTCGCTCGGGCTCGGTCTGTCGATGACCATCGGCGGCGTGGTCGCCGGCTGGTGGGACGCCCACTTCCCCGGCGGCGCGCTCGGCTTCAAGGGCTGGCAAGCGGCGTTCATTATCGCCGCGCTGCCTGGACTGCTGCTCGCCTTTCTGATCTCCCGCCTGCGCGAGCCGGTACGCGGCGGAGTGGACGGGATCGTCTCGCCTCCCGACCCGCACCCGTTCAAGGCCAGTGGCGCGGTGCTCGCCTCGGTCACGCCCGGGATCAACTGGGTCTCGCTGTGGAGCCGCAAGGCCCCCGCGCGGCAATGGGCGGTCAACCTGGCGGGGCTCGCGGTCATCGTGCTGTTCTGCTGGATGATGATGCGCATCACCCAAGCCTTCTCTCCCCGCCCGCCGACGGACGTTCTCGGCCTGCATGTCGACCCGCACGCCCTGCAGTGGTTCATCGTCGGCTTCGGCGCGTTCGTGATCCTCAACATGTTCCAGTCGCTGCGGCTGACGGACCGGCCGACTTATAACGTGGTGCTGTCCCCCTCGGTGATCTTGCTCATGGTGGTCGCGGGCTTCCAGACCTCGATCAATTACGCGGTGATGGGCTTCACGCCTTCGTTCCTCAACCGCTCGTTCGGGCTCTCGCCGGCGCAGACCGGACTGCAGTTCGGCCTGCTCGCAGCGGCGCTCGGGATGATGGGGCCGATCGTTGCCGGGCCGCTTTCCGACTGGCTGACCGCGCGAATGGGCGGCCGGGGCCGCACCTGGCTGACGATCTTTTCGCTCGGCGTCTCGCCCATTTTCGGCATCTGGACATACAGTGCGACCGACCCGATGACCTTTTATCTGCGGTTCACGTGCTACAGCCTGATCCTCACGCTGTGGCTGCCGCCGCTGTATTCGCTGCTTTACGACCTCGTGCTGCCGCGGATGCGCGGGATCACCAGCTCGATGTTCATCATCATAACCACTCTGCTCGGGCTTGGCATGGGGCCGTACTTCGTCGGCATCGTATCCGACCGGCTGCACGGTGACCTTGGCCGCGCGATCATCTCGATCAACGTGGTCTGGCTGCCGATCCTGGTGTGCCTGTTCGTGGTGCTGTTCCGCGTCAACCGCGATGAGGCGACCGTGCTCGACCGCGCGCGCGCCGGAGGAGAACAAGTCTAGTGCCTACCGTTCGCGAAGCGGCGTTCGCCGTGTTCGAGCATTTCGGCGTCGACAAGCTGTTCGGCAATCCCGGCAGCACCGAGATCCCGATGCTGCGGGCATTGCCGTTCCCTTACGTGATGGGGCTGAACGAGGCGGTCGTCGTGGCGATGGCCGACGGCTACGCGCGCGCTTCGGGCAAGCCGGCGTTGATCAACCTGCACAGCGCCGCGGGAACCGGGCATTCGCTGGGCAATCTGTTCACCGCGTTCCGCAACTGCACGCCGCTGGTCGTCACCGCGGGACAGCAGGCGCGCTCCATTCTGCCATTCGATCCGTTTCTCTACAACGAGCGGGCGGCCGAATTCCCGCGGCCTTACGTCAAATATTCGATCGAACCGGCGCGCGCCGAGGATGTGCCCCTAGCGCTGATCCGCGCCTTCGTTACCGCGCTGACCCCGCCCATGGGACCATGCTACGTCTCCATCCCGGTCGACGACTGGGACCGCGAATGCGAGATGCCCGCGCTGCCGCAGGTCACACTAGAGACCGTTCCCTCGGCCACCGGCATCGAGCGGCTTTCGGCGATGCTCGACGGTGCTGACCGGCCGGCGCTGGTGATCGGCAGCGGCGTCGCCAACGCAGGTGGCTGGCTCGAAGCGATTCGCCTGGCCGAGAAGGCTGGCTGCGCCGTGTGGGCCGCGCCTTATGCCGCGCGCGAGACGTTCCCCGAGGATCACCCGCAGTTCGCCGGCTTCCTGCCCGCTTGGCGCGACCAGTTGCGCGATCTCCTGGCGCCTTACGACGCGATTCTCGTCGCGGGGGCACCGGTGTTCACTTGGCACGTCGAGGGAGCGGGGCCGCATTGGCCCGAGCATGCCAAACTGATGGCCCTGTCCAACGACCCGCAGCACCTCGCCGCGCTGCCCGGCGGCGGCGGCGTGCTCGGCGACCTTGCGGAAGGTCTCGCCCTTCTGTGCGAAAGGACGAACGAGCGCGAATACAACGGCAAGCCGCGCACGTTCGCCGACCCTGAGCCGGCGATGACCGCCAAATACGTGCTCAAGCGCGTCGCCGCGTTGCGACCCGAAAAGGCCGTGATAGTCGAGGAAGCGCCGACTGCGCGCGGGCCGGAGCACGAGGTCTTGCCGATCACCCGTGAGGGCGGCTTCTACACCTGCGCCAGCGGCGGCCTCGGCCACTCGCTCCCTGCCGCGGTCGGCGTGGCGATGGCGCAGGAGGACAAGGTGATCGCCATCCTGGGCGACGGTGCGGCGATGTACACGATCCAGGGGCTGTTCGCCGCAGTGACCGAGAAGGCCAACGTGAGCTTCCTGATCCTCAACAACGCGGCCTATGCCGCGCTGACCGGGTTCTCTTCGGAATTCGGGATGAACCACGTGCCGGGTTGCGACCTGTCGGGGCTCGACTTCGTCAAGCTCGCCGAAGGACACGGGGTCGAAGCAAAGCTCGTCGAGGCCGTTGCCGGCCTCGACGAGGCTTTAAAGTGGAGTTTCGCCGCCAAGGGCCCGACATTGCTAGACCTGAAGATCGAGTACGCGATCCACAAACACTAGGCCTGACCCAGGCGTCCTTCGATTAGCGGCAATGAACCGTGTGGCGGCCGATGTGGCGGCCGAGCAAGCCGCCGCCGACCGCGCCGATGATCGGACCCGCCGCGCCGTGGGTCACCGCAGCGCCCGCGAGAGCACCGGCGCCGGCGCCGATGATCGTGCCCTGGGTACCGTTGCCGCGGTGGCAACGATAGCTCCCGTTAGTGCCGCGATAAACGTGGCTCGAAGTATAGTGACGATGGTGGGTACGGGCTTCAACTGCGACTGGCGCGGCGGCCGCTACGATCGAAGCTGTGGCGGCGAGCGCCAGAATGCTTTTCTTGAACATAGATCAATCTCCTTGGAACTGTCGGGGCCTCAATCCCTGACAGACGGATTCGCTCCACAACGTTGGATGAACAGCCGCAATGCTGCCGTAATGAGCCGTGAGACGTTCTGTGGGTGCGACGGGCCGAGCGGGTCCGGCAAAAGGCTCGCGTCTATTTCGCCTCGAAGCGAGCGAGAACCTCGCCGCTCCAGCCCATGATCGCCTTGGCGGCGATCTTCCACTCCCCGCCCTCGTTGGCGACCACATCGCGGACGTGCCCGCACCAGTGGAGATAGGGATGCGCCGGCGGGCGGTTGATCGTCGCCCAGGCGTAGCTGCGCACTATCCAGCGGTCGGGCCCGTCAGGCTCGAACACCAGTTGCGCCATCTGGTGCTGGTGGCCGGGAAAGTCGGGCCGCTCGTGAAACTTGAGCACTAGCTTGCGGATCTCGTCGCGCCCCTTCCGTACCTCGAGCTCGCCGGACGAGGTTTCCTCGGTCGCCTCGGCGTCTTCGGTGAACAGCGCGCAATAGCCGTCGGTGTCACCGGTATCGAGCGCCCAGCAATAACGCGCGTATAGCTCGCGGATGGCCAGTTCGTCTTCGACCGGGGGACGGGTCATGCGATAGCTCCTTCCAAAGCGGCTTGCCGGGCGACGATACGCGGCGCGGTCTCGCGCAGGAACAGCGCGGTCACGCCCCCCGCCAGCGCCAGCCCCATCAGCAACCATAGTGGCGCCTGCAGGCCGTAGATGTCCGACAGCTTGCCCGCGAGCGACGGCGCCAGCACCCCGCCGAGGATCTCGCCGACGCACATCACGATCCCGATCGCCGTCGCCGCCTGCCGCGGGTTGACCGACTCGGTCGGCACGGTGGCCATGAACATCGGGAAGATGCCGTTGAACAGCCAGCCGACGAAGAAGATCGCGCCCATCGCCAGGGCCGGGCCGTGGAAGGTCATTGCGCCCAACGGCAGCAGCACGCCGACAAATGTCGAGATCGCCATGACCGGCCGACGTCCGACGTAATCGGAAATGCCCGGCACCAGGAACGCGGCGATCGCCGAGGACACCCCGAGCGTCGCCATCAGCCACGCCGCGGTGTCGGGCGAGTAGCCGCGCAGCTGGACGAGGACCAGGGGCATGAACGCCCAGGTCACCACCAGGTAGCTGACCAGCAGCACCGCCATAACCGCGCAGGCGATCACGTTGCGCTCGGTCAGCGTTTCCAGCAGCGGCGGTCGCTCGCCTGCCTTGCGGACTTCGGGCTTGGGCAGCGGGCGTTCGATGACGAACAGCGCGACGAGCCCGCACGAGATCAACCCCGGCACAGCGGCCAAGAAGAACCCGTTACGCCAGCCCCAGGCGAGCGCGATCGGCGTGAGCACCAGCGGCGCGACGGTCGAGCCGAGCAGACTCGACCCCAGGTTCTGGGCGATCCCCATCGCCACCCCGCGCCGCTCGGGCGTGACTTCGCTGGCGACCATCGCGTGGCTGATCGGCATCACGCCGCCTTCGGACAGGCCCATCAGCAGCCGCGCGCCGAGCAGCATCAGGAAGCCGGTCGCCAGCCCCGAAACGACCGAGCACAGCGAGAATACCAGCGTCGAAACGACGATGATAATCTTGCGCCGCGCAACCTTGTCCGACAGCCAGCCGACGAAGATGGCCGCCAGCGCCCAAGTGAACGACAGCGCCGAGCCGAGCAGGCCGACTTCGGTGTAGCTGAGCTTCAGGTCCGGCTGGATGAACGGCATCAGGAAATTGAGCGCGTTGCGATCGAAGAACAGGATGCCGAAGTTGAGGCACAGCAGCCCCACCAGCAGAACCTGATACGCGCGTGTCGATTGTCCGGTGGTCATCCGCTCTCCCCAGCCGCCTTACGACACCTCTGCCAGATAGCCGTGCAATGCCGCAACCACTTGCGCACCGTCGCCCGCAGCAGCCGCGACGCGCTTGACCGAGTCCGCGCGCACGTCGCCGATGGCGAACACGCCCGTGCGGCTGGTTTCGAGCGGGTGACGGTTATACCCGGCCTGCTCGCCGGTGAGCACGAAGCCACGCTCGTCGAGGCGGATGCTGGTCTTTGCCAGCCAGTCGGTGTTGGGCTCGGCGCCGACGAAAAGGAACAGGTGCTCGACGTCGAGGGAGCCGGTCGTGCCGTCGATCCGGTTGCGATAGTCGATCCCGCGCATTCGCCCATCCACGCCGTGCACCGCGGTTACCTCACCGCCTTCGACCAGCTCGATGTTGTCCTGCGCGGCGATCCGCTCGATCAGATAATGCGACATGGTCTGCGCCAACGACCGCCGCGCGACCATTGTCACCTTGGCCGCCTTGCCGGCGAGGAACACCGCCGCCTGCCCGGCCGAATTGCCCCCGCCGATCAGCGCCACAGGCTGCCCGGTGCAGAGCCGCGCCTCGATCGGCGAGGCCCAGTAATGGATTGCCCCGCCCTCGTATTGTTCGAGGTCGGGCAGGCTGAGCCGGCGATAGCGCGCGCCGGTCGCCAGCACGACCGCGCGACCGCGCGCGACTTCGCCGTTGGCCAGCGTCAGCCGGTGGTCGGTCCGGTCACCCTCGGGGCATTCGAGCCGCGCGGCTTCGTCGGGAATCGCCATCTCGACGCCGAACTTCTGCGCCTGGTTGTAGGCGCGCGACATTAGCGCCATGCCCGAAATGCCGGTCGGGAAACCGAGGAAGTTCTCGATCCGCGCCGAGGCGCCCGCCTGCCCACCGAACGAACGGCAATCGAGCGTGAGCACCTCGAGCCCTTCCGAAGCGGCATAAACCGAGGCGGCGAGTCCCGCCGGCCCGGCCCCGACGATGACCACGTCGTAGATCCGGTCGGGATCGAGCGCCTTGACCAGCCCGAGGCAGCGGGCGAGCGCGGAATCGGTCGGCCGCCGGAGGATGGCGCCGTTCGGGCAGAGCACGATCGGCAACTCGTCCTCGTGGATGTGGAAGCGATCGAGCAGCGCGCGCGCGGCGGAATCCGCGTCGGCATCGAGGCCGATGTAGGGGTGGCCGTTGCGGCGCAGGAAGTTCTCCAGTCCGTGCAGCTCGGCATTGCCGCTGTGGCCGATCAGCACCGGTCCGCCGCCCTGGCTTTCGAGCAAGCCGACGCGGCGCAGGATCAGCGCGCGCATGATCCGCTCTCCCAGGTCGGCTTCGGCGACCAGCAGGGCGCGCAACCGCTCGGGCGGGATCATCAGGATTTCACTACCGGCGAGCGCCGTGGTGTCGACCAGCGCGGGCCGGCCCGAAAGCTGCGCCAACTCGCCCATGAAGCCGCCGGCATGATGCGTCACGACGTGCGAGCGCGCCACGCTTTCACCGCCCTGGGTGATCTCGACCTCTCCGCTGAGGATCACCCCGATGCCGAGGTCCGCCTGCCCGGTCCGCGCAACCGTCTCGCCCGCGGCAAAGGCCCGCACTTGGCCGAAGCGGCGAATGCGTTCGATCTCGTCGCCGGTCAGCGCGGGGAACATCTGCTCGCCGCGCGTGTCGAGCACGGTCGTCTCGGCGGGATGAGGGGTCAGGACGTCCATCGCACCGGCGCTCCTCGGCAGAATCGCCACGGCTTACCGCACATTGACCGCCCGGCCTACTTGCCGGCGACGGCCACTGCTTTCGCCGCATCCTTCTTGCGCTGCGCGCGCGACGAGGTGACCAGCTCGCGCACCTCGTTACCTTCGTGGCAGGCGAATTCGTACATCTGATACTTGTCGTCGCGCGTCCACTGGACTTCGGCGGTCCATGGCGCCGTGAAGACATCGGGATCGCTGTACATGACCTGGTAAACCATCGTGCCGGGCCCGGTCATCGTCAGGCGCTCAACCGTGTGCGCCTGTGGTCCCATCGGAACCGTGCCGTGACCGCGACCGGTAACCGGTGAGCCGGCGCGTTTCAGCGCTTCGCCCGTGGCGCTGTCGCCTGCGACGATAGCGCTCGTCTCGATCACCAGGGTGTTGCCTTCCCAATGCCCGAGGCTCTGCCCCATCCAGCCGCGGACCGTCGAGGGCCACGGCGCGGCCTTGCCGATCGGGATGATCCGCGTGCCGAGGACCTCAAGTTGCATCACGACATAACCCGGCGACTGGAACAGGCGCATTCCGTTGTTGTTCGGCCAAGGCAGCATCGCGGCCGGAAAGCCGCGGCTGATGCAGCGGTCGTAGCTATCGAGATCACTCACCCAGTCGATCGGCTGGTGCTCTATCCAGCTGTTGCGGCCGGCCTTGAACAGCGCCGCGCCTGCCGGCGTCATCAGCGGCAGTCGGCCGTTCGCCGGATTGACAATCAGCGAGGTGCGCCGCGCGAACTGGTTCGATTGCACCCACCCCGCGAGGCCGGCGGTGCCGTCCGCATCAACCGTTTCCTTGTAGCCCCTGTCTGACTTCTTCGCGTCCTCGAGCCGTTTGGCGAATTCCGCGTCGGTCATCATCAGCCGCGTGCCTGATGCTTCGGGGCGCTCGAGCGGAATGCCGGCTTGCGCGATGCGGTCGTCGGTCCACGTGGCCTGGAAGTCGGGATCGCCCCACGGCGTCTTCGTTGGAACATACGTGTTCGAAACCGGCGGAACGGACGTGAGGTCCGCGGGCGGCTTCTGACCCTCGCAAGGCACGACGAGCGAAACGGCCGCAACAAGGCCGATGGCAAACTTGCAATAACGCATGGCACCCCACCACACGACCCGCAACGATTTGTATCCTAACCCTAAAGCACCCGCCAGACCCACAGCTTGATGCTGCTCGCATAGCGCGCCCCGGCGCAGACGAAGATCGACTTGTTGAGCCAGTCATACGGGCCATCCGGCGCGATGAACTCGGGCACGGTGCGGAAGTAGTATTCGGAAGGGTCGACCTCCTCGCCGCGGCGCAGGCGGTCCATGACCTCAGGAGGCCCGTGGCGCAGGCCCTTGTTGCGGATCTGGATCAGTGCGCCGTCGTCGGTTTCGATCGCGTAGATCGCGTCGGCGACGGTCACCCCGTCGGGGCGGGTTAACTGCCAGTCGGCCGAGCTACCCAGTAGTTTACCGCTGATCCTCGGCCCCTTCACATAGCCGCCGGCCTTGATCGCGATGATTCGCCGCGCGCCGTCGTAGACTGGCCCGATCTCGCGCGGCGCTTCCAATTCGCCGCCGGCTTCGTAGACGAATTCCAGTTCAGGTTTGATCACGGTCATCTCCAGTCATTGCGGCGTCAGGCTACGAACCCTAGCGTGCGCGGCAAGCGAATCGCGCGAAAATTGCGCGAGCGCACCTCGAGAGGAGCATAAAATGGCAGCGGACCTTTACGCGGACTACGTGATCGTCGGCGCGGGCAGCGCGGGCTGCGTGCTGGCGGCGCGGCTGACCGAGAGCGGCGAGCACAAGGTCGTGCTGCTCGAAGCGGGCGGCGACGACCGGCCGCTGAAAGAGCCCGGCCAGTTCATGTCGAACGTGATGATCCACACCCCGATCGGCTTCGGCAAGACGCTCAACGACCCCAAGGTCAACTGGCTCTACGAGACCGAGGTCGATCCCGGCACCGGCAACCGGCCGCACAAGTGGCCCAAGGGCAAGGTGCTCGGCGGCTCATCGTCGATCAACGGGTTGCTCTACGTCCGCGGTCAATCGGCCGACTACGACAACTGGGCGCAGATGGGCGCGCGCGGTTGGAGCTGGGACGAAGTGCTGCCCTACTTCAAGAAAGCGCAGAACCAGGAGCGCGGGCCGATCGACACCCACGGCGTCGGTGGGCCGCTCAACGTCGCCGACTTCCCCGAAAAGCACCTCGTCTCCGCCGCGCTGATCGAGGCCTGCCAGGAAGCCGGCATTCCCTATCGCGAGGACCTCAACAGCGGCAATCAGGAAGGCTGCACCTGGTTCCAGATGACCGCCAAGAACGGCAAGCGCCACTCGGCCGCGGTTGCCTATCTCCACCCGGCGATGAACCGGCCGAACCTGCAGGTCGAGCTGCGGGCGATGACCACCAAGATCCTGTTCGAGGGCAAGAAGGCGGTCGGCATTGAGTTCATGCAGAACGGCGAAAAGCGCAAGGTGATGGTCGCGCGCGAGGTGATCCTCGCCGCCGGCTCGGTCGAATCGCCCAAGCTGCTCGAGATCAGCGGCGTGGGCCAGGGCGCGCTGCTGCAGGAGCTCGGCGTGCCGGTGATCCATGAGAGCAAGATGGTCGGCGAGAACATGCAGGACCACGTGATGATCGGCTGCCAAGCGCGCCTGAAGGAAGACTGGCACTCGATCAACCACCGCGCCACCGGTCTCAACCTGATCAAGGAGATCGCCAAGTACGGCATCAGCCGCACCGGCATCCTCAGCATGGCGGTGGCCCACGGTTGCGCGTTCGTGAAGAGCCGCAAGGAGCTCGAGCACCCCGACGTGCAGATCCACATGATGGCCGCGTCGATGGACCTGCAAGTGCTCGCCACCACCCAAGCGCTGCAACTTGAGAAGGAGCCAGGCCTCGCCAGTAACCCGTGCCAGCTGCGTCCGGAATCGCGCGGCTCGATCCACGCGAAGTCGTCCGACGGGATGGTCACTCCGAAGATCGTGCCCAACTACCTCAGCGATCCGATCGACCAGGAGATGGCGGTCACCCAGCTGAAGATCATCCGCAACATCTGGCAGCAGCCGGCGCTCGAGCCCTACATGGCGGCCAAGGGCGATCCGTTCGGCGACAACGACCAGCAGATGTTCGAATACGCCAAGATCGCCAGCGGCACCGTCTACCACCCGGTCGGCACCGTCGCGATGGGCGACGAACGCTATCCGGTGACCCCCGACCTCAAGGTGCGCGGAGTCGAGGGCCTGCGGGTGATCGACGCCAGCGTGTTCCCCAAGATCACCAGCGGCAACACCAACGCGCCGACGATCATGATCGCCGAGAAGGGCGCCGAGATGGTGCTGCAGGATGCGAAGGAGGCGGTGGCGGCTTAGGTCAGGTCATCTAGCCTGATCTTCAATCCCCTCTCGGCCGCCTTCATTGCATCGCGCCGCAGTTGCTCGATCTTCAGCCGTCCGGGAGGCGCTTCCTCGTCCGGCAGGGCGGCCATGATCGCGGCGTGGATTTCCTCGAAGTCGGGGCCGTGCTCGGGATGGGTGAGGATGAGGCCGCGCTGCTCGGTCATGCCGTTTAGGATCTTTTGGCCGACGACGTAGGGGTCCATGCCTTCCTCGAAGGCGGTGCCGAACTGTTCGAGCTCGGCCTTCTCGACCGCCGAGAAGCCGCTTTCGGCGAAGCCGTCGGGGCGCTTGAGCGCGCTGGTCCAGGCGTTGGTCTTGGTCAGCGCCGGGCAGACGAGCGAGCAGCCGATGCCGTGCGGGGCGAGATTATAGCGCAAGCTCTCGGTCAGGCCGCGGACGGCGAACTTGCTGGCGGTGTAGATGCCCGCCTGCGGGCCCGGCAGGAAGGCGGCCATGCTGGCGACGTTGGTCACGTGGCGGCGGCCCTTCGCCGCCTTGATCTTGGGCAGGAAGCTGACGAGGCCGTTGACCACCCCGCCGAAGTTGACGCCCATGATCCAGTCGTAATCGTCGTAGCTCGCCTCGTCGGTCGGGCCGAACACGCTGACGCCGGCGTTGTTGACCAGCACGTGGACCTCGCCGAAGCGGTCGACCACTTCGTCGGCCACTTCGGCGAAGCGCTTCCGATCGGTCACGTCGAGCTTGCAGTAGAGCGGCTGCTCGTAACCCTTCGATTCAAACCAGCGCTCGGTCAGCGCGCGGTCGTCCTCGTTGCGGTAGCTCAGCGCGAGGCGAAAGCCGTTGTCTGCGAAGGCCTGCGCCACGCCGAGACCGATGCCGGTGACGGCCCCGGTGACGAAGGCCACGCGCCCTTTCCATGGGCTGGATTGCTCGCTCATTGCCGGAATTACCTCTCGCCAAAACAGTCACGTTCGTTAGTAATGCATACAAACATAATCCGGAGAGTCGAGAATGAGTGACGTCGAAACCCGCCTTGCGGAGCTGGAACACAAGGTGGGCGTGCTGGAGGATATCCAGGCGATCCGCCGCCTCCACTGGGCCTATGGCTACTACATCGATTTCAACCGCCCCGACGAGGTCGCCGACTTGTTCGCCGAGGATGGCGCGGTGGTGTTCCTTTCGGGAGAGTACGTCGGTCACAAGGGCGTCAAGCGGCTCTACGGCGACTGGATCGCCGGGCGCTTCACCGGCGGCAAGCCGGGGCCGGTCAACGGCCTGCTGCTCGACCACTTCCAGATGCAGGACATCATAACCGTCGCGCCCGACCGCAAGACGGCCAAGGGCCGCTTCCACGGCATCCTGCTCGGCGGCTGGCACGACGATTTCCAGGAAACGCGCGAAGAGATCATGCCGCAGCAGTTCATGGAAGCCGGCATCTACGAGAACGATTACGTCAACGTCGACGGCGTGTGGAAGATCAAGCGGCTCGACTACATGATGCAGTGGCAGGCGAATTACGAGGAAGGCTGGGCGCACACCACAGCGCACCTGCAGCCGGCCGAGAAGACCTATCCGGAAGACCCGCTCGGCCCCGATCGCCTGCTGCCGCCCGAGCAGCACCGCAAGACCTGGCCCTATCGCCAGGACGTGCCGATGCACTTCGCGCATCCCAAGTTCGGCGCGATGCTGGCGGGGCAGGAAAAGCGGTGAAACCGGCGCCGGGTTCGTTTCGCTGGGACGCGGCGCACCCGCCCTTCGACGCGCGCGAGACGGCGGACCGTGAGGCGCTCTCGGCCCACCAGGTGGCCGACCGCTTCATCCAGCTGTTCTACGTCGAGGACAACCCGGTCGACGCGTTCACCTGCTGGATGCACCCTGAATACATCCAGCATAATCCCAACGCGCCGACCGGGCGTGACGCGACGATGGCGATGCTGGGCGCGGCGGTGAAGAACAACCCCGAGCTGACCCACAACGTGAAGCGGGTGATCTACGGCGACGGCGACCTCGTCGCCGTGCATCATCACTTTCGCCGCACGCGTGACGAGCTCGGCTGGGCGGTCGTCGATATCCTGCGGATTAGGGACGGCTACGTGGTCGAGCACTGGGACGTAATGCAGCCGGTGCCCGAACCGACAGAGTGCAAGAACAGCAACGGCATGTTCTGATGCCCAAGCTCGAAGACGGCAGCGAGTTCGGCCTCAAGGGCCACTTCAAGGAAGACTTCAGCCACCGCACCCGCGTCGGCTTGGCGCCGCGCGCCGGCCATGTCGACCGCGATGTGCCGTACAAGCGGATCGCCACCGAGGAAGCGTGGACCTTTTCCGCGCTGGTCAGGGCGCAGGTCGAGTACGCGACAAGCGGCGTAGCGAAGGACGATGCCAGCCTGCGGATGGCGGCAATGTTCTCGAAAATGCCGAGCCTGCAGGAAATGATGCAGGACTTGGGTGCGCTGCGCCTCGGCCATATGGACGAATTCGGCATCGACCGGCAGTTGCTGCTGCTGACCGCGCCAGGGGTGCAGGTCGTGCGGCCGGGAGAAGGCACCGCGCTCGCCCGTGAGGCGAACGACATCGCTGCCGATGCGTGCCGCCGCCATCCCGACCGCTTCTCCGCGCTCGCCGCCTTCGACCCGCGCGACGTCGCCGGTTCGGTGAAGGAAATCGAGCGCGCCATGATGACGCTTGGCCTCAACGGCGCGGTGCTCAACGGGCACTTCCAGGGGCACTATCTCGACGAACCGGAATACGTCCCGATCCTCGAAGCGCTCGAAGCCAACGACGCCGCGCTCTACATCCACCCGACCGCGCCGTGGAACGCCCCGCATTACGAATCGCGCGGGTTCTTCGGCGCGCTCGCCGGATTCCCGCACGACGTGTGGCTGCACACGATGGGGCTGATCTTCTCGGGCGCGTTCGACCGCTTCCCGAAGTTGCGCCTGGCGATCGGCCACATGGGCGAGGCGATGCCGTTGCAGCTGTACCGCTTCGACTGGATGCAGGGGAATGCCGACGGCCGGGCGCACTTGCGCGACGGCCAGCAGGTCAAACTGCAGCATCCGGTGAGCTACTACTTCCGCAACAACATCTGGATCACCACCAGCGGCGTGGCGTGGGAGCCGGCGATCAAGTTCTGCATGGAGCAGCTGGGGCCGGAGCGTGTGCTCTACGCGATGGATTACCCCTACCAGCAAAGCTACGACGAGGTCGCTGCGTACGACCGGATGCAGCTCTCCCCCGAGCATAAGAAGATGCTCATGGAAGACAACGCCAGGGCCGTCTTCCGCCTCCCCTAACTTGGGTTAGCGCCAATATTGTTGTGTAATTGCATCAGGCTGGCCTGAGATCGACGGACGTCTATCTCGCGCGATTGCAACGATCGTGAATGTATGCACAGCATACTAACGTCGCCATTCCCCCAGTGACGGCTCCACCTATGGAGAGAATCGTATGGCTTACCTTTGGCTGCGCGACTGCGCGCGCGTGCCCCTTATGCTGACTGCTTCCTTCGCCGCGATGGCGATCGCCAGCCCTGCGCTGGCGCAGGATAATCCCGCCCCGGCTCCGGCCCAGCCCAGCCCCTCGGCTCAGGCCCAGGCGGCCAACCCGGATACGGCTGCGACTACGGACACCAGCCAGGCCAGCAACGAAATTGTCGTCACCGCACAGTTCCGCGCGCAGAACCTGCAGGACACACCGCTCGCCATCACCGCCGTCAACGCGGCCACCATGGAAGCCAAGAGCCAGACCAACCTGGCGCAAGTCGCCGACAGCGCTCCCAACGTGACGCTCAAGCCGCAGGGCGCCTCGTTCGGCCCGTCGGTCGCGGTCTCGATCCGCGGTATCGGCGCGGGCGACTTTAACCCGGCTTACGAGCCCGGCGTCGGCATCTACATCGACGACGTCTACTATCCGCAGCTGACCGGCGCGGCGTTCGACCTGCTCGACCTCGACCGCGTCGAGATCCTGCGCGGTCCGCAGGGCACGCTCTCCGGGCGCAATTCCGAGGGTGGCTCGATCAAGATGTTCACCAAGAAGCCGACCGGCTCGGGTGACGGCTATGTCGAAGCCACCTACGGCAGCCGCAACCGCATCGGCCTGCGCGGCGGGATCGACTTCAAGCTGACCGACAATCTGTTCGCGCGCTTCTCCGGCGTGTTCAAACACCAGGACGGCTACGTGAAGCAGTACGACTTCGGCTGCGTCTATCCGGCAGGTGGTTCGGCCACCTTCACCGCAAACGACGGCAGCACGCAGCTGGTCAACCCGGCCGGCGGCATTCCGCGCGTCAAGCCAAGCGGATCGTGCGTGGTCGATAAGCTGGGCGAGGTCGGCTACCAGGCGCTCCGCGGCGCGCTGCGCTACAACCCGTCGAACGCGATCGATATCAACGTTACCGGCGAATACATCCACGACAAGCACAGCGCCGCCGGCGAAGTGCTCGCCGCGACGAATGTGATCGACAACTCTAACACCAACATCGGCACCAGCGCGCCGATCTACGCGCTGGGACGGCCAGGCGTACCTTACGACAATCGCTTCATGTGCGGGAAGTTCTGCAACTTCTCGACCTATTCGTCGCCGGCCATCGTCTATCAAGGCCTCGCCACCCCTCCGGGCGGGCAGCCGCTCCTCGCCACGCAGAACTCGAACACCAGCGTGTACGACGCCTACAACCTGGCGGCGAACGCGCACTTCGATCTCAGCGACATGTTCTCGATCGACAACATCCTCGCCTACCAGCACTGGAAGTCGAATTTCGGCGTCGACGACGACTTGTCTCCGATCCCGTTGTCGGGCGGCTACAACAGCCTGACGCACTGGAACTGGAGCGAGGAGCTGCGGGTCAACGCGAAGCTCGCCGAAACCGCCAACCTCGTGGTCGGGGGCTACTTCTTCAAGCAGGAAACCGATTACTATTCGTACCAGGACCTGCGCTACATCAACGCCGTGATCCCGAACGTCGGCTCGCTCGGCGTTTTCCCGCTGCAGTTCATCCAGCCCGACCAGACACCGGCCCAGGCAAAGGCGGCTTTCGTCAACATCAACTGGGAGATCATTCCCGGTCTGACCTTCGATGGCGGTCTGCGCTACACCGAAGAGAGCAAGGAGTATCACTACTTCAGGCTCAACCCCGACGGCACGATCAATTCCTATCTCGACCCGGTCGGCGCCGTGAATGGCGCTGGTACCCCCGGAGCGCTGACGGGGCTCGTCGCCAAGTACAAGGGCAGCAAGTGGGACTATCGCGCGGCGCTGAACTACCGCTTCTCGCCTGACGTGATGGTCTACGCCAGCATCTCGACCGGCTTCAAGGGCGGCGGCACCAATCCGCGGCCGTTCTACGCCAGCCAGGCGATCCCCTTCGCTCCCGAACAGCTCACAAGCTACGAAACCGGCATCAAGACCGACCTGTTCGATCGGCGGCTGCGCTTCAACCTGACCGGCTTCTATGCCATGCTGAAGGACGCCCAGATCGGCGTCTCCACCTGCCCCGATGGTACCACCCCGTGCGCGGCGACGGTCAACGCCGGCAACGCGCACGAAAAGGGCGTCGAGGCGGAGTTGACCGCCCGCCCTGTCGATGGCCTCAGCATCGACGGCTCGGTCAGCTACCTGGACTTCCATTATACGAAGCTCGCTCCCGCTGTGACCGGGACGACTCTGAACGATCCGCTGGCGGGTTCGCCGAAGTGGAAGTGGACGCTGGGCGCGCAATTTGAGTGGCAGGTGTCGGGCTTCGGCTTCATCACCCCGCGTGTGGATGCGAGCTACCAGGACAAGATCTACACCGGCTTCAAGTACCTCGGCGTGCCGCAGTTCATCGGCTCGTACACCTTGGTGAACGCGCGCCTGACCTGGCAGAACGAGCACAAGGACCTCTCGGTCTCGCTCGAGGGCACCAACCTGACCAACAAGTACTACTACGTCACGCTGTTCGACCTGCGCGCCGCCGGCGCCGGCCTCGACAAGGCCCAGCCGGGCCGTCCGCGCGAGTGGGCGGTTACGGTCAAGAAGACCTTCTGAACGAAGGCCTAGGCCTGAAACGAAAAGGGCGGCCCCGCGGGGCCGCCCTTCTTGTTTGTGCGTGAGGTTCAGGCCGCCCGTTGCGCCGCCGAGCGGCCCCAGACTTCGTCGGCCACCTCGACCACCAGACGGATCTTCGCCGCCTGCTGCTCGGTGGTGATGTCGTTGCCGTGAACGGTGCTGGCGAAACCGCATTGCGGCGAGAGCGCCAACTGCTCGATCGGGGCGAACTTGGCCGCCTCGTCGATGCGCCGCTTGATCTCGTCCTTGGTTTCGAGCTCGGCGAGCTTGGTCGAGACGAGACCGAGCACAACGGTCTTGCCCTTAGGCAGGAATCTCAAAGGCGTGAAATCGCCCGAGCGGGCATCGTCGTATTCGAGGAAGAACGCGTCGATGTCGCATTCGTTGAACATCACGTCGGCAACCGGTTCGTAGCCGCCCTCGGCCGCCCAGCTCGAACGGAAGTTGCCGCGGCACAAGTGCATCGCCTTGACCATGTCGGCGGGCGCGTCGGCGAAGCTAGCGTTGATCAGCCTGGCGTATTCGTGGGTGATGCTGTCGGGATCCATGCCGCGGTTCGACGCATCCTGCCGGTGACCGGCATCGCACAAGTAGGCGAGGTTGGTGTCGTCGAGCTGGACGTAGCGGCAGCCGGCGTCCGTCAAGTCGGCGATCTCCGCACGGTAGGCTGCGGCGACGTCGTCGTAGAAGCCCTGCATGTCGGGATAGACGTCTTCGGGAATGCCCGCGCGGCCGGCACGGAAATGCAGCATCGTCGGGCTGGGGATGGCGACCTTCGGCGTCCTCGTCACATGGCTGGCGAGGAATTCATAATCGGCCCGCTGGATGGGCTTCACGTGCGCGACCTTGCCGGTGATCACGATCTTCGGCGGCGCGAAATGCACGTCGACGCCCTTGTCGTTCTTGAACACCTTCTTGATCCCGCCGGTCTCCTCGACGCCCGAGAGCCGGAGGAGGAAGTCGGTGTGGAAGAAGACGCGGCGGAATTCGCCGTCGGTTATGGCTTCGAGGCCGAGCCCCTCCTGCCATTTGACGAGATCGGCGATGGCCTGGTCCTCGACGGCGCGCAGTTCGGCGGCGTCGATCTTTCCGGCAGCGCGCGCCTCACGGGCGTCGATGACGGATTTCGGGCGCAGAAACGAGCCGACATGGTCGGCCCGCGAAGGCAGCTTGGTAGTCATGTTGAGGTCCTGTCGTGGCAAAGAATGGATCTTTAGCCAGGGTCATAACGCGGGCTCGCGCTCGACTGACGGGCGCAATCATACGCCCAATCGCAGCCCTCCCGCAACGCACAATCGGCGGAATCGGGCGCGTTTCACGATTGCTTGACCGGACTCGCGCGGCGATTGTAGGCATTGCTTACAAAATCCGCGGGCCGCGAGGCACCGCGCGGGAGAGACGATGGCCGACGTCACGCTTTATCACTGGGAGCCGAACGCCAACTCGGGCAAGCCGATGCTGGCGCTCGCCGAGAAGGGCGTCGCGTTCGACAGCCATTACATCGACATGCTCGAATTCGACCAGCACAAGCCGGAGTACCTCGCGGTCAACCCGCAGGGCACGATCCCGGCGATGACTCATGGCGACAAGGTGCTGACCGAAAGCACCGCGATCATGGAATACGTCAACGACGCATTCCCCGGCCCGGACCTGATGCCGACCGATCCGCAGGACCGCTGGCGGGTGCGCTGGTGGATGAAGTTCATGGACCAGTGGCTCGGGCCGAGCTTCTCGATGATCGGCTGGTGCACGTTCGTCGGCCCGGCGCTGGCCAAGCGCTCGGTCGAAGAGCGCGAGGCGCTGATCGCGCGCATTCCCCTGCCCGAACGGCGCGCGGCATGGCGCAAGGCGATGTTCGCCGAGTTCAGCGAGAGCGAACTCGCCGAAAGCAAGCGCCGGGTCGCCCACGGCGTCAAAATGCTCGAGGAAGAGCTCGGCAAGCGCGAATACGTCGCCAGCGACCAGTACTCGCTCGCCGACATCAACATCTTCAACTCGACTTACGGCCTGCCGGTCGGCAATCCCGACCTGTGCGGGCCGCAGCACACGCCCAACATCTGGCGCTGGCTGAAAGTGGTCTACAAGCGCCCCGCCGTGCAGCAGACCTGGGCGCTCGGCCAGGGCCGCTTCACCGACCGCTTCAACGCGCTGATGGAGGAGTTCGCCTGATGGCGCAGATGGTGCTCTACCACGGCGAACCCAACGGGCCGTCGCTCTCGGTGCTCGCGGCGCTCGAGGAAAGCGGACTGGGCATCGAATGCCGCCCGATCGACTTGCTCGCCGGCGAACGCCACGCCCTTCCCGGCGTGACGGAAAGCGTTGCCCTCGACATGGCCGTCGAAGGCGAAGGGCCCGTGCTCGTCGCCGACGGCGAAGCGATGGCCGAAGCCGTGTTCCTGGCGCAGTATTTCGATGAAGCGGCCGGGGGCTGCGGTCTTCAGCCGAGCGATCCCTATGCCCGCTGGCAGATGCTGATGTGGTGCCGGCAGGCGACCGAACGGCTTTCGCCTGCCGTCGCCTATCTCGGCAACCTCGCGTGGTCGCAGAAGCTGCTAGCGGCGATGGGCCAGGCCGAGTTCAACAAGCTGTCCGATACGATCGTCAGCGAGGACCAGCGCAAGCGCTGGCAGGAGCTGCGCGACGACGTGGTCGACGCCGCCAAAGTCGAAGATTCGAAGACCAAGGTCGCGCAGTTCAGCGCGCGCGTTGAGACTCAGCTGGGCGACGGGCGCGATTGGCTGATGGGGCCGTTCTCGATCGCCGACCTCGAATCCTTCGCCTGGTTGCGCCCTATGCGTGAACTCGAAGCCGATGCCTTCGCCGGGCAGGACCGCTGCCTCGCGTGGATGGACCGGGTCGAGACGCGACCGAGCGTGCAGAAAGCGCTCGCGCGCGCTACGACCGACAATCCCGCGCACGCCTTCGCGCCGGGGCCGGAAATCAATCGCTGGGGCTGACAAGCCTTTCCTGGGAGGGACTATGACGCGTTCGAAGTGGGTGATGGGTCTTTGCGCGGCGCTCGCGCTCGCCGGCTGCAAGCAGGTCAGCACCGGCGGCGGCTCGGCGGCGCAAGCCAGCGCCGCGCCGACCACTGGCGTCACCGACGCGATGATTGCCGCGGCGGACGGCAACGAGTGGCTCACCTACGGGCGCGACAATGGGGAGCAGCGCTTCAGCCCGCTGACACAGGTCAGCGACAAGACCGTCGGCCAGCTCGGCCTTGCCTGGTCGGCCGATCTCGATACCGCGCGTGGGCAGGAAGCGACGCCGCTGATGCACGACGGCGTGCTCTACGTCTCGACCGCGTGGAGCAAGGTCAACGCCTACGACGCCAAGACCGGCGCGCTGAAGTGGACGTACGATCCCAAGGTCCCGCGCGAGACGTTGCCGGTCGCCTGCTGCGATGCGGTCAATCGCGGCGTCGCACTCTATGGCGACAAGGTCTACCTCGCGACGCTCGACGGCTACCTCGTCGCCTTGAACCAGAAGGACGGTTCGGTCGCGTGGCGCAAGGACATCGTGCCCGACCACACCAACTACACGATCACCGGTGCGCCGCGCGTGGCCCACGGAAAGGTGTTCATCGGCTCGGGCGGCGCCGAGTACCGCGCGCGCGGCTTCATCGCGGCGTTCGACTGGGCGACGGGCAACGAGCTGTGGCGCTTCCACACCGTGCCCGGCAATCCTTCCAAGAGCTTCGAGAACGACGCTATGAAGAAGGCCGCCGACACATGGGGCGGCAAGTACTGGGAACTCGGCGGCGGCGGCACGGTGTGGGACGCGATCACTTACGATCCGGCCAACAACCTCGTCATCTTCGGCACCGGCAACGCCGAGCCGTGGAACCCGGCGGCGAACGGCCGCCTGCAAGGGGAGAAGGCGGGCGAGGACAACCTCTACACCAGCTCGATCGTCGCGGTGAACGCCGACACCGGCGCCTATGCCTGGCACTTCCAGGAAACGCCCGAGGACCGCTGGGATTATGACAGCGACGCGCAGATCACGCTCGCCGACCTGACGATCGACGGCAAGCAGCAGCACGTCGTGCTGCACGCGCCCAAGAACGGCTACTTCTATATCCTCGACGCCAAGAGCGGAAAGTTCGTCTCCGGCACCCCGTGGACCGCGCAGACGTGGACCACCGGCATCGATCCCAAGACTGGGCGGCCGACGATCAATCCGGCTGCGCGCTACGAACAGACCGGCAAGCTGTGGGTCTCGGTCCCCGGCGCGGGCGGCGCGCACTCGTGGCACGCCCAGAGCTACTCGCCGGCGACCGGACTGATGTACATTCCGGCCAACAACGCCGGTTTCCCGTACCTCGCCAAGAAGGACTGGAAAGCCTCGCCGATCGGCTTCCAGACCGGGCTCGACAGCGCCGGTACCGCGCTTCCGGCGATCCAGGCCGTGCGCGACCAGGCGCTGGCGGGAACGACCGGCGCACTCGTGGCGTGGGACCCGGTCAAAAAGAAGGCCGCGTGGACGGTCAGCTACAAGGGCCCGTGGAACGGCGGCACGCTGGCGACCGCCGGCAACCTGGTTTTCCAGGGCACCGCGACCGAGCAGTTCGCCGCCTACAGCGCCGACAGTGGCAAGCAGCTGTGGACCTTCCCGACCCAGAGCGGGATCATCGCCGCCCCGATGACTTATGCCATCGACGGCCAGCAGTACGTCGCCGTGCTCGCCGGCTGGGGCGGAGTGTGGGACATCGCGCCGGGCCTGCTCGCGGCGAAGTCGGGCTTCCCGCGCAATATTAGCCGCCTGCTGGTGTTCAAGATCGGCGGCACGGCCACGCTGCCGCCCGCGCCGCCGCTCAACAAGCTGGTGCTCGATCCGCCGGCATTCACCGGCACGGTAGCCCAGGCGACCCACGGTGCCGACGTCTACGGCCGCTACTGTTCGGTGTGCCACGGCGACGCGGCGATCGCTGGCGCGCTCAACCCGGACTTGCGGCGCTCGGGCGCGATCGGCAGCGCCGACGCGTTCAAGACGATCGTGATCGGCGGCGCGCTCCATGCGGGCGGAATGGTCTCGTGGAAGGCCGCGCTGACGCCCGACGATGCCGAGGCCGTTCGTCAGTACGTCATCATGCGCGCCAACGAGGACAAGGCCCTCGAGAAGAAGGGCAAGACATGATTCGACTCCGCGACGAGACGATTGTAACGGTCGTTAGGATGGCCGCGCAGTTGATGCTCGCCGCGCCACGATCTGCTAGAGTTTAACCCAAACAGGGATTCGCTTCGGGAAAGGAGCCAGTTGCCATGAATGAAGTCACCATCATTGACCGCACACAGCGCGAATATTCGAAAGAGGCCAAGGCCTTCCTGGCCCGCAAGCCGCAGCTGTTCATCAACAACGAATGGGTCGATTCGAGCCACGCCAAGGTGATCGACGTCGAGGATCCTTCCTCAGGCAAGGTCGTCGGCCATGTCGTCGACGCCTCGGACAAGGACGTTGATCGCGCGGTCGCCGCCGCGCGCGCCGCGGTCGACGACAACCGCTGGTACGGCCTGGCGCCGATGCAGCGTGAGCGGATCATGCACAAGTTCGCGGACCTGCTCGAAGCCAATGCCGACCTGTTCGCCGAGCTCGAGGCGATCGACAATGGCAAGCCCAAGGGCATGGCCAGCGCGGTCGATATCCCGGGCGCGATTAGCCAGATTCGCTTCATGGCCGGTTGGGCCAGCAAGACCGGCGGCCAGGTGATCCAGCCGTACACGATGCCGACCGGCACGGTGTTCAGCTACACGGTCAAGGAACCGGTCGGCGTGACCGCGCAGATCGTGCCGTGGAACTTCCCGCTGCTGATGGCCTGCCTCAAGATCGCCCCGTCGATCGCCGCCGGCTGCTGCACCGTGCTCAAGCCGGCCGAGCAGACCAGCCTGACCGCGCTCAAGCTGGCCGACCTGATCGTCGACGCCGGCTTCCCGGCGGGCGTGATCAACATCATCACCGGCAACGGCCACACCGCTGGCGACCGCATGGTCAAGCACCCCGATGTCGACAAGATCGCCTTCACCGGCTCGACCGAGATCGGCAAGGTGATCAACAAGAACGCCACCGACACGATGAAGCGCGTCACGCTCGAGCTCGGCGGCAAGAGCCCGGTCGTGGTCATGCCCGACGTTGACGTCGCGGCGACCGCCCCCGGCGTTGCCGGCGGCATCTTCTTCAACTCGGGCCAGGTCTGCGTCGCCGGAAGCCGCCTGTTCGCGCACAAGTCGATCTTCGACAGCGTGCTCGAAGGCATGGCGCAGACGGCGGGCTTCTGGGCTCCGCGCGCCTCGCTCGACCCCGAAGGCCACATGGGCCCGCTGGTCTCCAAGGAGCAGCATGACCGCGTGATGGGCTACATCGAGGCGGGTAAGCGCGACGGCGCCAGCGTGGTCATGGGCGGCGACGTTCCCACGAGTCCAGGCGGCTACTACGTCAACCCGACGATCCTCGCCGACGTGAACCCGCAGATGAGCGTGGTGCGCGAGGAAATCTTTGGCCCGGTCGTGGTGGCGCAGCGGTTCGAGGATCTCGACGAAGTCGCCAAGATGGCCAACGACACCTGCTACGGCCTCGGTGCCGGCGTCTGGACCAAGGACGTCAGCGCGATGCACAGGCTCGCTTCCAAGATCAAGTCGGGCACCGTGTGGGGCAATTGCCACGCGGTGATCGACACGGCGCTGCCGTTCGGCGGTTACAAGGAATCGGGCATCGGCCGCGAGCAGGGCCTCCAGGGCCTCGAGGCCTACCAGGAGACCAAGACGGTCATAATCCAGCTCTGACCGGAGCTGGGTGATGCTGAGCCCCTACGTCCGCGACGCCTGGTACGTCGCGGCGTGGAGCCCGGAGCTGGAGGCGGCGAAACCGTTCGCCGTCTCCATCCTGGACGAACCGATCGTCATTTTCAGGGCGGAAAGCGGGCGCCTCGTCGCGCTCGAAGACCGCTGCGTCCACCGGCTCGCGCCGCTTTCGCTCGGCCGTTGCGAGGGCGATCGCCTGCGCTGCATGTATCACGGCCTGCTCTACGATGCGGACGGGCGCGTGGCTGAAATTCCCGGGCAGGACCTCGTCCCCAAGCATGCGCAGGTTAAGGCCTACGCGGTTGCCGACCGGCATGACTGGATCTGGGTGTGGATGGGCGATCCGGCGCAGGCCGACGAAGCACTAATCCCGCCGGCCGTCGGCCTGAGCGATCCCGACTACATCCTCGGCCACGGGCACCTCGACTACGAAGCCGAGGCGCGGCTGATCAACGACAACCTGCTCGACTTCAGCCACCTCAGCTACGTCCACGCAAACAGCTTCGGCGCCGGACCCGAGTTCGCGCAAAGCCTGCCCAAGCTCGAGCCGCTCGAGCGCGGCGTTCGCTATTCGCGCTGGATGACCGACACGATGGGTCAGTCGTCGCGCAAGTCTGACGAGCCGATCGATTCCTACATGACCTACGACTTCCTGATTCCGGGCGTGCTGCTAATGTGGAGCGGCAACTACGAGCGCGGGACCGCTGAGAAGCTCGATTTCGCTCCCCCGCAACTCGAAGACGCACGGCTGGGCGTAACCTTCACCAGCCAGGCGGTGACGCCGATGACCGCAAAAACCTCACGCTATTTCTTCAGCTGGGGCCCGCGCCGCGGCCACGGGGACGAGGCGCTGCGCGATTCGCTGATGCAGCTTGCCGGCATGGCGTTCGGCGAGGACAAGGTAATGATCGAGGCGCAGCAGCGCGTGATCGACCGCACGCCCGACCCGCGGATCATGCCGACCGCGCACGACAAGGGGGTGACGATTTTCAACCGGCTGGTAGAGCGGCTGGCCAGGGCCGAGAACGCGGCCGCCAACCTTCCGGAGAAAGTTGCTTGATCGACCTCGCCAAGATCCGCGCCATCGACGTCCACGTCCACGCCGAGGTCAGTTGCCACGACCCCGAAGACCCGGTCATGGCGCAGTTCTTCGACGCCGCCAGCGCCTATTTCAAGGCGCCGCGCGAACGGCCGAAGATGCCCGAGACGATCCAGCTGTACCGCGACATGAACATCGCCCTGGTGCTGTTCACGGTCGACGCCGAGAGCGGCATGGGCGCCCGGCGCGTCTCCAACTACGAAGTCGCCGAGCAGGCGCAGAAGAACGACGACATCTGCATCGCCTTCGCCAGCATCGACCCGCACAAGGGCAAACTCGGCGCCCGCGAGGCGCGCGACCTGGTCGAGAACCACGGGGTCAAGGGCTTCAAGTTCCACGGCATCGCCCAGAACGCCCATCCGGCCGACCGCATGGCCTACCCGATCTACGAGGTCATCAACGAGTACAAGCTGCCGGCGATCTTCCACACCGGCCATTCGGGCATGGGCACCGGGATGCGCGGCGGCGGGGGCATGCGACTCAAGTACGGCGAGCCGATGCTGATCGACGACGTCGCGGTCGATTTCCCCGACATGAAGGTCATCCTCGCCCACCCGAGTTGGCCGTGGGTCGACCAGAGCCTTTCCATGGCGCTGCACAAGGACAACGTGTTCATCGACCTCAGCGGCTGGAGCCCGAAGTACTTCCCCAAGCAGGTGATCCAGTACGCCAACACCCAGCTGAAGCACAAAATGCTGTTCGGCAGCGACTTCCCGCTGATCCACCCCGACAAGTGGATTGCCGCCGCCAAGGAGGTGGGCTTTCGCGAGGAAGTGATGCCGGGGATCATGAAGGACAACGCCGCGCGGGTGCTGGGGCTGAGCTAACGCTACGCTCGGTTCGTCACCCCCGCGAAGGCGGGGACCTGGGGCGAACCAGCGCGACGGCGTTCTGGGTTCCCGCCTTCGCGGGAATGACGAAGGTTAAAGGGAGAGTTTCTTGGATTTCCACGGCCAGCACATCGTCGTCACCGGCGGATCGAGCGGGATCGGGCTGGTCACCGCGCAATTGCTGGCGAGCCGCGGTGCGCGGGTCTCGCTGATCGCGCGGCGCAAGGATCTGCTCGACGAGACCGTGGCCGGGATCGGCGAGCATGCGGCGGGCTTCGCCGCCGACGTTGGCGAGAAGGACCAGCTCGACGCCGCGCTCGACGCGGCCGCGGCGCATTTCGGGCCGATCCACGGCCTGTTCGCCAACGCCGGGCTGACCGGCGGCTTTACCCCGGCGGTCTCCTTCGACCCCGCGGTGTTCGAACAGACGATCCGGGTGAACCTGATAAGCGTGTTCTGGGCGATCCAGAAGGTGCTGCCCGCCATGATCGCGGCACGCAACGGCGTGATCCTCGTGACGGGCAGCATGGGCAGCAAGCGCGGGATGGCGATGAACCCGGCCTACGTCTCCTCCAAGCACGGCGTGCTCGGGCTGACCCGGGCGATCGCCGTCGAAATGGCGCCGCACGGCGTTCGCGCCAACTGCATCATCCCGGGCTTCATCCGCACCGAAGCGCTCGACCGAATTCCCGAACACCAGAAGGGCAAGATCGAGCAGCGCATCCCGATGCGCCACATGGGCACCTGCGAGGAACTGGCCGAAGTCGCCGCGTTCATGCTGAGCGACGCGGCGAGCCACGTCACCGGGCAGGACTGGGCCGTCGACGGCGGTGTTCTGGAAAGCATCGAGGTTTAAGAATGGCACTGAAATACTATCACGCCGAACCGATGGCGAACTCGCTCAAGTCGATGATCCCGCTCAAGGAGAAGGGCCTCGCTTACGAGAGTGTTTACGTCGACCTGCACAAGTTCGAGCAGCACCAGGACTGGTTCGTGGCGATCAATCCCGAGGGCCAGGTCCCGGTGCTCGACCACGACGGGATCATCATCACCCACACCACGGTGATCAACGAATACCTCGAAGACGCCTTCCCCGACGACCAGCCGGCTAGCGGCCCGCTGCGGCCCAAGACCCCGGTCGGCGCGGCGCGGATGCGCTACTGGAACAAGTTCGTCGACGAGCAGGTGATGAACTATGTCTCGATGCACGGCTGGCACCGGCTCGTTCGAGTGATCGCCAACAGCATCGACAGCGGCAAGTTCGAGGAGCTGATGAGCCACGTGCCGCTGCCCGACCAGCGCAAGAAGTGGATGACCGCGCGCAGCGGCTTCGAGCAGAAGGACCTCGACCATGCTCTCGAGAAGATCGAGTACGCGCTGAACAAGGTTGAGAAGCAGCTCGGCGAAACGGCCTATCTCGCCGGCGACACTTACACGCTCGCGGACATCAACTTCTATGCGCACTGCGGGATGTCGGTGAACCGGATGTTTCCCAAGTTCGACGTCGACAATCGATACCCGAACCTTGTCCGCTGGCGCGAGAGCATTTCCGATCGGCCCGCCGTGCAGGAAGCGCTCGCCGGCGAGGACCGCACCCAGCCGGGTCTCAGGACCTGGGGTGGCGACGGAAGGGAACATTCATAACTCGTAGGGGTCGCACCCAAAGGAGAACACAACGATGCGTGCCTGGATGCTGCCTGCCGGCTCGGACGGCTTCGACAAACTCTATCTGGAAGAGCGGCCCGACCCGACACCCGGTCCGGGCGAAGTGCTGATCCAGATGCTCGCCTGGTCGCTCAATTATCGCGACTTCGCGGTCGCCAGCGGCCACTATTTCGGTGGGGTCCTGAAGAACCCGGCGATCCCGCTGAGCGACGGCGCGGGCGTCGTCGCCGCGGTCGGCGCGGGCGTGACGAAGTTCAAGGAAGGCGACCGCGTGCAGAGCGCGTTCTTCATGCGCTGGGAGGAAGGGCCGCCGCGGATGGGTCCGGCCCTGGGCGACGGCATGGCGCCCGGCGTGCTCGCCGAGCTGGTCGTGTTGCCCGAATCCGGCGTGGTGTCGATGGCCGAGACGCTCGATCACGCCGAAGCCGCCTGTCTTCCTTGTGCCGGCGTCACGGCGTGGAATGCGCTGCACGAAGGCCCGCGCGCGCTGCGGCCCGGCGACCGGGTGCTGGTGCTAGGGTCGGGCGGCGTGTCGATGCTCGCGCTGCAGATCGCCCGCGTGACCGGGTGCGAAGTGATCGCCACCTCCTCGTCTGACGAGAAGCTGAAGCGCGTTCGCGAGCTCGGCGCGGCGCACACGGTCAACTACAAGACCGTGCCGGAGTGGGGCCCGTGGATCGCGCAGAACCTCGGCGGGGTCGACAAGGTCATCGAGGTCGGTGGTGCCGGCACGGCAGAGCAGTCAATGAAGGCGCTGCGCACGCAAGGCGAAGTGGCGCTGATCGGCGTTCTGTCGCCGCAAGGCGCCCCCAATCCGAGCGCCTTGATGATGACCGCCGGATCGATCCGCGGCATCTTCGTCGGCTCGGCTGCAATGGCGAAGGCGCTCAACCGGGCGATCGACGTCAATGGCATCAAGCCGCTGATCGGCGCGCGCTACAAGTTCGACCAGGCGAAAGAGGCCTATGCCCACGCCTGGGGCCCGGACAGTTTCGCCAAGACTGTGATCGAGCTGTAGCCAGCTCAACAAGGGGAGAGGACATGGCCACTGTCGCCGCGCCGGCACAGCGCAATCGCGGGTACGAGCTCGCGCTCTTGGGCGTGCTCACGCTCGGCAACGGCATTGTCGGGTTCGACCGGCAGACGGTGGCCTACCTCACCCCGTTCATCGTCAAGGAGATGGGGCTGACGAACGGCCAGCTCGGCCTGATTGCGGCGGCCTTGTCCGCGGCGATCGCGATCAGCTCGTTCTTCGGCAGCCAGCTCGCCGACCGCAGCGGTAGGCGCAAGGGCGTGCTCGTCGCCGGCACCCTGCTGTTCTCGCTGCTCTCGGGCGTCAGCGGGCTGGCGACGACCTTCATGTTCCTCCTCGCCGCGCGCTTCGCGCTGGGCCTCTCCGAAGGGCCGATCGTGCCGATCAGCCAGGCGATCATCCTCGACACCAGCAGCCCAAAGACGCGCGGCTTCAATATGGGTTTTATGCAGATGGTCGGTGCGTTCGGCATCGCCGGGTTCATCGGCCCGCGCGTGGCGACCGAACTTGGCGCCGCGCACGGCTGGCGCACGGCGATGTTCCTGTCGATCATCCCGGGCCTGGTCATCGCCGCGTTGATGCTGTTCGTAATCAAGCCCGACCCGCGGGCCACCGAGCGCGCACCCGAACATCGCGGATCGCCGTGGGCCGCGTTCGGCGCGTTGCTCGCGATCAGAAACATGCGCATCGCGCTGGCGATCGCCGGGCTAATTACCGGCTGGCTGGTGCTAGAAAGCACGTTCCTCACCAAGTTCCTTACCGAAGTCAAAGGCCTAACGCCGGTCGGCGCGGGCCAAGTGATAAGCTGGGGCGGCATCGGCGCCTTCGCCGGCGGCATCGCGTTCCCCACGCTGTCCGACTGGGTCGGACGCAAGGCGGTGCTGATCGGGGGCTCGCTCGCCGCCATGCTCGGGCCGCTCGCCCTGCTTTACCTCCCGGCCGACCCGACGGCGCTGTCGCTCGCCATGCTGCTCGGCTGGATGCCGCTCGGCATCGCCCCGCTCTATTGCGCGACGGTGCCGACCGAGAGCGTCAGCCCCGCCATGGCGGCGACCGCAGTGGGCCTGTCGATGGGCTTTGCCGAGCTGTTCGGCGGCGTGATCGTGCCGCCGGTCGCGGGCCGCGTGGCGGACGCGCTCGGGCTGCAAGCGGTGTTCTGGATCTGCCTCGGGCTTGCGCTGGTCTCGGCCTTCGCGGCATTGTTCCTCATCGAAACCGCGCCGCGCAAGGTCGGCGCGAAGGAGACCTGACCCCATGTGGGAAGTGCGCGTTACCCCGGCGGGCGATTTCGACAACCACGCCTTCAAGTCGAACCACTTCAAGGTCGAGCCGCTCTCGGCCGCGATGGGCGCGGAAGTGATCGGCGTGCGCCTGCCCGACCTCAGCGACGAGGCGTTCGAGCAGTTCAAGCAGGCGCTCTACCGGCACAAGATGCTGTTCCTGCGCGACCAGTTCCTGACCCACGCCGAGCACGAGGCGTTCGGCGCGCGGCTCGGGCCGTTCGCGGTCGACGCCTACACGCAAGGGGTACCCGGCCACCGCGAGGTGCACCCGATCATCAAGGAAGCCGATACCAAGGCCGCGAGCCTGTTCGGCGGTGGCTGGCACACCGACAGCCCGTTCCTCGAACAGCCGCCGGCGATCACCACCCTGCGCGCGGTCGACATCCCGCCGTTCGGCGGCGACACCATCTGGGCCAACTGCGCGCTCGCCTTCCGCCACCTCAGCAAGCCCTACCAGGACATGCTGCGGCCCCTGCGCGTGCACATGAGCGCGGCGAACAACGTCCGCACGCAGGAAAAGCTGATGGGCAAGGCGATCACCTTCGCCGACAAGGAGCAGTTCGAGCAGGGCCAGCGCGGCACCTACCACCCGCTCGTCCGCACCCACCCCGAGACCGGCGAAGAATCGCTCTACATCTGCGACACCTACGCCGACGGGCTCGAAGGCATGACCACTTTCGAGGCCAAGCCGATCATCGACTTCCTCGTGGCGCACACCACCCAGCACGCCTTCACCTGCCGCCTGCGCTGGGAGCCGGGCATGGTCGCGCTGTGGGACAACCGCGGCACGATGCACCTCGGCCCCAACGACTACGACGGCTACCGGCGCGAGATGTACCGCACGACCACCGCAGGCGGAAAAGTCGAAGCGGCTTAGCGCGCGACAGCGGGGCCTACGCCTTGCCCGAAAGCAACTCGTGCAGTTGGTCCATCTGCTCCGGCAGACCGGCCGCCGAGCCCGTCATCGCTTCCTCGAGCGCTTCGCTCGAGGGATAGAGTTCGTGGAAGGTCAACAGCGTCTTCCCGCCGCGCTCCTCGAAGGTCACCGTGGTGACCGCGCCTTCTTCGCCCTCGTCGTTGGTCCAAACGATGCGGGCGTTCGGAACGACGTCGAGATATTTGCCGTAAAAGGTCATGGACTGGCCCCCGGCGCCGAACTCGAGGCGGTATTTTCCGCCGGTGCGAACATCCATCTCGCACGATAGCAGCGACACGCCGGTGACCGACTTCGGCATCCACCACTGCCGAAACAGGTCCGGCCGGCTCCAGGCTTCGAACACTGTGCCGGGCGGAGCATCGAACACCCGCGTGACGACCAGCTCCCGGTCTCCCTTGCGCTCGACGACCGTGCGGTTCTGCGCGGCGGCGTGACTACCCGTTTGCTGATCCATTGTCTTGCTCCTGCTTCATATCCAGAATGACTCGATCGAGGGCCTCGAACCGCGCTTCGAACAGCTTGCGGTGAGCCTCGATCCACTGGGCCTCCGCTGCGAGGCCGCCTTGTCCTAGCCGGCAGGTCCGCACCCGCCCGACCTTCTCGGTGACCACCAGCCCTGCCCGTTCGAGCACGGCGACGTGCTTCTTCATGCCGGTCAGCGTCATGTGAAACTTTTCGGCGAGGCTCGAGATCGATGCCTCGGCGCGGCCGAGCTGATCGATGATGCCCCGGCGCGTCGCGTCGGACAGCGCGGCGAACGAAAGGTCGAGAGAGGGGCATGAATACTGAACCATATAGTTCACTATTTAAGCAATTTCTGGAACGAAGCAAGAGCCCTCGGTCAGCTCAGCTTTCGAGGCCCCCGGCAGTCACTCAGTTCGCGAAGAAGTTGAGCTCGAGCAGCACGTTGTTGGGATCGGCAGTGAAAATCTGCCGCAGGCTGATCGCGCTGACCAGGTTCTCCTGGTAGGCGGCGCCCATGCGGTCGAGACGGCCCTTGACCTCGTCGTAGCCGGTGCATTTGAGCGCGACGTGGTGCAGCGCTCCCGTCAGCGCGCCAGGTTCGACGGGGCGATCGAAGGTCCGCGGGCAGTCCGTGGTGTTGATGTGGATGATCGCGCGGTTCTCGGCATCGAACATCCAGGTGGCATTCTGCGGGGTCAGCGGCGGCGGCGCGTTGCGGCGTTCGAGGCCGAGCAACTGGCCGTAGAAATCGGCCGTCTCCTCCATCCGGTCGGTGATGATGTTGACGTGATCCAGCGCCTCGACGTTCATGCTTTTCACCTCTCTCACAAGCTGCCCTTCGGCTCGCTCAGGACACAGCTTTCCGCTTGCGTCACATGCCAGATATTGTATGCGGCGCATACTATTTTCGCATATATGATTCTTTCACGGATGAGAGGAAGTTTGTGATGGCCGAGAATCTTGAGCAGATTCTGCAGAAGACCCCGAATATCGTCGAGAAGCTGCGAAATTCGCAGATTGGCGCCTACGTTTACCCCGTGGTTGCGCCCGAGTTTTCCAACTGGCGCTCCGAGCAGTGGGCCTGGCAGCACTCTGCCGTTCTGTTCGACCAGTCGCACCACATGTTCGACCTCTACATCAACGGTCCTGACGCGCTCAAGCTGCTGTCGGACACAATGGTCAACTCGCCCGCCGGCTGGGAGGTCAACAAGGCCAAGCAGTACGTCCCCACGACGCCATACGGCCACGTGATCGGCGACGGCATCATCTTCTACCTGGCCCCGGAACAGTTCGTTTACGTCGGCCGCGCACCGGCCGCCAACTGGCTGATGTTCCAGGCCCAGAAGGGCAACTACAACGTCGAGATCATCAACGATCCGCGTTCGCCGAGCCGCCCGATGGGCAAGCCGGTCAGCCGCATCAGCTGGCGCTTCCAGATCCAGGGCCCGCAGGCCTGGAACGTGATCGAGAAGCTGAACGGCCAGACGCTCGAGAAGCTCAAGTTCTTCAACATGAGCGAGATGAAGATCGGCAACAAGACCGTGCGCACGCTGCGCCACGGCATGGCCGGTTCGCCCGGCCTCGAGATCTGGGGCCCGTACGAAGACCAGGATTACATTCGCGACGAGATCCTCAAGGCCGGTGAAGAATTCGGCCTGATCGCGGTCGGTTCGCGCGCATACCCCTCGAACACCCTCGAATCCGGCTGGATTCCCAGCCCGCTGCCGCCGGTCTACACCGGTGACGAGCTCAAGGATTACCGCGAGTGGCTCGGCGCCGACAGCTATGAAGCCACCGGCGCAATCGGCGGCTCGTTCGTCGGCAAGTCGATCGAGGATTACTACCTCAACCCGTGGGAGCTGGGCTACGGCCCGTTCGTCAAGTTCGACCACGACTTCATCGGCGCTGACGCACTCAAGAAGATCGACCCTTCGACCCAGCGCAAGAAGGTCACGCTGGAGTGGAATGCAGACGACATGAAGAAGATCCAGGGCTCGATGTTCGACGCCGAGGGTGAGCAGTACAAGTTCTTCGACCTGCCGCTCGCGAATTACGCCAACAGCAACTACGACTCGGTCATCGACGCCGACGGCCGCGTGGTCGGGCTGTCGATGTTCACCGGCTACTCGTACAACGAGAAGAAGGCGCTGAGCCTGGCGACCGTCGATCACGAGATCCCGCTCGGCACCGAGATCCACGTGCTGTGGGGCGAAGAGCCGAACACGCAGAAGACCACGGTCGAGCCGCACAAGCAGCTCGCGGTGCGCGCGATCGTTTCGCCGGTGCCTTACGGCAAGATGGCGGCCGACACCTACGCCACCGGCTGGCGCACCAGCCGCGTTGCCGAGCCGGCCTGAGCCGATTCAGAGCGCGAAGATCTGGGGGAGGCGCCGCAAGGCCCCTCCCCCTTTCTTGTCTAAGGGCCGCAGTCCGGGCATTGCGGCGGAAGTAGAAAGAGAGCGAGCGATGGCGAACTATGTGCTGGTCCACGGCGCCTGGGGTGGCGGGCAGAGCTACGATCAGACCGCGGCCGACTTGCGCGCGGCGGGGCATGAAGTGCTGGTCGCCCAGCTCAAGGGACTCGGCAGCCGCGCGGACGAGCTGCATCCCGGGATCACCCTGAGCGACCATATCGACGACGTCTGCGAGCAGGTCGAGGTGGCCGGGTTCGATCGCTTCGTGCTCGCCGGGCATTCGTACGGCGGCATGGTGATCACCGGCGTCGCCACGCGCCTCGGTGCGCGGATCGACGCGATCATCTACATCGACGCCTTCCTTCCGGGCGACGGCGAGAGCCTGTGGGACATCACGGGCGAGTTCGAGCACAATTGGTACATCGACAGCCAGAAGGATACGCCCGGCCTCGTTGCCCCGATCGGCGCGGTCGACTTCACTCCGGTGCCCGGCCAGGTCGGCCGCCATCCTCTGCTCACGCTGCTCGAAGCGGTCCACTACACCGGCGAGGAAGCCAAGATTCCCAGCCGCACCTACATCTTTGCCACCGACTGGGAACCGACGCCCTTCCGGCGGTTCTCGGAAGCGGTCCAAGCCGAAGGCGGATGGGCCCACCACGAGAGCAAGGCGAGCCACTTCGTCATGGCCGACCAGCCCGAACAGACCGCCGGGATCCTGCTCGGACTGGCCGAAGCGGACACCCGCTAGAGCGTCGCCAGCAAGGGCATCCCGAACGCCAGCGCGGTGCCGATGGCGATGACGGCGAGCAAGCCTGCGAGCACGTACACCAGCCTGCGGGAGAAGTCGGTGTCTTCGATCACCAAGAGTTCTTCATCGTCCGCGGGCGTCGGCTCCTCGGCTGCGCGCTCGGCGGGCGCCAGGCGCGGGAACTCGACGGCCGCCATCAAGGCCAACTTCTCGGAAGCGATCGCCTGCCGCTGCTCGTCCAGGTGGGCCTTGAGCCCGGCGGACGACCGCCACTCACCGAAGGCGTTGCCGGTCTCGAGCTGGCGGTCGAACTCGACCAACCGGTCGAGCTCGCGCAACGCGCCCCGGCGGTTTCCCGAGAGCACGGCAAGCTGCAGGCGCACCTGCGCCAACCCGCTTGCCCGCACAAAGTCCAGGTCGAGGTGGCTCGACGACGGCAAAGCGCCGAAATCGTAAGTCGTCCGCTGGCGCATCGCGGCGCCACCCTCATATCTCCCGTACGCGTTCACGTCCCAATCCCTTCGCAAGACCCCTGCGCAAGGGCGGTCTAGACGGAAGATCGATCGCGCCGGTATCCCCGAACCGACTAGCCGACGGTAGATTGGGATGGGTCGAGGACCCATCCGGCAGGCCGTGCCTTAGCGCCGACCGAGCGCGGCCTCGCTCTCGCGCATAAGCGTCGCGATGATCTCGGCGACCGGTTCTTCCCGCGCGACCATGCCGACCGACTGGCCGGCCATCAGGCTGCCGTTCTCGACGTCGCCGTCGATCACCGCGCGCCGCAGGGCCCCGGCCCAGAAGTGCTCGATCCTCAGCTGCGCCTCGCCCATGTCGATGCTGCCCTGGTCGAGCAGCAGGCCAACCTCGCGCTGCTTGGCGGTGAATTCCTCGGTGCCCTTGTTCTTGAGCGCGCGCACCGGGATCACCGGCAGCCGCGGGTCGAGCTGGACGCTGGCGACCGCGTCGCGTGCGTTGGCGCGGAAGAAGGCCTTCTTGAAGTCCGGGTGCGCGATCGATTCGGTCGCGCAGGCGAAGCGCGTGCCAAGCTGTACACCGACCGCGCCCATTTCGAGGTATCCGGCGATCAGCTCACCGCGGCCGATCCCGCCGGCGACGAACACCAGGTATTCCTCACTAAGCTCGGGAAGCATTTCCTGGGCCAGCACGCTGGTCGAGACCGGGCCGATGTGGCCGCCGGCTTCCATACCCTCGATCACCAGCGCATCGCCGCCGCTTCGCAGCAGCTTCTTGGCCAGCGCCAGCGTCGGCGCGAAGACCACGACCTTTGCCTCGTGGCCCTTGATCGCCTCGACGCTGCCCTTGGGCGGGATGCCCCCGGCGAGGACCACGTGGCCGACGCCGTGCTTGCCGCAGACCTCGATCAGGTCGAACAGCTGCGGGTGCATGGTGATCAGGTTCACGCCGAAGGGCTTCTCGGTCAGCTCGCGGGTTCCGGCAATCTCGCGGTCGAGCAGCTCGGGCGTCATCGCCCCGCAGGCGATCACGCCGAACCCGCCGGCGTTGCTGATCGCCGAGACGAGGTTGCGCTCTGAAACCCAGCTCATCGCCCCGCAAAGGATCGCGTACTCGGTGCCAAGGAAATCGCAGCCGCGTTGCATCAGGGCCTGAGTCTTGGGATATTTCGGCATTGCGGCCTTTCACGCGGAACTGGCGGTGGCGGCGGGCTTTAGGGTAGCCGAGGGACAGCGGCAAGCAGGAGGCGATTCGTGCAGACACGCAAGCTGGGGAAGAGCGGCCCGGAAGTCTCGGCGATCGGGCTCGGCTGCATGGCGATGTCGGGGCTCTATGGCCCGGCCGACCGCGGCGAGGCGATTGCGACGATCCATGCCGCGCTCGATGCCGGCATCGACCTGATCGACACCGGCGACTTCTACGGCATGGGCCACAACGAGATGCTCATCGGCGAGGCGCTCAAGGGCGTTCCACGCGACAGCTACAAGCTCTCGGTCAAATTCGGCGCGCTGCGCGACCACGGCAGCGGCTGGAACGGTTACGATGCGCGGCCGATCGCAGTGAAGAACTTCCTCGCCTACACGCTGCAGCGACTGGGGGTCGATTACATCGACATCTACCGCCCCGCCCGGCTCGATCCCAACGTGCCGATCGAGGATACGGTCGGCGCGATCGCCGAATGCATCGAGGCGGGCTGGGTACGGCATGTCGGCTTATCCGAAGTGGGTCCCGAGACGCTGCGCCGGGCGAGCGCGGTGCATCCGATCAGCGACCTGCAAATCGAATACGCGCTGACCACCCGCAATATCGAGCGGGCAGTTTTGCCGGCCTGCCGCGAGCTCGGCATCGGCCTCACGGTCTACGGCGTGTTCGCGCGCGGCCTGCTCACCGGCGGCTGGCAGCCGGGCGCCGATTCGCCGGGCGACTTTCGCCACCACGCGCCGCGCTTCCAGGGCGAAGCGGGGGTCAGGAACCTCGATGTCGCCGCCGAGATCGCGCGCGTCGCGCAGGGCTTTGGCATGACCCCGGCGCAAGTGTTGCTCGGCTGGGTCCTGGCTCAGGGCGAGGACATCGTGCCTCTGGTCGGAGCCCGACGGCCGAGTCGGGTGGCCGAGGCGATGGAGGCGCTCAGCCGCGGACTGGGCAGCGAGCAGGTCGCCGAACTCGAATCCGCCATTCCGCCAGACGCCGTGCAGGGCGATCGTTATGCGGCGGCGCAAATGGCAATGCTCGATTCGGAGCGCGCCTAGCCCAGCGCAGCGAGCAGGTCGTCCTTGCGATAGGGTTTCGCCAGCATCCGGTCCTCGGGCCGCTTCCAGCCGCCGTCGTCGTTGAGCCCGGTGGCGAAAACGATCCTCAACGAGGGAATCAATTCCCGGGCCTCGTCGGCAAGGCGCCACCCGTCGAGCTCGCCGGGCATGCGGACATCGGTGAACAGGATTTCGAAGCCCTGGTCGTTGCGCAGGATGGCCAGAGCCTCGTCGCCGGAACCGGCGGCGGTAACTTCGTGGCCGGCATCGGACAGGTCCTCGAATGCCAGCTCCCTGACGAGCATTTCATCTTCGACGAGCAGGATTTTCGCCATTCCCGTTATCTTTCCTCGTCGTCAGTGCCGCTGCCGGCAGCTCATTTCACGTGCTTGGCGACACCGTTAGCAGGAATTTGTTCCTCCGTCCCAGAGTGTTGAGCCAGGTCCGGTCGGAACCAACGGCAAGTGCATGTGTTGGTTCCGTAATCGGCGGCAGGGGCGCGCCATGAGGGACCGGGGGATTCACGTGGCATCGGAGATGCGTCTGTTCGGCCCTTCGGTCGTTGCCGCGCTTGCCGCCGGCGCGGTCGCCTCAGCCCTGCCTCAGCCAGCGAGTGCGCAGGAAATCGAGGTCCTTCGAGGCATGTCTATCGAGGACCTGCAGGACATCAACGTCTCGTCGGTCAGCAAGACCGACATGCCGCTGAGCGATGCGGCCGCCGCGATCTACGTCATCAGCCGAGACGACATCATCCGTTCGGGCGCGTCGACAATTCCCGAAATGCTTCGCCTCGCGCCCAACCTGCAGGTCTATCAGACCAGCCCGTCGCGCTGGGTGGTCACAGCGCGCGGGCTCAACGGCAACTCGCAGGCGCAGAGTTACTCGAACAAGTTGCTCGTGCTGATCGACGGGCGTACCGTCTACACTCCGCTGTTCTCGGGTGTCTATTGGGACCTGCCCGACGTCCTGCCCGACAACATCGACAGGATCGAAGTCATCAGCGGGCCGGGGGCAACGTTGTGGGGCGCCAACGCCGTCAACGGTGTCATCAACATCATCACACGGCGCTCGTCGGAAACGAAAGGCCTCTACGTCGATGCCCGCGGGGGACCCGACCGGCAAGCCATCGGCGCACGATTTTCGGGGCGCGCGAGCGAACACCTGACATACGAACTCCACGGTCGCTACCTTCACGAGGAACGCGCGTTCACCGATGCCGCGGGCACCTCCGCCGACGATGGCTGGCGGCATGGCGAGGGAGGCTTGCGGCTCGACTGGACGCCGAACGGCGCCGATGCGGTATCGCTGCAAGGTGACGTCTTCGGCGGCCGGGACCAGACTCCTGCCGGCGCCGAGCATCTTTCGGGCGGCAACGCCCTGGTGCGGTGGAACCGCCAGCTGAACAGTGGTGGAGCGATCCAGGCCCAAGCCTACTATGACCGCATCGAGCGCGACGATCGGGCTTCAGACGGCGGCAAGTTCAGCACCGACACCTACGACGCCGAGATCCAGCACAATTTCACAACCGGCCCGCATTCGATTGTTTGGGGCGGCGGCGCAAGGACCGTCGACTACAACATAGTGGGGACGAGCGGGCTGTTCTTCACGCCCGCTCACCGCAACCTGTTCATCGCCAACGCGTTTGCGCAGGATAGCGTCGCGCTGGCAAACAACCTGACTCTCGTCGCCGGACTCAAGGCCGAGAAGCTACCCTACGCCGGGACTTCGCTGCTGCCGGAAGTTCGGCTCGCGTGGAAACTGGCGCCGGCGGCGCTGGTCTGGGCATCGGTCGAGCGCGCGTTGCGATCGCCTACGCCTTTCGACGAAGACGTGCAGGAGCGGGTCGGCAACCTCATCGCCTTGTCCGGCAACCCGCTCTTTACGACCGAGAAGCTCACCGCATTCGAGCTCGGCACGCGGCTCCAGCCGTCCTCGTCATTGTCACTGTCGGTGACCGGGTTCTATCACCTCTACCAGGACCTGCGCACAGTCGAGATTGTTACCGGGCCGGCCACCTTGCTCAACCTTACCTGGGACAACAACCTCGAGGGCCACACTTACGGCATCGAGGCGTGGGCCGACTGGCGCGTGACCCCATGGTGGACGCTCGCGGGCGGTGCGACGTTGCTCCAGCGGCATTTCAACTTTAAGCCGCAAGGCGGCGGCCTGCTCGGCCAGGACCAGAACGGCAACGACCCGCCTTACGTCGTCAAGTTGCGCTCGTCGTTCAATCCGCTGCCCCATGTCACCTTCGACGCCTCGTTCCGCGCTTACGGGCCCCTCCGCTCCGCCGCGCTCAAGGCCTACCAGGAGCTCGATGCGCGCCTTGCCTGGCAAGCAACGCCGGCCATCGCCGTGTCGCTCAACGGCACCAGCCTGCTGCACGACCGGCACCAGGAATATGCCGGTGGCGATTTCATCCCACGCCGGATCATGGGCGGCGTGGAGCTGCGTTACTGATGCGTCGCCGGCTGGCGCTCGCGCGCGGCGCCATAGTGTTGGCGCTAGCGGTTTCGGCTGCCGCGTGGGTCGTTCCCGCTGCGGCGGCGACCTCCGAGGCCGAAGTCAAGGCGGCGTATCTCTACAAACTCGCCTCTTTCGTGCGCTGGCCGGGCGAGGTTAGCGGGCCTTTCCGCATCTGCGTTGCCGGGCGTGGCGACGTCGCAGGAGTTCTCAGCCAACTGGTCCGCGGTCAGCAAGTGGCGGGACGGCCGATCGCCGTCGAGCAATTGAACTCGGCCCAAGCCGACCGGGCGAAAGCCTGCCAGGTCCTGTTCCTCGGCCGTGGCACTGCCGCCGCAACCTCGATGTTCGCGGCGACCCGCGGCTTGCCGGTGCTCACCGTGGGCGACCGCAACGACGGGACGCGCGGCGGGGTGATCGATTTCATGATGCGCGACGGCCGCGTGCGGCTAGCGATCGATCGCGGCGCCGCCGAAGATCGCCATCTCGAGCTCAGTTCCAAGCTGCTCGACGTCGCCGTAACGGTGGCGCCGTGAGAGCGCATCTCCTGCAGCGAGCCAGCGGGCAATTGCTCGAGCGGCGCGGAATTACCGGCGGCATCGCGCTGCTCCTGCTGCTGGTGAGCCTGCTGCTCGGTTGGCAGTGGGAACAGCGACAGAATGCCGACCAAGTCCGCCAGGTCACGGTCCAGGCGCGCATCCTCGCCGGCAGCGTCGCCGGGGCGCTCGCTTTCGACGATTACCAGACCGCCAGCGAGTACCTGATGGCGCTGCGCGTGAACGAAAACATCGAGGCCGCGGGGCTCTATGATGCCGGCGGTCATCTCGTCGCCGGGTTCGCCAAACCAGGAGAGAAGGTGCCCCAGCACGTCGAGCGACGACCGCCGTTGATCAGGGATACCGACCTGGTCGTGGTCGAGCCCGTGAAGCAAGCAAACCTCGAGCTCGGCACCGTCTACTTGCGCTCGCTGGTCGAACCGTTGAGCGCGCGCCTGTCGCGCCACGTCGCGATCGGCACGATCCTGGTTCTCGCGTCGCTGCTGATCGCCTTGCTCGGCGCGTCGAACGCCGCGGCGGCGGCGGCCAATCGCAAGTTGCTCGAGCAGATCGCGGCTCGCGAGAAGGCGGAAACGGCCTTGCGCCAGGCGCAGAAGATGGAGGCGCTCGGCCAGCTTACCGGAGGCGTGGCGCACGACTTCAATAACCTGCTGATGGCCGCGTCGAGCGGGCTCGAGCTGATGAATCGCGCCAAGGACCAGGAACGCCGCGACAAGCTTTCCGGAGGCATCCGCGACGCGCTCGATCGCGGCGCGCAGATCACCCAGCAGCTGCTCGCATTCTCGCGCCGCACACCCCTAAATTCCGAGGTCCTCAAGCTTGACGAGCATATCGACAAGCTCGCCAGGCTGCTCGACCATTCGCTGCGCGAAAACGTCTCGGTCCGTTTTGCGCTTTCCGGGGACTTGTGGCCGGTCGATGTCGACGTCTCGCAATTCGACGTGGCGATCCTCAACCTCGCGGTCAACGCCAGGGACGCGATGCTGCATGGCGGGCTAGTGTGCATCACCGCCGAGAATCGCCGGGGCGCCCTCGACGGAAGCGACGCCGTCGAAATCGCGGTCCAGGACGATGGCGTGGGCATGAGCGAGGACGCGATCGAGAAGGCTTTCGAGCCGTTCTTCACCACCAAGGAAGTCGGTCGCGGGACCGGCCTTGGCCTGAGCCAGGTCTATGGCTTCGTCCAGTCGGCGGGCGGCACGGTGACGATTGCGAGCGAGCCCGGCAAAGGGACCACGATCAGCTTAATGCTGCCGCGCGCGCGGCAGCAGCCCGAAGCCGCCGTGCGAGCCGTGGCCGACGCGGGGAAATCCTCGCTCAAGGGTATCCGGGTCCTGCTGGTTGAGGACGATCCGAACCTCAAACAGCTGGTTGGGCAGATGCTCTCGGAACAGGGCATCGACGTTCTGGCGGCGACAACGGCTGCGGAGGGCGTCGCGCTGTTCGGGAGCAATACGGTCGACGCGGTCGTGTCCGACATGGTCATGCCCGGTGAAATGGGCGGCCTCGACCTCGCCCGAAAATTGCGCGCGTGGCGCAAGGATTTCCCGGTGGTCCTGATGACCGGCTTCAGCGCCGCCGCGGGGCCCGCGGCCGCCGAAGGGTTCACCGTGCTGCGTAAGCCGTTCACGATGGCGGCGCTCGCTAGCACGCTTGAGGATTCGCTGGCCGGCCGCCGCCGCTGACACGCGCTATCAGGCGGCGGTGGCCAGGCGCATGTGGCCGTCCCGGCCATAGGGATCGTCGTGGAAAACGATGTCGCCCGAGTCGGCCGGCAGCGCGGTCAGATAGGTGACGTAGATCGGCACCGGCTTGTCCAGCGGCACCTTCTCCTCGGCCGGCGCGTCGGCCGGGATCGGCTCACCCATCAGCCAGCGATGCATCCTGGCGGCATCTTCCATGCGAATGCACCCGTGGCTGAGCTGGCGCGCGTCTTCCTTCATCAGCTTCTTGGCGGGGGTGTCGTGGAGGTAGATCCCTTTCGGGTTGGGGAATTCGAACTTGACCTTGCCCATGAAGTTCTCGCCCCCGGGCAGCTGGCGCACGTGGACCCGTGCTACTCCGTCGCGCACCGCTTGCCAGTCGACCGCCTTGGCGTCGAGAACCGGAGAGTCGTCGCTCCAGTCGGCGAGCACCTGGTAGCCGTGTTTGGCGAGATAGCCGGCACCGTACTTGAGCACGTTCGGCGCAAGTTCCTTCTGGGTGATATCGTTGGGCACTTGCCAATAGGGATTCTCGATCGCCCAGCGGATCCAGCCGGCCATCATCGGCGTTTCGCCGAGCTTCTCGTTGCCGACGACGACCTTCATCGTGTCGACCACCCTGTCTCCATCGTACATCCACAGCCGCGCGCTGGCGGCATCGACGAGGATGTGCTTGCCCTGCGGAATGGCCGGGATCGCGCGGACCCGGGCGAGATTGGCGGCGATGACCTGCTTCTGGTCCGGCGTGTATTGCGGGTCATCGAGCGCCTTACGCAGCGGCGCATAGAGCGGATTCATCCAGCCCATCGTATCGACGTAGGTCTCGAGCGAAGGTGCCTTGGCCGCGGCTTCGAGCGTTGCAAGCGTGCTCTGCACCGTCGGCCCGAGCTGCGGGGCTTCGTAAAGCATGTCGGCATGTTGCGCGCTGCGCATCGCCTTCACGTAAGCGGCGAAGGCTGAAGATAGCGCGACCTCGGCACGAGCCACGTCGCCCGGATCACCATCCCGCGCGCGGTCTGTCAGCTTGGCCAGGTTGTCGAGGTCGAACTGGGCGGGATTGAGCCCGTCGCGATCCGCCGTGCGCATCCGCAGCCACAGGAGGGTCGCGGCGCTGGAAGACCAGCCGGACTCGTCAAGCCAGAGCGGGGCGTTGCCGCGTGCGGCGTAGAAAGCGCGCAAGTCCTTGCTGGCGTGGCTGGCGATCTCGCGGCCGAGTTGCGATGGCATAGCGGCGGCCCCTGTCGCATCGTGCGACGCGGCTTCCACCGCAAACGCCGGCTGCGGCAACGGCGCAACGAGCGCCGCTGCCAGGGCGGGGAGCACGAAACGCAGGAGGCGTTCGTCAGCGAAAATGGCCATACTGCGATCCGTGCCCCCCTAAAGCCTTAGCCCCGCTCGCCGGTATAGGCGGGCGAGCTCGAGGACGTCGGCTGAATGACCGGAGCGCCCGAGTAGTATTGGCCGTTGCGGATGTATCCGTCGACGCATCCGTCGTTGTTCGAATCGGCCCAGACCGCGCCGGCAAGACCGCCGACGGCCGCGCCGATCAGCGCTCCGGCTGGAATGCTCAGGCCGTTGATCAAGGCGCCGGCACCGGCACCGACGGCCGCGCCGCCGGCTGCGCCAACCGCAGCTGATCCACCGACTGAACGACAAGTGGGCGAAGATGTCGAAGCCGTGCTCGCGTACCCGGTCGGCTCACCGGCGTAGTATTGACCGTTATAGACGTAACCGTCGGCGACACCATCGTTATTGCGGTCGGCCCACACGGCACCCGCCAGGCCGCCCACGGCCGCGCCGATCACGGCGCCTGTCAGCAGGCCACCGCCGGTGAGCGCGGCAACGCCCGCGCCGCCCGCAGCACCGACTGCCGCGCCGGTACCGACCGAAGCCAGCGTATGGTCGGTCGGGGTCGAGGCACAGGCCGACAGGGGCAAGGACGCCGCTGCCAGCAATGAGATCACAGCTTTGTTCATGATGCTTCTCCTTGAAGCGCCATCGGCCGCGGCGAGCCGCCCCTCAGGCACACACGGATTGGTCTCCCTCGAGCGCAAACGGCGGCCCGCTCGGGCAGTTCCTTCCGGCTGCCAAGCTGCGACGAACAGCCCTCCACGAGCGTTGACCGGATGCCGCTAACCATGATCATCCCTGTTTATCTCGGCCGCCATGTAAAATCGGTTCGCAGGGTGAAATCCATTGGGTGATTCCACAGGTCGTGCGCAGGGCGGAATTTGAAGCGCTGTTCGACGAGGCGGCAGGTTTCGCTGTCGATGGCCGCGTAGCCGCTCGATCGCACCGTGCTGCAATTGTCGACGCCGCCATCGCTGCGCACACGGAAGGCAATCACGACGGTTCCCGCCGCGCCTTTGGGCAGTGCGCTGCGCCGGTAATCGGCGTCGGTCAGGGCGCCCGAAATGTGCACCGGCGCGGTGACCGCGCCGCTGCCGGCACCGCCCGATTCGGAGCCGCTGCCCTGCCCGCCTTGCTCGACCCCGCTGCCCGAGGCGGCGGCCGCTCCGCTGGCAGAGCCGCGTCCGGCGTCGACCGCCGGCGAGGCCGGTGTGGGCGTGGGCAGGGGACGCGGAGGGTTGCGCGGCGCGGGGGCCCTGGTCGCTCCGCGGCTAGGCGGCGCGGATACCGCAGGCTTGCTCGCGTGGGGCGGCGGCGCTGGCGGCGGCGGCTGGGTAACGTCGAACGAGAAGAGCCCCGGGCCACTTTGCACCGGCGGAGCGGTGGAGGAGAGCGACAGCAAGGCCGCCAGCAGCAGCACGTTGGCGAGGAACGTCCCCGCGGCGCCAAGCGCCCGGTTGCGGTCGGAAAGCAGCTCGACAGCCATCGCTCACCTGCGGCTCATGCAGGCGAAACGGCTGAAGCGGCGGTGGGGTCCGGCGCGTCAGTAGCCGAGGATGGCTTTCACCTCGAGATACTCCTCAAGCGCGAACCTGCCGTATTCGCGCCCGTTGCCGGACTGCTTGTAGCCGCCGAACGGCGCGTAGCCCGACCAGGCAGGGTAATTGATATGCACCTGCCCCGCGCGGATGCGGCGGGCGACGCGGCGCGCGGCTTCCTTGTCGGCCGACTGGACGTGGCTCGAAAGCCCGTAGTCCGTCGCGTTGGCGATGCGGATCGCGTCTTCCTCGTCGGCGTACGGCTGGATGACGAGGACCGGGCCGAAGATCTCCTCCTGTGCGATGCGCATCTCGGGCGTGACTTCGGAGAACACCGTCGGCCGCGCGAAATAGCCGCGGTTGAGGCCGTTCGGCCGCCCCGGCCCGCCGGTAAGCAGCTTGGCGCCCTCGTCGATGCCGACCTGGACCAGCTCCTGCACCTTGGCGAACTGGGCGCCGTTGGCGAGCGGGCCGAGGAATGAGACCTCGTCGAGCGGATCGCCGACAACGATAGCGTTCGCCGCCTCGGCCGCCAGCGCCTCGACTTCGGCAAGGCGCGTGGCCGGTACCACCATTCGCGTCGGGGAGGCGCACGACTGGCCGCAATTGCGCATCATGCCCAGCACGCCCTTGGGCACGGCGGTGGCGAAATCGGCGTCGGGCAGGAACACGTTGGGCGATTTGCCGCCGAGCTCCTGCACCACGCGCTTGACCGTCCTGGCGGCGTTCTGCGCCACCAGTACGCCCGCGCGGGTCGAGCCGGTAAACGAGACCATGTCGACGTCCGGATGGCCCGACATTGCGTTGCCGACGACGTCGCCGGTGCCCATGACCAGGTTGAACACCCCCGGAGGCGCGCCGGCGTCTTGCATCACCTGCGCGAACAGCAGCGCGGAAAACGGCGACAGCTCGCTCGGCTTGAGCACCACGGTGCACCCGGCGGCGAGCGCTGGCGCGACCTTGGCGGTGATCTGGTAGAGCGGCCAGTTCCACGGGGTGATCGCCGCGACCACGCCGATCGGTTCGCGCCGGACGAAGACGCCGTTGACCGTGCTCTCGAATTCGAACTCGCGCAAAACGTCGATCGCCACGCGCACATGCTCAAGCCCGAAAAAGACCTGCCCTGCCCGCGCAAACGCAATCGGCGCGCCCATCTCCGCGGTGATCGCCTGGGCGAACTGCTCGGTCCGCTCCTCGAGCAGGCCCCTGCTCCGCTCGAGCAGTGCGATCCGATCTGCCACCGGCCACCGCGAGTAGGAGTCAAACGCCCGGCGCGCCGCAGCGACCGCGAGATCGACATCAGAGGCTGAGCCCGCGGCGATGTGGCCGATCACTTCTTCCGTGGCGGGATTGGTCACGGCAATGCGCGGGGCATCGGTGCGATCCACCCAGGCACCGTCGATGTAGAAACGAGTGTCGTCGGTCATTGGCATCAGCATTCCTCTTGAAAATCGATCCGGGGACGTGGCCGGCTATGCTTCCACTCTAAAGCCACGAATGACCCATCGGACCACGAAGAATGTTCCGATCAGCAGAGTTGTCAGGACTAAGTCGAGAACCAAGGCGATGCCCCAAGCTTCTGCCCAATAGGCTCCTGCTGTCGTATGCTCGTGCTGGAAGGCCGTTTGATACGCGCCAGCGTCATGGATGCATTTATCAACGTTGAAATTAGCCCGACCTTCCTCATTCACGCACAGCTCGATGGAGACTTTATCCAACCGCTCCCACGTGTTGATAAGGTCGTTCACCATCAGAAACGCCGCCACCGGCACAAAGATCGCGGTCACGACAATCCAAAGTCGAATTAGCCCGCGCCTTCTCATCAGTTCCCCCTCGCAAACTGACGCCGAGTTATGGAATTCTTTGCGTCACCCAAAATCCACCGGATACGGCGGCAACTCCCCGCTGGCGTAGCGCTTCTCCAGCCCCGGCGTGCCGTTCTCCATTACCATCAGCATCGCCCGCTTGGGGGCGAAGCCCTGGTGGCGGATGTCGGCGGGCATCGCGCAGACGTCGCCGGCGCGCATGACCACGCGGCCGCGCGGGGCGCCGGTGTTCTTGTCGGCGATGTTCCAGTGGATCTCGTCGGAAAGTTGGATAAACCACTCGTTGCGGTCGTTGCCGTGGATCACCGGCAGCATGTGCTCCTCGCTGGTGACGCAGCAGATGTTGCCGCCGGTGACCGCGCTTATGGACGGGTTCCAGGTCACGTTCGAGCGGGCGATGTGGTCGAACAGGTTGATCGCGTGGAGCTGGCCTTCGAAGCCCGGCGCGCACTCTATATCCGGCTTGTCGTAGTCGAGGTCGGCAAAGGCGCGGTTGATCGGGAAGCCGTCTTCCTCGCGGCGCACTGGCTTGTCGCCTTCGAGGCCGAGCATCCGGTCGGCGGCGATGAAGGCGCGCAGCAGCGGATCGGTCCGCTCCTTGCCCTTGGGGCCGATCGGCGTGCCGGTCTCGAGCGGGGCGTTGAGCGGATCGTAGCCTTCGCTGATCCAGTCCTGGCTGATCGTCGTGAACGCCTCCGAGACCGCTTCCGCGCTGAACGTCTCGAGCAGGTCGATGCCCGCTTCCTTGCATCCCCGGTCGTAACTGCCGGCGAAGATGTCGACGGTGCCGTAGTGGTTGGTGGTGCCGAACACGTCGTCGAAGAAGATCCAGCCGTAGAAGAAGCCCCAGCCGATATCGCGCACCATCGCCCGCAGGAAACGGTCGATCTCCATGATGTGGCTGCCCTTGGGCCAGGTGACGTGGGCGAAATACTCGTCGCGGCGGAACTCGAAGCTGCCGAGCTTGAAGCTGGAGTAGCCGGTTTCGGGATCCGTGCCGGTCTTTTCGATCTTGGCGTCGAGGACGGTCATTGGGCTTCTCCCAAAGTGCAGATTTCGTTCCAGCGCTTGACGGTGACGGGGCCATCGGCGGTCTGAATCAGCGCGACGGCGGGCCTGCTCCCGCACAATTGATAGGCCGAGCCCTTCGGCAGCAGCACCTGGTGCCCGCGGCGGGCGACCACCCGACCCATTCGCGGCCCGTTGGGCTCGCCGCCCAGCTGCGCCGCGCCGCCCTCATGCGAAGGCACCTGATCGTCGGCCAGCTTGACGAAATTGAAGGTCACCTCGCCGTCCATGACGATGGCGAACTCGTCATGCGGCGCCGCGTACCACGGCGAATCGCCTTCGACCCGGACGACCTCGGCAACGTATTCGAGGTTCTGCACCACGGCGACTCGCTCGAACGGCTTGGCCTTGCCGGCGACCTCGAACACGTTCGAGAAGGCGTATTTGCGCAAATCATCATCGAGCTCGATTAGCCCCTTTTTGTAAGAATCAAGTGAGCCGACGTGCGTCTTGTAAGCCATGGGGCGGTTTCTCCCTTACCGTGGGACCGAGACTAACACCCCACGCGGCGAGGGCAATCGCCAATCCCGCCTTGCGGCGCGGGCGGATGGCCCTAGTCTGGCGGCAAAGGTGCAATCGGGAGGGTAGCATGAAGATGAAGAGTTGGTTGGCAATCGCGCTGGCGTTGGCGCCGGTCACGCAGCTTTCAGCCAAGCAACCGCCGCTGACCGCGCAGGCGCTGGCGGACCGGGCGCAGGTCGAGGACCTGCTGACGCGCTACTACTGGAACTTTGGCAACTCCAAGGCGGAAAGCTTCGGCGAATACTACGCGCCGGATGCCGAATTCGTGCTAGGCAAGACCACCTACAAGGGGGTCAAGGCGATCGAGGACATGTATGCCGCCGTGCCCAAGGACGTGCCGCAGCGCAGTTCCTTCGCGCTCAACATCCTGATCAGCAACATGCTGGTGACGATGCACGGCAACGCCGCCACCGCGCGGCTGGTGTTCACCGAGACGATCACCAAGAAGCAAGGCGATGCGCCGGCGATCCTGACGCAGGGCCGCGAGTTCGACCAGCTGGTCAAGCTCAAGGGCCGCTGGCTAATCAGCAAACGCCAGGTGGTGGGCGCCAACGGCATTCCGGACGGCTGGCAGGACTAAGGTTTAAGGGCTTTTCAAGCCTCGCGGTGTAAGCGTCGCGCGTGCAACAGCCTGCCGCCAACAGCCGCTCTGTCTGGCTCGCGCTCGCCGGCGCGGCGCTTTTCGCGTGTGGCTTTGCCGTGGCCAACCGCTTCCAGCTGGTCAACGGTGTGCTCTATCGCTGGGCGGCGCATGACAGCGCCAGCGCGACCGAGAACATTGCGCTGCTGGCGATTCAGGCGGCGGCGCTGCTCGTGGCGATCGTCCTGCTCGGGCGCAAGCTGTGCGCGGTGGCCATGCTGCTGGCGTTTGCCTCGATCCTGGTCAACCTGGGATACGGCCAGACGACGCACGCGCCGATCGACATCGGCACGCTTTCGTGGATGTCCGCCGAGAATCGCCAGGCAGGCAACGTCGCCGGCCAGTTCGCCGCGCCGCTGCTTTTCGCCGGGCTGCAGGCCGCGGCGGCGATCGCGCTGTTCGTCGCCGCGCGCGTGCTGGTGCGCCGCGGGGTGCATGTACCCTCGCCGCACGTCGGCACCGTCCTCGGCCTCGCCGTGCTGTTCACGCCGAGCCTCATCGCCGTGCCGCTCGGCATCCCGGCCAATGCCGCCGAGCGCAATGTCTATTCGCTGGGATACGAGCTCGCCGAAGCTCCGTCGCCGCCGCCGCGCGCGGCGGTCGACCTCGTTCCGCAAATCGCCAGGACACCGCGCCATATCCTCTGGCTGGTCGACGAAAGCGTCGCCTACGTCGAATTCGAGCAGATCATCGCGCCCAAGCTGGGCACCTTCAGCCCGGTCGATTTCGGCATGGCCGCCTCGATGGCGAACTGCAGCGCGCCTTCGAACCTGGCGCTGCGCTCAGGCGTCGACGTGCGCCACGCCGGGCCGCACACCGACTTGCGCCGCTCGCCGTCGATCTGGGGCTACGCGAAGAAGGCCGGCTACCGCACGATGATGATCGACGGCCAGACCACCGGCGCGCCGCAGAACTTCCTGCTGCCGCCAGAGCGCGCGCTGATCGACGAGGTGGTCAGCGCCAAAAACGGCATCGACACCGACGTCGAGATCGCCGACCGGCTCAACCGGCAACTGCGCAGCCCCGACCGCACGTTCACTTACGTCGTGCTGCGCGGAGTGCATTTTCAGTACAAGGACCACTTCCCGGCCGGGATGATCCAGGCAGACAGCCCCGAGATCGTGCAGTACCGCGCCGCACTCGGTTATTCGAAGGGGCGCTTTTTCGACCGCTTGCTGGCGGGCGTCGACCGCGCCGACGTAGCCATCGTCTACCACTCCGACCACGGCCAGAACCTGACGCCAGGCAAGCTGCCGCATTGCAGCCCGGAAGCCGTGCCAGCCGAATTCCAGATACCGCTGCTGGCGTTCGTGGGCGACACGCAGCGAGGGCGCCTGGCCGCTGCGCCGAAAGGCGGCCGTTCGGCGAGCCAGGTGTTCCCGACCCTGCTCGAATGGATGGGCTACGATGCCGCTACCGTGCAGCAGAGCTACGACACCGACCTGACCGGCGAGCCCGTGGGCTACGTGCGCTTCGGCCGTGACGCCTTCCCGCTCAAAGCCGGCGACAGCGCCGACGTTACCTTCTGGCCCAGGTTCCCGGGCGCCTAGGCGTCAGGCCGCTTCGTCCTCGGCGTCGAGGCCGTAGGCGGTGTGCAGCACGCGCACGGCGAGCTCAGTCTCGTCTTCGTCGATCAGCACGCTGACCTTAATCTCGCTGGTGCTGATCGCCTGGATGTTGATCCCACGATCGGCGAGCGCCTTGAACATCGTCGCGGCGACGCCAGCGTGGCTCTTCATGCCGACGCCGACGACGCTGATCTTGGCGACCTTGCTGTCGGTGATGATGCGGTTGAAGCCGATTTCCTCGCGCTTGTCCTCGAGCAGCGCCTGCGCGCGGGCGAGGTCGGCCTGCGGCACGGTGAAGGTCACGTCCGTCTCGCCCTTCTCGCGGCCTACGTTCTGGATGATCATGTCGACGTTGATCGAGGCCGCCGCCAGCGGCGAGAAGATATTCGCCACCGCGCCGGGCCTGTCGGGCACGCGGGTAAGCACGATCCGCGCCTCGTTCTTGTCGTGGGCGATCCCGGTGACCAGCTGGCGTTCCATCTCCGAATTCTCCATTTCCTCGTCCGAGACGATCATCGTGCCGGGCAGGTCGTCCGCCGGCGGGGCGTCGTCGTCGATGAAGCTCGACAGCACCTGGACGCGGACGCCTTCCTTCATCGCCAGGCTGACCGAGCGGGTCTGCAGCACCTTCGCGCCGACCGAGGCCAGCTCGAGCATTTCCTCATAGGTCACGTACTTGAGCTTTCGCGCGCGCGCGACGATCCGCGGGTCGGTGGTGTAGACCCCATCGACGTCGGTATAGATGTCGCAGCGGTCGGCTTTGACCGCGGCGGCGATCGCCACCGCCGAAGTGTCCGAGCCGCCGCGGCCGAGCGTGGTGATGCGGCCGTCGTCGGCGATGCCCTGGAAGCCAGGGACGACGGCGATCTCGCCCGCCTGCATGGCGGCGATCATCGCGGCGCAATCGATATCGGCCACCCGCGCCTTGGCGTGGGCACCCTCGGTGTGGACCGGGATCTGCCAACCGAGCCAGCTGCGCGCCTTGCAGCCCATCGCCTGCAGGGTGAGCGCGAGCAGGCCGGCGGTGACTTGTTCGCCCGAGGCGACGACCACGTCGTACTCGGCCGGATCGTAGAGTGGATTGGCTTCGCGGCAAAAGTTGACCAGCCGGTCGGTTTCGCCGGCCATCGCGCTGACGACCACCGCGACCTCGTGCCCGGCGGCCTGCTGCTTGCGCACGATCTGCGCGACGCGGCGGATGCGCTCGGTCCCGGCCATCGAGGTGCCACCGAATTTCATCACGATCCGAACCACGCGCAAACTGCTCCTGCTGGCGGTAAACTCCGCGCGCTGTTAGGGGGCAGCCATGCCCGATGCAACTGTAACAGCGGCAACCATCCGGCCCGGTGAAGCCGAGCATTTCGGCCGCCTGGCGCACGACTGGTGGGACCCCAAGGGCCCCTCGGCGATGCTTCACCGGATGAACCCGGTCCGGCTCGCCTTCCTGCGCGATGCAATCGACGCGCACTGGGGCGGCGATCCTGACGGCGTGAAGCCGCTAACCGGCAAGCGCGCGCTCGACGTCGGCTGTGGCGCCGGGCTGCTGGCGGAACCGCTCGCGCGCCTCGGCGCCGAAGTCACCGGCGTCGACGCGGCCGAGGAGAACGTGGTCGTCGCCCGCACCCACTCAGCCGGATCGGGCCTGGCGATCGATTACCGCGCCGGCGAACTGGGCGCGCTCGGTCTCGGCCGGTTCGACCTCGTCACCGCAATGGAAGTGCTCGAGCACGTTGCCGACAAGCCCGCCTTCCTGGCCGAGTTGGCCAAACACCTCGCACCAGAAGGGTTGCTGGTACTGTCGACACCCAACCGCACCGCCCGCTCGCGAGTGTTGATGGTCGGCCTCGCCGAAGCGGTCGGCGCGATCCCCAGGGGCACGCACGATTGGAACGATTTTGTCACGCCAGACGAGCTGCGCGACCTCCTCGACACCGCGGGGCTGCAAATGGGCCACCCGCGCGGCATGGCCTTTTCTCCGGCGAAGGGCCTGCGCTTGTCCGACGACTTGTCGCTGAACTATCTCGTCGCCGTGGCCGCGGCGTGAGCGCAAGCGAACTCAAGGAGCGTCTCCGCGCCGATCTCAAGGCAGCGATGCGCGAGCGCCGATCAGACAACGTCGGCGTGATCCGCACGCTGATCGCGGCCATCGACAATGCCGAAGCCGTGCCCCTCGAAGGTTTCGCGGAGCGCCTGAGGCTGCGCGCGACCGGCGATCCTATCGGCGAGGTCGCCCGCCGCGAGTTGGACGCACCCGCGCTGGCGGCCATTCTCGCTGCCGAGGCGCATTCGCGGCTCGTGGCGGCGGAGGACTACGAACGCAACGGCCGCGGCGGCGACGCCGCCCGCCTGCGCGAGGAAGCCGAGTTGATCGGACAATACCGGGCCTAGGCTGACGCTTACCGTATCGATAGTTTCAGGCCCGGGCCGGGGAACATCTGGGTTTTCCGAGTATTGGTAGAGCACCGCTGACCACGCCATCGGATATCAGCGGCTAAGAGACCCACGCGCTCTTGCGACAATGGAGGGGAAGATGCGGTATTTCTTCAACCTCGCCGGAGCGGTTTACGATCCAGACAACCAGGGTCATGAGCTGGCCGACCTGCCCGCCGCCCGGTTTCTCTCAGTAGAGCTGGCCGCCGACATGCTCAGGGACAAGCCGCAATTGGCCTGGACCGGCGAGGAATTCCGCGTCGAGGTGACCAACGTCGACCGTCTGCTGCTGTTCACGGTGATAGTGATCGGTGTGGACGCGCCGGTCAGCCAGGGCCGGTAGGCTCCCGTCAGTATTGTTCAGCCTCGGAGAAAAACGCCGGGGAAGTGCGAAGTACAGGCCATCACGTGCGTAATCGCCTCCCGATCGTACTCGTCGCCGGAGCGGTAGGTGTCGAAGTAGGCGTTGAGCCGCTCGACCCGCTCAGGATGCGCATCCGCCGCCTGCAGCCCGAGCGAGGCGCCGTAGTTGGCGAAGGCGATCCGCACCTGGGGAGCGTAGCTGGCGCGGGCGAAGAAGCCGGGCGGATCGGTCCATAGCTGGTCAAGCGCGGAGAGCGAGCGGCGGGTTTGCACCCGGGCCCAGTGCTCGTTCGGGAAGAAGTGCGCCAGCCACAGCATCATGCCCAGGCCGAGGTCCTGGTCGACATCGAGCCCGGTGTACTGCATGTCCATGATCGCGCGCATCTCGCCGATCTCGCGCGCCAACGCGGCTTCGTCGAGCAGGCGATAGGAAACATAGCCGTCGAACGCGTCCATCGCGCCAAGGCCGTATCCGGGATAGGGCGCGCTGAGGTCCTCGGCCATCTTCCAGATCACTCCACGGCCGGGAAGCACGAAGGCATCGTGCACCTCGCGCACCAGAGCGACGCCGCGCTCGCGATAGGCGGGCAGTTCGTCGCCGAGCCGGGCGAGCGCGAACATCCACATCGCCAGATAATGGAAATACTGGCCGTCGCGATCGGGCGCCTCGCCGATGCGGACGCCACGCTCGCGCCCGAGCACGCACTCGACGTCTGCAACCAGCGCTTCGGCCTCGTCGAGCCAGCGGCGCTCGCCGAACCGGCGATAGAGCGAGACATAGAGCACCACGCCGAACGCATCGGTCCACAGGTAGCGCAAGCCATTCGGCCAGATCCGCTGCTCGCGCATCCAGGTGAGCTTGCGCAGCACGTAATCCGTGTCGGTGAGCGCCATCGGCCGCTCCCTTCAAGCCACGTCAGCGGTACCCGTGCAGTCTAGCCCAGGCAGCGTTGCCATTCCCGCTCGTCGAAGCCGACCAGCAGGCCGTCATCATACGCGACTACCGGCCGCTTGATAAGCGACGGATGCGCCTGCATCAGCGATACGGCCTTTTCTTCGTCGATCCCGGCCCTGTGCGCCTCGTCGAGCTTCCGAAAGGTCGTGCCGCGGCGGTTGAGCACCGTCTCCCAGCCTTTCGCCGCGATCCACGCGCGCAACTTCGCCGGGTCCGCGCCTTTCTTCTTGTAGTCGTGGAAGGTGTAGGCGACGCCCTTCGCGTCGAGCCAGGCGCGCGCCTTCTTGACCGTGTCGCAGTTGGGGATGCCGTAGACGTCGATCACGGGCCTTCCTTGAGGCTGAACCGGTGGATGCGCGGGTTCTTGGAGGCGAATAGTGTGTAGTCCTCGTAGAACTCGCTGCGGCCGCGGGATTGCGCGGCGCTGTGCTCGGCGACCCGGCGCCACGCCAGCGCGGCGTTTTCGTCTTCCCATTCGGACAGGGCGATGACCTCGCCGTCACTGGATTCGTAGGACTTGAACGAAATGAAGCCGGGCTGCTTGCGGGCCATGTCCTCCATCAGATCAGACTCGGCCCCGTACGCGGCGTGGTCGATGTCGGCGCGCTTGCGGTTGCGAAAAACGACCAGGAACATCAGCTTCGTCCTCCAAGATGAGCATCCGCGATGGCCACCGCCAGCGCGTCCGCTGCGTCGGCGCCTTCGATCGCCGCGCCTGGCAGCAGGACCTTGAGCATGGCCTGAACCTGCGGCTTCTCGGCCGCGCCGGTGCCCACGACAGCCTTCTTGACAAGCCGCGCGGCGTGCTCGGCCACTGGCAGCTCGGCGCGGCCGCAAGCGGCGAGCACCGCGCCGCGAGCCTGCGCGAGCTTGAGAGTGGATTGCGGGTTCTTGTTGACGAAGACTTCCTCGACCGCCGCGCGGTCAGGCCGGTGTGCCGCGATCACCGCGTAGACTGCGTCGTGCAGATGATGCAGCCGTTCGGCCATCGGCGCCCTGGCGTCGGTCGCGATCTGCCCGTTGGCGACATGGATGAGCCGCGATTCCTCGGCACGCACGATCCCCCATCCGGTGCAACTGAGCGAGGGATCGAGGCCGAGAACTATCGTCACACCCGCAGGCCGAGCCGCGGGCCGAAGTGCATCATCAGCAGGTAGAGCGCCACGGTCAGAGCGCAGCCGAGGCCCAGCGCGAGCCAGAAGTTCACGCCGCCGCGCAGCAGCGCTGGGATCAGGAGGAACATCGGCAGCGACGGAAGCACGTACCAGAACGTCGCCTGCGCGTGCGCCGCCATGTTCTCGCTGTCGGGCTTCGCGTGCCACAGGAAGATCATGCCCAGCACCGATACCAGCGGCAGCGAGGCGACCACCGCCGCGGTGGCGGGCAGGCGCTTGCCGATTTCGGAGATGGCCGCAATCATCGCGCCGGCGAGCAGCGCCTTCGCGACCAGGCTCCACATCAGCCGATCTTCTCCATCACTTCGTCCGAGACCTCGTAGTTGCCCCAGATGGTCTGCACGTCGTCGTCATCCTCGAGCGCATCGACCAGCTTGAACAGCGTTTGCGCATCGCCCTCGCCGACCTCGACCGAGAGGTTGGGCTTCCAGCCGAGCTTAACGCTCTCCGCCGCGCCGAGGCTGCCCTCGAGCGCCTTGGCGACCTCGTGCAGGCTATCCATGTCGGTCCAGATCGTATGCCCGCCCTCGTCGCTCTCGACGTCGTCGGCGCCGGCATCGATCGCGGCTTCGAGGACGTGGTCCTCGTTGCCCGCGCTCGCCGGGTATTCGATCATTCCCTTGCGCTCGAACCCGTGGCTGACCGCGCCGCTCGCCGCCAGATTGCCGCCGTTCTTGGAGAACGCCATGCGCAGGTTGGTGGCGGTGCGATTGCGGTTGTCGGTCAGCGCCTCGACGATCAGCGCGACGCCGCCGGGGCCGTAGCCCTCGTAGCGAATCTCCTCGTAGTCGTCGGCGTCGCCCATGCTCGCCTTGTCGATCGCGCGCTGGATGTTGTCCTTCGGCATCGAGGCGGCCTTGGCGTTGTTCACCGCCAGCCGCAGGCGCGGGTTCATGTCCGGATCGGGCATGCCCGACTTGGCCGCGACGGTGAGCTCGCGCGAAAGCTTGGAGAACATCGCCGAGCGCTTCTTGTCCTGCGCCCCCTTGCGATGCATGATGTTCTTGAACTTGGAATGGCCGGCCATGGGGTCGTTTCGTTCCCGCTGTCTTAGGATTGGGGCCCATTAGCCGCATGACCGGCCAAGTCACAAGCCCGGGCTTGGCCCGCTCACCCGCCGTGTGGCGCGACTTCGCGGCGTTCCTGCGCCGTCCGGTTCTGCCTGAGCGAATGACCGGCATCCGGCCCGCGGCCATCGGCCGCACCTTACAGCTGTTCGCGCTCGACCTCGTCCTGATGGCGCTGTTTCTTGCCCTGCTCGGACTGGCCGCGCAGCTCGGCTTCAAGGCGCCGGAAAACGCCATCGACAAGTTGCATTTGGGTCCGGTGGCGCTGGCCGCGATAGTCGTGGTCCTGCCCATGGCCGAAGAGATGGTCTTCCGCAGCTGGCTCTCGGGCCGGCCGGGTCATGTGACCGCGGTCATCGCGCTGCTGGTCGGGGTGGCGATCCCGGTTATTTCGGGGCCGCAGGGCCATCCAGTGCTGGTGCTCGGCAGCCTGGCCATTGCCGCCGTCGTAGCGATCGGACTGGCCGTCTGGCTCCGCAAACACCCCCCGCTGCCGTTCTTCAGCCGCCACTTCGCGTGGTTCTATTTCGCGAGTTCGGTGGTGTTCGCCTTGGCGCATCTGTCGAACTACAGCCAGATCGCGGTGCTGAGCCTGCTCCCGCTGGTCCTGCCGCAACTGCTGGTCGGACTGATCCTCGGCTATTCCCGGGTGACCTACGGCCTGTGGTCGGACATGCTGCTGCACATGATGCACAACGGTTTGCTGATCTGCCTCGTCGTGCTGCAGAAGGGAATGGGCGGCTAGAGCAGGCGCTGCCACCAGCCGACGTCGCGCCAGCCGCCCATCTTCCAGCCGACCTCACGGTAGACCCCGACCGGCGTGAAGCCCATCGCCTCATGCAGGCCGATGCTCGCTTCGTTGGGAAGGGCGATGCCGGCGAAAGCGGCATGGTAGTGTTCCGCCAGCCGCGCCAACAATTCGGCATAGAGCGCCCTGCCCACGCCTTTGCGCGCATGCGCCGGATCGACGTAAACCGCCACGTCGCAGGAGCTGGCGTAGGCGGCGCGGGACCGGTGCGGCGAACCGTAAGCGTAACCGGCCAGTTCGCCGTCCACTTCGGCAACCAGCCAGGCGTGGCTGGCGCCGTACTCGCCGATGCGCCGCGCCATCTCCGCCTCGTCCGGCGCGTCGATCTCGAAGCTGATCCACGTATCGCGCACGAACGGCGCGTAGATTGCGGCGCAGCCGGCGGCGTCGTGCGGCCCGGCGGGGCGAACCGCCAGGTTCAGATGAACGCCTTCGAGCTAGCTGCCAACGACGATGCCTCCGTTCGGATGCATGACCTGCCCCGACATATAGCTCGAATCTTCGCAGGCGAGGAAGAGGAAGCACGGCGCCACCTCGTTCGGCTGGCCTGGGCGGCCCATCGGGGTGTCTTCCCCGAAGTGCTCAAGCTTCTCCGGGCTCGCCCCGCCGCAGGGGTTGAGCGGCGTCCAGATCGGCCCCGGCGCGACGGCGTTCACGCGAATGCCCTCGCCGATCAGGTTTTCGCTCAGCGAGCGCGTGAACGCGGTGATCGCACCCTTGGTGGCACTGTAGTCGAGAAGCTCCTTGCTGCCCTGGTACATCGTCACGCTCGTGCAATTGACGATCGCGGCGCCCTTCTTGAGGTGCGGCCGCGCCGCCTGCACCATGTAGAACATCGCGAAGATGTTGGTTTGGAAGGTTCGCTGCAGCTGCTCGACCGTAATGTCGCGAATATCCTTGTCGGGGTGCTGTTCGCCGGCGTTATTAACCAGCACGTCAAGCCTTCCCCACTTCTTTACTACCCCTTCCACTACCTTCTTGCAGTGTTCCGGGTCGCCGAGGTCGCCGGAGAAGCACATCGCCTCGCTGCCCTCCTGCTCGATGGCGTCCATCGTCATGTGCGCGTCGTCGGTTTCCGAGAGGTAGGCGGTCGCGACCTTGGCGCCTTCGCGTGCGAACAGCACCGCGGTCGCGCGGCCGATGCCGCTGTCGCCGCCAGTAATCAGCGCGACCTTGCCCTTCAGCCGGCCCGAGCCGGGATAGCGCGGTTCCCAGTCGGGCAGCGGATTGAGCTTGCGCTCGTGCCCGGGCATCTTGGCTTCTTCGTGGATTGGCTCGACGAACGCCTTGTCGGTCTTCTCGAGAGTGTCGCTGTCGTTCGCCATGGCTTGGCTCCTCGCAAGTTCAGGACATGCGAAGCCAATGACGCGGCGAGCAGTGCGTTCCTGCGAGCGCGCTCAGCCGAGCCCCAGAGCGGCCTTATAGGTATCGAGGATCGCTTCCATCTCGGCGCGGTCGTCGGGCTTCATCTTCCGCAGGCGAACGATCTGGCGCATGATCTTGGCGTCGTAACCCACCGCCTTGGCCTCGGCGTAAACGTCGCGGATGTCGTCGGCGATGCCCTTCTTTTCCTCTTCGAGGCGTTCAACGCGCTCGATCAGTAGGCGCAGGCGGTCGTCGGTGGTCTCGGCCATTTAAAAGCTCCGGCAATCGGTTGAGAATCGGTTGCCGTCGCGATAGCCGCCGCGCCCGAAGGGGTGAAGGCGGCTATCCACAGCCGTGTCAGGTGCCTTGGTTTCTGGCGAGGCTCGCTTCCATTTTCGCCATCTGCTCAGCGGTCGCTTCGCCCTGGTGACGGGCCTTCCAATCGTCCATCGGCATGCCGTGGATTAAGTCGCGCGCGGCGCTCTTGTCGCCGTCGTAGCCCGCGTCGCGAATCCAGTCGGCAAGGCAGTTGCGGCAGAACCCGGCGAGCCCCATCAGATCGATGTTCTCGGCATCGTGGCGGTGGCGCAAGTGGCGCACCAGGCGGCGGAAGGCGGCGGCGGCAACAGGGTCGGGAAGCGCGTCGAGCGGGTCGGCGGTTGCGGTCATGGTCACGAGTGTCCTTGTCTTGTCGCTTGGCTCTGGCATAGGCCCGGGCGATGCCAAAGCAGCAAACGCACAAGCTCGAACCGAGGCGCCGCAAGGTCAAGATCCTCGCGACGATTGGACCGGCGAGCAGCGATCCCGAGATGCTCCGCCGCCTGTGGCGCGCCGGGGCCGACGCGTTTCGCATCAACCTGAGCCACGGCGAGCACGCCATCCACGCCGCGACGATCGCCGCGATCCGCGGGCTCGAACGCGAGATCGGCCGTCCGATCGCGATCCTGTGCGACTTGCAGGGCCCCAAGTTGCGAGTCGGCACGTTCAAGGGCGGCGAGGCGCGGATTCCCCATGGCGGGCGCTTCACGCTCGACCGCGACGAGACGCCGGGCGACGAAACGCGCGTGTTCCTGCCACATCCCGAGCTGTTCGCCGTGTTGTCGAAAGGCCAGCGGCTGCTGATCAACGACGGCAAGATTCGCCTGCGGGTCGAAAGCGCGAGCCCCGAAGCGATCGTCTGCACTGCCGAGATCGGCGGGGTCATTTCCGACAAGAAGGGCGTCAACGTGCCTGACGCCGAGGTGCCGATCCCGGCACTCACCGAGAAGGACCGCCGCGACCTCGCCTTCGCACTCGAGCACGGCGCCGACTGGATCGGCCTCAGCTTCGTCCAGCGGCCCGACGACATCGCCGAGGCGCGCAAGCTGATGAACGGCAAGGGCGCGCTGTGCGCCAAGATCGAGAAGCCGATGGCCGTGACGCGCCTCGCCGAAATTCTCGATCTCGCAGACGGAGTAATGGTCGCCCGCGGCGACCTCGGCGTCGAGCTGAACCCTGAGGAAGTGCCGCCGCTGCAGAAGCGCATCGTGCTCGCCGCGCGCAGCCTCGGCAAGCCGGTGATCGTCGCCACGCAGATGCTCGAATCGATGATCGAGAGCCCGCAGCCGACCCGCGCCGAAGTGTCCGACGTCGCCAACGCGGTCTACGACGGGGCCGACGCGGTGATGCTTTCGGCCGAGACTGCGGCCGGGATGTGGCCCGAGGAATCAGTGGCGATGATGGACCGCATCGCGGTGCAGGTCGAAAACGACGAGAGCTACGGCGCCCGCGTCCACTTCCACCAGACGATCCCCGACACGACCACCGCCGACGCGATCAGCCATGCCTGCATGACGATCGCCGAGACGCTGCCGATCGCGGCGGTTGTGGTGTTCACCGATTCGGGTTCGACCGCGCGGCGAGTCGCCCGCGAACGGCCCAAGACTCCACTGATGGTGCTCACGCCCTCGACTCGCACCGCGCGGCGCGCCACCCTGCTGTGGGGCGCGCACGCGGTGACCACGCGCGACATCGGCAGCTTCGAAGAGATGGTCGCCAAGGGCAAGCGCATGGCGCTGCGCCACGGTTTCGGCGAAGCGGATTCGCGGCTGATCATGGTCGCAGGCGTGCCCTTCGGCGTGCCGGGCGCGACCAACCTGCTCCATGTCGTCCGGCTGACCGGCGACGAGCTCGACGGGCACTAGCCTCGGGCGGCGCGCTCCAGCCGGACGCGCGCTTCGGCCTCGCCGATCAGCGGCAGGAGCGCTTTCATGTCAGGTCCCGAATCCCGCCCTGTGAGCGCGAGGCGCAGCGGGTGGAACAAGTCCCTGCCCCTGCGGCCGGTGGACGCCTTGAGCGCATGGCTCAGCGCGTGCCAAGGGTCGTCCGACCAGGTCAGCGAACGCGCCGCCTCGCCGAGATAGGCGCGGTCTTCAACCGACAAGTCCGGCGTCTCGACCGGGCCGGTCACCACCGCCCACCATTCGGCGGCTTCGCCGACGTGCGCCAGATTCGGGCGGATCGCCGCCCAGCCGGCCTCGGTCATGCCGGTGGGCAGGCGATGTTTCGCCTGCGCAAACTCCATCTGGTGAACGATCGCCGAATTCAGCCGCTCCAGCTCGGCTTCGTCGAACCGCGCGGGCGCGCGGCCGAAGTGCGCCAGGTCGAAGCTCTCGACCAGCACGGCGCGGTCGGCGATCGGCTCGACCGGGAGCGAGGTGCCGAGCCGCGCTAGCAGCGCGACCAGCGCCTCGGGCTCGATCCCGCGCTCGCGGAAGGCGTCGCAGCCGAGCGATCCGAGCCGCTTCGACAGCTTGCCTTCGCTGCCGACGAGCAGCGCCTCGTGCGCGAAGCGCGGCGGCGCGGCGCCGAGCGCGGTGAACATCTGCAATTGCAGCGCGGTGTTCGAAACATGATCCTCGCCGCGCAGCACGTCGGTCACGCCCATCTCGATGTCGTCGACCGCGCTCGGCAGCATGTATAGCCATGAGCCGTCGGCGCGGCGGACCACCGGGTCGCTCAGTTGCGCCGCGTCGAAGTGCTGCGGCCCGCGGATGCCGTCGGTCCACTCGATTGCGGCGTCGTGATCAAGCTTGAAGCGCCAGTGCGGAGCCACGCCCTCGGCTTCCTTCGCCGCGTGTTCGGCATCGCTGAGCTCGAGCGCCGCGCGGTCGTAGATCGGCGGCAACCCGCGACTGAGCCGAACCTTGCGCTTGAGATCGAGCTCCTGCGCGGTCTCGTAGCAGCGGTAGACCCGACCTGCACTGCGAAGTTGCCCGAACGCCGCTTCGTAATGTGCCAGCCGCGCGGACTGGCGTTCCTCGACATCGGGAGCGAGCCCGAGCCACTGAAGGTCCGCCCGAATCGCCTCAACGAATTCCTCGCGGCTGCGCTCGGCATCGGTGTCGTCGATCCGCAGCACGAAGCGCCCGCCGGCCTTTTCCGCCAGCAGCCAGTTGTGCAGCGCCGTGCGGACGTTGCCGACATGCAGCACGCCGGTCGGCGACGGGGCGAAGCGGGTGACGACTGTCATGCCGCGCGCCCTAGCCGAGCGCGCCGGTCATGGCGAGACTTCAGGCGAGCTCGCGGAGCGATGCGGGATCGAAGTCCTGCAGCTCGTCCGTGCGCCCTTCGCGCACCTTCTCGGCCCAGTCGGGATCCGACAGCAGCGCCCGGCCGACCGCGATCAGATCGAACTCGCCGCGCTCCATCCGCTCGACGAGGCCGTCGAGGTTCGAAGCCTGCGAGCTCTCGCCGCGGAAGGCGCCGCCGAAATCGCTCGACAGCCCGACCGAGCCGACGCTGATCGTCGGCACGCCGGTGATCTTCTTCGCCCAGCCGGCGAAGTTGAGGCCTTGCTGGCCGTCGATCTCGGGAAATTCGGGCTCCCAGAAGCGGCGCTGCGAGCAATGCAGGATGTCGACCCCAGCATCGACCAGCGGCTGCAGCCACTGCTCCATCTCGGCTGGGTTGGCGGCGAGGCGCGCCTCGTAGTCCTGCTGCTTCCATTGGCTGACGCGCAGCAGGATCGGGTAGTCGGGCCCGACCGCCGCCCGCATCGCGGAAATGACCTCGGCCGCGAAGCGCGCGCGTTCGGCGATAGTCGCGCCGCCGTAGCGATCGCTGCGCCGGTTGCTGCCGGCCCAGAAGAACTGATCGATCAGGTAGCCGTGCGCGCCGTGAATCTCGAGCGTGTCGAAGCCGAGCGCCTTGGCGTCGGCGGCCGCGCGCGCGAAGGCCGCCACGGTGTCGGCGATCGCCTCGTCGCTCATCGCTTCGCCGACGGGCTGATCCGGGGCGTTGAGCCCCGAAGGCGTGTCGAGCGCGCCCGGCGCAAAAGCCGGGTCGCTCGAACGAACGCCGCCAGTATGCCAGATCTGCGGCCCCATCTTGCCGCCCGCTTCGTGCACGGCGGCGATCACCTGGCGCCATCCGCCGAGCGGCTCCTCGCTGTGGAACAGCGGGATGTGAGGCATGTTGCGCGACGCCGGACGGCCGACGACCGTGCCTTCGGACAGGATCAGCCCGACCCCGCCCGCCGCCCGCCGCCGGTAGTATTCGGCGTTCTTCGCGCTTGGCACGCCCTCGGGCGCCATGTTGCGCGTCATCGGCGCCATGACGATGCGGTTGGGCAACGTGAGGTTGGGCGAGGTGAACGGCTGGAACAGAACGTCGGTCGCGGTCATCGGTGATCTTTCTTTGTGGGCGAGGGTAAAGAGTGGTGAGCCCGCCAGCGCCTCTCAAGGGCCCTTGCAGCGGCTAAAGAAAAACCCCGCCGGTTTGGCTCCGGTGGGGCTCCTACCTTGCCCGGACTGCGACGCTATTTCTGCCGCTTGGCGGTAAATTCCTCGCCGCCCTGCCCGCCGACATCGCGCTTGAACTTGATCTCGTCAGCCGAAACGATCTGGCCGGTGTAGGTGATGGCCAGCGTCTGGTCCTGGTACTTGAGGTTCTCGACAAACGTGACGTTGTCCCCGTCGACGGTGCCCTTGAGGTCGGACTCGCCGAGGTTCGATTTGGTGTGGCCGGTCAGCGTCCCGCCATCGACCTTGAAGGTGTAGGTATAGGTCTGCCGGCCGACCTGGCTGTCGAACGAGGTAGTCCAGGTGCCGCTGATATCGGCGGTTGGCGCGGCGGCAATAGCCGCAGTCGGTGTTGTGGTTGCGACGGCGATTGTGCCGGCGGTCGCGGCGGCAAGCAGCAAGGCTACCGATTTCATGGGTTGGCCCTCCCTTACGTTGACCCGTCCGCAGCTTAGCGCCGATTAAGGGATTCGCCAGCCGCGGCCGGCTGGTGCTTCTCCTTTTGCTCGAGCCGGTGCGAGCGCCATCGCAGAAATATGCCGCCGATCGAAGTGACGACCCCGCCGACCAGGGAGCCGAACATGATCGGCGATTCGAGTGCGGACTTGAGGCCGGGACGGCGAGCAAGAACACGCTGACCGTGGAAGTGAGATAGCCGCCGCCCTTGAACCGCGAAATTAGGCTCACGTAATTGTTTTAACGCGAATACATCTGGATGGCGGTTCGCTCGGTCATGCGACCGTAACGTAACTTTGCCCGGCCCGTTCCGACAAAGATTTGCGCACGAAAAAGCCCCGCCGGATCGCTCCGGCGGGGCTGTGTTTTGCCTGAAGAAGCGCGGCTTATTCCTCTTCGAGGTCGCCGCCCTCTTCGACCGTGCCTTCCGGCTCGGCCTCGAGCGTCTCGTCGCTCGCCATCAGGTATTCGCCGGCGTCGGCGTCGGTGCCGTGGGTTTCACCCTCGACTGCCGCCAGCGCGTCGTTGCCAAGGTCGTCCGCCGGATCGCGCAGCGCCTCGGCGGCACGCTCTTCGGCAGCCGAATTGGCGGCGAGGATCGCTTCCTGGGCCTTGCGCCACGAGGCGCGCAGCGCCGCGTCGCGGCTGTTGGCGGTGACCCGCAGCCGGTTCATGCCCGCGCCGGTACCGGCGGGGATCAGGCGGCCGACGATCACGTTCTCCTTGAGCCCGATCAGCATGTCCTTCTTCCCTTCGACCGCCGCCTGCGTGAGCACGCGGGTGGTTTCCTGGAAGCTGGCCGCCGAGATGAACGAGCGGGTCTGCAGCGAAGCCTTGGTGATGCCGAGCAGCACGGGGTTGCCGCCGGCGGGCTTCTTGCCTTTGGGCAGCGCGGCGTTGATCTCGTGCATTTCCTCGTAATCGACCTGCTCGCCCGGCAGCAGCGTGGTGTCGCCGCCGTCGGTGATCTCGACCTTCTGCAGCATCTGGCGAACGATCACCTCGATGTGCTTGTCGTTGATCTTCACGCCCTGGAGCCGGTAGACTTCCTGGATCTCGTTGACGAGGTACTCGGCGAGCGCCTCGACCCCGAGAACCTCGAGGATGTCGTGCGGATTCGGGCTGCCCGAGATCAGCGTGTCGCCCTTCTTGACGAAATCGCCTTCCTGGACGTCGATCACCTTGGTCTTGGGGACCAGGTACTCGACCGGATCGCCCTCTTCTGGGATGATCGCGATCTTGCGCTTGGCCTTGTAGTCGCGGACGAATTCGATCCGCCCGCTGATCTTGGCGATGACCGACACGTCCTTCGGCATGCGCGCCTCGAACAGCTCGGCCACCCGCGGCAGACCGCCGGTGATGTCGCGTGTCTTGGCCGCTTCGCGCGTGGCACGCGCGAGGATGTCGCCGGCCTCGACGTGCTGGCCGTCCTCGACCGAGAGCGCGGTGCCCGGGGCGAGCATGTAGCGCGCCGCCTCGGTTTCCTCACCCTTCTTGCCACCCTCCTCGCCGAGAAGGGTCATGCGCGGACGCAGGTCTTCCTTCTTCGAGCGGCCGGTCGAGCGGTTCTCGGTGACGACGCGCTGGGCGATGCCGGTGGCCTCGTCCACGCGCTCTTCCATCGTCTTGCCTTCGATCAGATCCTGGTAGCGGACCACGCCCGACTGCTCGGTGATGATCGGCAGGGTGAACGGATCCCATTCGGCTAGGCGATCGCCTTCCTTCACCTTGGCGCCGTCCTCGTGCATCAGCACAGTGCCGTAAGGCACGCGGTGGATCGCGCGCTCGCGCCCTTCGGCGTCGACCACGACAATCTCGCCGGTGCGGGCGAGCGACAGCCGGCGGCCGCGCTTGTCGGTGATCGTCGGCATGTCGCGATAGACGATCTTGCCGTCGCTGATCGCTTCGAGGTGGCTGGTTTCGTTGACCTGCGCCGCGCCACCGATGTGGAACGTACGCATGGTCAGCTGGGTGCCCGGCTCACCAATCGACTGCGCGGCGATAACGCCGACAGCCTCACCGATGTTGACCGGCGTGCCGCGCGCGAGGTCGCGACCGTAGCACTTGCCGCAGACGCCCTGTTCGGCCTCGCAGACCAGCGGCGAACGGATCTTGGCCGACTGAACTTCGGCTTCCTCGATCGCCTTGACCATCGGCTCGTCGAGCAAGGTGCCAGCCTTGACGACGACTTCGCCGGTCTTGGCGTTCACCAGGTCTTCGGCCGTGGTGCGGCCGAGAATGCGCTCGCCGAGCGAGGCGATTATCGAGCCGCCCTGGATGATGGCGCGCATCTCCAGCGCCCGTTCGGTGCCGCAATCGTCGACGATCACGACGCAGTCCTGCGACACGTCGACCAGGCGGCGGGTCAGGTAGCCCGAGTTCGCCGTCTTGAGCGCCGTGTCGGCCAGGCCCTTGCGGGCGCCGTGGGTCGAGTTGAAGTACTCGAGGACGGTCAGGCCTTCCTTGAAGTTCGAGATGATCGGGGTCTCGATGATCTCGCCCGAAGGCTTGGCCATCAGGCCGCGCATGCCGGCGAGCTGCTTCATCTGCGCCGGCGAACCGCGCGCGCCCGAGTGGCTCATCATGTAGATCGAGTTGATCGGCTTCTGCCGGCCGGTCTCGTCCTTTGGCGCCGCGCGGATTTCGTCCATCATGGCGTTGGCCACCTGGTCGCCGCAGCGGCTCCAGGCGTCGATCACCTTGTTATACTTTTCCTGCTGGGTGATGAAGCCGTCCTGGTACTGCTGCTCGTAATCGGCAACCAGAGCCTTGGTCTCTTCGACCAGGGGCACCTTCGAGTCCGGGATAATCATGTCGTCCTTGCCGAACGAGATGCCGGCCTTGAACGCGTTGCGGAAGCCGAGCGCCATGATCGCGTCGGCGAACAGCACCGTGTCCTTCTGCCCGGTGTGACGATAGACCTGGTCGATGACGTCGCCGATTTCCTTCTTGGTGAGAAGGCGGTTGACGACTTCGAACGGCACCGTGTGGCTTTTCGGCAGGCATTCGCCGATCAGCATGCGGCCTGGAGTCGTGTCGACCCGGCGCATGAACTCGTTGCCCTTTTCGTCGGTCTGCGGGACGCGGGTGGTGATTTTCGAGTGCAGCGTGACCGCGCCGACATGAAGCGCCTGATGCACTTCATTGATGTCGGCGAGGATCTTGCCTTCGCCCGGCTCACCCTCGCGGTCCATCGACAGGTAGTACAGGCCGAGGACCATGTCCTGCGAAGGCACGATGATCGGCTTGCCGTTGGCCGGGCTGAGGATGTTGTTGGTGCTCATCATCAGCACGCGCGCTTCCAGCTGCGCTTCAAGCGACAGCGGAACGTGCACTGCCATCTGGTCGCCGTCGAAGTCGGCGTTGAACGCCGAGCAGACGAGCGGGTGCAGCTGGATCGCCTTGCCCTCGATCAGCACCGGTTCGAACGCCTGGATGCCGAGGCGGTGGAGCGTCGGCGCGCGGTTCAGCAGCACCGGATGCTCGCGGATCACCTCGTCGAGGATGTCCCAGACTTCCTTGCGCTCTTTCTCGACCCACTTCTTGGCCTGCTTGAGCGTCATGCTCAGGCCCTTGGCGTCGAGACGGGCGTAGATGAACGGCTTGAACAGCTCGAGCGCCATCTTCTTCGGTAGGCCGCACTGGTGCAGCTTGAGCTCCGGTCCGGTGACGATCACCGAGCGGCCCGAATAGTCGACGCGCTTGCCGAGCAGGTTCTGGCGGAAGCGGCCCTGCTTGCCCTTGAGCATGTCGGACAGCGACTTGAGCGGGCGCTTGTTGGCGCCGGTGATCACGCGGCCGCGGCGACCGTTGTCGAACAGGGCGTCGACCGCTTCCTGCAGCATGCGCTTTTCGTTGCGGACGATGATATCCGGCGCGCGCAGCTCCATCAGCCGCTTGAGGCGGTTGTTGCGGTTGATCACGCGGCGGTAGAGGTCGTTCAGGTCCGACGTCGCGAAGCGGCCGCCGTCGAGCGGCACCAGCGGGCGCAGTTCCGGCGGAATGACCGGGATCACGTCGAGGATCATCCACTCCGGGCGGTTGCCCGAATCGATGAAGCTTTCGACGACCTTGAGGCGCTTTATGATCTTCTTCGGCTTGAGCGCGCTCTTCGTGGTGGCGAGCTCTTCCATCAGCGTGTCGCGCTCGGACTGCAGGTCGAGGTCCATCAGCATCAGCTTGACGGCCTCGGCGCCGATGCCGGCGGTGAAGCTATCCTCACCGTATTCGTCCTGCGCGTCGAGCAGCTCATCCTCGGTGAGAAGCTGATACTTCTCGAGCGGGGTCAGGCCGGGCTCGGTGACGATGTAGCTCTCGAAATAGAGGACGCGCTCGAGCTGCTTGAGCTGCATGTCGAGCAGCAGGCCGATGCGCGAAGGCAGCGACTTGAGGAACCAGATGTGCGCAACCGGCGCGGCGAGCTCGATGTGGCCCATGCGCTCGCGGCGGACCTTGGTCACGGTGACCTCGACGCCGCACTTCTCGCAGACCACGCCCTTGTACTTCATGCGCTTGTACTTGCCGCACAGGCACTCGTAGTCCTTCACCGGACCGAAGATGCGCGCGCAGAACAGGCCGTCGCGCTCGGGCTTGAAGGTCCGGTAGTTGATGGTCTCCGGCTTCTTGATCTCGCCGAACGACCAGCTGCGGATGCGCTCGGGCGACGCAATCCCGATCTGGATCTGGTCGAAAGTCTCGGGCTTCGCGAGCTGGTTGGTGAATTTGCTGAGTTCGTTCATTTTCTTTGTCCCTTACGGGTGAAATTTCCTGGGCTGCGGGTGGCGGAGGCGGTTACTCCGCCGCCTCCGGCCACTGGTCGTCGGCGTTCTCGTCGACGAGCGACTTGAGCTCGACGTTGAGCCCCAGGCTGCGCATTTCCTTGACCAGTACGTTGAAGCTCTCCGGGATGCCGGCCTCGAAAGTGTCGTCACCCTTGACGATCGCTTCGTAGACCTTGGTCCGGCCGACCACGTCGTCGGACTTCACAGTGAGCATTTCCTGCAGCGTGTAGGCGGCGCCGTAGGCCTGGAGCGCCCAGACTTCCATTTCGCCGAAGCGCTGGCCGCCGAACTGCGCCTTGCCGCCCAGCGGCTGCTGAGTGACGAGCGAGTACGGCCCGATCGAACGCGCGTGGATCTTGTCGTCCACGAGGTGGTGCAGCTTGAGCATGTAGATGTAGCCCACGGTCACCTTGCGGTCGAAGGCATCGCCGCTGCGCCCGTCGTAGAGCGTCACCTGGCCCGAGCTGTCGAACCCTGCCTTGATCAGCATCGCGGTAACGTCGCTTTCCTTGGCGCCGTCGAACACCGGAGTGCCCATCGGCACGCCGTTGGCGAGGTTCTCGGCCAGCTCGACCACTTCCTCGGTCGAACGCTCGTCGATCTCGTCGGCGTAGTTTGGACCGTAGATGTCCTTGAGCTTGTCGACCAAGGCGCTCGGCGGCTTGGCAGCCTGCGGGTTGGGGTTGGCTTCGCGCCACTTCTCCAGCTCCGCGGTGACCTGCTGCCCGAGACCGCGTGCGGCGAGGCCGAGGTGGGTTTCGAAGATCTGTCCGACGTTCATGCGCGAAGGCACGCCGAGCGGGTTGAGCACGATGTCGACCGGGGTGCCGTCTTCCATGAACGGCATGTCCTCGGCTGGCAGAATGCGGCTGATCACGCCCTTGTTGCCGTGACGGCCTGCCATCTTGTCGCCCGGCTGCAGCTTGCGCTTCACCGCGACGAACACCTTGACCATCTTGAGCACGCCGGGGGCGAGCTCGTCGCCGCGTTCGAGCTTCTCCTTGCGGTCCTCGAACTTCTCCTCGATCGCCTTGATGGCCTCGTCGTACTGGCCCTTCACGGCTTCGAGCTGGGCCTGCATCTTGTCGTCGGCGACCGCGAACTTGAACCATTCGTAGCGGTCGACGGTGTCGAGCAGCGCGGCGTCGATCTTGGCGCCCTTCTTGATGCCCTTCGGCGCCGCCGAAGCGGTCTGGCCGTCGAGCATCTCGGCGAGGCGGTTGTAGGTCGCGCGATTCAAGATGCCGCGCTCGTCCTCGCTATCCTTCTTGAGGCGTTCGATTTCCTCGTTCTGGATGGCGCGCGTACGGTCGTCGATCTCGATGCCGTGGCGGTTGAACACCCGCACCTCGACGATCGTGCCGGAAACGCCCGGCGGCAGCCGCAGCGAGGTGTCGCGCACGTCGCTGGCCTTCTCGCCGAAGATGGCGCGGAGGAGCTTTTCCTCCGGCGTCATCGGGCTTTCGCCCTTCGGCGTGATCTTGCCGACGAGGATGTCGCCCGGGTGCACTTCGGCGCCGATGTAGACGATGCCCGCCTCGTCGAGGTTGCGCAGCGCTTCCTCGCCGACGTTGGGGATGTCGCGGGTGATGTCTTCCGGCCCGAGCTTGGTGTCGCGGGCCATGACCTCGAATTCCTCGATGTGGATCGAGGTGAACACGTCGTCCTTGACGATGCGCTCGGAGATCAGGATCGAATCCTCGGAGTTGTAGCCGTTCCACGGCATGAACGCGACGAGGCTGTTGCGGCCCAGCGCGAGCTCGCCGAGATCGGTCGAGGGACCGTCGGCGATGATGTCCCCGGCCTCGACCACGTCACCGACCTTCACCAGCGGACGCTGGTTGATGCAGGTGTTCTGGTTCGAGCGCTGGAACTTCTGCAGCGTGTAGATGTCGACCCCGGGGTTGCCGGCATCGACTTCACCCGAAGCGCGCACGACGATGCGGGTGGCGTCGACTTGGTCGACCACGCCCGAGCGTGTCGCCGAGATCGCCGCGCCCGAATCGCGCGCCACGGTCTCTTCCATGCCGGTGCCGACGAACGGCGCCTCGGCGCGCAGCAGCGGAACCGCCTGGCGCTGCATGTTCGAGCCCATCAGTGCGCGGTTGGCGTCGTCGTTCTCGAGGAACGGGATCAGCGACGCAGCGACCGAAACGAGCTGCTTGGGGCTGACGTCCATCAGCGTGACCTGCTCGCTCGGCGCCATCACGAACTCGCCGTTCTGGCGGGCCGAGATGAGGTCGTCGACGAACTTGCCATTCTTGTCGGTGTCGGCCGAAGCCTGCGCGACGGTATGCTTCTGCTCTTCCATGGCGGAAAGGTAAGTCACCTCACCGAGGACATGGCCGTCCTTCACCGTGCGGTACGGCGTCTCGATGAAGCCGTACTTGTTGACCCGCGCGAAGGTGCTGAGCGAGTTGATCAGGCCGATGTTCGGGCCTTCCGGCGTTTCGATCGGACAGATGCGGCCGTAGTGCGTCGGGTGGACGTCGCGCACTTCGAAGCCGGCACGCTCACGGGTGAGGCCGCCCGGCCCGAGCGCCGACACGCGGCGCTTGTGGGTGACTTCCGACAGCGGGTTGGTCTGGTCCATGAACTGCGAGAGCTGCGACGATCCGAAGAACTCGCGCACCGCGGCGACCGCGGGCTTGGCGTTGATCAGATCGTTGGGCATCACGGTCGACACGTCGACCGAGCTCATCCGCTCCTTCACCGCGCGCTCCATGCGCAGCAGGCCGACGCGGTACTGGTTCTCGAGCAGCTCGCCGACCGAACGAACGCGGCGGTTACCGAGGTTGTCGATGTCGTCGACTTCGCCCTTGCCGTCCTTGAGGTCGACCAGCTCCTTGACCACCGCGAGGATGTCTTCCTTACGAAGCGTGGTCACGGTGTCCTCGGCATCGAGGCCGAGGCGCATGTTGAGCTTGACCCGGCCGACGGCCGAGAGGTCGTAGCGCTCCGGATCGAAGAACAGGCCTTCGAACAGCGCTTCGGCGGTTTCCTTGGTCGGCGGCTCGCCGGGACGCATCACCTTGTAGATCGCCTCGAGGCCTTCCTCGCGGTTCTCCGCCTTGTCGGCGACGAGCGTGTTGCGCATCCACGGGCCGGTGTTGACGTGGTCGATGTCGAGCAGGCTGAGCTCGTCGATCCCGGCGGCGTCGACCTTTTCGAGGTTCTCAGGCGAGACTTCCTCGCCCGCCTCGATGTAGATGCGGCCGGTCTTCTCGTCGATCAGGTCCCTGGCCGAATAGCGGCCGAAGATTTCCTCGGTCGGAATGAGCAGGCGCTTGAGCCCGTCCTTCTCGGCCTTGTTGGCGGCGCGGGGGCTGACCTTCTGGCCGGCGGGGAACACTTCTTCGCCAGTCTTGGCGTCGACCAGCGGAAAGCCGGGCTTGGTGTTGCGCCATTGCTCGGCGACGAAGGGAATTTCCCAGCCGCCCTTGGCGCGCTTCCAGGCCACGGTGTCGTAGAAATGGTCGAGCATCTGCTCGTCGTCGAGGCCCAGCGCGTAAAGCAGCGAGGTGACCGGCAGCTTGCGCTTGCGGTCGATGCGGACGTTGACGATGTCCTTGGCGTCGAATTCGAAATCGAGCCAGCTGCCGCGGTACGGAATCACGCGGGCGGCGAACAGGAACTTGCCGCTCGAGTGCGTCTTGCCGCGATCGTGGTCGAACAGCACGCCCGGCGAACGGTGCATCTGGCTGACGATGACACGCTCGGTGCCGTTGATGATGAAGGTGCCGTTCTCGGTCATGAGCGGCATGTCGCCCATGTAAACGTCCTGCTCCTTGATATCGAGCACGGAGCGGGTCTCGGTTTCCTGGTCGACCTCGAACACGATCAGCCGCAGTGTGACCTTCATAGGCGCCGCGTAAGTGATGCCGCGCTGGCGGCATTCGACGGTGTCGTACTTCGGATCTTCGAGCTCATAATGGACGAAGTCGAGCTCGGCGGTGCCGGCGAAGTCGCGGATCGGGAACACGCTGCGAAGGGTCTTTTCGAGGCCCGAGACGTAGCCCGTGCTGCGGTCGGAGCGCAGGAACTGCTCGTAGCTCTCGCGCTGTACCTCGATCAGGTTCGGCATCTGCACCACTTCGTGGATGTCGCCGAAGATCTTGCGGATGCGCTTCTTCTTGCTGCCGGCAGTTGCCGGGGCCTTCGCCTTGGTGACCATAGGGGAATTCAGCCTCTTTGCTTCGCCGGCCCATGCCGCCGGCATAAAATCGCTCGGGCGGGAGCACCGCGAGACGCCGAAAGGCCGCAGGGCAGGCGCACCTCGAGGGTGGCCGGACTGCAGCCTTGATCAGGTCTCACGGGAGGCCGGGCTTCCATCCGATGGTGCACCCCCGCGTAAGGTGCGCCTTGCTCGAAGCTCCGGCTGAGTGGGCATATAGGTGCGAGGGCGCGGGCGGTCAACACGGCTGCGAGGTTTTCTTGACTCGCACGGCAATCAGGCTAAAGGCCCGCGCCGACCGCCGAACCGAAAGGCTTTGCAGTCATCCGTCCGAGACAGTTGCTGTGGGCTTCCCACTTAATTTGCAGCCTAGACGGGGAAAAGAGATTTCCGGCGGCGCTCCTTGCGTCGTCATCCGCGCTTCGGCGCACTCCTTCCCCCTCAACGGACTCGCCCGTGTCGATCTTCGGCATGGACCACAATGAGCCGGTCGCGCGGGGTTCGCCCCGCACGGCCATAGTGAAGGAGTATGGCATGGATCGTTCGCAGAAAACCGACGCGGTCGCCCAGCTCAACGCAGTCTTCAACGAGGCGGGCGTGGTGGTCGTCACCCGCAACCTCGGCCTGACGGTGGCCCAGTCCACCGACTTGCGTACGAAGATGCGTGATGTTGGCGCTTCCTACCAGGTTGCGAAGAACCGCCTCGCCAGGCTCGCCCTGAAGGACACCGACTACACCGGTATCGAGGCTTACCTCACCGGTCCGACCGCGCTCGCCTATTCGGCGGACCCGGTCGCTGCTGCCAAGGCGGCGGTGAACTTCGCCAAGACGAACGACAAGCTCGAAATCGTCGGCGGCTCGATGGGTAGCCAGGTGCTCAACGCCGACGGGATCAAGGCGCTCGCCTCGATGCCGTCGCTCGATGAGCTGAGGGGCACGATCGTGGGATTGCTCAACGCGCCGGCGACGAAGGTCGTCCGCGTGATCAGCGAGCCCGCGGCCAAGCTCGCCCGCGTCTTTGCGGCCTATGGGGCCAAGGAAGCGGCGTAAGCGGTTTTTCCAATTTCTCGAATTCCCGGAGCAATCCGGTCCATCAATCAGGAGTAAAACATCATGGCCGATATCGCCAAGCTTGTTGAAGAACTGTCGAAGCTGACCGTCATGGAAGCCGCTGAGCTTGCCAAGGCGCTGGAAGAAGAATGGGGCGTTTCCGCCGCGGCCGCCGTGGCCGTTGCCGCGCCTGCCGGTGGCGGCGCCGCTGCCGAAGCCGTCGAAGAGAAGACCGAGTTCGACGTCATCCTCACCGGCGACGGTGGCAAGAAGATCCAGGTGATCAAGGAAGTCCGCGCCATCACGCAGCTGGGCCTGACAGAAGCCAAGGCCCTCGTCGAGAGCGCCCCCAAGGCGGTCAAGGAAGGCGTGAACAAGGCCGAGGCCGAAGAGATCAAGGCCAAGATCGAAGCAGCCGGCGGCACCGTCGAGATCAAGTAAGCTTCTAGAAGCGAGTTTCGCGGGTGTCTTGAAGCACTCGCGGATAGGAGGGCGGTGCCGCAAGGTGCCGCCCTTTTGCTATGCGCTCCGTAATCGAGCGTTCAGGTTCGCCGAGTAGATTTTCGCCGGCGATTCACAACCAATGGAGGAAGTTCCATGCGCTTTGCGGGTACAACCATCCTCGCCGGCGGCGCCGCGCTGCTGCTCGCCGGCACGGCAGCCTTCGCGGCCGAAAAGCTCCACACGATGAACGTCTCGCTGCCCGACGGTTCGGTAGCGCAGATCGAATACACGGGCGATGTCGCGCCAAAGGTGGCGGTCCAGCCGGCTGATGCGGTGCCCATCGCCTTCGTCGATCCCTTCGCCGAGCTCGACCGGATGGCCGCCTACATGGAAGCCCAGCACCAGGCGATGCTGCAGCAGGTCGCGGCGATGGAGAAGGCCGCGGCCGCGGGCGGCCCCGGAGCTCCGGGAATGGTGACTGTCTCCGGCAACCTGCCCGCCGGGATGCATTTCACTTACGTCTCGTCGACCAGAGACGCGAACGGCTGCACGCAGACGGTCGAATACAGCTCCGACGGCAGCAGCCAGCAGCCCAAGGTCACCAGGACCAGCGCCGGTAGCTGCGACAAGGCCAAGAGCGATGCGCCTGTAGCGGCCAGTGCCGCCAAGCAGCCCGAGCCGGCAGGTCCCGGCACCAAAGTCTAGTTCCAACCCCCTCTCCCCTCCGCCCGGAGGGGAGAGGCCCGGACTCGCTAAATCTCGCTGCCCGCTTCCGCCCACGTGTGCTGGGTGGTGATCGTGCGTTCGCGCCCGGCGCGGATGTCGCCGTGCTCCTTCTGCATGTCGAGCCGCTCGCGGTCGTTGGCGCGATAGAACGTCTCGACCCGGTCGATGTCTTCTTCGGAATCGCCGATCCGCTCGAGCGCGGCGCGGGCCATCTGCACCGCCGATTCCATCACCTCGCGCACGACATAGTCGACCGGCGCATCGCGCAGCGTCACCAGCATCCGGCGGTCGTAGGCGCGGACCATGATCGCGGCGTTGGGGAACGTTTCGCGCACCGCGCGCAACAGCTCGGCATCGGGCTGCTCGCCGTCGAGGCAGAACAGGATCAACTCGGCCTCCCCCGCCCCCGCCTGGCGCAACAGGTCGAGCCGGGTGCCGTCGCCGAAATAGACCTGCGCACCGAATTCGCGGGCGACGTCGATCATCTCGGTGTCGGTGTCGATCAGCGTGACCGGGATACCGGCAGCGAGCAGCATCTGTCCCACCGTCTGGCCGAAGCGGCCGTAGCCGACGACCAGCGCGTTGGCGCCGTCGGCGCGTGGGCCTTCGCGCACCTCGCGATCCTTCGGCTGCTTGCGGATGCGCCGGGTGGCCATCATCAGGAACGGCGTGGTGGCCATCGACAGCGTGACGATGGCCGCGAACAGGCTCGCCGCACCGGGCGTGATCAGCATGCCCTGCTGCGCGCGCGTGAACAGGACGAAGCCGAACTCGCCGCCCTGGCTGAGCAGCAGCCCGAGCGCGAGCGCTTCGCGCCAGCGCATCCGGCAGGCGAGGCCGAGCCCGCCGATCACGAGCGTCTTGAGCGCGATCAGGCCGATCGCCATGCCGATCACGAACAGCGGGTTGGCAGCGATCACCGACAAGTCGAGCAGCATGCCGACCGAGAGGAAGAACAGCCCGAGCAGGATCGAGCGGAACGGCTCGACGTCGGCCTCGATCTCGTGGCGGAACGGCGTGTCCGCCAGCATGACCCCGGCGACGAACGCGCCGAGCGCGGTCGACAGACCAAGCGCTTCCATCAGCGCCGCGGCGGCGACGACGATCGCCAGCGCGGCGACGACGAACATCTCGCGCTCGCCCAAGGTGGAGATCAGCCGGAACAGCGGCCGCACCAGGAAGCGCCCGGCGACGATCAGCCCGGCCACTGCCGCCAGCGTCATCAGCGCCATCTGCCAGCCGGGCGGGCCGGCGCTGTCCGCGGGATTCCGACTGAGCGCGGCGACGATCGTCAGCAGGGGGATGATCGACAGGTCCTGGAACAGCAGGATCGCGAAGGCCCGCTCGCCGAACGGGCTGCGCAGTCTTCCGGCCGATTGCAGCATCGGCAGGACCTGCGCGGTCGACGACAGCGCCAGCGGCAGGCCGATCGCCAGCGAAGCTTCGGTCGACAAGCCGCTGCCGGCGTAGACCAGTCCGACCAGGACGACCCCACACAGCACGACTTGCGCAGAGCCGAGCGCAAAAATCTCGCTCTTGAGTTGCCACAGCCGCGACGGGCTGAGTTCCAAGCCGACGATGAACAGCAGCAGAGTGATGCCGAGCTCGGCGACGCCGATCATCTCGTTGGCGTTGCCCGCGAGGCCGAGCACGTGCGGCCCGACCACCGCGCCGGCGACCAGGTATCCTAACGTGGCGCCGAGCCCGAGACGCCGGAACAGCAGGACGAAGAACAGGCCGAAGCCCAGCAGAAGCACCCCGTCCCGCAGGATCGAGGTGCCTGTTTCAACCACTTAGAGGGTCTTCAGGTAAGCGATGATCGCCTTGCGCTGAGCGGCGTCCTTGATCCCGGCGAGGCCCATCAGGGTGCCTGGGACCTTGCCGGCGGGGTTGGTCAGGAAGGCGTCGAGATTGCTCGAGGTCCACGTCAGTCCGGAGCCCTTCATCGCATCGCTGTACTGGAAGCCCGCGAGCGAGCCGGCATTGCGCCCGTAAACGTGCGCCAGCGAGGGGCCGATGATTGTCTTGCCCGGCGTGGTCGAGTGGCACGCGGCGCACTGGTTGAAGGCCTGCGGCACCGCCGACATGGCGGCGCTCGCCCCGGTCGCGGCCACGTCGGGCGAGGCCTTTGCGCTGGGTTTCGCCGAGGGAGTCGGCGTGGGTGTCGGCGTAGCGGCTTCGGCCGGCGTTGCGCTCGCCGCGGCCGTCGGCGCCGCCTCCGGGGCGGCGGTAGCGACGGCGCTGGGCGTCGTTTCGGCTGCGCTCGGCTGGTCGGTCGGCTGCGACTGCGAACCGCAGGCGGCCACGGTGAAAGCAAGCGAAGCGGCGAGGGCGAAACGCGAAATCATGGAAGGGCGTCCTTCGAGGAATGGGTCCGGCCGCGTTCCTATCGCTCCGCGCGCGATGCGCAAGAGCGTTTAGCGCAAGGCCAGCGCCAGCCGCACGCCCATCATGTCGATGCCGGGGTTCTGCTGCGAATTGAACAGCCGCGCGCCGCTGATATGGACCCAGCTTGCCTCGACGCTCAGCTTGTCCGAAAGCCTCGTGCCAAGCGCGATCTCGGGCTCGAACAGCACGGGGCTGCCGAGATCGGTGCGATAGCCATTGGAGCCGACGCGCAAGCGGGTACCGTCGTGCACAATGAGACCTACGCCCGGCCGCAGGTAAACCGGCCCCTTGCCGATCTTCCAGCTGAGGCCGCCGCCGGCGAAGCTGGTGTCGCCTTGCGTGTTGACCGAGGCGGTCAGGTACGGCGCGGGTGCGCCGACGAAACTGAGTGCCTGCAGCCGGCCGAAGCGATAGCCGAGTTCGATGTCGGCGCCGCCCTCGCCGGTGGGAAGTGTAAACGGGGTGTCCACGCCGTGAACATAGGCGCCAACAAACGCCTCCTGCGCGGCGGCTGGCGCGGCGACGACGGTGAGCAGCAGCGCTGCGGCGAGCAAAGGCGGTCGGAACATCCGGCCTCGCTTACAGTGGCAACCTTGCCGCAAGCTGACGCGAAACGGTGCGCGCGGTTCCGCAACCGCTTCCGCCGCTGCGTGCATGCGCCTATCCGGGCCGGCTTTGCTGATGACGACAGACCCGATCTTGAAGCCTCCGCATGGCGGCGAAGGCTGGCGCGGCGAGATCGTCGCGACGCTGGCGCTCGCCTGGCCGCTGGTGATCGCCAATCTCGCGCAGATGCTTGTCTACGCCGTCGACGTGATCTTCGTCGCCCGGCTGGGCGCCGAGACGCTCGCGGCCTCGAGCCTCGCGGTGTCGCTGTTCGGCCTCGTCGCGTGGTCGCTCTCGGGCATGTCGGGCATGGTCGCGGCGCTGATCTCGGCCGAGCTGGGCAGTCGGCGGCACGCCGTACGCGAAGTGCGCCGCTCGGCCCGGATGGGTCTGTGGCTGGCGGTGTTCACCGGGCTCGCGGCGACCGCTTGCCTGCATTTCGGCGAGGAAATCATGCTGGCGACGGGCCAGACGCCCGCCGTTGCTGCGCGCGCGGGGGCGTTCCTCAGTGCGATCAAGTGGGCGATCGTGCCGATGCTGGCGGCCAACGTTTTGCGCAACTTCGTCTCCGCGCTCGGCCGCCCGATCTTCGCCACAGCGATCACCGTGCTGGCAATCGGTGTCGCCGTGCTCGGCAACTACACTTTCGTATTCGGCCACTTTGGCGCGCCCGCGCTCGGCATGCTCGGCTCGCCGCTGTCGACATTGCTAACCTCGCTGTTCATCGTCGCTTCGTATGCCGTGGCGATCTTGAGCGACCGGCGCCTGCGGAGATATCACGTCTTCGGATACTGGTGGCGGCCCGAGTGGCGTCGCTTCGGCGAACTGGTGCGCAAGGGCGCGCCGGTCTCGGCGACGATCCTGGCCGAAGCCGGGCTGTTCAGCGGCGCTGCGTTCCTGATGGGCCGGATCGGGCCCGAGCAGCTCGCCGGGCATACCATCGCCTTGCAGCTAGCCGCGCTCGCCTTCCAGGTACCGTTCGGCGTCGCCCAGGCGGCGACGATCCGCGTCGGTTATTTCTACGGCGCGCGCGATCCGGCTGCGATCGCCCGCGCGGGCTGGTGCGCCATCGTGATCGGCGGCGGCTTCATGTTCGTGACGGCGGGCCTGATGCTGTTTGCCCCGCGGGCGATCATCCGGCTTTACGTCGATCCCTACGCGGCCAAGAACACCGTCCTCGTCGCCTTCGCGGTGCGCTACATGGTCGTCGCCGCCGCGTTCCAGCTGTTCGACGGGATCCAGGCGGTCTCGGCCGGATCGCTGCGCGGATTGCAGGATACCCGCGTGCCGATGGCCATGGCGCTGCTCGGCTACTGGATACCCGGCCTCGGCACCGCGGTCGCGCTGGGCTTCTTCACACCGCTGCAAGGTACCGGCGTTTGGATCGGTCTCGCCGTCGGCCTGGTGGTCGTGGCGGGCCTGCTGCTGCAGCGCTGGGCGCGGCGCGGCCGCCTCGGGTTGTTGCCCGCCTGACGCGAATTTTCTTCGCCCGCGGGTGTTGACGACCTCGCCAACCCCAACCATATGCGCCCCGCTGGCACTCTCCTTGCGAGAGTGCCAAGGGATTTTTCACCAACTGAGAAAGGTCATTCACATGGCATTCCGTCCCCTGCACGACCGCGTGCTGGTCCGCCGCCTCGAAGCCGAAGAGAAGACGGCCGGAGGAATCATCATTCCCGACAGCGCCAAGGAAAAGCCGAGCGAGGGCGAAGTCGTTGCTGTCGGCACCGGCGCGCGTTCGGACGACGGCAAGATAACCCCGCCCGACGTCAAGGCCGGTGACCGCGTCCTGTTCGGCAAGTGGTCGGGCACCGAGGTCAAGATCGACGGCGAAGACCTGCTGATCATGAAGGAAAGCGACATCATGGGGATCATCGGCTGATCGCCGACTGACCCAAACGCTTCCCCAACCCCACAGAATTCCCAGGAGAAACGAAAATGGCTGCCAAGGACGTGAAATTCGGGCGCGATGCGCGCGAGCGCATCCTCAAGGGCGTCGACACGCTCGCCAACGCCGTCAAGGTCACGCTCGGCCCCAAGGGCCGCAACGTGGTGCTCGACAAGAGTTACGGCGCGCCGCGCATCACCAAGGACGGCGTTACCGTCGCCAAGGAGATCGAGCTCAAGGACAAGTACGAGAACATGGGCGCGCAGATGCTGCGCGAAGTGGCCTCGAAGACCAACGACATCGCCGGTGACGGCACCACCACCGCGACCGTACTCGCCCAGGCGATCGTTCGCGAGGGCATGAAGTCGGTCGCCGCCGGGATCAACCCGATGGACCTCAAGCGCGGCATCGACACCGCGGTGACCAAGGTGGTCGAGGACCTGAAGGCCCGCTCGAAGGCGGTGTCCGGTTCGACCGAGATCGCCCAGGTCGGCATCATTTCGGCCAACGGCGACCGCGAAGTCGGCGAGAAGATCGCCGAGGCGATGGAGAAGGTCGGCAAGGAAGGCGTCATCACCGTCGAGGAAGCCAAGGGCCTCGAGTTCGAGCTCGAAGTGGTCGAAGGCATGCAGTTCGACCGCGGCTACCTCAGCCCGTACTTCGTGACCAATCCCGAGAAGATGATCGTCGAGCTGGATAACCCGTACATCCTGATCCACGAGAAGAAGCTCTCGAACCTCCAGGCGATGCTGCCGATCCTCGAAGCGGTCGTGCAGAGCGGCCGTCCGCTCCTGATCATCGCCGAGGACATCGAAGGCGAGGCGCTGGCCACGCTGGTGGTCAACAAGCTGCGCGGCGGCCTCAAGGTCGCGGCGGTCAAGGCTCCCGGCTTCGGCGATCGCCGCAAGGCGATGCTGCAGGACATCTCGATCCTGACCAAGGGCGAGATGATCAGCGAGGATCTCGGCATCAAGCTCGAGAACGTCACCATCTCGATGCTCGGCCAGGCCAAGCGCGTGACCATCGACAAGGACAACACCACGATCGTCGACGGTGCCGGCGATCCGGCCGACATCAAGGCCCGCGTCGAGCAGATCCGCGCGCAGATCGAGACCACCACCAGCGACTACGACAAGGAGAAGCTCCAGGAGCGCCTGGCCAAGCTCGCCGGCGGCGTTGCGGTGATCAAGGTCGGCGGTGCGTCCGAGGTCGAGGTCAAGGAGCGCAAGGATCGCGTCGACGACGCGCTTCACGCGACCCGCGCCGCGGTTGAAGAAGGCATCGTCCCCGGGGGCGGCACCGCGCTGCTCTATGCGACCAAGGCTCTCGAAGGGCTCAAGGGCGCCAACGAGGACCAGACCCGCGGCATCGACATCGTGCGCAAGGCGATCCAGTCGCCGATCCGCCAGATCGCCGAGAACGCCGGGTTCGACGGCGCCGTGGTTGCCGGCAACCTCCTGCGCGAAGGCGACGAGACGCAGGGCTTCAACGCGGCCACCGACGTCTACGAGAACCTCGTGGCCGCCGGCGTGATCGACCCGACCAAGGTCGTTCGCACCGCGCTGCAGGACGCGGCCTCGGTCGCCGGCCTGCTGATCACCACCGAAGCGGCGGTCAGCGAAGTGCCGGAAGACAAGCCCTCGATGCCGGGCGGCGGCGGCATGCCCGACATGGGCGGCATGGGCTTCTAAGCCCCACGCCAAGCAACACGAAGGGCCGGAGGGGCGATCCTCCGGCCCTTTTTGTTTGACCGCAGTCCGGTTCATTACGAATGACCGGCGCCGATCGCTTCGCCCATGCACAGCTCACAAGCTGGTCGGCACTCACGGCCAGGTCACCCGTTGGTCGGGTAACCCGATCAAGCAAGGAGAGCGACGGTGAAGATTCCGCATATGGCCCATGTCGCCCTCGTCGACGGCGAGCATTTCAGGCTGCTGCGCAATACCGGGCAGATCTTCGAGCTGAAGCTCGAACTGGTCGCCGAGCCGAAGATCAAGGCCTTTGTTCACGGTGAAGGGACCAGCGACGATCGCGGAGGCCTGTCCACCGCGGGCGCGCACGCCGACTTGCCTGAGATCGCGCACGGTGCCGCGGTGGCCGAGTGGCTGAATGCGAAGGCGCTGGCCGGAGAAATCGAGCAACTCGTGATCGTCGCCGATCCGCGCACGCTCGGTGAAATGCGCCCGCATTTTCACAAGGTCCTGCAAGCCCGGATCGTCGCCGAGGTGGCGAAGGATCTTATCTGGGAATCGCCGCAGCAGGCCGCGCAATCGCTCGCCGCGACGTGACCATGTTGCCGGTTGTTGTGAGGAGTCCGGACGATGGCCGACCCTAAAGAATTGCGCGAATCGATGGTCGAGCGGCAGATCCGCCACCGAGGCATCGAGTCGCCCTCCGTTCTGACTGCCTTCCGCGCGGTGCCGCGCGAAGAATTCGTGCCCGAGTCGCTGCGTGAGTTCGCCTACGAGGACGGCCCGCTGCCGATCGGCGCCGGGCAAACGATCAGCCAGCCGTACATTGTCGCGCTGATGATCGACGCGGCCGAGATTCCGCCCGGTGGCAAGGTGCTCGAGGTCGGCGCGGGGTCGGGCTACGCCGCGGCAGTGATGTCGCGCATCGCCGGCGACGTTTTCGCGATCGAGCGGCACGAGGCGCTGGCGCGCTCCGCGGCCGAACGGATCGACGCGCTCGGTTACGACAACGTTTCGATAATTTGCGCGGACGGAAGCCTAGGCTTGCCCGACGAGGCGCCGTTCGACGCGATCCTGGTGGCGGCAGGCGGCGACAAGGTGCCCGAGCCGCTCAAGCGCCAACTCAAGATCGGAGCCCGCCTGGTCGTTCCGGTCGGCGGCGAGGACATGCAGTCGCTGCTGTGCGTCACCCGCACTGGCGAGCATTCGTGGGACGAGCAAAACCTTGGTGGCGTGCGCTTCGTTCCGCTGATCGGCGCGCACGGCCGCCATGAGGATGGCAGCCGGGCGGCGAGCAACCATCAGCCGGCGCGGGCGAAGACACTTCCGGAAGTGATCGCGGAGGCCGCCGAACCGCTGCCGGGGATCGACGACGAAGCCTTCGCCGCCGCGTTCGACCGCTTTGCCGACCGGAAGGTCGTGCTGCTCGGCGAAGCGAGCCACGGCACACATGAGTTCTATGCCGCCCGCGCGGCCATCACGAAGCGCTTCGTCGAGAAGCACGGCTTCACCATCGTCGCCGCCGAGGCCGACTGGCCCGACGCGGCCGTGCTTGACCGTCACATTCGCCACCAGCACCCGCGCCCCGGCGCCCCTCGTCCGTTCCAGCGCTTCCCGACCTGGATGTGGCGTAACCCGGTGGTAGCGCAATTGATGCACGACCTTCACGCCCTCAATCGCGGCCGCGCCCCCGACGAGATGGCCGGCTTCTACGGTCTCGACATCTACAACATGTCCGGTTCGATCGAGGCGGTTCTGGCCTATCTTGACGAGCACGATCCCGGGGCCGCCAGGGTCGCGCGCGAGCGGTATGGCTGCCTGACGCCGTGGCAGGCCGAGCCGACGACCTACGGCCGCGCCGCGCTGACCAAGGGCTATGCCGAGTGCGAGCAGCAAGTCATCGCGCAATGCCGCTACTTGCTCGAACGCGCCCTGCACGAGGACGGCGGAATGTTCGGCGCGGCGATGAACGCGCGGCTGATCGCCTCGGCCGAGCGCTATTACCGGATCATGTACTACGGCGGCGCCGAGAGCTGGAACCTGCGCGACAGCCACATGGCCGAGACGCTCGAGCACCTGCTTGAGCATCGCGGGCGCGACGCGAAGGCGCTGGTGTGGGCCCACAACAGCCATATCGGCGATGCCGCGGCGACCGAGATGGGCACCGTGCGCGGCGAACACAACATCGGCCAGCTGGTCCGCCAGAGGTGGGGTAAGCAGGCAGCGCTGATCGGGTTCGGCACTCACACCGGCACCGTCACCGCTGCGACCGACTGGGACGGCGACCACGAAACCAAGCGCGTGCTTCCCTCGCGCGGCGATTCCTACGAGCGCGTGTGCCACGACAGCGGCGTGCCGCGCTTCCTGCTCGACCTGACGCCCGGTAAGCACGAAGCCGTGCGTAGGCGCCTCGCCGAGCCCCGGCTCGAGCGCTTCATCGGCGTCATCTACCGCCCGGAAACCGAACGTTGGAGCCATTACAGCACGGCCGTTCTGCCGCAGCAGTTCGATGCTTTCGTGTGGTTCGACGAAACCCGCGCGTTGCAGCCGCTCACGCCGGTCGAGCCGCACGAAGGCGTGCCCGACACCTTCCCGTTCGGGGAATAGCCGTGGTTATGGCGAAACCGCACTTTCGATGATATTTGTCGTGCGCGATCAGAATGGGGACCGAGTACGCGGGAATGCAAGAACTGACTGTCTCTCCGAGGGGGAGCGAGCCGCCGCACCGAAAGCGGAAATCGAAACCACACGCGCGGTACGCATCGGCAAGCGCTTGCGCGACTCGGTCAATCGCTGAATCGCGCGCCAAGCGTTGATCGGTGGGCGCGAAAAGCTGACGAAACGGCCTTTCGATGGGGTAAATCGAGGAACTTTGCTCGACTCGTCACCGCGTACACCACGCTTCATCGCTGAGATTCTTGCCTGAATCCGCGCGCTGCGCTTAACTAATCCGCAGGGATGGATGGGTAGCAACAGGCAATGACATTGGCAGGTCTCGGACGGTATATCGCCCCGCTCGTGCTTGGGATCAGCACGATCGTGCCGGCGCACGCGAGCAACAGCGGGCTTGAGGCGCAGTTCGACAGCGTCCTCGGCAACACCCAGGCACCGTCGGACCTGACCGCGACCTACGACACGGGGCTCCAGCGGCAGATTGCGCAGATCGCCGACAGTTCTCGCGGCCGGATCGGCGTCGCCGCGATCGACCTGACCACCGGCAAGGCGATCTCGGTCCTCGGCAGCCAGCGCTTTCCGCTCGCCAGCACCAGCAAGATTGCCATCGCGGCGACGTTCCTCGAAGGCGTCGACGAAGGCCGCTGGGGCCTCGATGATAAGTTTCCGATGATGCTGACGCCGACGCAGACGGGCCAGTTGCTGACCGGTCGCGAGCTTGTCGAATTGGCGATAACCCGCAGCAGCAACGAAGCGGCCGACGGCCTGCTCCGCGTGGTCGGCGGCCCGCAAGCGGTGACCGGCTGGGTGCGGCGCGCCGGGATCCGCGAATTCAGCCTCAATCGCGATATCTATACGCTGGTTCATCAGGACGGCTCGGTCGATCCGGCGAACAGCGTCGACATGCGCGATTCCGCCACGCCGATGGCCATGGTCAGCCTGGTCAAGGGGCTCCATGACGGCCGCTGGCTCACCGCGTCGAGCCGGGCCGTGCTGCTCGGCGCCATGTCGCGCTGCAAGACCGGCCCGCAGCGAATTCCCGGGCAAATGCCGACCGGGGTGATGGTCGCGCACAAGACAGGCACGCTGTTCAACACCTCGAGCGACGTCGGCATCGTGACCGGCCCGGATGGCCACGCCATCGCGCTGGCGATCTACGTCACCGGCGGCGGCAGCAACCATCAGTACCGCTTCGAGAAGATCGCCACCATCGCGCGCGCGGTCTACGACGGCTACCAGGCGCAGCCGGCGCAAGTCTGGGCCAGCGCCAGCTACGACCGCGCTACTCCCGCCCCCTAAACTTCCCTTTCCGGCAAACAAAAAGGGCGCGGCCAGCGAGGCCGCGCCCTTTCTTGTCCGTTCGACCGAACGATTAGTTGGTCGAAGTGGTCGCAGTCGTCGTCGCGGTGGTGGTCGCGTCGCCGGCGGCTTCGCTGGTCGCGGAAGCGGCGTCGGTAGCGGCACCGGTCACCGCGGTGGCGGCGGCATCGGCATTGGCGGCGGCGTCGGCGGAAGCCGAGTCAGCAGCTTCGCTGGTGGCGTCTTCGGTCTTCTTCGAGCAGGCCGAAACCGACAGGGCAGTGGCGGCGATGGCAGCGGCCAGGATGATCTTGCGCATGTAATGTGTATCCTTGAACAGCGAGTAGGAAAGCGCGCACCGGGAATGTTCCATTCGGCGCGCGCGAAATCCGCGCGGTGGCTGATTTCCACGCCGTGAATAATGGCAGCTTTGTGGCAGGGCAAGTGAATTGTGGCACATTGCCACAATTGCCCGGCTGACCTCGCGCTAACGCGCTGCTACGAAACGCGCCATGTCCGACAAGCAGCATCTCTATCTGGTCGATGGATCGGCCTACATCTTCCGCGCCTATCACCGCCTGCCGCCGCTGACCAATCCGCACGGGACGCCGGTCGGCGCAGTCTACGGTTACACCACGATGCTGTGGAAGCTCGCCGAAGACCTGCACAAGGCCGACGGACCGACGCATCTCGCGGTCATCCTCGACAAGGGCAGTCACACCTTCCGCAACGACCTTTACGACCAGTACAAGGCCAACCGGCCGGAGCCGCCGGAAGACCTCAAGCCGCAGTTTCCGCTGATCCGCGACGCCACCCGCGCGTTCAGCTTGGCGTGCATCGAGGAAGAAGGGCTCGAAGCCGACGACCTGATCGCCTCCTACGCCAAAGAGGCCACACGGCGCGGGTGGGACGTGACCATCGTCAGCTCGGACAAGGACCTGATGCAGCTGGTCGGCAAGTGCGCCGAGCCCAATGACGGGCACGAAGGCGGCTGCATCGACATGCTCGACACGATGAAGAACCAGCGGATCGACATTCCCGAAGTGGTCGAGAAGTTCGGCGTCGGGCCTGAGCTGGTGGGTGACGTGCTCGCGCTGATGGGCGATTCCGTCGACAACGTTCCCGGCATTTATGGCATCGGGCCGAAGACCGCGTCGAAGCTGATCCAGGACTACGGCTCGCTCAAGGGCGCGCTCGACGCCGCGCCGGACATGAAGCCGGGGAAGCTGCGCGACCGGCTGATCGAGGGCCGCGAGATGGCCGAGCTTTCCCGCGTGCTGGTGCAGCTCAAGGAAGACTGCCCGTTACCGATGCCGCTCGACGCTTTCAAGCTCGACACGGTGCCGAAGGAGCCGCTCGCAGCGTTCCTCACCGAGCACGGGTTTACCAGCCTGCTCCGGCGTCTCGACGGCGGCAGCGGCAGCCCGGCGCGCACGACCGACCTCAATCCGCCCAAGCCGCAAACCTCCGGCGCGCCTGCTGCGCCGAGCGGCGACCGGCAGGCCCTGCCCGAATTCCCGCCGGTCGACCGCTCAACCTACGAATGCGTGCAGACGCTCGAGCGGCTCGATCACTGGATTGAGCGCGCCTTTGCCGCGCGCGCGGTGGCGATCGACACCGAGACCAGCTCGATCGACGCGATGCGCGCCGAGCTTGCCGGGGTCAGCCTGGCGCTCGGCCCGAACGACGCCTGCTACATCCCGCTCGGCCACGGCGGCAGCGACATGTTCGCCGAGCGCCCGGATCAGATCGACAAGTCGGCCGCCCTCGCCGCGCTCAAGCCCCTGCTCGAAAGCGACGCGGTTCTCAAGATCGGGCAGAACATCAAGTACGACATCAACATCCTCGCCCGCAGCGGCATTCACGTTGCCCCGGTCGACGACACGATGATCATCAGCTTTGCGCTCGACGCGGGCCGCTCGCTCGACGGCATCGGCGGCGGGCACGGAATGGACGAGCTCAGCCAGCGCCACCTCGGTCACACCACGCTGACCTTCAAGGACATTTGCGGCAGCGGCAAGAAGCAGATTCCGTTCGGCGAGGTCCCACTCGCCCGCGCGACCGAATATGCCGCCGAGGACGCGGACGTGACCTGGCGGTTGCATGCGCTCCTGAAGCCGCGCCTGGCGATCGAGCACGGCACGCGTGTCTACGAACGCGTCGACCGGCCGCTCATCCCGGTGGTCGCGGCGATGGAGCGGCACGGGATAAGAGTCGATCGCACCCGCCTCGCCAAGCTCAGCGAAGAGTTCGCCCACGAAATCGCCCGCATCGAGCAGGATATCTACGACTGCTGCGGCGAGAGCTTCACCATCGGCAGTCCGCAGCAACTCGGCCGCATCCTATTCGACAAGCTCGGCTACAAGGGTGGGCGCAAGGGCAAGAGCGGGCAGTACTCGACCGACCAGGCGATCCTCGAAGGCCTCGCGCTGCAGGGTGCTCCAGTGGCGCAGAAGGTGCTCGACTGGCGCCAGTTGGCCAAGCTCAAGAGCACCTATACCGACGCGCTGCAGGCGGCGATCAACCCCGCCACCGGGCGCGTCCACACCAGCTATTCGCTGGTCGGGGCGCAGACCGGCCGGCTCAGCTCGACCGACCCCAACCTGCAGAACATCCCGATCCGCACCGCGATCGGCCGGCAAATCCGCGAAGCCTTCGTGCCCGAGGAGGGAAACGTCCTGCTCGCCGCCGACTATTCGCAGATCGAGCTGCGCCTGGCCGCGCACATGGCCGACGTTCCGCCCCTGAAAGAGGCCTTCGCCGCGGGCGAGGACATCCACTCGCGCACCGCGAAGGAAATGTTCGGCACCGTCGACCGCGACACCCGCGCGCGCGCCAAGACGGTCAACTTCGCTATCCTCTACGGCATTTCGCGCTGGGGGCTCGGCGGCAGGCTGGGGATCGAAGCGGACGAGGCGCAAGCGATCATCGACCGCTATTTCGAGCGCTTCCCCGGCATCCAGAACTACATCCACACCACGCTCGAGACCGTGCGCGAGAGCGGTTATTCGGAGACGCTGTTCGGCCGCAAGACCTGGTTCCCGCGGATCGGCTCGAGCCAGCAGGCCGAGCGCCAGGGCAGCGAGCGCGCGGCGATCAACGCGCCGATCCAGGGCACCAGCGCCGACATCATCAAGCGGGCGATGGCGCGGATGATGCCCGCGCTAACCGATGCCGGGCTCGGCCATGTGAAAATGCTGCTGCAGGTCCACGACGAACTGGTGTTCGAGCTGCCCGAAGGCGACGTCGCGGCCGCACGCCCGGTGATCGAGCGCGTCATGGCCGAGGCCGCGCTGCCGTCAGTGGCGCTCGACGTGCCGCTCAGGGTCGAGATCGGCCACGGCCTGAGCTGGGACGCCGCGCACTAACCGCCTATTCGTGCTTCTTCTCGCGCGTCGAGGTGAGCATCCCCTCGCTGATGAAGCCGATCGGATGGACTTCCATGGCGCGCTTCTTGAGCTCGCCCTTCATGCTTTCGTATTCGGCTTCCATTTCCTCGGTCACCGTCGGGCGGCTATCCGCGAGCGCTTCGGCGAAGTCGGCCGCGGTGACCTTGTCGGCCTTCTCCCCCGCGCGGCGGATCGCGACGAGGCCGGCGCGGCGAACCACGTCCTCCAGATCTGCGCCGGTGTAGCGCGGCGTTTGCGCGGCGATGCTGTCGAGGTCGACGTCCTTGGCCAGCGGCATGCTGCGGGTGTGGATGCCGAGGATCAGACGGCGGCCTTCCTCGCCCGGCGGACCGACATAGACGAGCTCGTCAAAGCGGCCGGGCCTGAGCAGCGCCGGATCGACCAGCCACGGCCGGTTGGTCGCGCCGATGACGATGATCGCGTTCAGTTCCTCCATCCCGTCCATTTCGGCCAGGATGGTGTTGACCACGCGCGCGGTGACTTGCGGCTCGTTGGCCTCGCTGCCGCGCGCCGGCACCAGGCTGTCGATCTCGTCGATGAAGATCACACACGGCGCCACTTGGCGTGCGCGGGCGAACATCTTGCTGATCTGCTGCTCGCTCTCACCGTACCATTTCGAAAGCACGTCGGAGCTCTTGATCGAGATGAAGTTGGCCTCGGCTTCCTTGGCCACGGCCTTGGCGAGCAGGGTCTTGCCGGTGCCGGGGGGGCCGTAAAGCAGGAACCCCTTGGCCGGGCGAATGCCGAGCCGGTCGAACGCCGCGGGATTGCGCAGCGGCAACTCGACGCCTTCGCGCAAGCGCTCCTCGGCCTCGTCGAGGCCGCCGATGTCGTCCCAGCCGATCGTCGGGGTCTGCACCATGACCTCGCGCATCGCGCTTGGCTGAACGCGCTTGAGCGCCTCGCGGAAATCGTCCTTCTCGACCTGCAGCGATTCGAGGACCTCAGCCGGGATCGTGCGCGCGTCGAGATCGAGCTTGGGCATGATTCGCCGAACCGCCTCGATCGCCGCCTCGCGGGCGAGCGCGGCGAGGTCGGCGCCGACGAAGCCGTGGGTGCTGCGCGCCAGCTCCTTGAGATCGACGCCCTCGCCCAATGGCATGCCGCGGGTGTGGATCGCGAGGATCTCGCGCCGGCCGTTTTCGTCGGGCACGCCGATGATGATCTCGCGGTCGAAGCGGCCTGGCCGGCGCAGGGCCTCGTCGATCGCGTCGGGCCGGTTGGTCGCGGCGATGACGACGAGGTTCGAGCGCGAATGGAGCCCGTCCATCAACGTGAGCAGCTGCGCGACCAGGCGCTTTTCGGCCTCGCCACTGACGTTCTGGCGCTTGGGCGCGATCGAATCGATCTCGTCGATGAAGATAATCGCCGGGGCCGAGCGCGTCGCTTCCTCGAACACCTCGCGCAGGCGCTTCTCGCTCTCGCCATAGGCCGAGCCCATAATCTCCGGGCCGTTGATGGTGAAAAACGTCGCGTCGCTCTCGTTCGCCACCGCCAGCGCGAGGCGGGTCTTGCCGGTGCCGGGCGGACCGTGGAGCAGTACGCCCTTGGGTGGGTCGACGCCGAGGCGGGTGAACAGCTCGGGGTAGCGGAGGGGAAGCTCGACCATCTCGCGCAGCTGCTTGATAGTTTCTTCCATCCCGCCGACGTCGTCGTAGTTGATGATCCCGCGGCCGTCGCGCGGCTCCTCGAACTCGGCGCGCAGCTCGACTTCGGTGGTCTCGTCTATGTGGACCACGCCCTTGGGTACGGTCGAGACCACGGTCAGACGAATCTGCGTCAGGGCATAGGCCGGGGCATTGAACATCCGGCGCACTTCGGGCGGCATGTTCTCGACCGGCTGCTGGCCGTGCGTGGCGACGAGGTCGCCGGCGACGAGCGGCTTCTTGAAGAACACGCGCTTGAGCGCTTCGGTGGGACCCTGCAGGCGCATCTCGCGCTGCGCCGGGGCGAAGACGACACGGGTCGCCGGCTTCGATTCGGCGCGGCGGATCACCACGTGCTCGCCCGACGAGGTGCCGGCGTTGGCGCGCTGCAACCCGTCGAGGCGGACGACTTCGAGCGTTTCGTCCTCGGGATAGCCGGGGATGGCCACCGCGGCGGTCAACCGCTTGCCTTCGATCTCGACGAAATCGCCATCGGTGATACCGAGCGCCTGGAACGCCGAGCGCGGCATCCGCGCGACGCCCTGGCCGCTTTCCTCCTGCCGGGCAGCGGCGACTTGCAACCGGACCGTGCCCGGCTTCACCTTTTCCGCTACCTCAGCCATTGGCCTGCTCGCTCCCGTTTCGTGTTCTGGTGCGCCACAGCTAGGGACCGGATCGGCGATTGCAAACCCCACGTGTGCCGCGCGCAAGGAGAATGCCTGCCCGACGGGCGTGTTTCCGCCTGCGGAAGAAAAAAGGCCCGGACGTCGCCGTCCGGGCCTGGAAGTTTTGGGAGAGGATGCCTGAAAGGCCCGATCCCTTTGCTGCAACTGCTCACATCTCGCAAGTGCGAAAAGGTCATTCGGTGTTGCATGTCGCGCAACAAATGCCGATAATTTCGATATCTGCCCAAATTCTCAATGCATTAGGAGCAATTTCACGCGCTCGCACTTTTCCGATGATGCTGCAGTGCGGCATATCTGGCGACGCAGGTGGCTTGTGGGATCGGCCCAAAAACCGGTTGCGCGAGTCGCCGCTCCGCTTAGGACAACGAGCACGATCCTGGAGAAGTCGCGATGCAAAAACTCTACCCTAACGCCGCCGCCGCGCTCGACGGCGTGCTCAAGGACGGCATGCTCATCGCCTCGGGTGGCTTCGGCCTGTGCGGGGTGCCCGAGCGGCTGCTCGACGCCATCCAGGCGAGCGGCGTGAAGGACCTGACATTCGTCAGCAACAATGCCGGGATAGACAACGAGGGCATCGGCAAGCTGCTGCGCGCCCGTCAGGTGAAGAAGATGATCAGCTCCTACGTCGGCGAGAACAAGGAGTTCGAGCGGCAATTCCTCTCGGGCGAGCTCGAAGTCGAGTTCTGCCCGCAAGGCACCCTCGCCGAGCGCATGCGCGCCGGCGGCGCGGGCATTCCGGGATTCTACACCAAGACCGGCGTGGGAACCGCGGTCGCCGAGGGCAAAGAGGTCAAGCGCTTCGGCGATCAGGACTACATCCTCGAGCTGGGCATCTTCGCCGACCTGGCGATCGTCAAGGCGTGGAAGGCCGACGAGACCGGCAACTGCGTGTTCCGCAAGACCGCGCGCAACTTCAACCTGCCCGCCGCGACCTGCGGCAGGGTCTGCGTCGTCGAGGTCGAGGAAGTCGTCGCCGCGGGCGCGCTCGACCCGGATTGCGTCCACCTGCCCGGCATCTACGTGCAGCGGATGATCGTCGGCGCACCGTACGACAAGAAGATCGAGTTCCTGACCACGCGCGTAAGGGAACCTGCATGAGGGTCTCCTTCGTCCTCGCGCTCGCAGCGAGCGCGCTAAGCGCTTCGGCCGCAGCGCAGATGGCGCAGCCCGCGCCGCCCCCGGCCGCCGCCAATGCCGACCCGGTCGCCGCCGAGCGGATCAAGCCCTTCCAGTACCTCTACGGCTCGGCCGAGGCCGCCGCGCTGTCGATCGAGAGCTGGCACGCGCTGGTCGACTTCGCCCGCCAGCGGGTCAGGCATCACCCGAAGGACAGCGTGGTGCTCGCGCCCGGCGCCACGTTCGAAGCGCCCCGCTTCGTGCCGTGCGGCCACAAGCCGATCGCCGCGGTGTTCGATGTCGACGAGACGGTGATCCTCAACCTCGGGCTCGAATCCTGGGCCGCGATGGGCCATCCGTCCGGCGGCGGCGTGAGCGCGCGCTGGGCGCAGACGGGCGCCAACGCGGTCGCCCCGGTCCCCGGCGCGGTCTACGGCATCAACGCGCTGCGCAAGATGGGCGTGACGGTGATCTTCAACACCAACCGCAGCACCAAGGACGCCGAAGGCACGGCAGACGCGATCGCCGCGGCCGGGCTCGGCAGGCCGGTTCATCTCAAGACACTCTTGCTGGCCGGCGACGACGACATGGGCCCGCGAAAGGACGGGCGCCGCTGGACGATCGCCAGGAAGTACTGCGTGATCACGCTGGCCGGCGACCAGCTGGTCGACATCTCCGACGTGTTCAATCCGCCGGGCATCGCGCTCGCCGACCGCCGCGAGGCGGCGAGCCGGGGCTGGGTCGCGCAGATGTGGGGCAACGGCTGGTTCGTGCTGCCCAACCCGGTCTACGGATCGGGCCTGCGCGGAACCGTCGACGACATATTTCCCGCCGACAAGCGCTGGACCGACACCGGAGCCGCACAATGACCACTCACGACAATGTTCTCGAAGGCTGGAGCCGCGACCAGATGGCCGCGCGCGCCGCGCAGGAGCTCGAGGACGGCTATTACGTCAATCTCGGCATCGGCATCCCGACGCTGGTGGCCAACCACATCCCGCCGGGCATGGACGTGACGCTGCAGAGCGAGAACGGCATGCTCGGGATCGGCCCGTTCCCTTATCCCGACGAGGTCGACCCCGACCTCATCAACGCCGGCAAGCAGACCATCAGCGAGCTGCCGCGCAGCGCCTATTTCGACAGCGCAACCAGCTTCGCGATGATCCGCGGCGGGCACATCGACCTCGCCGTGCTCGGTTCGATGGAAGTCAGCGAAGGCGGCGACATCGCCAACTGGATGATCCCGGGAAAGATGATCAAGGGCATGGGCGGGGCGATGGACCTCGTCGCCGGGGTCAAGAAGATCATCGTGGTGATGGAGCACGTCGCCAAGGATGGCAGCCCCAAGTTCATCCCCGAATGCACGCTTCCCCTTACGGGCCGCAACGTGGTCGACATGATCATCACCGACCTCGCCGTGTTCCACCGCCCTGACCACGCGAGCCCGTTCAAGCTGATCGAGCTGGCGCCCGACGTCACCGCCGACGAAGTGGCGGCCAAGACCACGGCGCATTACGTCAGTTGAGCTGGGATCGCCGGGCGCGACAAACCCTTGTCGGCAAACGAATTCCGCCAGTTCCACTTGGGCCCGGGCACTGCTATCGCCACCGCTTCGGTCCACAGCGGGGGTCTCCTTGAAAGCTGCGTCGGGAAAGAGCGCTCGCTTTCGGCCTCCAGGCCGCGGAAATCCGCGGGTTTCGCGGGAAGACGCAAATGCAGGAAGTGTCGCTTGTGTCGCCCTCGGTTGGATCGGCGGCCGTTCAAGGGTGAACGGGAGAGGAGCCGCGTGACCTTGCGCCGCGACGCGCCCTGGCTGGCTCTCGGCCTGCTGACAGCTATCGCCACGGTCGGGTTCATCGACCGAATCGTGATGAACGTGCTGGCGGTGCCGGTGCAGGCCGAGTTCCACATCAGCGACACGCAAGTCGGGCTTCTGACCGGTTTCGCCTTTGCGGTGCTCAACGTCCTGCTCGGCGTCGCCGTGGCGCGCTACGCCGAGCGCGGGCACAGGTTGTCGCTGATCGTCGTGGGCACACTGCTGTGGTCGCTTGCCACCGCGGCCTGCGGTTTCGTCGGCAACTTCACCCAGTTGATGCTCGCCCGGGTCGGTGTCGGCGTCGGCGAGGCGGTCGGGCTGCCCGCCAACCAGTCGGTCATCGGCGACTACTTCCCGGCCGAAAAACGCGCGACGGCGATGAGCGTGCTGATGCTCTCACCGCCGATCGGCGCATTCATCGGGGCTGCGGGCGGCGGCTGGGTCGGGCAGGAGCTCGGCTGGCGCAACGCCTTCCTGATCGCCACCGTGCCCGGCGCCCTGCTCGCGCTGGCCGCGTGGCTGCTGATCGCCGAGCCGCCACGCGGACGCTACGACCGCGAGGCAAGTGCCGAGGTTCCGTCGATCCTCGCGGTGCTCAAGCGCTTGCTCGGCCTGCCGAGCGCGCGGCACTTGCTCGCCGGATCGACCCTGGCCTCGCTCGTCGGCTTCGGCCTCAACGGCTTCATCACGTTTCTGCTGGTGCGCAAGTTCGCCATGTCGCTCGCGCAGGCGGCGTTCTTCGCCGCCCTGCTCGGCAGCCTGCCGGGCGCCGTCTCGGTCATGCTCGGCGGCAAGCTGGCCGACAAGTTCGGGCCCGGTCGGCCGGGGCTCTACGCGGCGATACCCGGCTACTGTCTGCTGCTCGCCGCGCCGATCTATGTCGTCGGGATCACTCGCGACAGCGCGCCGCTGCTGCTGGTGCTCGTGTTCGTCGCCGCGCTGTTCCAGTACACGTACCTGGGCGTCACGTATGGCGTGTTCCAGAACCTGCTCCACTCACGCATGCGCGCGACTGGCTCGGCGCTGCTCAACCTGATCTACTCGCTGGTCGGGCAAGGCCTCGGCGCGCTACTCGTCGGCGGACTGAGCGATCGCATGGCGCCGCGCTTCGGTAGCGCCGACGGCCTCGCCCACGCGATGGCGATCACCGCGGCGATCTACCTTTGGGCGGCGGCGCACTACGGTCTCGCTGCTCGCCACGTCGGCCCGGACCTGGCACGGGTGCGCGCCGGGGAGGAGGCCTGACCGCTCAGTGCGCTTTGCGGTAAGGGACGAAGTCGCCCATGGTCATCGACCCGCCGCCCATTCCTGTCGAGCGGTCGCGCAAGTGGACGATGTCGTTCTGGCACACCTGGTCGCCGAACACCTTGAACACCGGTACATCGCTCCAAGTCAGGAGTTCCACGCCTGTAGGACGATTGACGTAGAGTGTGCTGCCGTCGCGGAACACCAGGGCGGTGCGGTCGACCACGTCCATGTTGCGGCGCTGGTTGATGTCGAGGCAGCGGACCGGCTTGCCGGCGACCCGGCCCGCGAGGATCTTGGCGAGCTTGGCCTCACCGGCCTTGTTGGCGGCCGCAGGGACGCCGAAGGCCAGCGCAGCTACAGCGACAGCGGCGGGGATCAGTTTGCTGAGTGTCATGCCTCATCTCCCTATGCGGCCAATGTTCCACGGCATCGCTTAACGCGGGCTGACTTCACAGCAGCGCGTCGATCTTGTCGATCGTCTCGCCGAAGCCCCGGACCAGCTGGCGGTACGGATCGGGCCTGGTCATATCGAGACCGGCGCGCTGGAGGATCGCCACCGGGTAGTCGGAGCCTCCCGCGCGCAGGACGTTGAGGTAGTTCTCGCGCTCGGCCTTGCCGCCCTTGAGGATCGAGTTGGCGAACCATGTGCCCGCGGTGATCGAGGTCGCGTACTGGTAGACGTAGTAGAAGTCCGAGCGGAAGAAGTGCGGGATATAGGCCCACTCGTAGGCGATGTAGTCCGGCAGGATCATCTTCGGCCCGTGGTAGCGGCGCAGCAGGTCGAGATAGACCTCGCTCAACTTCTGCCCTGTGAGGCCCTCGCCCGCTTCCGAGAGCTCGTGCGCTTTCAACTCGAATTCCGCAAACATCGTCTGGCGGAAGAACGTCCCGCGCAGGTTCTCGAGCTTCTGGCCAAGGTAGAACACCTTCTCGTCCTTGGTCTTTGCCCGCTGGAACATGTATTCGGCGAGCAGCACTTCATTACAGGTCGAGGCGATCTCGGCGATGAAGGTCGCGTAGTTGACGAGGTCGAACGGTTGCGCGCTGCGGGCGAGCTGGGTGTGCATCGCGTGGCCCCACTCGTGCGCGAAGGTCGACATGCCTCCGTAGTCCTCGCCGAGATTGAGCAGCAGGTAGGGGTGCACGTCGTAGGCGGCCCCTTCCATGTACGCGCCCGAGGCCTTGCCCGGGCGCGGCAGCGGATCCATCCACTGCGCCGCGGTGTCCTTCGACAGCTCGGCGACGTAGTCCGGCCCGAGCGGGGCGAGCGCCTGCAGAACCGTGGTGCGCATTTCGGGCAGGGTGAACTTGCGATCGAGGTGCACCAGCGGAGGGTAGATATCGTAATAGCTGATGTCCGGCAGCCCGAGCATCTTCTGCCGCAGCTCGAAATAGCGGTGCAACTGCGGCAGCCCGGCGTCGGTCTCGGCAACCAGCGTGCGGTAGACGCTCTCGGGAATGTTCGGCCCATCGAGCGCGTAGGCCAGTGTCGTCGGGTAATCGCGCGCCTTGGCGCGGAAGATGTCGCCCTTGATCTTGGCCGCGTAGGACGCGCCGAGCGAGTGATTGTACGCGCCGTAAGTAGTGAAGAAGGTCTCGAACACCTTCTTGCGATCATCGCGGTTGGGCGCGTCGCGGGTCAGGGTATAACCCTGGTCGTCGAGCCGCTGCTTGCGGCCATCCGAGAGGGTCACCGTCGGCCACGGAATGTCCGACGAGACGATCTGCCCGCGAATCGTCTCGGGCCCCTCAAGCGGCGCGGCCGATGAGGCAAGGATAGATTCGCCCTTGGCGTCGAGCGTGTGCGCCGCGGTGCGCAACGTGTTGCGCAAGGAGAAGGCGAAGCGCTTCTGCAACACCGTGCTGGCGGCAATGAAGGCTTCGACCTTGTCCTTGCCGAGCGCGAGCACCTCGGGCGCGACCCATGAGGTCGCCTCGCCGAGCGCGGCGTCCATGTCCTGCGCCTGGCTGCGGCGCGCCTGGTTCTCGGAGTTGCGCAAGTCGGCGTCGCCGGCGAGCTCGCCGTAGACGAAGACCCGCGCGTCGATTTTCTGCACATCCGAGATGTCGGACAGCGCCTTGGCCATCGTTTCGGCGCTGGTGCCGAGATGGCCCTTGTAGGCCTTGAGCCGCGGCAGCGCGGCGAGCACGCCCTTGCGCGCCGCGTCCCATGCGGCCCAGTCGGGATAGAGGTCGGTCAGGTCCCACGCTGCGCCCGGCGCAGCAGCGGTGGCAGCGACGGCTTGCGCCAGCGCCGGCCCGGCGGAGGCGGCGAACGGCAGAACGGTGGTGAGGGCGAGCACGCCCCGGCGGTCGATTGCGAGCATCGGTGTCAGTCCCCAGAGCCGCGGCTGCGGCGAATGCCGCAACCTAGACCGTGGAACCGAACGAGCAAGCAGGGCGGCGTCGTTGGACGAGCAAAGCCTGCAGTTGGTCGAATGCCCTCAGCCGAGCGCGGCCTTCAGGTCGTCGACGAGGTCGGTCTTCTCCCAAGGGAAGAAGTCGCCCTCGGCCTTGCGACCGAAGTGGCCGTAAGCCGCGGTCTTGCGGTAGATCGGCTTGTTGAGCTTGAGGTGCTCGCGGATCGCCCGCGGGGTCAGCCCGCCGAGCTTGTCGATCGACTTGATCGCCTCTTCGATCTTGTCGTCGCCGACCGTGCCGGTGCCGTGGGTGTCGACATAGAGGGAAAGCGGCTTCGACACCCCGATGGCGTAGGCGAGCTGGATCGTGCAGCGCTTGGCCAGCCCGGCGGCGACTATGTTCTTGGCGAGATAGCGGGTGATGTAGGCGGCCGAGCGGTCGACCTTGGTCGGGTCCTTGCCGCTGAACGCGCCACCGCCGTGCGGGGCAGCCCCGCCGTAAGTGTCGACGATGATCTTGCGGCCGGTCAGGCCCGCGTCCCCGTCGGGTCCGCCGATCTCGAAGCTGCCGGTCGGGTTGATGTGATACTCGGTTTCGTTGCTGAGCAAATTGGCCGGGAGCACGTCGGCGATGACCTTCTTCACGTACGCGTGGAGCTCGGCTTCCTTGGCGCCTTCGTCATAGCCTTTGGCGTGCTGGGTGGAGACGACGATCGCGGTCGCGGCCACGGGCTTGCCGTTCTCGTAGCGCAGCGTGACCTGGCTCTTGGTGTCGGGCTCGAGGAACGGCGCGGCGCCGGAGTGGCGATCCGCGGCCATCCGCTCGAGGATCTTGTGGCTGTAATAAAGCGTCGCCGGCATTAGGTCCGGCGTCTCGTCGCAGGCGAAGCCGAACATGATGCCCTGATCGCCGGCACCCTCGTCCTTGTTGCCGCTGGCATCGACGCCCTGCGCGATATGTGCCGACTGGCCGTGGAGATAGTTCGAGAAATCGAGCGTCCGCCAATGGAAGCCAGCCTGCTCGTAGCCGATCTCGCGCACAGTATTGCGTGCGGCCTCCTCGATCTCTTGCTTCGCGCCCGGCGCCCAGTAACCGTTGCCGGCCCAATCCGCACGGCTCTCGTCGTACATCGGCGTGCAGCGGATCTCGCCGGCGAGCACAACCCGCTGCGTGGTCGTCAGCGTCTCACAGGCGATCCGCGATTCCGGGTCCTTCGACAGCATCAGATCCACGATGGCATCGGAAATCTGGTCCGAGACCTTGTCGGGATGCCCCTCCGAAACGCTTTCCGACGTGAACAGATAACTGCTGCGCATTTCTTTTCCATCCTCTCACAGATTGACTTCGCCCGGACGGGTTCGAGGAGGGGGTCTAACGAGCGCGCCTCTGCATGGCAACGAGCGCGAGCGAAAGAACTAATAAGGCCCACCCAAGCGGGAGAATATTGCCGAGTTGGGAGAACGGTGTCGGCGCCAATGCCGGGGGAATGACGCCATCCAGCCGCCCCGAGCGGTGCAACGGCAAGTGCTGGCGAACCGTCCCGCGAGCATCGATGACGGCGCTGATTCCGGTCGTCGTTGCGCGCAGGATCGGCAGGCCCTCCTCGATCGCCCGCAAGCGCGCTTGCGCGAGGTGTTGGGGTGGCCCGAAAGCGCCGAACCAGCCGTCATTGGAATCGTTGAAGATGTAGTCGGGCCGATGGTCGCGATCGACCACCTGTCCTGAGAAGACGATCTCGTAGCACACCTGCACGCCCGCCATGCCCCATAGGCCAAGGTCTAGCGTGCGCGGGCCAGGCCCCGGAATGAAGTCGAGCGATCCCGCCACCAGGCGCCGCGCTCCGAGCGGTTCGAGCAGCCACTTGAGCGCAAGGTATTCACCATAGGGGACGAGATGCGCCTTGTCGTAGCTGCCGACGATCTCGCCCGCCGAATCGATCGCCGTAACCGCGTTGTAGGCGCCCACCGCGTGTCCGTTGGAAAGCCGCAGGTCGACCGCACCGGTCAGCAACAGGCTCGCGGGGCCGATCACCCGGCCTATCCGCTGCCGCGCCAGCCTGGGGTCGGCGAACGCGGTTGCAGTATCGTAGTACCGCTGCGGATAACCTTCGCGCAGCAAGTCGGGCAAGCCGGATTCGGGCCACAACACGAGGCGCTGCTTGCCCTGATGGTCGGGCAAGGTCAGTGCGGCGGTCTTCTGGAAATTGGCCTCGTAGAACCGCTGATCGTCGAGTTGGCCTTGCGGCACATCTGGCTGGACGATCGTGAAGTGCAAATGCCCCGGCGCCGCGCGGCCGGCGGGGATGTACATTCCGAGGACCAGAAGCGCGGCACCGATTGCGGTCGCGAACCAGCGGCGCTCGCGCATCGCCAGCACGAGGCCGCCGCCAAAGAGCACCGAAAGGCCGGAAAGGGCGTAAGTGCCAAACCACGGCGCGACGGCGGCGAGTCCGGGCCGGTCGAACGGGCCGAGGAGGACCACGCCCAGCGGATTCCACGGAAACCCGGTGAAGACCCACGAGCGCAGCCATTCGGAAATGATCCAGCATCCCGCAAAGGCGAGCAGCAAGGCCATACGGCCCCCGCGTTGCGCGACGAGCTTCGCACCTGCTGCGGCCAGCGCCGGGTACACAGCGAGATAGAGCGACAGCAGCGGCACGGCGACCCAGCCGAGCGCCGGTGGCATTTGCGCCTGGTAAGTGAAGGCGGTCGCAATCCAGGCGTTGGCGAAAGTGAAATGAGCCAGGCCGAACAGCCAGCCCAGGAGGGCCGCCCTGCGCCAATGAGGCGCACGTTCAATCAGGACCGCGAACACGCCGATCGAGAGCAGTGTCAGCGGCCACAGCCCAAGCGGCTGGAAGCCGGTCGCCGCGATAATGCCCAGAATCGGCGCCAGCAGGCGCGGGCGAGACAGGACCGATTCGATCGCGTCAGCCGCGCGCGTCATAAACTAGGCTATCAGCCGACCGCTTCGAGCGCCTCATCGTCGCCCGCTGCGCGGGGCCGGCGCGTCCGTCGCCGCGGACGAACTTGTTCTTCGGCTGGTTCGCTTTCCGCGCCGATCGCCGGCGGCAAGCTTGCCGGGTCGAGTCCGCTGCCGCTCGGCTCGTCGCGCGTCTCGACATGGTTCGCGGTGTTGCCGCGGCCGTTGCGGCTGCGGTTGTTACGCGAGGGGCGGTTGTCGGGGACGAACGGGTTCTCCTCGTCTTCCTGCGAGGCCTCGTCACCCTCGTTGCCACGGCGGACGTCCTCGTTCTCGTCGGCATCGCGGAAGTCGCGGCTGTCGCGACCGCGGCTGCTCGAGTTGTCCTCGAACTCGTGGCCGTCCTCGCTGAAATCGTCCGGCTCGCGATCTTCGCGGCGGGGCCGCGTCTCGTCGCGCTGCGTGCGCGCATCGGCGATCACCCGAAAATAGTGATCCGCGAACTGCAGGTAATACTCGGTCTGCACGCGGTCGCCGTTCAAGGAGGCGTCGTGCGCCAGCTTCTTGTACTTCTCGAGCATCTGCGGTGCGTTGCCTCGGGCGCGGCTGTCGATCCGGTTACCCTGGTTACCACCACCTTGGCCGCCACGATTGCTGCGGCCGCGACGGCGGTTGTTGTTGCGATTGCTATTGTTGTTATTCAAGGGAATAGGCTTCCTTGCTTGCGACCGTACGGATCTCGTCCGGACAGTCATGACCCCTCGCCACGGCGCCAATGCGCTCGTGGTCCCCACATCTGCTAAATCCAGCAGCTCTTTCCGGCTGCTCAGCACGCAAATGATGGAGTTAGACCCGGCCGGGACAAAGGTCCGTGCGCCGCTGGTCTGTCATAGAGGTAGCTAGTCCGGCAGTATTAAACAAGCCCTAATCGCAGGTTTTACGCAATACCAGCGCCCTCGCCCGGCCGCCGAGATCGCGGCGCAAATCGGTAGCGAATCCCGCGCTCGCGGCAATTTGTGACACCGCATCGGCCTGCGAAGCGCCGATCTCCAGCGCGACGACGCCGCTCGGCGCGATCAGGGCGGAAAGTTGCGGCACCAGTACGCGATAGTCGTCGAGGCCGTCCGGGCCGGCAAACAAGGCCCCGGCAGGCTCATAATCGCTGACCGAAGGATCGAGGTCCGCTCCGGATTCGACATAGGGTGGGTTGGCGATGACCAAGTCGAACGAGCCCAGACCCTCCCGCCAAAGCGGATCGTGCCAATCGGCGGTCTGCAACTCTGCCCGTTGGGCAAGCCCCAGGCGCTCGGCGTTATCCTGAGCGACGGCCAGGGCCGCCGTAGAGCGATCGATCCCGACGCCGTGAGCGGCCGGCAGCTCCGCCAGCAAGGTCAGTAGCAGAGCCCCCGATCCGGTGCCGCAATCGAGGATGCGCTGCGCATTTGGAACGGCCTCAAGCGCTGCGGCAACCGTCGTTTCGCTGTCGGCACGCGGTGTAAGCACATCGCGGCAAATACGAAACTCGCGGCCGTAGAATTCCTTGCGGCCGAGAATTTGCGCGACCGGCTCATGGGTCATGCGGCGACTGATGAGCGCCTCGAAGGCTTCCGTCGCGGGTTCAGCGAGGCGTCGCAGAAGCATCTCCGACCGCGAAACCCCGAGGGCCTCGGCCATTAGCAATTCGGCGTCGAACCGGGCGGTGTCGCTTACCGTCTCCAGTCGTCGCGCCGCGTCACGCAGCGCCTCGGCGACGGTGATCACGCGCCCATCGCGGCCAAGCGCTTGGCCTCGTCCTCGGCGATCAGCGCGTCGATCATCTCGCCCAGGCCGTTGCCGGCGAGTACCTCGGGGAGCTTGTGCAGGGTCAGGCCGATGCGGTGGTCGGTCACCCGGCCCTGCGGAAAGTTGTAAGTGCGGATGCGTTCCGAGCGGTCGCCGCTGCCGACCATCGCCTTGCGCGCTTCGGCCTCGACACCGTGCGCCTCGCTGCGCATCTTTTCGTAGATGCGGGCGCGCAGGACGTCCATTGCCTTGGCGCGGTTGCGGTGCTGGCTGCGCTCGTCCTGCATCGCAACGACGGTGCCGGTCGGCAAGTGCGTCAGGCGCACGGCGGAATCGGTCTTGTTGACATGCTGCCCACCGGCGCCACTCGCCCGATAGATGTCGATCCGCAAGTCCTTGTCCTCGATCTGGACATCGACCTCGGTCGGTTCGGGCAGCACGGCGACGGTCGCCGCCGAGGTGTGGATGCGTCCGCCGCTTTCGGTCACAGGCACGCGTTGCACGCGGTGGACGCCGCTTTCGAACTTGAGCTTGGCGAACACCCCGGTGCCGTTGATCTCGGCGACGATCTCCTTGAACCCGCCAAGGTCGTTGGCGTTGAGGCTGACGACTTCGACCTTCCAGCCCTGCGTCGCGGCATAGCCCTCGTACATGCGAAACAGGTCTGCGGCGAACAGCGCCGCCTCGTCGCCGCCGGTGCCGGCGCGGATTTCTAGCATGGCGGGGCGCGCATCGGCGGAATCGCGCGGCAGCATTGCGATGGCCAGGCGGCGCTCCGCCTCGGGGAGCCTTTCGCGCAGATCGTGCAGTTCCTCGTCGGCGAGCGCGCGCATTTCAGGGTCCTGCGTCAATGCGCACAGCTCGGCAATCTCGGCGCGCATTTCACGCACTTCCTGAGCTGCTTTGGCCACCGGTTCGAGTTCGGCGTAGTCGCGGCTTGCGGCGACGAATTCCTCGGCCGCAAGCGTACCCGAGGCGAGGCGCGCCTCAAGCTCGGCAAAGCGATGCGAAATCTGCGTGAGGCGCTCTTCGGGGATGGTCATGCTTCGCCGGCAACGATCGCGCGAATGAGGCCCTCGTCCTCCTCGCTGCCGTGAAACCTCTGCCGCACCGCGCCGTCAGCCCATGAAAGCGCCAAGATCGCGCGTGGTTCTTGTTTCACCGCCTTATCGAAGCGCTTGCGGGGCGACCCTGCTGCGAGAAGCTCCGCGCTCAAGCCGCCCTTGCGAAGCATGCCGACTGCGTGGACACCGTCTTTCAGCAACGTGTCGTCCTCGACGACGACGATGCATTCCGTCACGTCAGTTCGCCCTTCGCCCACAAGCATCGCCAATCGCTCGATACCCGCCGCCCAACCGACCGCGGGCGTATGCGGCCCGCCAAGCGTTTCGATCAGCCCATCGTAGCGCCCACCGCCGAGCACCGTCCCTTGCGCGCCGAGCCGGTCGGTGACGAACTCGAACGCGGTGTGGCGGTAGTAATCGAGGCCGCGGACGAGCGCCGGTGCACGGGTCCACGCCACGCCGGCCGCTTGCAGCCCCTCGCAGACCTTGCCGAAATAGCCCTGCGCCTCGCCGCTCAGGTAGTCGTCGATCATCGGCGCGTCCGCGACGAACGGTTTGTCGCGCGGGTCCTTGCTGTCGAGGATGCGCAGCGGGTTGCGGTCGAGGCGCTCCTGGCTGTCCTCCGACAGCTGGTGCCGGTGTGCGCGAAAATACGACACCAGCGCCGCGCGCCAGCCCTCACGGCTCTCCGCATCGCCGAGCGTGTTGAGCTGCAACGTCACCCCGTCGGCAATCCCCAGCTCCTTCAGCAGCTGGTCTGCCATCGCCAGCAGCTCGACATCCGCTTGCGGTTCGACCGCGCCGATTATCTCGGCGTCGAGCTGGTGGAACTGGCGATAGCGGCCCTTCTGCGGGCGCTCGTAGCGAAACAGCGGTCCGTGCGTCGCAACTTTGAGCGGCGCGTACTGTTGCCACCCGGCGGTCAGGTACGCGCGGGCAATCCCGGCAGTGAACTCGGGCCGCAGCGTGAGCGATTCCCCGCCGCGGTCTTCGAAGCTGTACATCTCTTTCGAGACCACGTCGGTGGTCTCGCCAAGCGAGCGCGAGAACACCTCGGTCTTCTCGAACACCGGCATCTCGACACGGCGGAAGCGGTATAGCTTCCTCACCCTTTCGAAGGTCTCGACCACGTAGGCGAACGCCTCAGCCTCGGGGCCGAAGATATCCTGCGTGCCGCGGATCGGGCGGGGGGTTTCGATGCTGCTCATGTGCCCGCGCGCTTAGCCCGATTGTGGCGGTTCGCAAAGCGGGCTCGCCCGAAGGCTTGCGGAACAGCGCGTTAGACGGCAAGGCCGTTACCCATGAAACTTGATTCGCGGGTCGCACCGCTCGTCGCCTCATTGCTGATCTCCACCGCCGCTTCGGCCGCCGCCGCGCCAGTGCCGCGCTCGGTGCCCGAGCCGTTTCCCGCCGTTAGCAATGTCCCTGCGGCCCGTGATATGGCCTTTCCCGGCACGATCGATCTCAAGATCGACGCGACCGACGTGCAGCGCCGCGTGTTCCGCGTCACCGAGACGGTGCCGGTGCCCGCGGGCCAAACCGACCTGATCCTGCTGCTGCCCGAATGGCTCCCAGGCGAGCACGGCAAGGGCGGGACGATGAACCTCCTCGCCGACGTGCATTTCCAGGCCAACGGGCAGGAGCTTACCTGGACCCGCGACCCCATCGAGAGCTACGCCTTCCACGTGGCCGTGCCCGTGGGCGCCACGCAGGTCACCGCGAAGTTCGTCCAT